>JBGSIA010000100.1:0-149914 GCA_041751935.1 Pirellulaceae bacterium | reverse complement strand
CTGAATAACATTTTGCGGGGCCACTAACTCGCTTGTTACCGCGTTCGAGAATCGACGTTGATTCAACTCATGAACGATTTCCAGAGCGTCTCCAGCGGTGATGTCACCGCTGTTGTCGACATCACCGGCGTGGAGGAAGTTGCGCCACTGGTTCGCCAAAGAGGCGCGAATGGTTTCATCTCCACCGAGTATCGATCTGGCAGTTAACAAGAACTGGCCATCCACCAGCACGGGATCAACCAATCGCCAGTTCGCAGCGTCGCGAATGACAAGTTGGTCGCCATCACCAGCAACAACGTCAATTGACTTCGTTGCTGCGGCAAGTCGCGACACCACAGATGCATCGAGGGACAGCGTACTGATTTCTTCGCTAGACAAATCGATGCGATTAAAACCTCGTAGTTCAATCGTCGAGTCAGCTAAATCGATAAGGCCTTCGATTCCGGTGATCATTAACGTGTTATTGCCACTCGCATCAGCGAGCTGCAAACCGTCTAACGGCAAAGTTAACTCGGTTGCTTGGACCACACGCGAGGCTAACGGCGCTGCACTCATCAATGGCAATCCGCCAGGTGGAGTCAATTCATGGAACAAAATGTAGGCAACTTGCTCATTGGAATGCGAACGTTCAAAGTCCTGAGCTTGATCTTCCTCAATCGCCAGCGAGAGTTGGCCGTCAATCGGTTGCGCGCCGTACAAAACTGCCCAGCCGCCGTCCGAACCGTGCATTCCGCTTTGGCTGGCAATCGCCGATGTCGGATTGGAAATTGTCAGCGGATAACTGTTGCCGTTGTTGAACACTCCGTCGATGGAGTTGCCACCCAATGCCGCACTGTAACTGAAACCGCCGATGGTGCCGCTTCCCTGCTCAATCACAATGAAGCCAATCTGTTCATTCGCGCGAGCCGTGGCGGGGTCAGAGCCCACGTGTTTTCCGGTCCAGATCGCTGCACCGCTGGCTGGATCGAATTCGGTTGTCCCACGTGACCAGAACACCGACCAAGCGGGGTCATTGAAGCTCATCACTTGACCAATGACCACGGGATTGGTGTAAGTGTTGCCTAGCGCCGACGTTTGGTTTTGTCCTACGTAGGAACCTTTGCGATCAGTAACTGTGGACAGAGTTTTTACCGCTTCCATCTTCACTCCATCGTTAGCCACGGTATACACACCGGCTTCGACAACCGTGTAGTGAACCGGCAACGTGAGACTAGAACTTCCACCTAGCGTGCCAGCATGTTGCAACATCACCTCAAAGCTATTGCCAGTCGCGTTACGGATTCGAGTGGTCACGGAAGCATTCGTTTTAGTCGTTACCGGCGTGGTTACGACGACCATGTCTGAATAAGACTGAGGCAACGTGACTGTCGTCCACACGCCAGTCGTAACGCTAGCAATACCCGATTGCAACTTCGGTCCAGAAGCCACTGCAGGATTCGAGATAGCGATCGTAACCGTGCCGACATCAGAGCCGCCATTTCCATCGCTCACCATGTAAGTGAAGGTGTCCGTCGTGCTTTGACCGGGCGGCAACGAGTTGAACTGGCCGCTGGGGTTATACCCAAATGTTCCGTCATTATTGTTGGTGACCGTTCCCAAGGTGCCCGTCACGTTGATGCTGAGCACCGAGAGCGTATCGCCAGAGTCCGGATCGGTGTCGTTCGCCAACACACTCGACGTCGTAAACGAACTGTCGATCGTGGTGGCGAAGCCGATGCCACCGTCATCGTTAGCAGTGGGGTCCTGATTCGAACTCGAACTGGCGCCAAACACCAAATAGGCGACTTGTTCGTTGTTATGACCGCGTTCAAAGTCTTGCTCTTGATCTTCTTCGATCGCCAGGTCAATTTGCGTTGTCAGTGGATTGGCGCCGTGCAGCACCGCCCAGCCACCGTCACTGCCGATCATGCCGCTGATACTGGCAACGGCAACCGTTGGATCTACCAGTGACAAGGCATAGTTATTGCCATTGTTGGCAACACCGTCGACCGTTTTGGCGCCCAATGCGGCACTGTAGCTGACTCCGCCAATCGAACCGTTACCTTGTTCGATCACGATCACACCAAGCTGTTCGTTGGCGCGAGTCGTATCAGGATCTGAACCGACTTGCTTACCCACCCAAATATTGGTGGCACTTGCTGGAACGTTGGCTGTTGCTCCACGGGACCAGAACGACGACCAATCAGCGTCGTTGGAACTCATCACTTGTCCGACGACAACCGGATTGGTGTAAGAGTTAGAAAGCGATGACGTCAAGTTTTGACCGACATAGGAGCCTTTCGCATCGGTGACATTGGAGTTCACCTTGAGTGCTTCCATCTTTACACCGTGTTGTGCCAGTGTGTAGACGCCGGCTTCGACAACGGTGTAGTGAACTGGAACAGATACAGGCGTCGAGCCGCCGAGGGTTCCGGTCCGCTGCACCATGACTTCGAACGAGTTTGCCGTGACGTTGCGAACACGTGTGGCAACGGACATGTTAGCGCTCGTCGTTGCCAGAGTGGTGACGACGACCATATCGTTGTAGGATTGGGGCAGAGTAATCGTTGTCCAGCCAGTCGTGTCCGCCGTCACAACACCCGTCTGCAACTTGGGACCAGTGCTAGCAACGAATTTTCCGAGCACATTGACCGACGCTGTTGCCGTATCAATGCCACCCAATCCATCGCTGATCGTGTACGTGAACGAATCGTTGGCCGTCTGGCCTACTGGTAAGGTATCGAACTGACCGTTGGGATCGTAGACGAACGTGCCGTTGGCGTTCACCGTCAATAGCGCACCAGACGGAATCGCAATCTGGTTGCCAACAGAGGCCGGGTTGCCGTTGACCTGCGAAACCGAAAGTGAGTCGTTGTTCGGGTCGAAATCCGCGACCGTTATTTCCGGAAAGTTGCCACGAATTTCGCCCATCGAGTGGACAGTTGTGTGAAGGTTAAAGTAGGCGCGTCCAGCCGCAAACTCGTCGATGATTTGACGCGGGCTGATGTATCCAGCATGATTGTCAAATGGATGCGTGTGAGGTAGGAATGCGTCTGTCACAACGAGAGTATCCGACCGGCGATTAACGCCCGACGCTATCGTTGCAGTTTCATCTTCCAATCCTGGGATCTCATACATATGCGTCGGCGAGCTATTGCCAGGGCCGACTGGATCTCCGTTCGCAGTTAACCAACCATGGATATGCACCTTGGTCAGGTCACCCTGTAACCCGTTCCAATTCAATGTGACCGAAATGAGGTACTCTTCATCGGGGTCGCTTGTGTTCCCAAGTATGAAGTCAGGGTTGCGTTTAACTTCAACCGTTGCCCAACCAGTCGCAGGGCTGTCGGTGGACCCGTCACCGGGCGGCATGGCCATACTGTTATTGACCTGATCTTCGCTGATCACAGGAACGTTCCAAACCCATGATGATGGATTCGCATTCAACAAGTTGCCGTTGGCAACATCGTCCGCCGCGACGTCAATGACATCATCAACGGCAATTGGGTCGAGGTTGACGTTGAAGTATTTTGCATGTAGGTAGGCTTCGACTTGTTGACGCTCGCTTGTGTTCAGTGCGCGATTGTAAACCAGCACTTCGGCAACACTCATGTCGAGAGTCGGATTACCATCAATTTCGGCTCCCAGCATGATCACTGAACCAGCGCCCACGTTGGTGTTAAAGGTATGCGTGCGAGAATCGATCTCGACGCCATCGCGGTAGTGACGCAACTGATTCGCAGTTAGCACCACTTCTTGAATCAGCCACCCTTCGCCTGTTCCATCATCACCACTGTCGAAGTCGTTGGCTGCACCCCAGCCCTGGACCATGAGGTTACCATTGGGGGCGACAACGGTACCGAATGTCCGGTTGGACGTGGGTGAACCGTAGGCAAATCCGCCGTAACCGTTGCTATCGTATCTAGCGACCATGAACACAGATCGGTCATTCGCTCCACCAGGTAGTCCACCGAGTGTCGATACGACGCCTTGGAGTCGATCACCAACGCCATCGAACTCGATCACATCACGTCCGTTGAGCCCGTCGGTTATCAGTTGCGGATCTCCGAGCGATGTGAGATTGTTACCCAAACCTGAAAAGTCATTCCAACCAGTAACTGTCGAGCCCGTGGTGGTCACTCCCGACTCGGCATCCAATCGCATCACCAAGCCTTGATTGATCAGCGTTGGACTGCCATCAAAGTTGTACTCGGCGGTCAAGTTCGTGTTCATATCCGGCACGGTAAATGTCAGGTCGGGATTGGTCGAGTTGTTCGACCATTTCACGAAACTGTATTGACCACCATTGTGGTAGACGACCGTCGGGACACTTAACGTGTGTTGAAAGTTAATTGCCGTATCGAGAACAAAGTCGCCCGTTCGCGGAACACCATCCAGCGTGTAAGTCAGAACGCCGGGGAAATCGGTGTTGATATCAACGTCGACTTTCTCGGGATAGATACGGAATATTTCTGTGTCGGTAAGCCCATGGCTATCGGTGATCTTAAGTTCGATTTCAAAGCCCGTGAGGTCGGAGAAATCGTGTCCCGTGAGTGGGATATTGAACGGCAACGTCGTGCCGGGAACATTGTCGAATACCGGGTGCGTGTGCGCGTTATGAACGAACCTCACGGTCCAATCGTAGCTGCTTCCGGTGATCGGGCCATCGACATCGGTTACCACAGCGGAAAGGGTTAAAGTGTCGCCCGCTCGGAAAAGCGATCCATCGGCCGGTGAAACGCTTTGGATGACCGGAGCATTCCCCACGGCAATCGCAATCGGAGCGGAAACAGTGGTTTGAAAACCATCAGAAACTTGTAGCGTCGCTGTGTAGGGACCATTCGTCAGGTAGGTGTGCGTCGCGTTCGGTCCCGGTGCTTGGGTTCCGTCACCAAATACCCAGGTATACGCTAGCGGATCGTCCTCGGCATCTGTCGCTGCACCTGTGAAAGTAACCGCAAGTGGCGAGATTCCTGTAGTGGGGACAGCCGAAGCCGTTGTAATTACCGGCGCTTGATTGCCGACGTTGTAGGTTATGCGATGTAACTGTTCCATGAAATAATCCAGGTAGTACAAAGCGCCGTCAGCTCCGACTTCGAAAGCAACCGGGGCAATCGGAGATTCGGAGAATTCGAAGGCATCCAGTTCGGACGTGTTCGGATTGGCATCGATCACATTACCTAAAGAGTCAAACTTTAAGTAATGAATCCATCCGTTGACATAATCACCAAAGAAGTACGCGCCGTCGAACTCGCTGGGATAAAGGTTACCTCGATACACCAAACCGCCAGCGATCGCCCCGCCGTTAGGAGTTGTTCCGGTATGTCCATAATCAAATATTGGGTCTTCATAAGCCGGATTGTTCTGGACGCCTTCGACAAGGTGCCAGCCATAGTTTGCCCCGGCAACACCGATGTTAAGCTCTTCCCGGGCGGTCCCTTGAATGTTGCCGCCGACGTCACCGATAAAAAAGCGGCTTGTCGCAGGATTCCCCGTGTTATCCCAGTTTGCGCGGAACGGGTTTCGCAAGCCATACGCCCAGATTTCAGGTAACACTCCTGGCCCACTATTTAGAAACGGATTATCCGCAGGGATCGTTCCGTCCAGATTCAAACGCAGAATCTTGCCGCCAGCTTTAGTCAAGTCTTGCGAGGTTGCCGGAACTTTCCACTTATCCCCAATTGTCAAGTACAGCTTGTCGTCCGGACCAATATCCAACCCGCCACCGTAGTGACAGCAGAACTGGGTCAAATTGAATGCTTCGGGGTCTTGCCAAAGAACAACTTCCGAACCTGGAATTCCGGTACTTGTATTGAAGTCGTGCGTAAACCGTGACAAGCGAATCTTCATCGTGGTCGATGAAGCGTAATAAACGTAAAAATAACCGTTGGTCTCAAAGTCAGGATCAAGCACGATATCGGTGAGGCCACGTTCTTGTGTGCTCTGCACATTCGGCACGGTCATATACAGGCTCGTCGTTGGTACCGCCGCCGACGGGTCCACGATCTTAATTTGCCCACCCTGTTCTAAGAGCAACATGCGGCCATCGGGCAAGTTTGTCAGCGACAGGGGACGATTGAATCCCGACACCACCAATTCATCTGAGAACGCGACACCGACCGTGACACTGACCGTCGCTGTATCAGATAGCGACAGGTTATCGGTGATCGTGTATGTGAACGTGTCGACGCCACTAAAACCCGTAGGTGGAGAATAGATGTAGGCACCGGAGCCGGAATTGAACGCAATCGTACCACCCTGTGCCGAAGTTGCGCTCACCGACGTGATCGTTGTCGGCTGGTTTCCCAACGTATCATTGGCCAGTAAGAACGCAGGGAAAATCGGTTCGTCGGTGTCTTGCAACCCAAACACTGAGTCGTCCACCGCATCTGGAGCCAAGCCACTGGACGTTACATTGACGGTGACCGTTGCAGTATCTATATCGCCATCATCGTCCATGATCGTGTAGGTGAACGTGTCTAATCCTTGGAAGGTCGGCGATGGTGGAGTGTAGGTGAAGAACACCTCGTTTTCGACAACCGCACCACCCTGCGCGGTCGCGGAATCGAAGTCAATGATGATTGTTGGCTCATTTCCAAGACTGTCGTTCGACAGCAAAGTCGCTTTAGCAATTTGCAATGGCGTACCCGTCTGGGCCATCGTCGCATCGTTTACTGCATCGGGTAACAAATCAACGGCAAGGTATTCTTCGGTCAAATAGTTTTCGACTTGAGCTTGAAACGTTGGCGTAACGGCGCTGTTGTAGAGCAGCACGGCCGCAACATCCATTTTGATATTGCCCAGCTCTTTGATTTCTTGTCCCAACACGAGACGTGAAGTTGCCAATCCACCGAGCAGATTGGCGTTCGTTGTGTTGGTGTTGTACGTGTGATTCCACGTCGCGATTTGCGAGCCGTTAGAATACAACGTCGCCACATTGGAATCGAAAACGGCAGTCAACAATTTCCAACCCGTGGTTGGCCCAGCAGGCGGCGTGTAACCAAGTTCCGTCGATATCAAGTCATTGGCTGCACCCCAACCGGTCAATACTTCTCTGCCCTCATTGGCCGTGGAACTTGCTACACCGATCCCAAACGTTTGATTGGTTGCACCAGCGCCGTAGCTGACGCCACCCCATGCGTTGGCATCATGGAACTGTGCCACGATGAACATGCTGCGAGCCGCATTGCCCGCAGGCAATCCCGTCAACGGACCACTGGACAAGGTGCGTATCAGTCGGTCGTCAATTCCATCAAAGCTAATTGCATCCAGGTTGCTCGGCGTCTTGGCGATCCCAAATGTAGGTTGCATCGCTCCCACAGCCACAACGTGATTCCCACCAGCAGATTGGTCAGACCATTGCGATACAAATCCACCGCTGGCGACTACGCCGTGGGCGACCTCCAGTTCCAATACTGGGGTTCCCGGAGCGTGCAGCACGCGTCGATGCTCGAGTGACTCAAATAGCAACCGACGACGTTGATTTTTCTTGGACTTGCGACGCAAACTGACTAAGTCGTTCATGCTGAGGGCCTTGACGGATTGTGGGATGAAAGGTGTACAGAACTGGAGCCAACTCGCCCTGTTCTGCAAAATCGACACTCAACCAAAGCGCTCGCCTTCACACCACAATCACGACGACTGCTAAGTTGAGAAACCACTTTTTGCCACCCGCGATCTTCGCGAGAACTTCAGTAATCGAAGGACAAAAAACGGATTTTTCCGCCCAACTGGCGGACTAAATTATCCAGCCCGCCAGTTTTATCTAGGCGGAACAAATACGCCACCCCCCACAGAGTGGTTGCGACGTTTTTGGCCAAGTTCGATGAGTTTTTGGCCAGCAAATCCAAACTAACAAGACCAATCGTCGTGAACGATTTGATCGACGAAACCGAACCGTCACCTCTTCTGGGTTGGACAGTCAAACTATCTGCGATGCTATTCTTTCTTTGCCGATTGATTGGCTTGCTGTACCGGCTGCATCGATTTGGTCGTAGTATCCACTCCGAGACTCCAGCGAAAACCCTCCGCCAGGAAATTCTCTTGAGATTTCACCGCCGTGATTCGATTGAACAGTCGACTCGCCGTTTGAGCGTTGGGTGATTTTGGCGAAATCGCAAACGGCTGAATCGCGACGCTGCACTCTAATCCCTGGATCTGGATCGCGTCGAGTTTTTCACCGGCGCCTGCGGCGTTGCTCAGATACACAACTGCCGCATCGAGTGACCCGGTTAACAATTGGTTGACCAACATGTCACCGGTCGGTGTTTGTACGGTAACGTTCTTCATGACTTCGGTTTGCACACCACCTTCGCGAAAGGTGTTCTGCGTCAACCAACCCATAGCACACTGTTTCTCGTGTCCGATGCCGACTCGCAGGCCTTCCCGTCCGAGGTCTCGTAGGGACGCAAGCTGATGCGGGTTTCCTTTCTGAACTAAAATCACCAATTCATTCTGCGAAACGTTGATCGGTTCAGGAAACAAATCCGGTACTTGGCTCATGAACTCTGTGTCACAAGCGAAGTAAACATCGGGTTGCTGTCCCGTTTTCATTTGGGCGACTAAGATGCCACAGCCGTTATAAACGCGTGAGACACGTACACCCTCACGCTGTTCAAATTCAACGATCGTGTCTTCGATTGCTGGTCGTAACATGGAGCCAGCAAAGAACGACAGTTCCGGAACGTCGCTCCATAAATCGCCCGGCATCGTGCTGAAACCGTGCTTGGAATATTGTATTTGTCCGCGATCTCTGGCCGACGCATATCGTGCGAAATGTAACGCGGCTTGCGGTTGTTTGCAGGAGGACATCACTCCGACCGCAACAAGCGAGGACATGTTCGCAAGCTCTTTAAGTTCAACCGCCTCGAGGTCTGGGTACGTGTGCAAGACCGCGTCGTAGACGATCGCTGCATCTGCAGCACCCGCAACGAGATCATTGGCTGTTTCCGGCACCGTCGTGCGGTACGCTTCTGTGTGCGCCTTCAGTTGTTCCCACAAACCGATTTCGCTCAGTCTGTCGCGAGTTATTTTTCCGATAGCTGCAGCATCCGGGCTAGCTTGTACAAGTTTCACGTCGTCTCGCAGCAAGTCCTCGAAAGAATGAATCGACTTGGGGTTACTTCGCGGAACAGCAACCACAGCCTTCATCTTCGCTAATGGAAAAACTTCGGCAACAAGTCCCTCGTTTTTCGCAAGCTCGAGGTAGCTGTCATCGGCTGGCAAGAACAAATCACCGGCACCGCTGACTTTCATTGAGGACAACAACGTTTGTGAAGCACCATATTGAATTTGCACACTTCGATTGAATTCTTGTTCGTAATCTTCGCGGATCGCTTCCATCACCGCGCGATTACTCGCTGCGCAAAACAATACGATCGATGCTTGAGGGGACGTCGGCGAATCACTCGCAGACGAGTCACTTGGCGGGGTTGAGCGCGAAGCCGACTCAGTCCTTGTTAATGCAACGAAAACACCCAACATCAAGACAAGCGAGCCGCCAAGGAGCCAAGAAGTGCGGTTCACGAGAGTCACTTTCTTCCACGAGGAATGGTTAACAGTACTGGTCGACTTTCGGGATTGCCATTGCCGATCGAATCTGGCGGTACCAGTCCCTCCTCACCGTACAATTCTTTGTTCCAGTCGACGCTCAGCAATAAGTCGAACCCAGGATTCTGCTGCTTGACCTGACACGAACAAGCCGCGCCCAAGAACTGTGTTAAGTCCTTCACCAGCGTCGCGCTGGCATCACGGAGCGGTATTACTTCCAATGCTCGTCCACGACCAAAAACCGGAACGAGAATCGGTTCAACGCCAGCCACCGCGTCTGGCTTCAAACTACTAATCATACTGAGCAGAAACGGTTCCTCAGGATCGTTAGGCTCTATTTCCAGTAAACTGAATTGTATCAATAACGGCACGTCACTAAACAATTCGCTTCCTGGCAACCCGATTCCATCGGGCAATTGCATTTGAGTTTCTAAGTCCTTGAAACTTGAGCGTAACATTGTTGTTGCTTGAGCGTTTTTACTGTCATCAGCCGATTTAAGTAGCAACCACACGACGCTATCGCCGCGCAGTAAACGCTTTGCCAATTCCTGACGAGCCGGTGATCGCAACAGCTTGGAAACGGTAGCCTCATCGAGTGGGCGCGACCAGTGCGTTACGGTGGTGCCACGACTGGTACGCGAACGAACGACGACATTGGGCAGAGACGAGTTGATATTGACAGCGACATCCTTTACAGCGACATCGCCTGCTGGTTGTGAATCCAGGTCACGTCGTTCAACTCGTAGATTCGATGTACCACCCTGCTGCGTCGCCGCCGTTTCGAGTTGCTGGACAACCGCCTCCTGAGCTGGCGAGAGGGAACCTCGATACAACACGATCGCCTCGCACTCATCGGGTTTCCAACGTTCGAGTGCAAAGCGAAACACGGGTATATTGCATGCCGCAGCCATCGTAACGGCAAACAGCACCAAGCTGATTACGAACGAAAGTCTCTTTGTCAAATTCTGAAACTCTTGTAGCGTGAAAGTAATGAACCACAGCGAGTCACCTAGTGGACTGGCTGACATTGGCTACTCACCAAAACAAACCACGCTACCACCAAGCGTCGATATGAACAACTTGCCGTTCGCACTGGATAAGCCATCCCAAGTGGGCAGCTCATCCAGTACCACTCGCTGTTGGACTTCGCCGGTGTGCATGTTGACTGCGAACAGCAGTCCGCCGGTACTGCCTTCGAGAACCGCGTCCTGTTCGTCGAGCAACTTTTGCACTTCAGGATCTTTCTCGGTCAGCTTCTCGAAGGTTTCTTCTTCGTCGATGATGTCCGGTGGCCCAGCAATAAACAAGTTTTCTCCAGCCAAAACCATCGAGCGCACATAGATTGGCACGTCTTTGGCCCACTTGGGTTTGACCAAGCTCGACCCCGCTTGCGAGTTGTTGTTATTGCGTTTCCGGCCACCGCCCGCAGATCGCTGAGAAAACTGAACTGCACCACCAAACTTGCCATCGACACGAACACCGCCTTCCAAAGTGCCGTTGTTCGCATGCACACTCAGGTCGCGTGCCGATCCGTCATCGAAACCGATGGCTATCACAGCCTCGCTGCTTATTTCCGAACCATCGGTAAATCGTTCACGAACTTGCTTTGCATTGGCTGCCAAGAAATATAATCGCACTTCGTCAATGATGCCGGTGAATCCCAGTGTCCCTGTTCCCGGTCCGACATTGCCACCCAAGTCTGTGCCGATCTCCAACGACTGTGCCGGGTCCTTGCTAATCAATCCAGCCGCCCTGGCTTCACCAACGAGTTCACCATCAACGTACAGTTGCATCGAACTGTCTTGCTGCAATACGCCCACTAAGTGATGCCAGCCACCCACAACCCGCTGGGAACCGGTTGCACTCTTAAGCGTGCCGCCAGCGCGAACGTGAAAGCTTGGTTTACCGCCTTCAATCTCCAGCGAAAATCCTTCCGAGGGACCACCACGTGCCAGCACGATACCGTTGGGTTGTGTCGTGGTGATCCACGCTTCGACAGTGATCGGTTTAGCTGTGGGATCCAATGATGGCGTCTTGGGGAAGCCAGCGTATTGCACACCCGCGTCGGCTTGGGGTTTGGCGATCGTTTTAGGGATTTCTGGCGGTTCCGGTTCGGCAGCAAACAACTGGTGCTCCAGCGTCGTGGTCCAACGCAAGTACTGCGGTTTACGGCCATAGCCAAACACGTAGCCATTACCATTGACCAACAACCTGCCTGAAGGCGCGACCTTACCGGCTTGATAGTACCCACCGTGTCCGCCGGCGAAGCTTTGCCCGAGTACCCAATACGACCGGTGGAACCACGAATCGTCGAGGTATCCCATCGGTGCAAAGATATGTGCATCCTCACCGCGTTGTTTTTCCACTTGCTTGGCAAACTCACCGGAGTTCGGGCCAATTTCCAAACGGTTCCCTTCTAAATCAAACTTCTGGCTCTTCATGAAAATGTGTTTGCCATCGCAGGAAAGAATGTCCGGTAAGCCGACGGGCATCTGCAGAGTTTGCAGTTTCTCTTGGATGTTGTTTCCTGTCTCGGGATTCTTCTCGTCCATGATCGTCTCGGAAAGTTTTTTTCCTGTGGCCAAGTCCAACCGCACCAAACGCAAACCGCCGTCGAGAAAAATCGAGCGGCCAGCCACGGCGTAAACTTGTTCGTTGTGAATCAAAGCCGTCCCATGAACGGGCCACAGTGACTCCAGTTGCTCATACGCCATCGTGCGGCGATCTAGCGGCGCAACGCGATACTTCCACACAAGCTGGCCATCGTCCGCTGACAAACAATACAGCCAACCATCCACGCATCCGAAAACAATACGCCCTCGATGGACCGTTGGTGGCGAGTCGATGCGTCCACCAGCGGTAAAGTGCCAGCGACGATCTCCCGTCGTTTCATCCAAGGCCAATAACGTATGCGTGTCGGTCTGGGCAACGTAAACCAGCCCACCGGCGATCACCGGCGGTGTCAACCGTCCACCGAGTTTCGTAGTCCATTGAGCTTGCACCTTGGAGCCGACAGGTTGAGTCGCCGCTCCACTTCGCTGGGCGTCGTGTCGATAGGTTGGCCAATCACCCGTGGACGTCTCACTCACGTCGGCTAACGGGATGTTGTACGCCGGGCCTTTCTCCAGCCGACCTTGTTCAGGGATCTGTCCCGGCACAGGACGCGTCGGTGCTGCGGGAGCAAGCGCATTGAAGCCGAACAGTTTTGCTTCGGGGTAACACGCGCAATCATGTGGTGGCGTGTACGTTAAACCATTGCACGGCATCACTCCATACAAGCAACCACCGCGGACCCAATGATGAATCTCCCAGTGCTCTTGATTCGGATCGACAAACTCGACTCCTGTTCGCGATGGCATCAAAAACTTGTCGGTTCCCTTAGCGATATAACAGCGGTGGTGGAACCAATAGGTTTCAATGTCTGGCGCGAACGACTTTTTGACTTCGCCCGTCTTCGGGTCTCGACCCGTGTAAACGCCCGAATCTTTGCCTTGAGTCAGCGGTGCCAACCACACCAAGCCGTTGACTACCATCAAATCCTGTGGTGACTGATACCCCGAGTTTGGAAAACTACTGTTCCACAACTCGACGCCGCTCTTGGCATCCAGACTGATCATCTTGCCATCGCCGCCGGAGAACAATACGACGCCATCGTATATGACCAAGCGGGGGCCAAAGTTGAACGTAAACGATTGCCGACGTGAAACGGGCTCTGTTTGCCACGCTGGATTACCCGTCCGTTGGTCCACCGCGACAACTCGTGTTCCGTCATGGTAGTAAATTTGCGAAGAGTCAGCGGCCAAGGTGAGCGGTGAAATCGTGGTTTGTTTCGTCCACAGTTTCTCGCCGGTTTTCGCGTCGACGGCCATCAACACGCGAGGTTCTTCATTCCAAAAGTAGTCCTTGCCAACGAGTGCTTGATCGCCAACGGTCGCATTGACGGGAGCGTACTTCTCAAGCTCTGCCTCGCCTTTACGAACGACCAAGAACAGTATACCACCGGTCGTGATCACTTCCTCCGTCGCATCGGTACCCTCGTAAGTTCGAATGGTTTCGCCAGTCGCGGCATCCAGGGCCGACAACGGATCGTTGATCGACAGCGTCACATAAACCGTGTCATCGGTGGAAACCAGTCGCCTTGATAGCTGAGTCGGACCGCTCTTGAGTGGCCACAAGTGCGATTGCCAAGACTGGATATCACGCTTCCACAGCACACTTCCATTGAAGGCGTCTCGCGAGATTAGTTTCCACTTTGGCGGCAACTGAATCGAGATCCGACTTCCCTCGTCCATGATGTAGAACATGCGACCGGCGGTTGAAACCAATGCGCTCATGCTGGCCATGCGGTCGTGGTGCCGTGACCATCGTGGACTGCCGACCCACTGCAAGTGACGCGGTGGACCGACTTCGGAGTCGTGTGCCACCGAGTTCCCCGATGCATCATGCAAGTAGTGTGACCACTCATCAATCGTATCCGGCCAAGGTTTGACGATCTTGTCCCAGCCGCTCGCACTGCGGATCATGGCGACACCACCGGGAGTCAACACCCGAGTGACCTCGTCCATTGGCACGTCCAACGTCTCGACGACAAGCAAGTTGACGAGGTTATCCACATAGGGCAGCTCACTTCCGGAAAGCATGTCCGCCGCGAGGTCACCGTACTTCGAGTCCGCGCCCCAGCGATTTCTTGCCGCCGCAACTTCCACCTTGCTACGTGAAAGTCCGTGAACGTGTGTACTGTCGTTCTGTTTCAGTGCTTCCGTCAGCTCGCCATTGCCACAGCCCAAATGAACAAAAAAGCCAGACGACTTCCCCGCATCGGTGAGTACTCGCTTGGCCTCGGCTTGCGGGTCAGCCGCATCGGCACAAGCCGCGGCTAAACTTACGACTCCAAGGAAAAAAAAGGTGGTGGACCGACAGGTCCAAGTCGACTGGTGCGACATAAACGCAACTCCTGAGGAGGACAACGCACAGTTTGAATGCGTATCAATATAGCTGAACCGGAACTGGCCAACCCAGCGAACGTTCAAGATTCGCGAAAGCCCCGCCAAAGGACTTTTTGGAACCTGCTACGCCTCGACGACACTGCGCCAACGCTACAGCAATGCTTGATATGGGTGATCATCAGCGCTTTGCAGGGATACGGAAAAATATCCGCTAGCCTCTTGGAAAAGCG
The DNA here is from genome assembly GCA_041751935.1 of Pirellulaceae bacterium. Taxonomy (GTDB): domain Bacteria; phylum Planctomycetota; class Planctomycetia; order Pirellulales; family Pirellulaceae; genus JBBSJZ01. The sequence goes on along the minus strand of JBGSIA010000100.1, from coordinate 135,210 downwards.
GGATATCGATTATTACATCACCTATCACCAAGAGTTCGACAAAGATACGGATGATCATTGCCGCCAAAGAGATTCACCGATGGCAACGCCGTAGGGTTCCAAGGCAATCACTAGCAATTCAGCCCAAGGAATCGGCGATCAAATCCGAGCGACCGCGTCCGCGATCCTAGGGGCGACGGTGCGGTCCAGTGCATCGGGCAGTATTCGATCGGCTGTCGGATAGTCGACACAGGCAGCAAGAGTCTTAGCCGCCGTCACTTTCATTTCTTCCGTGATTCGCGCCGCTCCGCAATCGAGTGCCCCGCGAAAGATTCCGGGAAAGACCAATACGTTGTTCACTTGATTGGGAAAGTCACTGCGACCGGTGCCGATCACCACCGCGCCTCCGGTGCGAGCTTCGTCAGGCATAATCTCTGGTGTTGGATTCGCCATCGCCAGCACGATCGCCGTATCATTCATCGTGCGAATATGATCGGCCGTCAGCAAATTGCCTTTGCTGACACCGACAAACACATCGGCCCCCGCCAGCACTTCATGGACACTGCCGCAGCGATTATCACGATTGGTGTACCCAAGCAGCTGCCGTTTCTCGGACGTCAAGTCCTCACGATCTCGATGAATCGCTCCGCGCGTGTCACATACGATCACGTCCTTGACCGGGACACAGACACTTGAATCGTGTCCAACACAACGCAACAGTCTGGCGATCGCCGTCCCGGCTGCTCCCGCACCATTGATCACGATTCGCATATCGGTCAACTCTCGATCAATCACTTTCGAGGCATTGAGCATGGCGGCAAGCAGCACGATCGCTGTTCCGTGCTGATCATCATGGAAGACCGGAATCCCCAGGTCCTGCAGTGCGTTTTCGATCTCAAAACAACGTGGCGCCGCGATGTCCTCCAGGTTGATGCCGCCAAACACCGGTGCAATGCGGCGCACGGTGTCGATGATCTCTTGCGAATCTTGCGTATCTAAACAGATCGGCCAAGCATCAATTCCGGCAAACTCCTTGAACAATATCGCTTTTCCTTCCATTACAGGAATCGCCGCGAGCGGACCAATATTGCCTAACCCAAGCACCGCCGATCCATCGCTGACGATGGCGACACTGTTGCGTTTGATTGTCAGGTCGCGAGCCCGGTTGGGGTTGGCAGCGATCACTTCACACGGCCGAGCAACACCCGGAGTGTAGGCGATCGACAAGTCGTCACGTGTGATCACGGGCACACGCGAGACGATTCCGAGCTTGCCCCGTAACTGCTCGTGAACGATCAAGCTCCGCTCAAAAAAATCTGTCATCATGTTGCTCGTGAAAAAAGTATCCTAACCGGTCAGCTCAGTAGCGTATCACAACCGCCACCCCATCAGGTGTCACGTATCGACTACTTCGAGAACGATCGCATCCTGAACCATGTAATTCAAGAAAAGAGTTTCGCGATATGAATCAATCATCGCTTCAAAATTCTTATCCATATTACCTCGCCAACAAACCGCAATCGCCGAACAAGGATTTGGAGGTTGTCGACAAGTACACAGGTGAGCTTGCGACGCGAGTTGCGATGGCCGATATGAACACGATTTCTTGGGCGATCGAAAAGGCTTGCGGGGCGACAGAGCCGATGCGTCAAATGACGCCCGACGAACGAGAAAACGTGCTGCAACATTGCGTCATGCGGTTTGAGCAACGTTTTGATGAACTGGCAATGTCGCTGTGCATCGAAGCTGGCAAACCGATAAAGGACGCACGCGGCGAGGTCACGCGTTTGATTGACACGTTCCGCATAGCTGCCGCAGAGTCCGTACGCCAAACCGGCGAAGTACTGAATTTGGAAATCTCGTCCCGAGCCCGTGGCTATCGCGGGATGTGGAAGCGAGTACCCGTCGGTCCCTTGTCATTCATTTCACCGTTCAACTTTCCGCTCAACTTGGCGGCACACAAGATCGCGCCAGCGATTGCTGTCGGCTGCCCGTTTGTACTCAAGCCAGCCAGCCGCACTCCCGTGGGAGCCATTCTTATCGGCGAGATCCTCGCAGAAACGGATCTGCCATCAGGCGCGTTTTCGATTCTGCCGTGTCATCGTGACGCAGCGGATCTGTTTACAACTGACGAGCGGTTGAAACTGCTGAGCTTTACCGGTTCACCCGCCGTCGGCTGGAAACTGAAGTCAAAAGCTGGCAAGAAGAAAGTCATCCTGGAGCTCGGTGGCAACGCTGCGTGTGTGATCGAACCCGACACCAACTTGGATGATGCAATTCAACGATTGATCGTCGGTGCTTTTTACCAATCCGGGCAAAGTTGTATCGGTGTCCAACGAGTGCTCATCCACGAGTCGATCTACAATGAAACACGTGATCGTTTTGTCGCGGCGACAAAGTGCCTGGTGGCCGGTGATCCAAAAAATGAGGATACGTTTATTGGGCCGATGATCAGCCAAGAGGAAGCGAAACGGCTCAGCGACTGGATCGACGCAGCAGTTACCGCAGGAGGCAAGATTCTTTGCGGTGGCCAACGTGAAGGGGCAATGCTGCAAGCGACGGTAATGGAACACGTGCCTCGCGATCAGAACATCTGCACCAAGGAAGCGTTCGGACCTGTCGCGGTGCTCAGTGCTTACAAAACCTTCGACGAGGCGATGCAGCTGGTGAACGATAGCGAATTTGGTTTACAAGCTGGGGTCTTCACTCGCGATTTGTACAAAATGCAACAAGCCTGGGACGAGTTAGAAGTGGGCGGTGTCATTATTGGCGACGTTCCCTCGTGGCGTGTGGATAACATGCCTTACGGCGGCGTCAAGAACAGCGGTCTGGGACGCGAAGGCGTGCGGTTTGCGATGGAGGACTTTACCGAGATTCGCAATCTTGTCATTCGCACGCCAACATCGTAATTCGCTGTTGATGATGGATGCGAACGCGACGATAGCGAGTCATTCTTGGCACGCGGATAAACAAATCACGCTAGTAAACTCGCCACACAGACTAAAACGGTGCTTCGTCGTCACCAGCTTCGTCGAAGGCATCGTTAGCGTTTCCAGTGGATGAGCTGCTACTGCGCGGCGGAGTCCCTTCGCCAACCACGGTGAACGAAACGGCTTCGGCATTCAAAAAGAAACGCACTTCGCTGTCAGAGTCTTTCTGCCATCGTCGACCGCTCAATCGGAAAGCAATCTCGACTTCCTGGCCCTCGCTGAGTTCATCGACACTGTCACAATCATCACGAGTGAAATCGATTGGCACGAAGTTCACAAAGCTGCCCTTGTCCTGTTCAAGTACTACCAATCGCTTGCGGAATCCCTTGCTGCCAAATGTTTTCGTTTCTTCGATGAGGTGGATCTTTCCACGTACTTTTCCGTCATTCATGTTCGTGCAGCACACTTTCGCAAAGGTATTAGTTAGGTATCCGAAAAGGGGGCTGACCCTCTTGTTATCACAGGGCCAGCCCCCTTTTCGGACAGGCTCTTCACTGGCATTCACAGGCTCCTGCAGATCGTAGCACTTTTTCATACTTCTGCCCGCCCCCCTTTCAAGCCGCACAACTAGCATCGTCGGCATAGTTGTCTCTGAGCATGCACTTTTCCTCCGACTAGGGAAGGCCTGGGCTACTTGACGTGGTAGTGCAAGGCACATTTGCACGAGTGTACATGTTCAACAAACTGACCCTGCGATTCGTTGTGTCCAACACCCGCATCATACGCCCTGGATTTCGCGCCGACTCGTTACTCACGGGAGTGGCCGTGATGTTAGCATTGACGATCGTCCAGCGAGGCGTGGGATTTGTTCGCGGCGTTTGGTTCTGTCGTCTACTTGACGACTCGGTGTTGGGCCAGTGGGCGATGGCGCAAGGTTTTATCACGTTGGTGACACCGATGATGTTGTTCGGTTTGCCAGGCTCGCTGCCGCGGTTCGTCGAACATTATCGTTTACAGGGTCAGCTCGGGCGATTTGTCCGCCGGTTGTTGGTAGCCACAAGTTTCTGTGGCGCTGTGTTCTTCACACTCATGATGATCTGGCCATCAGCTTTCGGTTGGATCGTTTTCCTCGAACCTCAGAGCACATCGTTGATTATTGGTGTTGCCCTGTCGGTTGTTACGATGATCACGTTCAATTTCGTCAACGATCTGGTCGCTTCACTTCGACTGGTTCGCATCGTATCGATCATGCAATTCATTCAAAGCGTTGCCTTTACTGCCCTGGCGGTGTTGTGGGTGCAACGGGGCGGCGGGTTGACTGGCTTGGTGACCGCGTTCTCGCTAGCCAATCTACTGGCGATGTTGCCCGGTTTCGTTGCCCTTCGTCAAGGATGGGAAGCATCGGTCGGGCCGGCAAGCGATTTCGATTCGCGCGCCATGTGGCGAAGATTGTTGCCCTATGCCGCCGCGATTTGGGCGATGAATCTACTAGGAAATACTTTTGAGTTGTCTGATCGCTACATGTTGCTGCACCTGACACCCGGCGGCGAAATGCACGGACAAGCGGCAGTTGGCCAGTATCACAGCGGCCGAATTTTTCCAGCGTTACTACTGAGTGTCGCATCCCTGTTCAGCGGCGTGCTGATGCCCTACTTGACTGCGGATTGGGAAGCCGGTCGTCGTGCTGAAGTACATCAACGGCTGCGTCGCAGCTTACTTGCGCTGGCCGTTGGCTTCACCGTAATCGCCGCAGCGACCCAAGTCTTTTCTCCATTGATTTTCAGTACATTGCTCGAAGGACGCTACGACGAAGGATTGTCGGTGATGCCAATGGCCTTTGTCTTCACCATTTGGGCGTCCTTGGTGTTGATCGGCCAGAACTACCTGTGGGTGCTGGAAAAAGGCAAGTGGATTTCCGTCACTATGGGTGTCGGGTTAGTCGCAAATCTTGCAATGAACGCGTGGTTGGTACCGATGTGGGGATTGTTTGGCGCTGTGGTGGCGACGCTCGCGTCAAATTTGGTCGTCGTCCTTGGGTTATGGTGGTGTATGCATCGTGGTGGATATCGATTGGATTGCCATATCGTTTTTTGCACGGCACTTCCAGCAACCTTACTCGCTGGTCCCTGGATCGCTTTGATGGCGACCATGCTGGTCGTCGTGACAAGTCGAGATCTTCGCCAATTGTTTCAATCAATTGTCGAAAAACGCTTCGGCCAGCAAGCGGACGTTGAGTTCGCATAGTCGCGGCGTCCGACCTAGCCTTTAAACAAGCGAATGCCGAGTCGAACGTCGGGCTCACGGCTTTAGTAATCGATGAAGTTGATTCACTAGCATTTCAGTTTCTATCAACAACTTCGGTTCTAACTCGGCCAGTCGTGATGAAATGTCCATAGACGCGTGCAATAGCGTAAGGATGATGATCTTGCCAACGATTGCCGTTTCGCAAACAAGCAGATGCTGCTCGATTCGGTAAAATTTGAGCGAATCGTGAAAGGGTAATTCTTCGCGAAGAAGATCTGGGTTGTCAGCGATGCGCGCTATTCCTAATTCAAGCTTACCGACATACTGCACCGCGACTCGCTTTCCAAAATGATCTATCGAGTAAGATTCGATGCCAATAATGTCACGAAGCGCACGATCGGTTAGGTGAACGGTTCGCGTCTTGCTCGCTTTCCTGGCCACTAATGGACCTTCTTTAATAGGCTGCGTAGATCGCCTTTAAAGAGGTGCGTTCGACCTTCGATTGCATCCTGGTACCCTTCAAGGATTGCGTCGCGTGCAGCGGCGGCTTCCTGCCTGCTTTTTTGTTGCCGCAACAGATCACGCATGAATTCGCTGGGCGTCGCGTACAGTGTCCCGTCTCCCGAATTCGCGTCGACAAACGCCCGCAATTCGTCCGTTAGCGAAAGGTTGATCGATGAGCTCATGGTTCCGTATCCTTATTCCATCGGCTGGTTTAGCAACGGAAAATCTTACCACGATTGGCAAATAACGTCAATATTTGCCATAAACCGAACGCATCACGTGCGGTCGGCGACACGCGTAAAACGCCGTGAGTTTTCAAGTTTCTCAAGCAAAATTAGATTCAAGCTTTAATGGATCAAGGCCTAGGTGACCCGTGGCGAACGCCATGCCCTCGAAATTCGCGGCACGTTCCGTTACCCTCCTGGGATGAATTTTCTCTCGCATGGCCTGCTTTATCTCGACAATCCGCTCGTTGTAGCTGGGACGGCAGTACCGGATTGGCTGTCGGTGGTCGATCGCAAAGTGCGTGCGAGGCGTCGGCTGGCTGAGCCGTTCTTGGCGGCACCTGACGCGGCACTTCGCGACGTCGCCGCGGGGATTGTCCATCATCATCGCGATGATGCGTGGTTTCATTCGACGCGTGCGTTCGTGGAGTCGAATCTGCAGTTCGCCTTGGAATTACGTGACTTGCTGCCCGGAGACGAAGGTTTTCGCCCCACGTTTGTCGGTCATATTTTAATCGAAATGATATTGGATGCGTTGTGGATTCAGGATGATCCGGCGTGGGCGGACCGCTACTATGACACTCTCGCCCGCGTTGATCCTATTGAGGTGATGGGCTGTGTCGAAGCGATCGTGGGGCGGTCGGCACGGGGGCTTTCCGTCGTGATTGAGCAATTCATCGCCGAGCGGTTCTTGTACGACTACTTACAACACGACAAACTCTTGGTGCGTTTGAATCAAGTGATGCGGCGAGTTTCGTTGCCACTGCTTCCGCCTGAGATTGCCGCGTGGCTGCCTCGCGCGGTTACAATCGTCACTCGCCGGCGCTGGGAGTTCCTGACTCCCGCTGACGCTTCCTCTCCTTTCCCCATTGACACTCCTAGATAAAGCGATCGTCACGATGAAGTTCGGTATGAATTTGTTGTTGTGGTCCGGTGAAGTCACCGATGAAATGATTCCCGTTTGCGAGAAACTGCGAGCAATGGGTTTTGATGGCGTCGAGCTGCCCATGTTCAACTTGGATCTCGATTATGCCAAAATCGGTAAGCAACTCGACGACATCGGTCTCAAGCGAACCGCGGTGACCATCCGCACTGAAGAAAACAATCCGATTTCGCCCGACGCAAGCATTCGCGCCAAGGGTGTCGAGTTGAACAAGAAGACGCTCGATTGTTGCGCCGCCGTTGGTGCTGAAACGTTGGTCGGTCCCTATCACTCCGCGATCGGTTACTTCAGTGGTGCCGGTCCCACTGCGGATGAATGGGCGTGGGGCGTCGAAAGCATGCGAGCGATGGCAGAATACGCAGGCAAGGTCGATGTGATGTTGGGCGTCGAGGCGCTCAATCGCTTTGAATGTTACTTTCTAAATTGTCATGAAGATTCCACACGGTTTGTTCGTGCAGTCGATCATCCATCGTGTGGCATGATGTATGACACGTTCCACAGCAACATCGAAGAGAAAAGTGACGCTGCTGCGATTCGTGCCGGTGGTGACAAGTTGGTGCATATCCACATCAGCGAAAACGACCGCAGCACTCCGGGCATGGGGGCGGTCAATTGGGGTGAAGTTTTCGATACCATCGTCGGCATCAATTACGACAGTTGGTTGGTGATTGAAGCCTTTGGTTTGGCACTGCCGGAAATTGCTGCGGCGACGAAAATCTGGCGCAAGATGTTCAAGGACGAGTTGACACTTGCGAGCGAAGGCTTAGCGTTTATGCGCAATCAAATCGCCATAAGAAAAACGAATGTCGCTTGATTCTGAATCCTTCGCGGTGCTGTTTCTTTCCGGCGACCTGATGTTCGCGTCGCGCGTCCGCGCGGCGGCGGAACGTGCCGGGTACGAATTCCGGCTCGCGACGTCGTTGCCGGAAACGTCCGACGATGGAGTTCGTTACGTCGTGCTCGACTTGTCCACGCGTAGCACATTGGTACCGACCATTGTTGAAGGGACTGCACAGCAATGTCCAAATGCTGAGTTGATTGCATACGGACCGCATGTCCAAATCAACCGACTCAGCGCAGCCCGAGAAGCTGGAGTGCCTCGCGTACTGACGCGGGGGCAATTTGATCAGATGCTCGGCGGATTGTTTGTGCATCAATAACAGTTACTTACGGGTCACGACGAAGGTCACCATCGTACGCAGTCAACTTGCGGGCAAAGTGTTCTCGCCAACGCGTTTCGTTGTATCCGTAGTCCACGTCCGGTTCGATGGTTTTCAGCACCGATAGGACTGCGGGGTTCTGTTTCGGAGTAACCGTCGTCTTGGGTTTGCTTCCCATTTGAGTGCCAACGTTGCCGTTGTCTCCGAAGCCAAACTGCATCGCCGGTCCGGCGGGTGTCGTTGTCTTGTGCTCGGTCACCAAGGCATCGATTAGCGGAAACGTGAGTTCGGAATTTGCGAAAAAACTCAGCGCACGTGCCGCTCGATTGACCTCTTGATTGTTGTTACTTTTGAGCATCGGGACGTAAGTCGCGACAGCGGAACCGGCACCGTACTGTTGAAGCTGCTCCAGCGCTGCCTCGCGAATGACATCGTCGTTTTCCTCGACACCTGTTCGCACAAGGGCTTCCACGGCGACCATGTTTTCAAATCGACCAAGCAGTTTGATCCATAATTGGCGAAGTTGTCGCGGCTGTACTTTGTTCGGTCGGCGCGAGTCCATCAGTTCACCAGCAATCGCGCTGGCGGCCAACGGATCCTCGATTGCCGAAATTGTTGCAAAGGCTTCTGGTCCGGCCTTGCCGCCTGTCATAAACTGAGAACGCAGCCGCGCGATATCTTTGATCCACTTTTTGGACGCAATCTCGTTTTCTTCCTGAGTCTTCTGGATCGCCACGACTTCAGGTAACTGCCAAACACCACCGACGCTGATCATTCCCCGGCTGCGCTGCAGATCCGCATGCTTCACCCACTGGCCATTGTCCTGGACGTAGTTCAAAGCGGCTCGAGCGTACGCATGATCGGGTTTTAAGGTGATCGCCCGCTGCATGTGGTAGCGGAATTGCGCCGTCAGATACTTACCGGAGCACCAGCGTGCCAGTTCGTAGTTCAATTCGGCATCATTTCCGGCAATCGCGGCCCGGCGTCGATACTCGGCCAGTTCGTCGCTCGTCACCACACGGCGAACCCGACTTTCGGGAATCGCCACTCGAATGTCCGAATCGACCTCGACGACGACATACGGAACCTTGGTCTCGCTGACCCGCTTAACGGAACCCGAGACATGGCCGCCGCCGGATATCTCTACCGTGTCCGCCGAGCATTGCTTGAGCGTCGGTAAAAGTGTCCCCAACATGGAAACAAAAACGAAGGCAATCGTGATTTTATGAGCAAACATGAAGTGTTCCGTTCCCGGATAGCCGTTAACCTCCCCGCAACCCGTGTTCATTAGAGGCCCGCAGCTCCATTATAGGCCCACGGAACCCGAGATCTGACTGGGAACCGTCAAAATGAGTTCAATCGGCGGTCGTCCCCCGTCGATAACCATACTTGACTATCTTGATCATGTTTGTAGCCTATCGGTATTGAACTGCCGCCCAGCGTGTTGTTTTTGAGCCATGAACGCCGTCCGAACACGATATTCCCTGATGACTGAAGCCCCGCAACCGACCGAAACGCCGCACTCGAATGACGTTTTTCAGGCCAAGAGTGCTGCAGTCGCACCGACTTTACGAATTATGTCGCCGGATGATGAGCCTCGAGGTGCACTTGCTGCTGATCCCCCGCTGGTTCCGACGGACGAGTTCTTGGCGGAGCTAGCGAGCGAAAGTGTCAAGCTGGAGTCGGCGACGCCGCAGGAGATTCTCCGCTGGACGATTGATCGGTACGCACCTCGGTTCACGATGGCGACCGCATTTGGTCCTGAAGGCATGACGTTGATTCACATGCTCGCGGAGATTGCGCCTCAGACACCGATTTTCAATCTCGAAACGGGCTATCAGTTCGCCGAAACGTTGGAGCTGCGAGAGGAAGTCAAGCGGCGATATGGGATTGAGGTGGAATACAAACGATCCGGCCAAACGGTGCAAGAGTACGAAGCCGCCAACGGTGGCCCTGTCTACAAGACGGATCCGAATCGCTGCTGTTTCGATCGCAAGTTGCGAGTGCTGCACGAGGCGGCGAAAGGCCAATACGCTTGGGCCAGTGCTATACGTCGTGACCAAAGTGATGATCGCGCCAGGGCTCCGATCGTTGGTTGGGATCGCAAGTTCCAATTGGTGAAAGTCAGCCCGCTGGCCAACTGGACCAAGAAGGACGTTTGGAACTTAATCGCCAAGGAAAACATTCCGTACAATCCGTTGCACGACCAAGGCTATCCAAGTGTCGGATGCTGGCCTTGCACTCGCGCGGTACAGATTGGCGAAGACGAACGGGCTGGACGTTGGAGCGGATTTCAAAAGACGGAATGCGGTCTGCACACCTCTTGAACGTGTAACTCGATGAAGAGGTGTCTTCGGTGATCATATCCGCGCGTGTGCATTACGCTTGTTTGGCGATGCTCGAATTGGCGTTACGCAGCAACGATGCTGCGCCAGTGGCAATTCGCGAAATCACCGATCGACACAATATACCTGGCCCGTTCTTGGTCCAGATCTTCCGTACACTGCGGACGGCGGGCTGGGTCCAAAGCGTGCGTGGAAGTCAGGGAGGTTATCGCATCAGCGTGGACCCGTCCCAGATCACGTTGTTGGATATTGCTGAGGCGATTGGATGCCAGGAGTCAGCACTCCGAGCGGCGCCCGATACGCCGCTGGATGAGTTGCTGCAATCGCACTGGGACGAGGCGGCTGCAGCGTCAAGGCGAGTGCTTGCCGAAATAAGATTGGAAGACATCATCGAACGTTGTCGGCATGGTGATGCGTCCATGTTTTATATCTAGCAAGTCACGTCGACTTACGCTCGCGGCATCACCACGACCTTCATCTGTTCGGGGTCGCCAGCATGCAATCGTTCGAACCATTGAGGCCCATCGGACAGCGAGATCTTGGCGGTGATCAATGGGTCGACGCGAATGATGCCACGATTCATCAAATCGATACATTGCGGATATTCGCCATTGCAACCGCAAGTACCACGAAGCGTGATTTCTCGCGTGACGACGCTCTGTAGCGGCAGCTCAATTGTCGGGGAAACATTTCCGACAAGCGTCACGTTGCCGCCCTTACGAGTCGCTTCGATCGCGGTACGAATCGTTGGCGTCGCACCGACGACTTCCAAGGCCACATCGGCACCACGACCGTTGGTCAATCGACGCACTTCGGCTGGAACATCGCATTGGTCGCCACGCAATGTCACGTCGGCTCCGAGTTCTTTGGCGACCCCGAGCCGCTTGTCGTTCAGGTCAATCGCAATGACTTGCGACGCACCCGCAGCGCGGATTGTCTGGATGGCGAGCAACCCAATCATTCCTGCGCCGACCACGACGGCTGTATCGCCCAGCACCACGGGCGTAACGTTGGCGGCATGCACGGCGACAGAAACCGCTTCCACCAATGCCGCGTGCTCAAATGGTAATGACTCTGGAAGCTCGAACACAATGCGTCGTGGCACCGCAATACGTTCGGCGAAGGCACCATGCCGTCGGTACTCGCCACAGGACACGCCGAGAATGCGTCGGTTATCGCAGAGATTCGCGGTGCCCTGGCGGCAGAAATGACATTGCCCACAGGAGATCATCGAGTCAAACGTGACACGAGTTCCCGGAGGCAAATCAGTCACGTTCGCACCGGTGCTGATAACGGTACCAGCTGCTTCGTGGCCCATCACCAGTGGTGGAATGCGGCGCCCGGTACTGCCGTCGTAGCCATGAATATCACTACCGCAAATCCCACACGCTTCGACTTGAACCAGTACGTCATCGGGGCCGACTTCGGGTTCGTCGAAATCGGTCACTTGCATTGACTTGTAGGCAGTTAACAATAGTGCTTTCATGATTATCTCGATTAAAAAAATATAGTCTTAAAACTTGCTTCGCGACGTCGTCGCCGAGAATCTCACTCCTCGATCTCTTCCTCTTCCTCATCGATGAGCAACTCCTCAGGCACTTTGTGGTCGTCCTGCGGGAACCAGCGAATGACGTTTCTCGGTGGATCAACCAGCGACGAATCAAATCGTCTCGCTTGCCAGGAAATGTCGCCGGGACCTTCCGACACGTCACCATCGGCAATCGTGTCACCCTCGTCGATTAGGTAGAGGAAACAGTTGCGAAGAAAGTTGTCGACATCCTCGAGTTTGTATGACTCGGTATGGAAACAAGCTTCACAATCGGGAAGTTCCAATTGGCTGTTTCCGACACTGTCCATAATCGACCATTCGTCATTCAGTTTGAATAAGCGCACGTTGCTCCACAATTCGTGCGGCGGCAATTCATTGTCATTGGCGAAATCGATACTCTCGTCGACGCCCTGAATATCGCGGACGACTTCACCGTTCGGATTGAAATAACAAATCGCTTCGGGCAACTCTGTAAGCGTTGCGGCAATCTCGGTGACAAACGCCAAGTCTTCATAGGCATCGTAGTCTTCCGGATAAATCGGTGCATCTTCGTCACGGCCGATCACATAGCTACTGCGAACACGAATGAAGCCGACATGCTGCCCCGGAGCGGTGTGTCCGTCTTCCCAAACCCACGACTGTTGCATGGCGCGAGCTAGGGCTCCGGGGTAGGTGAAGGGACCAAACTGGCCAGACGCCCAGGCACCAAAAATGGTTGAATCGGTTTCGGGATCCCCCATTTCGTCTGGCCAAGGCTGATCGACGACATCAATGGCGATCTTTCCGTTATCTTCTTCGTTGAACGTGACCACAAAGGAAGGACCGCCGAAGGCCCATTCATCCATCGCAGGACGCAGACCATCGTGCGAATACTCGCCCATAGCCGCGGCGATCGCTTCGATCGATACCTTCTCGCGAAGCAAAATGATTGCGGTTTGTGTAAAAAAGCCTTTGGGCATCGCTGCATCTTTCTCTAGTAAAGTCATCGTGGCGGAACGAGACCCTCGCGTGTAAGGATCTCGCGCGGTTGGTATGATAACCATCTTTCCCCATCCTGCGTCATCCCAGGGAAAACATGTCCAGCGCCGTCACGAAAACGATCAAGCTGGGGATCTCGACGTGTCCAAATGATACCTTTGCCTTTCACGGCATCCTCAGCGGCACCGTGGATACGCGAGGTCTGCAGTTTGACGTCGAACTGTTGGACATCGAAGAACTCAATCGTGGACTATTCAGCGGTAAATTCGATGTTGCCAAAACCAGCTTTCACGCGGCACTGAAATTGGCTGCTGATACAGTCGTACTGCGAGTTGGCTCGGCATTGGGCTTCGGCGTCGGGCCACTTTTGTTAGCCGCAAAGCCAGATACGCTGCCTACGTCGCAAGACCAGTTGACGCTTTGTCCAGGGCTCAACACGACGGCTTCGCTTCTGTTTGAATTGTTCTACCGAAATCGGACGCGGGTCGAACAAGTGGCGTTTTCTGAGATCATGCCGCGGTTACAACAACACCGAGCGGACTTTGGAGTTTGTATTCACGAGGGCCGCTTTACGTGGCAAGATCAGGGTCTGGCTTGTGTCGAGGATTTAGGTCAGCGTTGGGAAGCGACGACAGGCTTACCGCTGCCGCTTGGCGGACTAGTCGCCAGACGCTCTCTCGATGATCAAGTGAAGCTAACGGTCCAGTCCGTGATTCGTGACTCCATCGAACTTGCATTGCGTCAGCCGCAAGCGGCGTTACCGACGATGCGACGTTATGCCCAAGAATTCGACGACATGGTATTGATGAAGCACGTTGATCTGTACGTCAACGAATGGACGCGCGATCTCGGCGACATTGGAGCTCGTGCACTCGCTGAACTCGAACGTCGTGCTCGCAGCGTCGGTGCAATTTTCGAAAGCGATGCCTCACTACAAATACATTCGGCGTGAGTCCGTTCACACGCGATTTGGTGCGTCAGCGAGTCCGATTTACGAATTCGCGAGCGACTTTAGTTGTGTTGCCAGATACTTTGCTGTCGCGTTGTTGGGGATTTTTGCAACTTGTTCGGGCGAACCCGTTGCGAGTATCTCGCCGCCACCGAGTCCGCCAGCCGGGCCAAGGTCGATGATCCAGTCACACGCTGCGAGCAGGTCAAATTGGTGCTCGATCACCACGACTGTGTTGCCCGCATCAACCAAACGTTGTAGCACGCCGACGAGTCTCGCCACATCAGCAAAGTGCAAGCCCGTGGTTGGTTCGTCGAGCAGATAAAACGCCCGACCGGTGGAGGATCGAGCGAGTTCCGTGCCGAGTTTCATCCGCTGTGCCTCACCGCCTGACAACGTCGTGCTCGACTGGCCCAAGTGCAAGTACCCCAGACCCACCGCATCGAGCGACTTCAAAAGATGCTCTACTTTTGGCACGTTCTCAAAGAACGCGGCCGCTTGGTCGATCGTCATGTCGAGAACGTCCGCAACACTTGCTCCCTTGAAACGTACTTGCAATGTCTGGCGATTGAAGCGTTTTCCACCACAACGTGTGCAAGTAACAAACAGGTCACTCAAGAAGTTCATCTCAATCCGCTCGACGCCGTGACCCTTGCATTGATCGCAACGTCCAGCGGGCGAATTGAAACTGAAACGGCTCGGCGCAAAACCCAACGTCTTGGCTTCGCGCGTCGCGGCGTAGACCTTGCGAATTTCATCAAGCACCCCAGCATACGTCGCTGGACAGGATCGCGGCGTGCGCCCGATCGGTGATTGGTCAATCGGGATTAGTTTGTCGATGTTTTCCGCACCGCTCAGTTTCTTAAACAGTCCCGGCGGTGGTGATACCAGTCCCAATGACACTGCGAGCGCGGGATACAGCGTGTCGTTGATGAGCGAGCTTTTACCACTGCCCGACACGCCACTGACGCCGACCAACAGGCCCAGCGGAATACGGGCGGTGACGTTCTTCAAGTTATGAGTCGTCGCGCCAGTGAGAACGAGCCACGCGTCGTCCGTGGGAATGCGTCGTTGTGCGGGAATAGGAATGGACAGGCGGCCGCTGAGGTAATCGCCCGTCAGACTGTTCTTGTCGGCAGCCACCTGCTGGGGCGTTCCCTGGCTGATCAGACGCCCGCCGCGGTTACCGGCGCCCGGGCCGATGTCGATCAGGCAATCCGCTGCTCGCATTGACGCTTCGTCGTGCTCGACGATGACGACCGTGTTCCCTTGTTGCTGCAGCTCGCGGATCGATGCAATCAGCCGATCATGATCCGCCGGATGCAAGCCGATCGACGGTTCGTCCAGTACATAGCACACGCCGACTAAACCACTGCCGATGCTGGTCGCTAACCGCACTCGCTGGAGTTCGCCGCCACTGAGAGAGTCGGCGCCGCGATCCAACGTCAAATAGCCGACACCGACTTTCTGTAAGAACGCCAATCGCTTGCTAACTTCGATGCGAATTGGTTTCGCGATAGCTCGCTGAACGTCCCCGAGCCTGCTGTCGAGCGATTCAAACCAAGCCGTTGCATCGGAGAGCGGCATTGCGGTCAGTTGATGAATCGCCAGCGAATCGATCAGCACGCTTAATGCCTCTGGCCGCAGTCTTCCGCCACCACAGGCATCACAGATTCGTGTCGAGTCATCGTCACCAACGCGGCCAAGTCCTTCGCAAACTGGACAGGCACCGTAGGGACTGTTGAATGAAAACGTTCGCGGTTCAAGTTCCTCAAAGCTTGCCCCACACTCGATACAACTGTGAGCGGTACTGTAAAGCCGATCTTGCCATTCGTTCGGTCGCAATTCTACTGACGCTGTGATCAGGCCTCCGCCCAATCGCAGGGCGAGATGAATTGAATCCGATAGACGAGAAGTTTGGTCTTCGCGAATGACTAAACGATCCACGACCGCTTCGATCGTGTGGTTCTTTCGTGGCGCTAGCGGCGGAACGTCCTCCAGCAACATCGTCTCGCCGTCGACACGCACGCGAATCAAACCGGTTTGTTGTATCTGCTCCAGGATTTCGCGATGAGCACCGCGTCGACCGCGGATCATCGGTGCCAGCAAGACGACTTTGGAATTTTCCGGCAACGAGGCCAGTGAATCTCGGATCGCCGCGGGGGATTGCTGGGCGATGGCGCTGCCGCAATGAGCACAATGAGGTGTGCCCACGCGAGCGTAAAGCAACCTCAAATAGTCATAAATCTCTGTGATGGTGGCGACGGTGCTGCGAACGTTCGTCGACCCAGGCTTCTGGTCGATGGACAGAGTCGGCGCCAGTCCGCTGATCGAGTCCACATCGGGGCGCGGGATCTGGTCCAGAAATTGTCGAGCGTAGGTGGACAGACTGTCGATATATTGCCGTTGGCCCTCGGCAAACAAGGTGTCAAAGGCGAGCGAACTTTTGCCACTGCCGGAGACACCGGTGATGACGGTTATCGCGTCACGAGGGATATCGACGTCGAGGTTTTGAAGATTGTGAACGCGGGCGCCGCGGATGCGGATCAAAGCATCCTCATTCTTGGTAAGGCGACTTGCGACCGCTTTGGGCGAGGTTTTAGGCGTGGAAGTTCGTTTTTTGGGCACGGTCAACCAGGGCAAGCTAGGTTTCGGTGTGGGCGATTGGTACTTAGCCGGATAAGATTCATATTCACAATGGACACTGACTCAATTTCTCCCCAGCCTCCGAATCTGATTCCGCAGTCGCAAATTCGGCTGGTTCTCATACCGCCCACTCCCGTGCCACCGACTCAAGAGCGACCGATGATCGACCTGGGCCGCTTTGCCGATCGTGAGCACTTGCTGTTGGCGTCTTATGCGATGCACAGTCGAGACTCACGCGGACGAGTTTACCCGGAAGCACCGCACGCGTATCGGGGGCCATTCACCCGAGATCGAGACCGGGTGCTGCACAGCAGTGCGTTTCGTCGCCTCTCCGGCAAGATGCAAGTCTTCACTGGTGAAATGGGGATTTATCATCGCACGCGGTTGACTCATACATTCGAGGTCGCGTCGGTCGCTCGGACGTTGGCTCGGACGCTGCGGATGAACGAGGATTTGACGGAAACTCTGGCCCTGATGCACGATATCGGTCACCCACCCTACGGACATTGTGGCGAAGATGTGCTGAGCGAGTGCATGGAAGCGGTGGGCGGATTTTCGCACAATCAGTTCGCCTTGACGATCGTGCAGGAATTGGAACAACGGTACAGTGACTTTGCAGGATTGAATTTGTGCCGCGAAACGCTCAGCGGCCAGGATACGCGAGCACACAAAGCGGAAGCGGCTGTCGGACGATCGCCGATGCTTGAAGTGCAAATCGTGGACGCAGCGGATTCGATCGCCTATGACGCGCATGATGTGGATGATGCTTTGCAGATGGGATTGCTCTCGATTGACAAACTTTCCGAGTTAGCGATTGTGCGTCGTTCGCTGGACAACATTCGCCAACGTCATGGATTATTGCCCAGCGGCAAGCTGCGACAGTCACTGGTTCACGAATTGATCGATCTGCAAGTCGGTGACCTGTTGGCAACAGCGACAGAATTGCTGCGACCGTTGGACGGTCGATCGTCCGACGAGGTCAGTGACGCTGGGCTACGATTCGTCCACAGCGACAGCGTTGCCCGCGAACGTTCACAGCTCGAAGCGTTTTTATTTGAAGCCGTCTACCGTCATCCCCGGCTCATCCCAGTACGCGAATCCGCCGCCGCGCGATTGCGCCGATTGTTTCAAACGCTGCTGCGGCAACCGGATCGACTGCCCCTGCGATTCCGCACACGTGCGTCCAGTCTGCCGCTAGAGCGAGTGATCGGCGAGTACCTGGCTGGCATGACCGATTCGTTTTGCGACGCACAACATCATGCAGTCGATCATTCCGATGCTGGACCGCTCGCCGATTGGTGAGGGTTGTACAAGAGGACTACACTTTTTGTGAAATGCTTGCTCGTTTTCCGGCGGACGTCGCTTTCATTTCACCGAACCGTCTGTAAACGAACTCGCTGTCGGGTCGGATAAGCCGTATCGCGAACCAATGGCTCAACTCAGCGACAACCGCATAAACCGCTTAACGTCCTTCGCGATTTAAATATTGCAGCCTTCCGCCAAGTTCGCTCGCTTTGGGAGGATTGAAGCCAAACTCGATTCGCTTGGGATCGACAGGCTGGCCATCAATCTGCAATGAATCGACAAATACCACGGTGTTCATGATCTGTAGCGCCTCGGGCTCGTTTTTCGCAGAGGAAACAGCTCGATACAGCACTTCTCGTGGATCAAAACCATTGACGATTGCCAGTACCTCCGCTGCACGCGCGGCAACAAGTGATTCATCGTCAGCAAGTCGCTCCTGCAAAATGGAAAGCAACGGCGATGCTCTTTCGCCAAAACATCCACACGCAATCACTGCCCAAAGTCGTTGCCACGGATCGTCCGCAACAAGCGCTTCGCGAAGGCCGGGCTCAGCACGATCAAGCGGTAGCAATGCTAGATTTGCCGTATCCAGGAGTGCGGCGATTCTCGACGAGTGCCGTTGACCAAACTCGACTGGATTGGACATGGCTTGTTCATACAGCACCGCTTCGGGAAAGAAGCTCAAATCAGGCATCGATTTCAATCGTGAGTTCAGCCGCTCGCGGAGTCGTACGAGCACATCCTGATGCTCGGGCGCATTGGCCAAGTTATGAATCTCGTGCGGATCGCTCTCCAAGTCGTACAACGATTCCACTGGCTTTGGTTCGAAGAAGGCAGAGCGAACTTCGTCAAGTTTTCCCGAATGATACAGTTCTCGCCACTGCGAGTAAGCGGGCATTTTGTAGCGATAGTTGTTTTGCAGTCCGTCAGGCAGGTATGCCTCGAAGTTTCGATGGTATTTCCAGCGTCCCTGTCGCAGGGTTCGCACTAATTCATACTTTTCGTCAAATCGGTCGGCGTATCCAATCGTTTCATTGCGAGAATCAACTGCTTCGACATTCGAGGCCTTTCCCAGAAATGCTTTGCCATCGATCCCTTGGGGAAGCTCCATGCCGGCCAGTGATAACACCGTGGGTCCAAAATCAACGAACTCGACAAACCCAGTCGTGCGACTCGCAAGTTCACGTGATGTCAGGTCGCGAAATTTTTGCGGGACACGCACGACCAGTGGAACATGCAAACCAGACTCATAGAGGTATCCCTTGGAACGAGGCAGCACGCCGCCATGGTCGCCGAAAAAAAAGATAAACGTGTTTTCCAATTCACCGCCGGCCTTAAGATCAGCCACGACTTCGCCGACGCGATCGTCAATGATTTTCATGCGGTCGTGGTATCGAGCGCGAGTTTGACGAAACAGTGAAGTGTCAGGAAAGTATGGCTGCAAGTTGATTGAATCTGGATCTGTTGTGGGCTTGTTCTTAGCGATTTCCACATCGACATGCAGTGAACTTTCGTGCGAGTCCGTAAACGTGGCCACGTGGAAAAACGAAGTGTTTGCGGAAGGTCGGTTTTTCCAGCTCGCTCTTTTGCTGGACTCATCCCAAGGACTTTCGGCCTGGGCGTTGTAGTCCTCTTTGCTATTGTTGGTCGTGTAGTATCCAGCGCGGCGCAAGTAGGTGGGAAACATTTCCACTCCAGACGGCATTACGGCAAGTCTGCTGCGACGATGAAACTGCGTTCCAATTCGCGGCGCGTAGCAAGACGTGATCAACGTCGTCCGCGCAACACTGCAAACCGGTGCACAGGAGAAAGCGCGGTCAAATGTGATGCCATGCTCAGCGAGTGCTTCGATATTTGGCGCCGCGGCACCATCGGCGTCAAAGTGTCGCAAGTAGTGCTTGGAATTATCCTCGGACATGATCCACACGAAATTCGGGCGTATGGCGATCTCCGACGAATTCTCTTCCGCAACGGCGGGCACCGCGAGGTACGCGGCCAACAGTATCGGTAACAGCGTTACACTGTGCCAACCGAGCGATATTTTTCGTATCATCTATGCTTCTATCAAATCTTCAGGGAAACGAACGATGCAGGCCGTGACTGGACAGTATAAGCGAAGTGGACTCATGCGATCGTGTGGCTGGCTCTGGTGGCAATTTGTAACACTGGGTTGCTGGTTAGTTGTCGCCACGACATCGGCCGACGAGCTGGCCAAACAAATTGACGCGGGCGAACCAGAAGCAAAGTCGCCGCCAGAGCTGTCTCTGACGAGCTTGTTTCATCCCGTTGACCGATTTGACTACGACGGCACCACCGCGACCACTCATTGGCTGGACGAATCTCCGCCGCGATTGTTGGTTCGCCGCGACAAGACATGGATGCAAGTCGACTTGGACTCCGGCAAGGAATCGAAGTTCACTGAACAGGCCACACTCACCAAACAACTGGCCACTCTCGATGGTGTGGAGGAGAAACAGGCCGCGACCATAATCTCGCATTCGATATCGAAGCTCAAACGTATCAACGACCCGCTTCTTGTTCGAGTGGATAAGTCGATCGCTGTGGTCTCAACGACGATGCCAGCTAAGCGGCTGGCACAAGACGCAACCCAATGGGGCAACGCGACGCTAGATCCCACTGGACGGCGAGTCGCCTACACTGCCGATGGCGACCTGTTCTTGGTTGACATGGCCGGTGGTCGATCGATGCGGTTGACCCAAGACAATTCCGAAACGCTACTCGATGGTGTTCTAGATTGGACGTATCAGGAAGAGATTTTTGGCCGCGGAAACTTCCGTGGGTTCTGGTTCAGTCCCGATGGCCAGTCGTTGGCAATGCTGCGGATCGATACCAGTGGTGTCCAACCCTTCGTTCTTGGTTCGAGTGACGCACCACGAGGACAGGCGAGCTCGACGCGGTATCCCAAGGCCGGCGACCCCATTCCGCATGCTTCGTTAGTCCTGTGGGACTTGTCTCGCTTCGACCAAGGGATCGTTCCGTCGCCGAAGTTGATCGAACAATCGACGGAAGCAAACCAGCGAATCATCACCGGTGTTTGGTGGCACACGCACCGTCGACGCTTGCTTTATACCGTGAGTGATCGCGTTCAGTCATGGAGAGAACTACGATACTTGGACGTTGTCATTCCAGGAAGTTCGGGCGACAGCCCCATGCGGCTACTTCGAGAAGAAAGTCCCGCTTGGGTCGAACCGCCAGCGGAGCCTGGTTATCTTGCTGATGGCTCGTTGATTTGGCGCAGTGAATTGCCCACTGGAAGTTATCGGTTGTATCGTATCTCGGCTGATGGATCAACCGTTTTCCCGATTTCGCCCGAGGACCTTGCCGTTCGCGACTTTTATATTCCAGCGGATGGAAGCGCCGCACTTGTAACCGGTGATCAACAGTCTCGCACCGTAGCCCAGCACTTGTATCGTATCGATGCCGCAATGACGGATGCCGGCGACGCGGTTTGTCGATTTCAACAATTGACAACCAAGCCGGGATGGCATCAGGTGTCGCCAAGCCCCGACGGCAAGTATTACGTGGACACCTACAGCACCGCTGCGATGCCGCCACAAGTGTCGCTTTTTTCGTCACTTTCATCCAGCGAAAAAGAGATTTCGTTGGCCACGACCCAGCTTCGCGTAGGCAAACCACTGAACGCACCAGAGTTTGTGCGAATCAAGGTCGCCGACGGTCTGGACATCCCAGCGATGATCGTGCGGCCCCGCGATAACTCGCAAAACAAGGATACCAACAACACCAAGCCACTCGCCGTCGTCATCGAAACGTACGGTGGCCCTCAAGCACCCGTTGTCAGCGATCGCTGGGCAGGGACCCAGGCGCTTTATCGCGAACTTTTGGCGCGAAACGGAATCGCGACGGTGGTTGTCGACAATCGAAGCAGCGCCGGTCGATCGCTGGCAGATACGTGGTCGATTCACAAGCGGTTTGGACACATCGAATTGCAGGACTTGTCGTCGGCGGTTGATTGGTTGAAGCAACAACCGTGGGTTGACGATTCACGCATCGCCATTCGCGGCTGGAGTTATGGCGGGTACCTGACACTTTACGCGATGACTCATTCGGACGCCTTTGCGGCGGGTATTGCTGGCGGCAGTGTCACTGATTTTCTCGAGTACGATGCGTTTTACACCGAACGATACATGGGTTTGCCCAGCGAAAACCCCGACGGCTATCGCCAGACCGATCTAACTGCCATCGCCGATAAGTTGCAGGGCCGATTATTGCTGATTCACGGGGAAGTCGATGACAACGTTCACCCCTTGGGCACACTGCGCATGACGAAGGCGTTGCAAACGGCAGGAAAACAATTCGACCTGATGATCTACCCGTCAAGCGCCCACGGCATTCATCAACCGGCACAAGTTTGGCATATGGTCAACCTAACACATGGCTTCTTACTGGAGTCGTTGCAGCCCAAATAGCAACCCCGCCAAGCCTTGGCCCGCAATTTGCCCAGCTTTGGTACCGCGGCACGGAGACCTTGACGCAAAATAAGCGATAGATTAACCTAATCTTCACTTAAGGTGCGACGAAAAGCCGTAGCGACGATTTTCTCATTGGGCTTGCGGAGAATTCCAAGTGGGCATTGATCTTTGGATCGCGATCACCGCGACGGTTTCTCTAGCGATCGCTGCCTATTTATTTGGCGTCGAGTGCTTTCGGGGGAAGCGGGGCAGTGACAGCAACCTGGTGTTTTCCTGTTCACTTCTGTTGGCATTAACATTTGGCTTTCACTACGCCGGAAACCTTGCTTGGGCGATTTGGATTCCCGACAGTGCTGTGTTGTATTGGTCCAACGTGATGCCAATCGTGCTGGGGTTCAGCGCGGGGATGGCGACGCATACACCGGGTTTAACTCGCTGGCACCGACCGCTAACCACGTGCCTGCTCGGATGCTTGGCGACTGGTTATGTTGTCTCGCCCATTCTCCGTCCTTTCGTCGCTCCGGCAGCGGTAGCGTCGACGAGCAAATGGCAAGACGAAATTTGTTTACAGAGCCACGAAGCAAGTTGTGCTCCGGCTGCAGCCGCTACGCTGTTGCGTTTGAGTGGAGTGGCTGCGGATGAACAGAGAATGGCGACACAGTGTTTGACGAGTGCACATGGGACCATGCCATTGGCGTTGTACCGCGGGTTGGCGATCGAGGCGTCTGCGGCTCGACGTGATGCCAGAGTAGCTGCGAGTGATCCATCTCATTGGCTGGCACTGCGGCAGTTACCGAACGTCGCTTTGGTAAAATTTCAATACAGTCCCAGCACGACTTCCTACTCACGACTTTTAGGCCCTCAAGGTGAAGGTCACGCGGTGGTGGTACTGGGACGCACCGATGCTGGTCGTTGGATCATCGGCGACCCAGCCATCGGACGTGTTTGCTGGACCGACGAAGAACTGCGATCGCGATTTACCGGCGAGGCCATCTACGTCGCTCGCATATTTTGACAGTTTATTGTTGATCTAGTCAGCTGATCCTTGATCCAGCGTCGCGGGACGTCTTTAATAGAGTAGCGGCTTCGTTCATTCCTTTACCTGCCTGCAGTTACTCACGTCCCACCATACCCAGCGCGGCAGTCGACCTTGGCACGCCGACATCCTTCCGCGAGTGTTTGAATTCATGCGTTGCTTTGGCTTGCTGCTGTTGACGCTGGTCGGTTGCACGGCACCTACAAAGCCAGAGTCTCAGGCAGACACGAAAACGCCACTGGAAACCATCGAAGCCGAAGTCGTTACTCTGCAGCTTTTCCAGTGGCCGACAATCGTTCGCAGTCACGGCAGTCTCTATGCTGATGAACAGTCGTTGGTCGGCGCCAAAGTTGCTGGACGCGTTTCCCAAGTGCATGTCGACTTGGGCGATCGAGTTACTGCGGGCGACCCGTTGGTCACACTTGACCAGGACGAGTTTCAATTGCAGGTTGCCCAAGCCGAGGCGCAACTGCAGCAAGCCAGATCGGCTGTGGGACTTCGCGACGGTGATCCCGTTGAGAAACTGCGACCCGAGAACGCGCCTCCAGTCCGTCAAGAGCGAGCCATGTTGGCCGAAAGTGAAAGTAGTCTCAAGCGTGCCGCGACGTTGCTGTCCCAAAACGCGATCTCACAAGGTGAGTACGATCTAGCCGAGGCTGCGGCTGAAGTCGCTGATGCGCGTTACGCATCAGCCCTCAACGGTGTCCATGAAAAGATTGCCACCATCGGCGTCCGCGAGGCTGAGTTGTCGCTCGCTCGCCAGCGACTCACCGACGCGGTCATTCGTTCGCCGCTGAACGGCTTTGTGCGTGAGCGACAAGTTGCTGTGGGCACTTTCTTGGCGATTGGGCAGCCGATCGCGGCGATCGTTAGCACTCATCCGCTGCGATTTCGCGGCACCGTTTCTGAGCGACATGCCCAGGCAATCGCGATCGATCAACGCATCTCGTTGCGAATTGAATCGTTGCCCCAACCGCGTGTTGCTGAAATCACTCGGGTCAGCCCCGCGCTTGATCAGCAGAGTCGCTCACTCGCGTTTGAGGCGTTGGTGGACAATTCCGACCATCGGCTGCGAACGGGATTATTTGTTGAAGCCGATTTGGTCATCGATCCCGACGCGACGGCGTTGGTTGTCCCAGACACGTCCATTGTCGAGTTTGCCGGTGCCGAGAAAGTATGGAAAGTTGTCGATGGCGTCGCTCAAGAACAAGAAATTCTTACAGGCGCACGTCGCGATGGTCGCTGTGAGGTGCTACGTGGGTTGGCCGTCGGTGATCGCATTCTCGTTGACGCTACGGTAGGCCGAGTTGCAAACGTTCGTGAATCGACCAACGCTGTCGCCATTGACGACGCCCCGTTAGAGAAGAGCTCCGATGTATTGGCTCGCTGAGGTTTGCGTCAAACGTCCGGTATTCGCCTTGATGTTGATCACAGCATTGGTCGTTGCGGGTCTGGTCGCGTTTCCGCAATTGGGTGTCGACCGTTTTCCGAACATGGATTTGCCGCAAATTTATGTTCGTACAACCTACGTCGGTGCGGCGTCGACGGAAGTTGAGAGCGAAGTTAGTTCGATCATCGAAGACGCCGTTGCTACGGTCGCCGGGATCGACGAGTTGCGTTCGATATCCGCAGACGGACGATCCTTTGTCATCATCACGGTCCAGCTCGATCGCAATATCGACGCGGCGATCCAGGACGTTCGGGACGCCGTTGCCAGTGTTGCGAACCGATTGCCGCCAGGGATCGACCCACCGATTGTCCAGAAACAAGACTTGGATTCGTCGCCGATATTGACGCTTGCCGTTTCCGGTCCACGCTCTGCACGTGAGCTGTTCATGCTCGCCGATCGCTACGTCAAGAACGTTATCGAATCGTCGCGCGGAGTGGGGCAAGTTCTGATTGCTGGGGCTGCGGATCGAGCGGTACAGGTTGATATCGATGCTCGCCGACTGGCCGCACATCAATTGTCGATATTGGAAGTGCGGGAGGCGCTCGTGCGGCAAAACGCCGAAGTGCCGGGAGGGCGTGTCGACGAAGGCCAACGCGAACGATCCCTTCGTACCCTCGGACGTGTTGCCGAAGCGAGGAATTTTCCCAATCTCGTAGTCACCACCATCGGCGATACTGCGATACGTCTGTCAGATCTCGGCAGTGTTACCGATGGGACCAAGGAAGTGCGTACACTGGCACGACTCAACGGCAAACCAGCGGTATTGCTCGAAGTGCAACGCCAGTCCGGCCAGAACACAGTTGCCGTGATCGATGGAGTGAAGGAGCGATTGCCACGATGCCAGGAGTTACTTCCCTCTGATGTTGAAGTCACGGTGATTCAGGACCAGTCTCGGTATATTGTCGAAGCCTTGCACGAGATAGAGAGGCACTTGGTTTCAGGTAGCATACTAGCATGCTTGACGGTACTGATTTTCATGCGTTCCTGGCGTTCGACATTGATCGCTGCGGTAGCAATTCCTGCTTCAATTATCGCGACATTCGCTTTCATGAAGTGGTTCGGTTTCACGCTCAACAACGTGACAATGCTGGCGCTTGTGCTGATGGTGGGTGTCGTCATTGACGATGCAATCGTCGTCCTAGAGAACGTGTTCCACTGCATCGAAGAAAAAGGCATGCAGCCTGCCGAGGCAGCGGTTTTAGGGACAAAAGAAATTGGCCTAGCCGTACTCGCGACCACGCTTTCCTTGGTCATTGTATTCTTGCCCGTGTCGTTCCTCTCCAGCGTTACGGGGCGTTTGCTGTTTGAATTTGGTGTTACCGCGACCATCGCAATCCTCATTTCGATGCTGATCAGCTTTTCGCTTACTCCGATGATGTGTAGCAAGCTATTGCGACCTGCGACGCCACAATCAACTGCATCAGGAAGCGTGATAGCAAAATCGCGAAGAGGTTTTTATGGATGGATTGAAACAATCTACTTGTCGCTATTGGCGATTTCACTTCGATTTCGTTGGTTGGTGTTGCTAATCGTCATCCTGGTCATCGCATCGAACGTACCACTGAGCAAGTGGGTACAGCGTGACTATGTGCCGCTGAACGTGGACGAGTCTGAGTTCGAAATACGTGCTGAAGCGAATCAGGGCGCAAGCTTATTGGCGATGCGAACAACCATCGACGCAATCGAATCAAAATTGACCGAAGTCGCGGGAATCGAAACGGTGATGACGACCGTGGGGACACGCGGTTTCGGTGATGTCAATCGTGCAGAAATGTTCGTCCGACTTGTCGACAGCCGAAAACGCACATTTTCGCTTGATCGATTGTGGTCTGGACTGCTCGCCGGTGACCCAGGGGCCGCTTGGCGAGGCAACTATAGCCAGCGAGACAAGATGAGCGAGATCCGTAAACGATTGGGCAGTATCAAGGACTTGCGAATTAGCGTGCGTAACCTCACGTCACTGCGTCAAGGGGCTCCAGTCGATATCGACTTGGCGATCACCGGACCCGATCCAGAACGGCTATTAACCTACAGTGAAGAGCTGCGCCAAGCCGCAGAACAATTACCGGGTGTCGTTGATGTGTATTCGACATTACAAATCGACAACCCGGAGCTATTGGTCTCGATCGATCGAAACCGCGCTGCGGTAATGGGGGTCGAGATTCGTGAGATTGCTGATACCTTGCGAGTCGCTGTGGGCGGTGATGACCGAGTATCGCGTTATCTCGACCTGCGAGCCGGTGATGCTTACGATGTCGAACTGCGATTGGTGGGCATTGATCGTCGAGATGTCGCGTCCATATCGCAGCTCTACGTCCGCACCAGCGCGGACGCAACATCAGCAACCGAAACATCACCATCTGCGCCGTTGACGCGAATTGACAACGTCGTCAACTTCAAGACCAATCAGGCGGCCTCGCGTATCGACCGACTCAGCCGCCAACGCATGGTAGCCGTACGAGCGAACGTGGCTCCCGGCTATGCCCTGGCTGATCAAGCCGCCGCAATGGCACAAGCTGCTAAGCAAATCGGCATACCGCCTGGGTTCAATGTCGAAGTACTCGGCGGTGGTCGGGAACTCGAACGGACGATCACCGATTTCGGTTGGACATTTTTGATGTCCTTTGTGTTTATGTACATTGTATTGGCGGCACAATACGAAAACCTAGTCTATCCGCTGATCATCTTGTTGTCGCTTCCTCTGGCAATTCCGTTTGGCTTATTGAGTTTGTATTGGGGCGGTGAAACATTGAATCTCTACTCAGCACTCGGGATCTTAGTTTTGTTCGGAGTCGTTAAGAAGGCGGCGATCTTACAAGTCGATCATACTAACGTATTGCGTTCACAAGGGCTTGATCGACATTCGGCAATCATGCGTGCCAACCGCGACCGATTGCGACCCATCTTGATGACGACGCTGTCGTTCGTTGCCGGACTCTTGCCACTGTTGATCGCCACCGGACCCGGTGCGGAAGAGCGTCGCTCGATCGCGGTGCTTGCCGCCGGTGGCCAGACGCTATCGCTCCTACTGACCTTACTAGCTATTCCAGTCCTTTACACGTTCTTTGACGATCTTGCTGCGATTCCCGCACGCTTGATGCGGAAGGAGTAGAATTGTTCATTCGTAAAGTCAAATTTCTTCGCTTCATCCATCGGTCAAGTACTATGACACTCTGGAAAATCGAAACCGTGATCGCAGCAACAGTGCTATTGATAGGTTTAGCGAGCTCGCAATTGTTCGCTCAAACTCCTGTGGCCAAACGCAACGAAGAACGACTTCGTCTGCAAATGGAAAAACAGGCCGAGCGGTTGCAGCAACAAATGCGCGATGTGGCGGAGAATCCTGACGAAATGCCGACCGACTCGCAGCTGCTGGTATTGCACAAAGAGTTCATTAGCAAAGCCGAAAAACTAGCGGCTGAGTATGAACGTAAAAAGCAGTTTGATAAGGCTCGTGAAGTTTATACGTCACTTGTGCGGTTGGTTCCCAACTACACGCTCGCCCAGGAAGGTTTAAGCCGGATTTTGAGCAATCAATCAGCGGAAGATCGCCAGCTCATGACGGTACAAGCGAACTTAACCTGGCAAGACTCCGGTGCAACATTGAGTGAAGGAATGCCCGTGCACATTGAAGTGAAAGGGACTTGGAAGGTTGTCTATGAGACGGGGCCTGAAGGAATTGAGATTCCCGAAGAACTGCGTCCGCGCGACAACCGCATCAAGCTGGGTACACTGATCGCGGTGGTCGCAAACTCGCCGAAAGATCTCGCGGAAGCCAAACCGTTTCCCATTGCCGACGGACAAGACTTCATTGCCAAACAATCCGGTCGACTGTTCCTGCGGATGTACGATGTCGATCCAACGGACAACGACGGCAAGATGCTGGTGATGATCCAGAGCACGTTCAGCAAATAGTTCGCGAACAATAACTAGTTCACGACGTTGCGGATTGTCTCGCCGGTTAATGCACGGCGACAAGCCTCGGCACCCTTGCGTCGCATCTCCAACAGACCTTCTTCGCAATAAAACGCGGAATGAGGATTGACGATCAACCGCTCAAAGGCTGCGTGGTTGGGATCTCGCCAAGCTACCAAAAGAGGATGACTGTCGCTCGGTGGTTCTCCCGGCAGTACGTCAATCGCTGCGCCCGCGAGTTGACCACTTTGAAGCACCTCGGGAAGCGAGTTGACATCCACAATGTTCCCACGGGCAGTGTTTACGAGATAACTTCCGCGAGGCATCCACGCCAATGATTGAGCATTAATCATTTGTCGCGTGCTGGCCGTCAGTGGGCAATGCAGACTCAGCACATACGATTGTCGCATCAGTTCCTCAAGCGATTCGACGCGTCGAATACCGATTGCCTTGTCGTACCCATCGGCAAGGAGAGGGTCAAAAAATCGTACGTCCATTCCGAGTGCTTGCGCACGCAAAGCGACGGCAATTCCGATCCTTCCCAGTCCAACTATCCCCAATACACGATCGCGCAATCGGTACAATGGCTTAGCAACGTGGTACATCCACGGAAGGGTTTGGCGACTCATACGACTGTTGTACAGATGAATGCCGCGTGTCATCGCGAGCATCATACCGATCGCCGAGTCAGCAACTTCTTCGGTACCATAATCCGGGACATTGGCTACCGGGATTCCGCACTGTCTAGCAAACGCGTAGTCGACGTTATCGATTCCAACGCCACACCGGACAATCAATCGACATTGTTTCAACCGGCTGATCGAAGCCTCGCTCATGGACAAGTTATGAAACATCATGACTGCCGCCGCGTCGTCGATGGTTCCGATCAATTCAGATTCATCGTAGGCGTCCAGCGCGATGATGTCCGCAATTGAGCCAAGTACTTCACGCTCGACGTCGAGCGAGTCGTTGATAAAATCTGTGAGATAGACGCGATTTTGGCTCATCTTTACCTGCGGAATAAGAATCGAAAGGTGGTTGAGATTCAGAAATTGACGACGACACAGGATATACCATCCACAAAACAAAAACTGCATCCAGGATTCAGGTTGCGGATTCTGTTAAAGATTCGCTCAGCCACTGGAGGGCTGTTGGATACTCAGACGATGCGATCTTTGACAAAGGCAACGTGACCGTCCCGTCACCGCGGATAATCACGCCAGCGTGATGGATACCCAGGATCGACATCGGTAGGAAAACGTTCGCATAATCTGGCCCCGGATCGCTGCTGGCAAGCAAAACATTTGTCGCAGGTGTCTGCTGAATCGCATCGCCGATACGAACGACAAGCGTGTTGGCAGCAAAACATGCCCCTGTACTGCTAGCGAGCGAACGATTCGTACGCCAACGATGGACCGCCCGACTCGTCGCGGCCGAATCCATGTGCAGTGCCACAGCACGATTAGTCGCATTGAGACGCCACAGCCACTGAATCAATAGACTCAGCCCCGCGTCCGCCATCCTGGCATCGAACGCATCGTCGCCGATTACAATCGCAAAGTAACGAGACTCCTTGATTGCCACAGCAAGTTCCCTAGCTCGCGGCGTGACCGGAGTATCATTTGACCGCGTCGCTAGTGCTACCTCAGCGAGAAAATCGAGGTCTATGTTTCCCTGGGAATGAATCTGTTGAGCGAGACGATTGCGGTCGAGAAGAAAGTGTTCGATTCGTGGCGATTTGGCCTGTGGATTGCCTAAAAACCACAGCAAGTCGGCATGAGCACGAATGTCGCCAAGAGTGGAGGAAATCATCCCGTCTCGGCTGACCGTTCGCTGCCAAGATTCGGACAACGGCGACTGGCTGAGTAACCACTTAATCCGTTGATCGGTTTGCAGTTGTTCGAGCGTTCTCGATGTCGCCAAATCCACACCATCAGTAATGACAACGATATTTTCGGCAGCATCGCAAAGTTTGCTGAGATGCTGTTTCAGTTCTCCGGTGGATGCCAGACGGTCCCCAATACGACCAGGTGAAGGGTTCATCGCATCGCGGAACCGTTCTCTTGCCAGCGGACAATCAACACTGACCTTCAGCAACGGGCTCTCAGGCTTCGTCGTGAACTCAATATCGTCGCACGCTAAGGGACAGAACGGACAGACGGTCATCGCTTGGCCATTCACGCGTCGGATGCCTCACCGCGCTGGCTGAGTTCTTTCACCAATTCGACCAACGCGATCGCGTTCTCCACCGGCGTTTCCTTATGAATGCCGTGGCCGAGATTAAAGATGTGTCCGGGCCGACCGGCCGCGTTGCTAAGAACCTCTTCCACGGCAACGCGGATTCGATCGCGATTCGTCAACAGAACTGCTGGGTCGAGATTGCCTTGAACACTGCAGTCATGCCCGAGTCGCTGCCAAGCCAAATCGAGCGAGATTCGCCAATCAATGCCGACGACGGTACGAGAATCAATCCTCAGCAGCGGTAACAACTCTGGATTTCCGGTCGCAAAATTGATAACGGGAACTCCGGGTAAAATGCCAGCAAATATCTCTCGCATCCAAGGTAATACGTAATGGTCATAGTCCATTGGTGATAGACAGCCAGCCCAACTATCGAACAACTGCACACACTGCGCCCCGGCTCGGATTTGCTCATTCAAATACACAACGATTGCACCGGAGAGCTTGGACATCAATTCATCCCAAGCACCGGACTCCGAATACATCAATGACTTCGTCCCCAAGTACTGACGCGATCCGCCTCCTTCGATGGCATAGCTGGCCAACGTAAACGGTGCGCCGGCAAATCCGATCAAAGGAATCGATTCCGGCAGGTCTCTTCGTGTTTGGCGCACCGTTTCAAAGACATAGTCTAAGTCCGACGGATCGTCCAAGCCGCGAATCCGCTTCACGTCCGCTGGTTCACAGATTGGATTATGAATGACTGGGCCATCACCAGCAACGAACTCCAGATCCAATCCCATGGGAATCAGAATCGGTAGCAGGTCCGAGAATATGATCGCCGCATCAACCCCAAGTCGGTCCACCGCAGTACACATCACTTCACTGCATAACTGTGGGTTTTGACACAGTTCCAGAAAGGATTGCTTGGCACGAACGTCACGATACTCGCTCATGTACCGGCCCGCTTGACGCATCATCCAAATCGGCGTTCGCGATGTCGGTTCGCCGCGACACGCTTGCATGAACAAACTCGACGTCGACGGGTGCTGGTCGTGATGATGCTCACTTGAATTGGACGGGTTCTGACTCAAGACGATGCGCAGCGACCGTTTGGCTTGCACGAGTGACGCTGCCCGCTTGGCTGTTTCAGCAACGAGGTGACCCATCTTGGGATGCGTGGGTTCGATGTCGATGCTCAAGTCACACTCCTGCAGCATCTGGGTAGTGGTCGGTCCGATCGAGGCGATGACCGTTCCGCGCAATCCCCTCCTCAACTCATCCACGAGCTGTAACTGCTCAGCCATCCGCAACATATTGACGACTTGATGTGCACTGGTCACCAACAAAAGATCGCGTTCGCCGCACGCCAGAGCACGGACGTTTGCTTGCAGCGCGTCGGTGTTTTCCGGGAAGTCCCAACCATAGACACGAACGGATTCCACGGTTGCCCCTCGAGCTTCCAAACCGGCAGTCAACGATGCGTTGCTCACTCCGTACTCTTGTACACCAACGGTTTGGTTGGCAACGCTAAAGTTCGCGTCGATCGTTTGCAATAACTCGCGCCATGTGTTTGGCTCGGGAACCCGGTACGTTGGCGTGAGCCCGAACTCTCGCATCACGGCTGCCGGCTTTGGCCCGCGAGCAATCGTGACAACATCCGAAAGCGTGTCTAGGAATCGCTGAACATCCAAGTGTCGCTCGACACTCTTGACGAGAAAACGAAAGCCGACACCAGTCATCAAGATCACGGTACCGATGTGCCCGGTCATCAGCCGGTAAGCAAAATCGATCGCCGGTCGATTGGGTTCGATCGGCACCTCACGCATGGAGGGACTCACATGAGGAATACCGCCGTGCCGCTCGATTAATCGAGCCATATCGTCGGCGCGGCGACTCTCGAGCGAGGCTACCTGGAGTCCTTGAAAATCAACGGCGTTAGAGGACATGGATCAGAAAATACTGGAGTGAAAGATCGATACGATGGAAAGCAGTCGCAGTATTGTAGAGATTTTGCGCCGCGTTACGATGAGACATCAAATCGCCGCCACCACCACGTCTTGTGCAGTGAAGAATTGCTTCCACGATGCCACGCAGTCCAATCCGCCGTCCACCAGAACACCTTAAATTCGACCGCTGGTTATTTGACAGCGATGCGTTGCCCGGCACAGTCAATAGTGAGTCGCTTTTCCAGAACTCCGCGCCGTTGGAGATCGAGGTCGGCAGCGGCAAGGGGCTGTTTTTGGCGACAACCGCAGCCGAATGTCCCGGTACCAATTTTTTAGGGATTGAGATTGCATGCAAGTTTGCCGAACACATCGCCGCGCGGCTAGCCAAGGCCGAATTGCAAAACGCGCGCGTTGTTTCCGGCGATGCAGAACCGATTTTTGCCAACCAAATTCAGCAAGGATCGTTAGAAGCTGTCCATGTCTACTTCCCCGATCCGTGGTGGAAGGCAAGACATCGCAAGCGCCGCGTCTTGAACGAAACCAGTATCCGGCATTTCTCTCGCTCCATTCGTCCGGGCGGTCGCTTGCACTTTTGGACTGACGTATTGGATTACTTTGAAGACACGATCGAGATGATTGCTGCTATCGCGCCGGAACTCGGCGTGCCCATTCCAGAGCAAGCATCCGAAGCGACTCACGAACTAGGCTATCGAACACACTTTGAACGACGAAGTCGCCAACACAATATTCCGGTGTATCGAGTTGTTTACAACAAGAACTGATTGAAGCAACTGAGTTGTCGGAAATTTCTACGTTATTGGTCGATACGTGGAGGGGAACGCACTGCGCACCGAGCTGGTCGATCGTGCGGAACGATGGCGATGGAGTTCCTGTTGGCAATGGCAACGCAAGCCTAAGCCCAATTCAGCGCTGTTATCACCCTGGCCTGCATTTATCACTCGATTTCGAAGTGCAATGCACTTCAATTGACAGCCAAATACTCCGCTGGAACAGAGTACAACGCGGTATCAATTGCGACGTGCCTGGTCGTTTGGCCATCGATCGTTTGCAGTGGCAAGTGCGCGTTGCACCAACCGACGATACCGGGTTTCAAATTGAGTGTCTGTCGGTTTTGCCTGGCGAGCTTTCTCGCATAGAGGTAACTTCGGCCGCCAGCGGTGCAGTAGGCAATCACTGTTTTGCCACGATGCTCATCAGGACTTCTCTCGAATGCATTCTTGGTGATGGCCGAGGGAATCACCGACACCTCCTGTTCGGATGGACTGCGAACATCGACAAGCACGAAGTCAACATCAGGTTTCGCTGCAGCAGCCGCTTGTCGCTCAACCAACTGTTCAATCGAAATTTGTCGTACGGCAGATCGACCTCGCAGGGCATCGAGTGTGTCTAGGCATGCGAAGAATGCATCAGCGATTGGTACGAGCAGCTGTTTGAGATAGGACATGGCTTCTCCGCGACCACGTGGTTTCCGCGTGGTGAAAACCGGACGCCTTTTCGGATACTAAGTAAGTGGCATCGTCATTTAGCCGACGATGCGTAATCACGCGGGCTGAAAGACGACATCACGTTTTAGACCGATCATCCACGATATACAGTACCCGCGGCAAGATTCGAACTTGCGACCTACGCTTTAGGAAAGCGCCGCTCTATCCCCTGAGCTACGCGGGCGGGTTCATTCCAGGCTCCGTTATTTGGAAGCAAGGCGTTGAGCTATCTTCTCGGCAACTTGTTTGGCTAACAAATCTGAACCGGCATCGGTGAAGTGGACGTTGGCAGGGCGTTGTTCGTCAAGAACGTTTTTCAGCACATACGAGTGCAAATCGTTGACCTCGATTCCGCCGAGCTCCTTCATCACTTTTGCCGCGGCGTCGTTGTAACGCAACTCATCACCTGGGATACGCCCCGCTGATCCTTCGGGAACTGGCGTCGTTTCGCACCAGATAACCACTGCTCCGGTTTTCTTCAACCGCTCAGAAATCTGCTTTAGGTTCGAAGTGTACTGTGCCAGAGGAACTTGCTGGTGGCTTTGAAGATCTTGCGGATCAGCCAAGCCATTTTTCTCATTCATGTACTTCAGGTCGTGTAGTCCAAAGTTAAAATGGATCACGTCCCATTTGCGGTCGCCCAGCCAGCTCTCTAGATTCTCCACGCCATTGGTAGTCGGACCGCAATTCGCCGCAGGGCGAAAGACATTCGCTTTGCCTGTGAGAAGTTTTCGTACCGGCAACGTGTATCCTATCGAGATAGAATCTCCAAGAAGGAGCACATTTGGCAGCGACGAGTCCACTTCGGGATCAACGAACGTCGGGCGTTGAGCAGCCTTCTTTGCTGGTTTCTTAGCGTCGTTTTGACCTGATGCGGTCGATGCCAGGGCTAGGCAGATAGCCAACGCAGCCGTGAAGCTACAAGATGAATTGGTTTTTCTCATGAATTGAGAGGCCTGTTGATGATGAATTGTGATCAGTCCGTAAGTGTCTATCGTATCCTGGACGCGTCCGCAAATCGAGCCGCCGAAGGTTTGCGGACTCTGGAAGAATACGCTCGTTTTGCGATTGACGATGCTGCGATTTCCGGATCGCTCAAGTCGCTACGACACGCATTAACCTCGGCCCTGACTTGTATTTCTCGCGAACAACTGTTGCGAGCTCGTGATACGGCGAACGATGTTGGTACCGAATTGGGCACGCCGCAAGAATACGACCGCAGTACATTCGGTGCAGTGATTTCGGCAGCAGCGAATCGAGTCCAGCAGTCGTTGAGGTGCTTGGAGGAGTATGGCAAATTGATTTCCGTCAATTTCGCTTCACAGATCGAGGCGATTCGCTATCAGTCGTACGATGTTTTCGCCACACTTGAACTTCGAAATCAGTACGCCAACCGACCGCAAAATTTGATTGCCGTGGCGAAACTGTATGTGCTGATGGATACCGCGGGCTCCGAAGATCTCTTTGTCAGTCGATTAAAACAGTGCTTCGAGGGTGGTGTGGATGTGCTCCAACTTCGCGACCGGTCAGCGACCGACCGCACGCTGTTTGACCGCGCTGGCGTAGCCTCCCGATTGTGCCGCCAGAATAAAACACTGTTCATCGTCAACGATCGCGCGGATATCGCGGTCGCATCTGGAGCCGATGGTGTGCACGTCGGACAAGACGAACTTCCTGTCAACATGGTTCGCAAAATCGTAGGCAGGGAAATGCTGGTCGGTTTGTCCACGCATTCGATCGAGCAAGCTAGAACAGCAGTGACTCAGGGAGTCGACTATATCGGCGTCGGGCCAGTCTTTGCCAGCAGCACCAAGCGTTTTGATTCGTTTGTGGGCACGGAACTGTTGCAACAAGTCGCTCGCGAGATCACGATTCCTGCATTCGCTATCGGCGGAATCACTTCGGTGAATTTACCAAGCGTCGTTGAATCAGGCATTGGGCGGATCGCGGTCACGGCGGCTATTTGCGATGCACCGGACATCACCAAGGCCGCACGCGGATTGAAGGCTACGTTGATTGCGGCGACAAGTTCGTAGTTCGCTCGCCACCCAAAATATAGGTAAAGTTTTACTGCCCGATACAGGCGACAAAGCACTGAACCTGCATCTTTACGATTCAACGTCAGTTTCAACGCAAACGTTCGTTTCCACGCGCTGCTGAACGATCTGCAAATGGTGCTGTAGGTGGCCGGCGCAAACCCAGGCGAGTGCTCGCACCGTGATGCCGCTACCATCGACGGTGCCGCGACGATCCCAGGCGGCAGGGACAATACGTCGAAGCAACAACGAGTTCGCGTCCCGCAACATACCCAGC
Organism: Pirellulaceae bacterium; assembly: GCA_041751935.1. Taxonomy (GTDB): domain Bacteria; phylum Planctomycetota; class Planctomycetia; order Pirellulales; family Pirellulaceae; genus JBBSJZ01. Next base: position 98,654 of record JBGSIA010000100.1, on the reverse strand, counting down.
TCAGTCACGATGGCACCAAAATTGCCGAGGCCGAAGCGGCTGTCGGCATATTGGTTTTCATTCCAGCTTGGGATATCAGTGTTGTCGCCGGCAGCAAATCGCAGCATTCGATAGCCAAAGATTCGCTCGGCATCGGCACAATGCTCAAAGACTTGGCGCAGTGTCCAAGTATACGGCGCATGCACGCGATCGATTTGTTCGGTCGTCAAATGGCTGGCAAGTTCACAGAGCAAGACTTGTTGCTTCTGGAACACTTCGATGACACAGTCAGCTTCGACTTGCGCGACCAAATCGCGGTGATAGTCGTGTGAGTATTCTTCGCTACTGGGGCGACGACTAGCGACAAGTGGGTGCATATCGTTTACTGGATGAAATTGAAATTAGCCCGCGAGTTTCTCGACGAGAGGAATCACGTCTTTTTCGTAGGTGAAGCCAATCGTATCGCCAGCGTCCGCAAACTTCTTAACCAGATTTCCCTCAGCGTCATAGACGAGGACGGCCGGAATCGATGGAATATCGACAAGCTTAAACACATCGTCGCTTGGGGTACTGGAAATATAGTTCGGGAACTTGGCATCAACGCTCGAGAGAAACTCGTCAACGCGTGACTGGTACGACTGCGGCGGTCGAGTTTTTCGTCCGTCGAAGTCAACATCAACACCAATGCACTTCACTTTCGAGCCATATTGCTCGTGCAAGCGAACGAGCCCAGGAAATTCTTTCATGCATGGCGGACAGGACAGCGACCACAGATCGACGATCGTAATCTGATTGGATGAAGTCACCATCTGCTCAATCGTGTTCCAATCGGCGAACAATATCGGCGATTGACTCGTTGTCACTGGCGGAGTGCTGGACGAATCTGTCGGCAGGGGAACGTCCTTGGGCAATTCCAGGCCGCCGGTGGGGCTGGGGGCCGGAGCATCACTGGCTCCGGGGACAACACCCGACGGCATTTCGATTGTTCCCGGTGGTTCAGCCTGGGAAGCTGGATCGTCAACGACCGCAGAAGTTGGTGGAGCCGTCACGGTGGGCGCAGGTTCAGGCGACTTTCCGCAACCGACCAGTGTCAGCAAGACCCAGCTCGCCGCAAGAAGTTGTATCGCAGATCCAAGTGAAGTTCGCTGCGATCTCGAAATCCGTTGCTTCTGTAAAACCATCAAATGGTCCTTGTAACGTGTGGTAAAAAGGCGGGTGGCCCTTTCGCTGTCGGTTGAGAGTGTAAGATTGTATCCAGCATGCGTCCGCCGACCAAACGGCCGACTGCGAAATGTCGTTTTGGGCGTTATTATCCTTTGTGCAGCCGGGTGTGTTTCAAATTGAGTGGTGAACAGTCCACGACCGAATTGCTGATAGGCGCCAAAGCGGGAAGCAATGAGGCGTTGGGCCGTTTGTTGGAACAGTATCGCGGTTACCTGTTGATGCTAGCCCATCGCTATCTTTCCGAACGTCTGCGTCGACGCATCGATCCCGCAGACATTGTTCAAATTACGTTCATGGAAGCCAAGCGAGATTTGCCTTCCTTCCGTGGTGAAACAACCGCTGAGTTTTCTTCATGGCTTCGTGGGATGCTAAAAAACAATGTCGCTTCCGCCGTAACTCGGCACGTGACGGCGCAGAAGCGATCACTCAAACGTGAAGTACAACTAGGGAATCACGCGGAGAACGATTCCGCAGGCGGGGGCTGGATTCAGCAGCTACCTGGCAGCACCACCAGTCCCAGCGGAGTGGCGATCCGTGCAGAAGCCACGATTGCTTTATTGGAGGCGCTTCACCAGTTACCCGAGACCCAGGCCGAAGCGATTCGGTTGCGGTACATGGAAGGGCTGCCGCTGGCGGACATCGTCCAGCGAATGGGCAAGACGGAAATGGCAGTCGCGGGATTACTCAAACGTGGCCTGCAGAAACTGCGGACGATTCTGGACGACCGTTCGAGCCCTTGGTTAGCCTAGGATGTTGCTTAATCGAAATAGCGCGCCCCTAGGCTCGACCCAACGCGGCCATTGACTCTAACCGTCCATTACAATGAAACGGCTGCGTTTGAACATCGTGCATTCGTTGTAGTCTGAAATTCCTCTATGGTTGACCCTCCCCCAAAGACCGATCCGCTGGACGAAGCGTTCGCGGCGTACTTGAAGTCATGCGACGAGGGGACCATCGACAATCGCGATGAGTTTTTGGCTCAATTCCCTGAGCTTTCCGATGAGCTGCGACAATTGATGGAAGCCGCTGATTTGATCGGACGCGTTTCTGCAGCCGCTTCCGGTTTGAATGTCTTACCGGCGGCGCCAGGTGCTGATACCGTGGCCTTGGACGCAAAATCGTTGCAAGACGGTTCTGGAGCGGATCTTTCCGGCGGCGATCCGGCGGTCACCTTGCCGATGCCGAACCGGTCCAAGGGTGATCCTGGGCCAACGCTACCGTTTGAACTGGGTGACTACTTGTTGCTAAAAGTACTCGGTCGCGGTGGTATGGGAATCGTTTACCTTGCCAGCCAACGACATCTGCAGCGTCAGGTTGCTGTGAAAATGATTCGCAGCGGTATCCTCGCTGGTGAAAACGAGGTTCGCCGTTTTTATACCGAAGCTCAAGCAGCTGCGAGGCTCAAGCATGCGGGGATCGTTTCGGTGTACCAGTTTGGGCATCTGGCTGGTCACCATTACTTTTCGATGGAGTACATCGGCGGCACGGACTTGCAGCGAAAGATCAGTGACGAGCAACTGAGTTTTCAGTTGGCCGCGCGATACGTTCGCGATGTTGCACGCGCGATACATCATGCCCATCAAAACGGTGTCCTCCATCGTGACCTAAAGCCAGCAAATGTGTTGATCGACGAGGACGACCAGATTCACGTCACTGACTTTGGGCTGGCAAAACACATGGACGGCGACAGCAGTGTCACCGGCAGCGGCGCGGCGGTTGGCACCCCACACTACATGGCTCCCGAGCAAGCAGGCGGTGACAGCGATCGTGCAACCCGGCAAAGTGACGTTTATTCACTCGGTGCGATCCTCTTTGCATGTATTACCGGTCGTCCGCCCATTGTGGCTGACAGCGTGATGCAAACGTTGATTCAAGTTGTTCATTCACCAGCACCGTCAGTCCGACTGTATCGCAGTGACACTCCCGCGGACTTGGAAACGATCATCGCCAAGTGCTTGGAGAAACTTCCGAACAAACGGTATGCCTCGGCAGCAGTACTAGCCGATGACGTGGACGCTTTCCTCGAAGCGCGACCCATTCATGCACGACCGCGTTCGATGCTGATTAAGGCTTGGCATTGGTTTGAAGGTGTACCGCTGGTTGCCGCTCTGCTGGGCCGCCGAATGCTCAATCCTTCCGTCAACCACCGACGATTCCAAGCCGCCGTGCTCTCGCTCGTGTTGCTGGCACCGCTGGGCTTGGCTATCGCGATGATGGTCTGGCAACAGTCACGCAATGCGATGCCAGATCGAGTCGTTATCGCGGGCGGATTGCATGGTGGTGTTTATGATGAGGTCTCCGACACACTTGCACAGCGTTTGAAGTCGACTCATAACGTCGCGACCAATGTCGTTCACAGCGGCGGTTCGCTTGACAATCGAGATCGTTTACTCTCAGGCGAAGTTGCAATTGCTCCGATGCAAGCTTCAGCAATTAACGACGATCGATTGTGTGTGGTCGCGCCACTATTTTACGAGGCAGTGCACTTGCTGGTGCGAGAGGATTCAGGCGTCCAGTCGATCCTACAACTTGCGGGTCATCGAGTTGCGGTAGGTCCCGAAGGCAGCGGTTCGCGAATGGCAGCCGAGCTGATTTTTGACTCCTTTGAATTGCCGCCCGAGGTGTTACCGCGGGTCGAGATCCCCTGGCCGCGGTTGATTGAAGCGGAGGCGCCGGACGTTGCAGTCATCTGTATCGGTCGCGGCAGCCGATTGGTCGCTGATCTATTGGCCAGCCAGAAATGGTCTATCATTCCGATCGAGAACGGAGTCACCGTCTCGTTACAACATCCTACTCTACGCCCAATGACCATTCCCCGCGCCGATTATGCCGCTGCAGAATTACCTGAAGCTGGAATTGACACGGTGGGCACAACCGCATTCCTGGTATCGCGATTGGACGCTCCCGGTGAGTTGATTACGGCAACTCTCCATGCTTTGTATCAGCCACCGGAATTGGTGAACGGGTTGATTTCTTTGAATCGGGCAGCGGAATGGCAGGGACTGGCAATGCACCCAGCCGCGAGACTTTTTTACCGCAGAAAACAGTAGCGTATACCGAATTAATCCGTAACGCACCGTTGGCGCATCCAGCTTAGTTGCGACAAGACGCCCGATGCTAGCAATCCCTTGAGCCCTTGTGCTGGACGTGTTTCCAGTCACGATGAGGGATTCGTGTTGTTGTTATATTCTGGAATCGACGATGAAGCCGATCACCAAAGTTCGCGTTCTAGGGTTCCGACTCGGGCTCGTCATCCTCGCTGGTTACTGGCTGGTGTTATTTGTCGGCACGCACCTAACCCATGTCCCCAAAGCGATTGGCCGACATAGCGACAAACTGCTGCATTCGGGAGCATATTTCGGATTAGGCCTGCTGCTTTGCTATGTCACTTCGGGCACCAAGCTTTGGCGGCGTTTTGGCCGCGTGTTGCTGATCGGAGCGGCATACGGAGTAATCGACGAAGTCACCCAGGGCTTTGTCCCTGGCCGCATCAGTGACTTGCGTGACTGGTATGCGGATGTCGGAGGAATCAGTGTAGCGATTCTGTTGTATATCAGCATTCGAGCGGTGGCACGCCGCGTGTCACCGCTCAATCGTGAAGGCAATGAATCGCCTCAAGCACTAACGGACACCTGAGCTGACCGGGAAGCCACGCTTTCGCAGCAGCGCATCGGTATCCACATCACGACCACGGAACCGGCGAAAACCTTCTGCCGGATCGATCGTGTCACCTACACTCATCACGTGTTGATACAGCCGATTCGCAACAGCCTCGTCATAGAAACTTCCCGCTTCGTCGAATGCTTCGGCTGCGTCAGCGGTTAACGCGTCTGCCCACAAGTAGCTGTAGTATCCCGCGGAGTATCCATCGCTGCTGAATACGTGCGAGAATTGCGGAGTCCGGTGCCGCATCACAATCTCGCTGGGCATTCCCAGTTCTGCGAGCGTCTCACGTTCAAACTTATCAGGATCGATCGGCGTGTCTCCCGCCAAGTGCAGCTTCATATCAATCAAGGCACTTGCGAGAAATTCAACCGTGGCAAAACCCTCGTTGAAAGTCGCGGCGCGCTCGATCTTTTCCAACAATTCTTTGGGTAATGGCTGACCGCTTTGCACGTGAACTGCAAATTGATTGAGCACTTCTGGAGTACTTAGCCAATGCTCGTTCACCTGAGAAGGAAACTCCACATAATCACGAGCAACGTTCGTGCCTGATTGAGATGGATAGGTCACATTGGACAACAATCCATGCAGAGCATGTCCGAACTCGTGGAACAACGTCACGGCATCGTCCCAAGAGATCAACACAGATTCGCCTGGGCGACCTTTGACGAAGTTGGAATTGTTCGAAACGATTGTCGTCACCGGCGCATCCAAATTGTCTTGACTGCGATAAGCGTTCATCCAGGCACCGCTGCGTTTGCCTTCGCGAGCGTAGGGATCGAAGTACCACAATCCGACGTGCTTGCCCTCGCGATTGAGCACCTCCCACACTTCCACATCGGGATGAAATACCGGTAAATCGCTGAGTTTCTTGTACTGTAAACCATACAACTGTTCCGAAGCCCACATCATTGCTTCGCGAAGTTTTTCCAGTTGCAAGTAAGGTTTCACTTCATTGAAATCAAGATCGTATTTTTGCTTTCGTACCTTCTCGGCGTAGTAACGATAGTCCCAGGGTTCGATCTTGATTTGAGCGCCTTCGGCATCGGCGACTGCCTGCATATCAGCGACTTCTTCGGCGACTCGGGCGACCGCTTTGGGCCACACGTTCATCATCAATTTCATCGCTGCGTCGGGCGTTTTCGCCATTTGCGGCTCAAGACGCCAATGAGCGTGCGTTTCGTAGCCAAGCAGTTTGGCTCGCTTGGCACGCAGGGACAGGATCTCGCTGATGATCGCGTTGTTATCGTGCTCGTCACCGTTGTCCCCACGGCTGTAGTAGTTACGCCAGACCGTTTCACGAAGCTTGCGACTATCGGCATACGTCAGAAATGGGTCCATCGACGACCGCGTGTTGGTTACCGCCCATTCGCCCTTACGTCCCTTCGCTTCAGCATCGTTTGCCATTGCATCCACGACGCTTTCTGGCAAACCGGCGAGATCGGAATTGTCGGTGATCCAGGTCACGTATCCACCTTCATCCACGAGAACGTTTTGCGAAAAGTCCGTGAACAGTCTCGCAAGTCGCTGATTGATTTGCGAAAGTCGTTTCTTGTCTCCGTCAGAAAGTTTTGCACCTTGGCGAACAAACGACTTGTAGCGATCATCAACCAGTCGGCGAGATGCTTCGTCGAGCGTTTTCATTTCATCGCTCTCATAGACTGCCGCGATGCGAGCAAACAGCCTGGAGTTTTGAGTCACTTTGTCTTGATACTCAGCAAACTTTGGGGCAACGGCTCGCTCGATGTCAGGAATCGGACCGACGTTAAGGTTCGAGGCGTAAACATCGAATAACGTTTCAACGCGCTGAAGCGGCTTGCCGCTGCGTTCTAATTCCGCGATCGTATTGGCGAAGGTAGGGCTTGCGGATTGATTCGCGATCGAATCAATTTCCGCTAGCGCCAACTTAATCGCAGCTTCGATCGCCGGGACAAACTCAGAGGTTTGTACTTGGTCCCAGGGCGGGACTCCGCCATAGGGTCCGGACCAAGGCTGAAGCAACACAGATTGCGAGACATCGGGCATGGCGGCGGGTTCTTGCGAGTTAGCGAAATGCGAAACCAAGGTCGAAACAAACAGGGTCAACACGACCGGGAGGCGAGGTACGACCGGGCATTTTTCGTGGTACATGTCTAGTTCTCAAGATGATGGCTCACGAGCGGTGAACCGGTAAGCAATTCCAAACGATACCAATAGTGTGTCGACAGCGCCAGTAACGTAAAACTCCCGATTTGCAGATTGGCGGAATCTGGTAAGCTAGGGTGTACGCAACGTAGCGAGGACGATTCGTGTGGCAGGTTCGTGATTTTAGGGGACACCGACGTGTCTGACGAAACTCAATCCCAAATCCAAATCGAGCACGTTTTTAAGGCGTCAGCTCAACGCGTTTTTGATGCCTGGATCAACCCAGCCATCATTCGCCAGTGGATGTTTGGTACGCGAATACGCGAGGAAACGGTGCTGAATATCCGTACGGACGCCCAGGTTGGCGGTTCATTTTCGTTCTCCGTCGAACGGAATGAACAGATTATCGATTATGTCGGCGAGTACTTCATCGTTGACCCACCCCAGCGACTGGTCTTTACCTGGGCTGTCGAAGAAAATTCTACCGAAAGTGACCACGTCATTGTCGATTTTAAAAGCGACAAGTCCGCCTGTCGGTTGACGCTTGTGCATAATTTAAATTCTCATCGACTTGGGCATCCGGCTGACATTTTCCAAGATTGGGCGAAAATGTTTGCTGTGCTGGAGAAAGTTCTTGCTGGACGGTAGGCGAGAACTCGGGAAGAATCCTACGCAAAATTGGCGGTTTTCAGCAACAAACGCGATCTCGCGTCCACAAAAACTTTGGTCTGGTCCCAAATCGCGGTTGACAACGTCGGATTCCGCTTGCTAATCCCCGACATGTCCCTGCCGTTGCTGGTTCTTCGGTGGGACTTACCCATCCATTGGAAGTTTCATCGTTCGTGAACGTTTTGCGGGAAACGTTCATCAGTCTCCACGAGAGACTGGAGCCACGATTACGCCGATTGCGACGGTTTCTGGGTCAATCGTCTCAGCTTGGTAGGTTCAGCGATGAAGCTTCACTGTGCATCGGGACGCCGTGCAAGCGGCGTCCCGATGCCAGGATACATCCGCTATAATCGCCGGATATGAACGAGCCTGCCGATGACATCGAAGTGATGCCCGCCAACGATGCTGCTGAGTCAATAACTGCAGAGCGTCCGAATGTTGGCGCAAGTGCAGAAGCTGAGGCAAATACAAGCAATGTACCGGACTCGCCAACCTTTTCGGTTTCAACCTCTGACGATCCGCTAGCGGCACTGGCAGCGAGCGGGCCGAGTCGGCGACAGCGGCGGCGGCGTCAACGAGTGTTTCTGCTGGCTATTTTAGCTATCGTCGCAATAAGTGCCGTAGCATTGTCGACCGGGGCGATCGATATGAAAGCGAATCCGAATACGCTGGCGATTCGCCCCAGCTTCCTATTTGAGCAAATGGTCCGCGACGCACAGCTGAGCAATCACCCAACGTTTCAGGTTTCGGAGTTCGAAGTCGATGATGAAATGATGGAAATGTTGCGCGGCGTCGATTGCCTCGAGACGGTCATCATCGATCGCGGCAAAGTCACCGACGCGTCTGTGGCGGTACTTGCATCACTGCCAAATTTACAACACTTGCGGCTGCGAGAATCACCCATCACCGACCTCGGTTTGAGTGCCCTCGCCGAATCTCGATCACTGATCCAATTGAATCTTCCACAGGCCAAGTGTACCAAAGCAGGCGTCGCTGAATTGGCAAAACTTCCCCAGCTCAGAATGCTGCGACTGGGTGCGCCAGGCTTAGGAAATGATGTGACGCGTGAACTTGAACGTATGCCGAGACTCCGAGCGATCCATTTAATTGGTGTCCCCGTTACCAATTCGGGTCTGAAGACCTTAGCGGGGCTGCCCCACTTGGAGTCGCTGTACCTTGACGATGCCGCAGTGACGGAAGCGGGATGGATGTGGCTATTCGAAAACCATCCTGAGCTGCATATCCACATCAATCAACGGCACCATGATCGCGACCCACAATCTCATACCCACCATGACTAGCCACAACGTCCGACAACGCATCGCGAGATTACAGAGTGTGCTGGCCAGACACGACATCGACGCGCTGCTGATTAGCGACGAGATCAACGTTCGCTATGCCAGTCATTTTGCAGGCGACAGTTCCTTGTTGCTGATCACGCGCGATAGTGCGACTATCCTGAGCGACCAACGGTACGCGACCCAGTTACAGCTCGAGTGCCCAAACATCGCGCACGCAATTCGACCGCCTGACCAAGCGCTGAACGATTTGGTGGCTGAGCAGGTAGCTAAGCTTGGACAGGTGCGATTGGGCTTTGAATCGGCCAGTGTTAGCGTCGCCACGCATCGAGAATGGAAAAAGAAATGCGAGGGCGTGACATGGATCGAAACGATTGGAATTGTCGAAGGCTTGCGGATAGTGAAGGACGCCAGCGAGATTGCCACGATTCGCCAAGCGATCGATATCGCCGAACGAACCTACCAGTCAATCATTCCCAAATTGAGGCCCGATTGGACTGAGCTCGATATCGCCCACGAAATAGAATCGACGATGCGCGTGCTCGGCGCCGAAGGTGTTAGCTTTGCGGCCATTGTCGGCGCCGGAGAGTCCGGCGCCCTGCCACATTATCGACCACGCAGAACGCACCTCGCGGATACCGCGACGCTGCTATTTGACTTTGGTGCAAAATTCGAGGGCTACGCCAGCGACATCACCAGGACCTTGGCCAGAGAAAATGCGTCGTCGGAGTTTCGCCATGCGTATGCTGGGGTGCTGGAATCACAGCTAGCTGCGATCGACGCCATCGGTCCAGGCGTGGCGACAAAGCATATCGACGACGTCGCTCGTCAGGTCTTACGAAAACACGGCTTGGCGGAAGCGTTCAAGCATGGATTGGGGCACGGCATTGGACTGCAAATCCACGAATCGCCGCGATTGTCCGCCCTGAGCAACGAGGTGTTGGCGGAGGACATGGTGATCACCGTCGAACCTGGCGTTTACTTTGAAGGCAAATTTGGTATCCGTATCGAAGACGACGTGCTTGTTACCTCCAGCGGGTGCGAGGTGCTCACCCACCTGCCCAAGGCCCTCGTTGATTGCTGCCTGATCCTGTAAAACCTTGTTCGCGGCGTAAGCTGCTAACTATAAAATACTTTCGCCTACGAGAAGCAAGCTCGCTGGGCCACGCAAACACTTCTGAAACCACCTGCTGGTACACATTAGCATGAGCAAATCCGCCAAACCCGCTGGCGATGTTTTCGATCTGGAGCGCATTCGCCAAATCGTGACCCTGATGGAAGAACACGAGTTAGTCGAGGTCGATCTGCAGCAGGGCGACGACAAAATCCGACTTAGCCGCGGCTCGACGACAGCTCCGGTTTACATGCCGCCACCAATGCCTGCCCCCGCACCGCAGCCAGCCACTACTAGCGTTTCCGTCGCTCCAGGCGGCGACAAGCCGGGAACGATTTTGATCAAAGCACCGATGGTCGGTACGTTCTACAGTAAAGCGAATCCGGAATCGGAACCCTTCGTTAAAGTCGGGTCGATGGTCACCGAGGATACCGTCGTGTGTATCGTCGAGGCAATGAAAGTGTTTAACGAAATTCCCGCAGAGTGTCGTGGCAAAGTAGTTGAAGTACTTGCCAGTGACCAACAGCCTGTGGATTTCGGCAAGCCACTGTTCCGCGTCGAACCCTCTGCCTAGTAACACACGATGTTTCAACGAATTTTAATTGCCAATCGTGGCGAAATCGCTTTGCGCATCGTTCGCGCATGTCGCGAGATGGGCATCACTTCGGTAGCCGTTTATAGCCAAGCCGACGCGGACTCGATGCACGTTCGTCTAGCCGACGAAGCGTACTGCGTTGGGCCAGCACGTAGCGCCGATAGCTATCTCAAAATCGACCAAATTATTGCTGCTGCCGAAGTTGGCAACGTGGATGCAGTCCATCCCGGATATGGCTTTTTGGCTGAGAACGCTCACTTCAATGAAGTCTGTCGCAGCAGTGGTTTTGAGTTCATCGGCCCCAGTCCGCAAGCGATGGAAAAACTGGGCGACAAAAACACTGCTCGCGCGATGGCCATTGCCAGCAACGTACCGGTCGTTCCCGGAAGTGATGGCTTGATCGACAACAATCAACTCGCAATCGTTACGGCCAGAGAGATCGGCTATCCGGTCCTGATCAAGGCAACCGCTGGCGGTGGCGGCAAGGGAATGCGCGTCGCGCAAGACGAGTCCATGCTAGCCGCAGCGTTGCAGCAAGCCCGCAATGAAGCCCAAGCTGCATTCGGCAATGGTGGCGTGTACTTGGAAAAATACGTCGGTCGACCGCGACACATCGAAGTGCAAGTCATCGCCGACTCTCATGGAAACGTTTGCCATCTGTTTGAACGTGACTGCAGTGTCCAGCGGCGTCACCAGAAGCTGATCGAAGAATCACCCAGCCCCCGGCTTCCCGAAGAACGTCGGGCGGCGATCTGCGACGCAGCCGTACGAATGATTCGCGGCGCCGAGTACACCAACGCGGCAACCGTGGAGTTTATCGTTGACGCTGAGGACAATTTCTATTTCATCGAGGTCAACGCGAGAATCCAAGTTGAACACCCCGTTACCGAAATGGTTACTGGCGTCGACCTGATCAAGGAACAAATTCGCGTCGCCGCGGGGCTGCCGCTGTCATTCTCGCAAGACGATATCGTGCCGATGGGCGCGGCAATTGAATGTCGTATCAATGCCGAAAACCCGGATCGCAACTTCCAACCAAGCCCTGGAAAAATCGAACGAATTTTCGCTCCTGGGGGACTGGGAGTCCGATTCGATTCGCATGTCTATGGAGGCTACTCAGTTCCCCCGCACTATGATTCGATGATCGGCAAACTCATCGTTCATCGTCCCACTCGCGAAGAAGCGATTGCCACGATGCGCCGCGCCTTAATGGAACTACAAGTCGAAGGGATTTTTACGACAGCAGGTTTCCATGACACGGTGTTACAGCATCCCGAATTCATCGAAGGCCGCTGTGACACGACCTTCGTCGACCGAGAATTCCTCAAGTAACTCTAGACCAGTAGCTCTAGACAGTTGCGATTTAAAAATCGTCCGCTTGAATCACTTCCGAGTTTGCTCGTGTAACCAGGGCATGATAGACATCCAGATCGATGAACTGGGTCAGCATCCTTACGCTGCCATCGCTCAAGATGAACTGGGCACCGGCCGTGTGGTAGCTGCTAAAGTCTTCGAAATGACCGACGGGGTTGTTCGGCGTATGGTCCGCTGAGCCAACGATTCGCTCGGCGGCAGCATTGGCGTCGTGGACAACGCCGTGCCAGATTGAACCTCCCAGCCGGCTGTTGCGTTCTCCAACCATCACCGTTTGGCTCAACCCGTCCAGCACGTCGCGAAATCGATGCCGACTGTTGCCGTAGAATATGCCGTCGCCTTTGTAGAGATCGTCGTGAATGTCCGTGGTTCCATAGACGCCGACGTAGTTGCTCTTGGCAATTTGGAACACAAAGTCGGGACCCTCATCGACGTTTTCGCCGTCGTGCGTCGAATGCACGTGCCCACCGCCACCGTGTGAGTGAGCATCACCTTCGGCAATCCCAAACACGTTGCTCAAGATATCGCTGGGGCAAATGTACCCTTGGATCGTCGTCAGCCGCGCCGGCTCGTGCTCGTCTTCCTCGATCGGAAGGCCGAAGTTAATCGATTCGTACGTAGCTGCCTGTTCCATTTGCGGCAAAATGCCTGCGGCCCAACCCCACCCCGGTTCGTGGTGGTCGGTATCATCCGCGATCCAGCCGCTGGGCAACTGATCAAAAACACCGTGGTAATTGTGCAGCGCCAAGCCGATTTGATGCAAATTGTTTTGACACGACATGCGACGAGCCGCTTCGCGAGCGGCCTGAACTGCTGGAAGCAGCAAACCAACCAACACGCCGATAATGGCAATAACGACAAGTAACTCAACTAGCGTGAACGCCGTTCGAAGCCGGCGCAGTGGATTAACTCGAGACATGAAATAGATTCCGACTAAAAAAGTAAAAATGGGTTTGATCAACGACGTGCGCAAAGCAAAAGCTTTTCGCTTCTACTATTTGCAAAAAATCGGTCGGACTCTTTCAAGTCCCACCTAGATCAAACGCCAGCCGGAGGGCCCCGTGAGAGGGCGATACCAATGGCATCGCAATCGCAAACTCGCGAGTTAGAAATCGTCACCAATTCAGCGAGCGAGGCAACGAGTTGCGGCTGATCAGCGACTACCGTGAGGGAAGTCAGGCTACGAGCGACGCAAATCGCACATAGGGAACAACTTGTCGTATGGAATTCGCCATCGACCAATTCGGCCAAACTGGATGGCCCTTCATCTGCATCATCCGCAATTTCGTTGCCAAGCGAATGGCTGCAACAATGCTTGCAAACCGTCTGCGTCTTGCTGTCAGCCGATGCAATTGCCGGCGTCACAACAGAGGGCTCAGTCGCGCTGGCTTGATGGGCGGAGCCGCACGCGAAATGCGTCCCGTGTCCTGAATGCCCGTGTCCCGAATGATCGTGCAGGCAGGGAATGACCCAACCTCCGATCACGTAGGCAACGAGCGTCAGTCGTGCGACCCAATTCTGCACTGAAATGAACCAGTTAAGTGTTTGTTTAAGGCATCAAGGCGTATTCGTACCTCTAGCGTAACATACGGACATCCTCGGCGGATAGTTTCAAAACGCGTAAAATTCTGTGTAGAAACCGCCAAAATAGAAACAAATCGGCCTGACGTGTGGTGCAGGGACTCGCTTGATGGTTACTCCTGCATGCGTGAACCTGCGTCGCGTTCAAGCCTACAACCGGTTGGGTCAATGCGACACAATGTCGCTCGCACAGACTCTGCCCTTGCCAGTTCGTGCGACTTGGCACAATACTGTGCGGCACTGGAAGTGGTCAGGGTCGCCCACTCTCGATATCGCAATCAATCTGTGTCCCGATCGCAGGTCACGCTCACGGCGAAGCTCACAACGCTATGCAACGCTTCCTTTTTCCACGTTGGGTCAATTCATTCCTTGCTCTGCTGGGCCTTGCCCTCGTTGGTGGTGCAGTTTACGCAGGTGCAATGGGTGGCTTACTCACTGATCCGAAAACCCTCAACGTTGGCTACATGCCGGAACAGCCGGTGCCGTTCAGTCACGCAATACACGCTGGTCAATTGCGAATGGACTGCCGCTACTGTCACAATACGGTTTTCGATGCCGCTCACGCTGCCATTCCGCCTACAGCAACTTGCGTAAATTGCCACAGTGGCGAAAACGAGCAAGGGCTCACGGCCCTTGCTGCGGTACACGCTGCGAGCCCCAAGTTGGCTCCGATTCGCGAGAGCTGGGAAACTGGGCGAAGTATGGCGTGGAAGCGAGTCCACAACTTGCCTGAATTCGTCTACTTCAACCACGCAGCACACGTGAACTCCGGCGTGAGCTGTGTAAGTTGTCACGGTCGCATCGATCAGATGGAAGTCGTTTACCAAGCAAAGGATTTGTCGATGGCTTGGTGCATCGAGTGTCATCGTAATCCTACGGATCATCTGCGTCCGAAAGAGTTTGTTACCAAGCTGGATTGGGTTGCCCCGGCTGATTGGAATCCGGCACAGCATCAGGCTGATCAGCACATCAATCCGCAAGTTCATTGTGCGGTCTGTCACCGTTAGTAATGGGATGGGGGTGAGCTTCAGTAAGGTCTTAGGTTCGCTCCTCCAGTTTCTGCTCTCTGTTCCCCAACTTCCAACGCTTGTTTTTTATGTCCAGCCAAGACTCGACTCCCGCCGCCGCTGCTCGCAATCGTTACTGGCGAAGTCTCTCGGAGTTGCATCAGTGCAGCGATTTCAAGCAGTTCTTGGATCGTGAATTTCCGGTTGCCGCATCGGAGTTCCCTGAAGGAGTGTCGCGCCGTCGCTGGATTCAGTTGATGGGTGCGTCGCTGGCAGTCGCTGGAGCTACGGGCTGTCGTTACCCCGAAGAAACAATCGCTCCGTTTGTACTGCGACCCGAGGGCCGGATACCTGGCGAAACTTACTCGCGGGCCACAAACTTTGAATTGGCCGGGCGCGTTTACAATTTGCTGATTTCGTGCGTGGATGGTCGGCCGCTCAAAGTTGAGCCAAATACACAGCACCCTGCAGGGGTGGGTACCGATGTTTATTCCCAGGCATCAATGCTTGGGCTTTACGATCCGGATCGCGCCCATGGAAGAGAGTTCGCCTTGCTGCGTCGCGGCAATGGTCGTGCCGAATCGATGGATTGGGCGGCCTTCGGGAATCTCGGTGCAGGCTTGGTGAAGTCAGCCGAGAGTAATGACGGTGGTGCAAAGTTCGCCGTGTTGATCGAGCCGACCTCGTCGCCGTCGATTCTGCGGTTGCTCGCGGAGCTAAAAAAACGCTTACCCAAAGCCATGATCGCGAAATACAGCAGCGTCGGTGGAGACGCGATGCGAGCGGCGACAGAGCAAGCGTTTGGAAAGCCAGCCAAGCAGGTGCTCGATCTCGCTGCCGCACAAACTATCGTTGCCATCCAGGCCGATATTCTTGGCGCTGATGGTGAGTTCTTGTCGAATGCTCGCGGATTTGCACAACATCGTGATCCGGTGCATGGCAAAATGAACCGCCTATACGTTGTCGAAGGCGGATACACGGCGACAGGCGCCTCGTCCGATTCGCGACTGGCCCTGCGTCCCAGCGAAATGCCCGCCTTTTTGGGTGAACTCGCTCGCCGCGTCGAAAAGCTCCAAGGTGGCGAAAGCCATGAGCATGCTGATGGGAATGAGTCATTCGACGAAATGTCACCGGCAGAACGATTGGAGCGATTTTTGGATGTCCTCTCGCACGACCTGGCCGAAAGCAAAGGCGACGCAGTGGTCGTCGTCGGCGAGCACCTCGGAGCAGAAGCGATTCGTGCAGGCATTGCGCTGAATCAGATGCTCGGTGCGCTGGGTAGCTTGCAAAAATTCATTCCTGAACCAGATAGCGAATTGGGTGAAATCGCATCGCTCGTTGACCTCGTGGAGAAGGCCGATTCCGGCGAGCTGGACACCCTGTTCATTCTTGGCGGCAACCCGGTTTTCACGGCTCCTTCGGATGTCAACTTCAAAGCAGCGATTGGGAAAGTCGAGACCACGGTTTATCTTGGCGAATACGATGACGAAACCGCTGCGGCTTGTGTTTGGTCGCTGCCGCTGGCACATCCGCTAGAGTCCTGGGGAGATGTCGTCGATAGCAACGGGTTCTACGGTGTCTGCCAGCCTCAAATCATGCCGCTGTTAGGAGGTCGTCCTGCAGTCGAAGTCCTCGCGATGATGCTTGGCGGCAACGTGCTTGATGGTGAGTCCATAGTTCGTTTGACGGCTGAAAAAATCTCCGGTGCATCGCTCAGTGAACGAGAGTGGCGACAGTTGCTGCATGATGGATACAGCGAAGGCATCCAAGTGGCTCCCGAGCCGCTTGCGATTCAGGACAGCGGGTTCGAGTTCGTCAAGGATGCGCCAAAATCGCTGTCGTTCCAGGAAATCAGTTTGGACGATGTCGAAGTCCTGTTTGTGCCCGCCGATGGTATTTATGACGGACGATTTGCTAACAACGGTTGGCTGCAAGAACTGCCACAGGCGCTTACCAAGCTGACTTGGGATAACGCGGCGTTGATGAGCCCGCGAACGGCCGCAGCAATCGATGTCAAGCATGGTTTGATGGTAGCACTTCGCCGTGGCGATGCGTTTGTCGAATTGCCTGTTTTTGAGATCCCCGGCATGGCGCCAGGTGTTGTTCAGGTGGCAATCGGCTATGGGCGCAGCCGCGCCGGAGTCGTCGGCGGTCTGGAGCAGGACGGCATCGCGGTGGTGGGCACGAATGTTGCGCCGATTCGTACCCGCGACGCGATGCTGACGGCTTACAACGTCGAGGCTCGTCCGCGATACAGCGAGTACGCGATGGCCGCGACCCAGGACCACTGGGCGATCGATGAACGTGGGCAGAACGAAACCGAGTCCCGCAGCTTCACGTTGGTTCGCGAAGGTTCGATCGCATTGTTTGATAAAATGCCAAACTTTGCCGAAGCCAAGGGGCCTCACGTCCCCAAGGTCGGTCGCGAAGGTTCGCTGGGTAAAGAACCCATCGCCAGCATCGAGATCGAACAGCCGTTCCTGCCCCAGTGGGGTATGGCTGTTGACCTCTCCAAGTGCATCGGCTGCAACGCTTGTGTCGTTGCTTGCCAAAGCGAGAATAACGTGCCGATTGTTGGAAAAGAGCAGGTGGCAAACAGTCGCGAGATGCATTGGTTACGAGTGGATCGTTACTTCCAAGGCGACGCTGACAATGCTGACGTTGTGCAGCAGCCGGTTGCGTGCATGCACTGTGAAACAGCCCCGTGCGAACAGGTGTGTCCTGTCGCCGCGACCGTGCATACGCCCGAAGGCATCAACGCGATGGCTTACAATCGCTGCATTGGAACGCGATATTGTGCCAACAACTGCCCGTTCAAGGTGCGTCGCTTCAATTACTTCAACTTCAATGGCGATGTCGGCGTGGGTTACGGCATTGATGCGTATCCTAAGTCGATTGAGAACGCGAATCGCAAACTGCAAGCACTCGTGCTGAATCCCGACGTGACCGTTCGTGGTCGCGGTGTCATGGAAAAATGCACGTACTGTGTCCAGCGAGTGGAGCATGCCAAAATCGAAGCCAGGAAAGACGGCGGTCGAGCGATCCGCGATGGAGAAGTCATCACCGCTTGTCAATCCGCTTGTCCGACGCGGGCAATTGAGTTTGGAAACGTTGCCGACCCGTCAAGCAAGGTCTCACAACAGCACGCGGATGCTCGTGCTTATGGCATGCTGGAGCAGTTAAACGTTAAGCCGCGAACTGAGTACTTGGCGCGTGTT
The DNA here is from genome assembly GCA_041751935.1 of Pirellulaceae bacterium. Classification (GTDB taxonomy): domain Bacteria; phylum Planctomycetota; class Planctomycetia; order Pirellulales; family Pirellulaceae; genus JBBSJZ01. The sequence goes on along the minus strand of JBGSIA010000100.1, from coordinate 80,808 downwards.
CGCAATACACCCGCTCGGTTGATGACGCGAGCCCAACTAGTTGACTTGCTTGAGTTGAAGGCTCCGCATCATGGCCATGGCGGCGATCACCACGAGACTCATCATGATGACCATAGTGCGGCAGACCATGCGCATGACCCTGAACACCCGCATCCGGAAAAGAATGAAGCTGCAGTGAGCAAACGCTAGTTGCCCACAGCTACTGACAAACTTGCCCCGAACGAATTTTAACTGACACCTGTAACCTGATATCAAACACGCATGTCCCTCGCCATAGTTAACGGATTGGACAACACCGTCGAACGCCCCGGCGAGCGCGCTCCGCTGGTTTTGGGCGACTCGACGTACCACACGATTACCGAGTCGGTGTGCAAGATCGCCGAAAACCCGCCAAGTAAGGCCTGGATCATCGGGTTCTTGGTTTCGGCAACGCTCGCCAGTTGGTTTGGCGTTTGTATCGCTTGGCTGTTCTATACCGGCGTCGGTGTTTGGGGTAACCGTTCGCCAGTCTTTTGGGGCTGGCCGATCGTTAACTTCGTGTTTTGGGTCGGTATCGGCCACGCAGGAACTTTGATCAGCGCGATTTTGTTTATTTTTCGCCAGGATTGGCGAACCAGTATCAACCGCGCTGCAGAGGCGATGACGATTTTTGCCGTGGTTTGTGCTGGTACATTCCCTGGAATCCACGTTGGTCGAGCTTGGCTTGCGTTTTGGTTGGCTCCCTATCCAAGTTTGAATTTGTGGATGTGGCCTCAGTTTCGCTCGCCGTTGTTGTGGGACGTTTTTGCCGTGAGCACCTACGGAACCGTCTCGTTGTTGTTCTGGTACATGGGCATGGTGCCCGACTTAGCAACCTTCCGTGATCGCAGCAAAAACAAGTGGCGACGAATGGCGTACGGAATTTTGTCGCTTGGCTGGAGCGGTTCATCGCGACACTGGATGCGGTACGAAAAAGCCTACGCATTGCTTGCTGCGTTTGCCGCACCACTGGTTCTTTCGGTGCATACGATCGTTTCCTTCGACTTTGCTGTGTCGCAAGTCCCCGGCTGGCATACAACCATTTTCCCACCGTACTTTGTCGCCGGCGCAATTTTCAGCGGTTTTGCGATGGTGCTAACCTTGATGGTGCCCGCTCGAACCATTTTCTCGCTTGAGAAGTTGATTACGATTCGGCACTTGGAAAACATGTGCAAAGTCATTCTGGCGACCGGTTCGATCGTCGGTTTGGCCTACGGCACGGAATTTTTTATCGCTTGGTATGGACAGGTTCCTGCCGAAATGTTTGCGTTTACTAACCGAGCCTTCGGGCCCTACTGGTGGGCATACTGGACGATGGTCACCTGTAACGTGATCAGCCCGCAATTGTTCTGGGTGAAGAAATTCCGAACGACTCCTTGGATCATCGTTCTCATTTCGATTTTTGTGAATATCGGAATGTGGTTCGAACGATTCGTGATCGTTGTGACGAGCCTGTCTCGCGATTACTTGCCGAGTGCCTGGGGATACTTTTCACCGACTTGGGTCGACTGGTCGATGCTCGTCGGTTCGTTCGGTTTGTTCTTTACTTTGTTCTTGTTGTTCTGTCGCTTCATGCCGGTGATCAACATGGCGGAAGTGAAGGCAACATTGGCTCAACAAATTCATATGACTCACGGCGACGACCACTAGATCTACGATGGCTGAAACCAACACCAACAAACGCGTTCACGGTATCGTCGCCGAATACACTTCGGTCGACTCGTTGCTCAAGGCAAGTCGTCGTATCCGTGATGCCGGCTATAAAAAAATTGACGCGTTCACGCCGTTTCCTGTGCACGGGATCGACGAAGCACTCGGCATCAAGCCAACCGTGCTGCCCTGGATCGCCTTGGCTGGCGGCCTAACCGGCACGATTACGGCTCTGGTGATGCAAATTTTTATGAACACGATCGATTACCCGTACATCATTTCGGGTAAGCCGTACCTGTCCTTACCAGCATTCATGCCGGTGGCTTTTGAGTTAACGGTACTGTTCGCTTCGTTCGGCGCGTTCTTTGGAATGTGGGCACTGAATGGACTGCCGCGGTTCAGCAACCCAATGTTCACAGACCCGCGTTTTGACCGCGCGACCGATGATCGGTTTTTCCTCTACATCGATGCCAAGGACGACCGGTTTGATGCAGCGGGGGTTGAGCGCTTGTTGGGCGAGACCGGCACTGAATACATCAATCAAGTTGTTGCCGACGATTCGCCAACTACTATCCCTAAGCCGCTGATCACGATTATTACCATCGTGATCGCATTGTCGATCATTCCCGCATTGATCGTGGCGAAGATGCGAGTGACTACGAGCTCACAACCACGTTTTCATATCTTCCCCGATATGGATTTTTCGCCAGCCAAAGATCTGCAGATGGTCTCGACGCTGTTCGCCGATGGACGTTCGATGCGACCTGATGTTCCAGGTACCGTCGCTCGCGGCCAATTGAATCAAGACCTCGACTTCATGACGGGAATCGATGTGGAAGAGTTGTCGCGAATCGACCTTCCGCGAGCCCAAAAGTTGGCTCGAGCCTACTCACCCTCTGCACTTTTAGATGATGAACCCAAGACTGCAGATAAGCCCATGGCAGCGGGTAAGTCCGATGCTGTGCCTGATGCGATAGAAGAGGTGAAAGCACCGGATGCGGCAGCCAGCATACCCGCTGAGACGGTTCCTGAACCGACAAAGCCCGCCACGGAAAACCCAAGCAATCAACCATCTCTCAATGCCGCTGAGAAGTCTGATTCAGTCGACACCGCAGCACCAGTCGTCGATAACACACCATGGCTGAAGCGGAACCCACTGGTGATTGATAACGAAGTGCTGCAGCAGGGTCAGCTTCAATTCAATATCTATTGTGCCGTGTGTCACGGAGCCAATGGCAGCGGAAACGGGTTGGTCAATCGTCGCGCCCAGAAGATTTTGGCGACGACCTGGACGCCTCCCTCATCAATGCACGATGAAGCCATCTACAGCGATAAATATCCCGACGGGAAATTGTTTAACACGATTACCAATGGAGTCCGCAAAATGCCGGGTTACGGAGCGCAGATCCCTGTCGAAGATCGCTGGGCGATTGTTGCGTATGTGCGGGCGTTGCAACGAAGCCAGAACGCGTCTCTGGACTTGGTACCAGCCGACCAACGACAGCAGATCCAAGAGCGGAAGCAAGCGATTGACAAGGCTTTGGCTGAACAAGCCGAGCAAGAGAAGAAAAAAGCTGCTGAAGCGGCTGCTAAGAAGTCGTAAATCTCTGGAAAGATAGACGACCTGTCACACCACCATTCATTTCCGAACCACGATGTCCGAACACGTTACAAAAATTAAACCAGCCGACGATCCAGCGTTCAAACTGCCCACCGCATTGGGTGCGCTCAGCGTCCCGTTATGCGTCGGTGGAGTGATTGCGTTAGTGATCGGCTGGATGCTGGGCTGTTTTGCCGTCGACTATCGTTTCGGAATGTCAGCCTACCTGACAGCTCTGATTTACTGCCTGACCGTTGCTCTTGGTTCGATGTTTTTTGTCTTGATCCAGTTCCTCACTCGTGCTGGCTGGAGTGTTGTCGTTCGCCGCATCGCTGAGCTGCTGATGATGATGGTCATCCCCTTGGCCGTGCTGTTTGTTCCGATCTTGGTCTCAGTATGGAGCGGCGGAACGTTGTACGAATGGACCAACGCGAACTTTGTGGAAGAAACAGGATTTGACGATGGTGCATGGAAGGCCAAAACCGGTTACCTGAACCCCCAATGGTTTACCATCCGTGCGATAATCTACCTTGGTATTTGGATCGGTTTGGCACTGTATTATTTCCGCGGCAGTAGCCGTCAGGACGAAACCGGCGAACGCACGATTACCGAACGGTTGCAAGCTCGATCGGGGCCAGCACTGATTCTCCTTTCACTCTCGATGTCGTTCGCCATGTTCGATTGGGTGATGAGTTTGGCGCCGACATGGTTCTCGACGATGTTCGGGGTGTACTTGTTTGCCGGTAGCATGCTAGCAACGCACTGTGCAATCGCGGTCGCCAGTTATGTGTTGCAAAAGAACGGCGCTTTGCGTGACGAGGTGACGGTCGAGCACTATCACGACTTAGGTAAGTACATCTTCGGTTTCGTGTTCTTTTGGACGTATATTTCTTTCAGCCAATACATGCTGATTTGGTACGCAAATATGCCCGAAGAAACCGAATGGTTCTGGGATCGCCATACTCCCGGTTCAATTTGGGTGTACGTTTCCCTGGTTCTGATTTTCTTTCACTGGATGCTGCCGTTCGCTGGTACGATGAGTCGACACGTACGTCGTAACCCCAAACTTGTGTGCTTCTGGGGGTGTTACCTGTTGGTGATGCACTTTGTTGACATTTACTGGATCATCATGCCCGAGGCCGAGCAAGGCATGGGCGGAATCATCGGGATTCTAGCAAGCCTACTTTGCGTGCTGGGTATGGTGGGACTGATGGGCGGTTTGGTACTAATGAAAGCTCGTCAAACTGGCGTTGTTCCCGCTCGCGATCCACGACTGCTCGAATCGCTACAGTTTCACAATATTTAATTGATTTTTCGGATACGCCATCATGGCCCAATACGACGATTTAAACGTTCCGCGAATTGCCACTATCGGTGTGATTTCCATCTTGGTGACTGCGGTTACTGCTTTGGCTGTTCAAGTGCTGTTTTACGCGCTTGCTGATTGGCAGGACAGCGTTAAGAGCATGGAAAGCGACTACACGCGTGAGAACGCGGTGCTGGCCCAGCAGGCGGAACAAATTTCAAATTACGGTGTTGACCCCACCACCGGTCGTGTGACGATCCCGATCGATAAAGCCATGGAATTGGTGATCGCGGAGAACCAGAATCATGCGGCTGACAAGCAAACAACAGATGCCTCCAATCACAAAAATTCCGACGAGACTTGATCGCTCACCGCGATGGCTCGCGGCGACTTTGAGTGCGTTAACTCTGGCGATTTTCGCTGGCGTTCCGATGGCTCTTGCCCAGGGCCAAACCGATGCTGGTTTGCGAAACGGAGCTCGCATTGAGATCAATAACGAAGTCCCCAAGGAAGTTCAAAGCGTTACCGTCGAGCAAAATTTGGGCGGCCAAGTGCCGTTGGATCTGCCGCTAACGGATTGGATGGGACGAAAGGTCAAGTCGGCGCGATATTTCGACGGTAAAAAGCCGACAATCGTCACGTTGAATTACAGCGACTGTCCGATGCTGTGCAGCGTACAGTTGAACCAGTTAACGCTGGCGCTGCTGGAGTTGGATTTGGAACTCGGTAAAGACTACCGAATTCTAACGGTCAGTATCAATCCGCAAGAGACGACGTTGAAAACTCGCGAAACGCGAGAAAAGTATGTGGGTCAGTTGCCTGCTGATCCCGGCGAGGAGGGCTGGGTGTTTTGTACCGCATCCCAGTCCACCATTTCCCAATTGGCCGATGTGCTTGGGTTCCGATATACATACGACATGACTAGCGGCCAGTACTATCATGCGGCGATGTTAGCATTCGTCTCCCCGAATGGCGTGATCACGCGCTACTCGCTGGATGTAGCTTTCCCTGCGGACCAAATGAAACTGGCGATTCTGGAAAGCGGTGAAGGCAAGGTAGGCTCACCCGTAGATCTGTTTATTTTACGATGTTTTAGCTACGACCCGAATCGAAACAGTTACGTGCTGGGTGCTTGGCGACTGATGCGTCTAGGTGGATTGGCGACCATCGGTTTGATGTTGGCAGTACTGGCGCCTTACTGGATCGGACGGAAGCAAAGTGCTTCGATACCAACCCAGCGACCAAACGAGCACATAAGCCCAGACTGATTTTCCCTGGATTCGAAACCACCGGTCCTGAATTGACGAATTGCCGCAGGCGTTTCGCGTTGACATCGCGATGCGATAGCGGACATTGGAAGTGAATACGAACGCGTTGATTTGAGATGACTCCTAACCTACACGAATTTATGTTTTCATCGCTGTCGATCCCAAATTTGGGGTCTCCGACTCTGCTCGCTGACGTTAATGATGGATTTTGGTTTCCCACGCAAGCTTCGTCGTTCGCCGCCGAAGCCGACTGGGTCTATTTCATGATCCTTTGGATCTGCATTTTGTTTTTTGTCCCCATGGTCTTCTGTATGGTGTACTTTCCGTACAAGTACATGAAGGCGAAAGGCGGTAAGGCTGAAAGTAACGTTTCGCACAATACACCGCTTGAGCTTGCATGGTCGATCTTGCCATCGTTTTTGCTGGTATGGATGTTCATTCAAGGAACGTGGGCGTTCCTCGATGTGCGCCAACCGCCCGACGGTGCCTACGATATCGGCGTCCAGGCCTTTAAGTGGGGTTGGACGTTTGATTACGGCGGCGGCACGTTTCATCCCGAACTGCATATTCTCAAGGACGAGCCGACGAAGATGTCCATGCGCAGTGCGGATGTAATCCACAGTTTGTACATTCCCGCATTCCGAGCGAAAAAGGACATCGTGCCCGGTCGCTACAACTTCATGTGGTTCAAGCCTACGTTAGCCAGCGAAAAGGTTAGTGAAATCGAGCTGAACAATGCGAAGACTGAATTCGCTAAGGCGGGTGGAACCTGGGATTATGAAAAGCACCAGTTCACGCCAGATGGCTATCGTTTTTACGATTTGTACTGTGCGGAGTATTGTGGCAAGGACCATTCAGCCATGCAAACCGTCGTTGTTGTCCATGAGACTCGGGCGGAACTTGACGATTGGATCAAGCAGTACAGTACCCGTGGTACGGATTCCCTCGAGGTGTATGGGGAAAAACTTTATAACCGTCGAGGTTGCGCCTCCTGTCACTCGCTCGATGGTACCAAGCGCACCGGACCGACCTTCCAGGGATTCTTTGATCGCAAGCATGAGTTCGTTGATGGCAGCAGCATCACGGTGGACCAAAATTACGTCCGTGAATCCATCCTTGATCCCAAAGCTCAGGTTGTCCGCGACTACCCACCGGTGATGCCAAGCTTCAAAGGACAACTCAGCGACGACGACATTGACTCCATTTACGCCTTTTTACAGACTTTGTCGTCCAGTTCGCCGACAACCGAAACCAAGGCAGAGACTGTGGCCGAACCTACAGCCGCTACCGAATGAGCTTGCGTTTCCCGCCACACTGTGTGGTAGACGCAAAGCTTTGATGACCGAATTCAATACTCAACCAAACGTCCGACAATCAAGGACACGAAACGTTATGTCCGCTGGATCACTTCCCAAAGGCGCGATCATTCGCGACCCAGGCTTTCCGACCAAACGCGAGAATTACCTGACGACATCTTCGGGTGTGTTCAGTTGGATGTTCACGCTCGACCACAAACGCATCGGTATGATGTATCTGGCGGGTGTCAGCATATCGTTTGGCGTTGCGGGGTTGCTCGCCCTGGCGATTCGCTTGCACCTTCTCTCGCCTGATGGCTGGCTGTTCAATCGACCTATTTTCAAGTCGTTTACCGACAGCGAACCGAATGACATATACAACCAGGTCTTTACGCTTCACGGCGCGATCATGGTGTTCTTGTTCATTATCCCAAGCATACCTGCTGCGCTGGGTAATTTCCTGGTGCCCGTCATGCTCGGGGCCAAGGATGTCGCTTTCCCACGCTTGAATCTGTGCAGTTTCTATCTATGGGTGTTTGGTGCGATTTTCTTCGTCAGTGCACTGTTTGCTAGCGGCCTCGATACCGGTTGGACTTTTTACACACCGTATAGCACGACGACGAATTCTTCGGTCATTCTGGCCACGATGGGCGCGTTTATCTTGGGGTTCAGTTCTATATTCACCGGCCTGAACTTCATCGTCACCATCAACACCATGCGCCCGCCGGGGATGACATGGTTCAAGATGCCACTGTTTTTGTGGGCTACATACTCGACCAGCATCATTCAAGTTTTGGCGACTCCGGTACTCGGGATTACGCTACTTCTGTTAATCGCCGAACGCGTCATGCACATCGGGATCTTTGATCCAGAGTTCAATGGCGATCCAGTGACCTACCAGCACTTCTTTTGGTTCTACAGCCACCCTGCGGTTTACATCATGATTTTGCCGGCCTTCGGCATCATCAGCGAGCTGATCAGTGTGCATAGTCACAAACATATTTTCGGTTATCGCTTCATTGCCTACTCGTCCATCGCCATCGCGCTACTTGGATTCCTGGTGTGGGGCCACCACATGTTCACTGCGGGCATGAGTTCACTGACGACGATCATCTTCAGCGCGTTGACGTTCACGGTCTCCATCCCCTCAGCAATCAAAGTGTTCAACTGGCTTGCGACGATGTACAAGGGGTCGATCTGTTTGACCACTCCCATGTGTTACGCTATATCGTTTCTCTTTTTGTTCACCATTGGTGGTCTGACTGGATTGTTCCTGGGAACGTTGGCAACTGACCTGCACTTACACGATACGTACTTCATCGTGGCCCACTTTCACTACGTGATGGTTGGTGGAACGCTTGTTGCCTTCTTGGGCGGCGTTTTCCATTGGTGGCCCAAGATGGTCGGCAAGATGTATGATGAAAAGGGCGGGCAAGTGTCGGCACTTCTCGTGTTTCTTGGATTCAATCTGACGTTCTTGCCGCAATTTGTGATGGGCAGTCGCGGGATGCCAAGGCGTTACGCTACCTATGATCCTGAGTTTGCATTCTTGCACCAAATGAGCACGGTTGGCTCGTTGCTGTTGGGCCTCGGTTTGCTAGTCGCACTCGTGGTGTTGATGATGTCGCTTTATCGTGGCAAGCGTGCTCCAGCAAACCCCTGGGGCGGAGCAACCTTGGAGTGGATGTGTACCAGTCCACCACCGTTCTACAATTTTGATCGTGCCCCAGTCGTAGGCGATCCCTATGAGTTCCACTGGATCGAATGGGACGAATCGAACGAGCGTTATGTAAGTGTTGAGCCGGAACGCAAATTGGTGCCCGGTGAAGAACCGGCTCATGCACCGGCACACTCCAGCCATAAGCATTAGATTTAAGTTTTCTCCCAATCCTGATTTATCTCCCCCTTTCAGTTTGCGTTTGAGTTCCCATGTCAACAATCGAGGCCGCCGGATCGGATACGCACGAGGACATCGATCATGGCCACGACCACGATCACCCAAAGTTCCTGGCGCACCACTTTGATACGCCGGAGCAACAATTCGACAGCGGAAAGCTAGGAATATGGTTGTTCTTGGTCACTGAAGTGCTGTTCTTCAGCGGTATGTTTTGCGCTTATGCCATCTTTCGGATGATGCGACCAGAAGTCTTTGAAGGCTGTAGCCAATTTCTCAACACGAAACTTGGCGCAATTAACACGGGCGTGTTGTTGTTCAGCTCGTTGACGATGGCGTGGGCAGTGCGCTGTGCACAGACCGAAGAGTACAAAAAATTGACGGCACTGCTTGCCTGTACTTTGTCCTGTGCCATGGTGTTCTTGGGCGTGAAAGCGATTGAGTACTCACACAAGTGGACCATCGGACTTTTGCCACCTAAATGGTTTTTCTACAATCCCGCCAATCCGCCACATCCACATGGTGGCCCTAACTGGCTTCTGTGGTTGTGCTTGCCTTTCGCCTTGCTACTGATCGGCGTTCTTGTTTGGTTAGTGGTTTCCTATGTAAAAGGCAATCGATTCCATTTCGACGTGGCGAAACCGTTGTCCGTAGTTTGCGCAAGTTTCTTTCTTGGCGTTGGCTTGGGAATAATTCTGGAGAGCGGAGAAGCTAAGCACGCGGTTGTGGCAAGTCATTCAGTGTCCGCCCAGAGCGACCGGCATGCGGCTAACGAAGCAACCAGCGAATCTGGGATTTTGCGAGAACGATTGCTTCAAGATGCAACCAACACAGGCTTGCGAGAAGAAGCCTTAGCTCGCCGCCGACAAACGGATCTTGCAGGTGGCACCGTCGTCGCCGACCAAAGCGAGGTCGCGGGAGCAGTCGAGCATGTGCCCGAAGAAGTCCTGATGAAGAGCCGTGCCGGTGTATTCTTTGGAATTTATTATTGCATGACTGGCGTTCACGCAATCCACATCATCGGTGGCATCATCGTTTTGGTGTGGTTGCTCGTCCGCAGTGTCCGTCAAGACTTTAATCGGCAATACTTCGGCCCGGTTGACTACGTCGGATTGTATTGGCACTTGGTCGACTTGATTTGGATTTACCTGTTCCCGCTTTTGTATTTGATCCGTTAAAGGGTGGTGCAGAGTTTTAACTGCGTTCACTTTTTTGTCAGCTTAGAAACCGACACCCACTCAATTTCTGTCGAACCACCATGTCAGCACACGCACCTACCGCCGATCATGTTTCTCATGGCCACTCGTCTCATGGCCACTCGGAGCATGGTCATTCCCGAGGCGGTTACGACTTCGCTCACCCATTGCCATTGTGGATTTTGTTCACGGTGTTTTTCGCACTCGTGTTTCTCACCATCCTGACAGTGGCCCAGTCGAATTTCTCCGATCTATTTGGCAGTTACGACGTTGCCGTCGTGATGGTGATCGCGACAGTTAAGGCGTTACTAGTTGCTCTGTTCTTCATGCACTTGGCGTTTGATAAGCCGTTCAACCTGATTGTCTTTGCCAGTTCTTTCGTCTTCGTAGGATTGTTCGTGATCTTCACGCTCAGTGATTCGAGGTTGACTAGCCCCGCGTTTGAAGCAGCTCCTGACGAGATGGTCGCCCCGATCGTCGAACACCCGGAAGCGATGCATCCGTAGGTAAATTGCGGAGCAGGTATTTTTGATTCATAAGTCTGCTGAGTCCAAATCGCTTGCACAGAGTCATTTGGCGGGCCACAGCATTACGGTTCCGTCATTTCCTGCCGTCATAAGCAAGTGACCTTCTTTCGTTAGATCCACCGCGGTTACATCGCCTTTGTGGCGCCGCAACGACAACACTTCGCGACCTCGTCGAACAACATCGGTGGTGGGCTCGTTTAGTTGCGGATCCCAAACGCGGAGAGTGTCGTCGGCCGAGACGCTAAAGACTCTCAAGAGTCCGCTTGCTGTACCTAAGACGGAAACGTCATTAACGGTTCCTGCGTGACCGGATAATACGACTGGGTTCGTACGGCTATTCAAATCAGTCAGCTGCCAAACATAGACATTCGCATCCGTTCCGCCAACGGCGACCGTTATTCCGTCCAAAGCAAACGAGCCCGACACGAAGTCTGGCACTTCGCTTTCTTTGCTAACGGATAAACGCTGGGGCGGTTGGGATCCGTCGAGTGTCCAGACAACGGCGCTGCCATGGACGCCGACGGCCAAGAGTCGCTTGCCGTCAGCATCGAAGCAAACTCGATTTACCGCTGTTAATCGCTTCTTGTCCGAGTACTCGTCTAGCAGCTTGATCTCGGCACTGTTCTCTCGCCAATGCCACGTGCGCACGATGCCGTCATCGCCTGAGGTAGCAAGTAAATACGGACTGTCAAGCGATCCAATCGGCGACATGACAACCGACCGTACCGGGCCCAGATGAGGCGATTCCAGTTTACTGATCGCTTGACCTGTCTGTGCGTTCCAAATCTTTACACTGCGACTAGCGGTGACAACATATTGATTGTCAAAGGAAAAGTCTGCTTGCATCAAACGTGCGTGCTCGCGATAGCTTTTAAGTAATTTTCCGTCGGCGAGGTTCCAACGAAACGCTCCGTTTTCATTCATCGTCAGCAGTGACTTAGCATCGATCGGACACATCGTTTCACAATTGCCCAGCGTTCTTGGCAACTCGAAGGTTTGCCCCGCCAGCGATGGTTCTTGCAGATCCAATACCTTCACTCGCGCGGCTGACTCTGTAGTTGCTGCATAGCCAATGATGGCCACTTTGTCCTGGCGATCAAATTTGGCCGTCGAGATTCGATGTCGAGTTCGGCTCGTTGCCGCCTGGCCATCAATCGGCGTCTGGATTCGATCCAGGACGCGTGACGTGTTGCTCTTTACATCCCATAACGTCGCCGTTGTCTGCAACTGTTTTTCTGTGGTCAATTCACTCAGAGTCATCGCCGCAGCGCCATCGCCTGACAAAGAGAATTGCGTCACGAATCCATCATGGTTCAACATCATCGTCCGTTCACGACTGGCAACATTTATGCGTGATAGTTGTTCGTCATCGGCTCCAATCCACAATTCGCGACTGTCGGCGGAGAATGTTGCTGCATTGATGCGGTAGCCTCGAAGGACATTCAGCGGTTCACCTTTTGGTTTTCCCGTTGCAGCGTCCCAAAACAAACCGTATCCACCACGGTCACCTGTAAACAGAAGTTTTCCGTCCGGCGATATTGCCATCGCGGAAATTGCTTCGTCGTGACCGGCGAGTGAAAAAAGTCTACGTGGCTGAGAAGCTCCAGTCGGATTCAGCGCCCAGAGTACAGCGTTTTCATCCGGCGAGCTCGAACCGCAAAGCAATCGCGTACTATCGTTAGCGACAGAAAATGTCGTGTTCAATCCGGATTGCGGAATATGGGCGAGTTCAACACCTCGCTCCAGGTCCCAGATGCGAATGGTGGCATCGGCGTTGCCCAAATAAACGCGGTTACGTACCGAATCGACCTCCATCGACATCGCTACGTAGGGTGTACCCTCACGGAGTATTTCTTCATCAGAGTTGGCATCGTCACGGTCATCAAGCATAGCGACTTGACGAAATCGCAGGGTTTCGGGATCAACGGCGAGCACTCGCGCGGTGCGATCACTGCTGGACGTGACCACGTAATTGCCCGACGGCGAAAACCTTGCCGTTGAGATTCTATCAGCATGAGCTATCCGCAACTGGTTTGCGTCCTTCGCTTCAAAATCAGCTAATTCATTTTCAACAACTGCACCAACGTAAGTTTTGGAATTCCAACTGCGTACTGTGGAATCGTCCGACGCCGAAATGACCAAGGAGTTATCGCTGTCCAGAAAGTCTGCACCCACAACCCAGCCACCGTGGCCTTTGAATGCCTTGGTCAATTGCCGCGAGCTGACATCCCACAGCTTCAGCGTGTAATCGTCGGACGCTGTGAGCAGAGACTTGCCATCGTTTGAAAACCGGATCGACTTGACGATATCGGTATGAGCCAAACGCATCGAGGGGGCGGCGTGAGAAGTTGAAATTATCTTTTCTTGCACTTCGTCCGACACATCCGCCAGACGAGCGACCTTCACGGACGATTGCTTGCTTAGACCATAACTGTTTGGGCTTCCCTCCAATCCAGCCAATGCATTTTCGATGGACGAGGCTACATCAATCGGCTGCAGTGCGAGCGGGCTCCACAACAGGACGTTCCCTGCAACATCGCCAGATGCCGCAAACTTACCATCACTCGATAGCGCGATCGCAGAAACCGGAACTGGGTGACTACTGACGCTACCGATCTGTTCCAGTGAAAAATTCTCTGACGCGTCAACCGCCCATACGGCGATAGTGCCGACAGAGCCATCGGTGGTAGCGACGGCGATCATTAGCGCATTGTCGCTTCCGACACTGGCAATCTTTTGCACCGGAGCAAGATGCCAGCATGCTTTCTTGCTTGTCAACTGTTTTCCAGTATCCGTGTTCCAAATACGAACCGTACGATCGTTAGATCCAGAAATCAATAAACCCGTCGCGGTAAACTGTACATCGGTAATACTTCCGTCGTGTGCTTCGTCCAGCTTGCGAAGTGTTCCATCTGTATTAACAACGATCAGATTTCCGGTGCGTGTTCCGATGGCGATGGCATCATCTTTGGGCGAAACGGACACAGCCGTTGCAGTCAATTCGCCGAAGGGGATTGCTTGATGGTTGAGGATATTTCCCTCTTCGGTGAGCCGTAGTCGCTGGACGGTCCCATTAGCCAGAGCGATGACGGCGGAACGTCTCTGGGGGTCAAGCGAGAAATCCGTCACGGAGGATTCTAGTTGCTCAGTGTCCTGGGATTGGTTGACTTGATTCCTTAACCAACGAGCTTCCCAGCTCTCGTTTCGTGCGTCGTTCTGCAGTTCCTTCAGCAATTCTCTCGCACCATCGGCCTCGTTGTCGTCGAGCCTCGCTTTGGCAAGGCCAACTTTAGCAACATAGGCTTCGTAATTGGCTCGTTGTTTTTCAGATTCAGCGTCACGTTTCGCATCATTGGCTTTCCGTTCGTTGTCTTTAGCGACCTTAGTAGCATCCTCGGCAGCGACTTTCGCTTGCTTCTCCGCGAAAGCAGCCGCTTCTGCCTTCTCGCGAGATTGCGCTTCCTGCTTGCGTAGTTCCGCTTCACTCTTCGCCAGGTTTTCTGCTTTACGAGTTAACTCGATTTGAGCCAGTTTTGCCTGTCTCTCGGATTCTTTTGCCTGCCTCTCGGATTCTGTTGCCTGTCGCTCCTTATCAGCCGATTGGTTCGCTAAAATAGTTTGCTTCTCTGCCTCCTCGCGTGCGTCGTCGGCAAGAGTTTTTTCTCGCGAAATCACTGCGATGGCTATTCCGCCGCCGATCAATATAAAAGCCAGCATCGCGGCGGCAACTTTTCGCAACAGTGCTGCACGAGTGATTTGAGCTTGACGCTCACGCAAGCCATCTCGAAGTTGCTTGATGGTTTGTGTGTGTTGTGAATTGTTCTCATCCAACAGCGACAAGCCAAGGTCAAAGTCTCCGTTTTCGTAGGCCGTCGTGGCATGCAGCAACGTCGCTTCAGCAAGTCCGCGCCGTGCCTTGTCATTCCCACTCCATGATTTGATTGATTCCTCAAAGCCAAATGTCGCACGAGAGTAGTCCGAATAGGAACGGTTCTGCTTTGCAACTTGCAACCGTTCATTTGCTCGAGTGGCTAACGCAATACTTTCGGCATGTGAACGATAATCGCGGATCGCTTGCTGGAAATCCAGGACGCTGCTGTAGCGATCTTTAGGATTTGTCATCATCGCTCGCAGGGCGATTTTCAGTAATTCGCCCTGCTTTTCTTCAGGAACTTCGCGAATGATGTTTTGCCGCACAGCAAGCATGCACTCGGTAACATTTCTTCCCTGGTGCGGTGTATGACCGGTGACGATCAAGAACAAGACAGCGCCAAGTAAGTAGATATCAGCGGCGGGCCCTATTCTATCAATCGGTCCCTGGGCCATTTCTGGCGGCATGAATGCAGGCGTTCCACCAAGTCCAGACGTAGCGAGAATGGAGCCAGCCTTTTCATAGTTGGGCGTGGGCAGCGCTAGCCCCCAATCCATCACGAGAACAACACCAAACTCAGCCAACATTATGTTTTGCGGTTTGATGTCGCGATGCACTACACCTCGTTTGTGAGCGAATCCTATCGCGTCACATACCTTCATCAAAATCTCGAGGTTCTCATCACGAGAGTTGGTTTTGATCTTCTCTGCCCATTCGATCCCTTCGACCTGCTTCATCGAATAAAACAATTCGCCTTTGGAGGAGAATGCGACGTCGTGAATTGGGACGATATTGGGGTGATCTAAATCGCTCGTTACGATCGCCTCGGAGAGAAACTGTTGATGCCGTTGCTTTTGCGTCGACTCCAACGTCCCCAACTCTTTTAATTGGGCTCGCTTCACTTCGTCCAGTGGCTTGAGTCGCTTCAACGCCAGTCGTCGATCAAGCGACATTTGACGAGCATCGAAAACTTCACCCATACCGCCGCTGCCAATCCGTTTGCCAAGTTCGTAGTCCAGCGAAACTTGTGGAGACGACAATGATTCAGCCACCTCGCGAATCCGCAGCCGCCTGAACGCTTCGTCGGAGAACGTACGGTAGATCGCGGGCTCCATGCTGGATAACCCACGTCCAGCAGCTCCCACCGCAGAGTTCCAATCGGCAGCGTCTTGCTCACTCAAATCTCGCGGATTGATCGTCACATCAATCGCCTTGCTGGCCATGATCGATACCGCGACGGTTCCCGACGATTTTAATCCGCCGCGCGAAATCAGCGTCTGGCGAGGGGGTGATGATCCCAAACTACTGTCGGCATCGACTTGGGTGATGTCACTTGATGACGACCTCGCTTGGATGGTTTGACCGAGAAGGCGATCGGCTACGGTGCGATCTTCGTCCACGGTCTGCTCAATAACAATGGTCGCTTCCGGATCGGTCACTACCGGCTCTTGCTGTGGGTTTTCTGGGACGATCGTTGCCGCCTTGTCGGGGATGATCGTCGCATGCTCATCCGGAACGACGGTGCCCTGCTGGTCCGGCAACTCGATCGTCTCGCCATAAGAAGCGCTAGCGAAATTGTTGACTTGAACGGTTTCATCAGTCGCCGGATCGGATTGCAGTGGATCAGGCGTCGGCTCCGCTGGCAGCGACTCGTCATTGTTTCGGTCATTCTCGTTCGACATCATCATCCACTCGCTTTAGCTCAAGTGCCCCTTCATCCAGCTCACCGCCTGCGACAATTGCCTCGCCGCCGCGCACTTCAAATCTCAGTAGTGATCGTTCATTGCCGTTACCGAGTACATACTCGATCTCATACATTCCATCCGGCAGATTCTTAAACAACTGCTGAATCTTAGTGCCTTCAAGGATATCCGGCGGCAGTTCTCGCGGTTCGATTAGATCTTCACCGCCGGGATCGGGCGACAGCGCACGCAATTGAAAAAACTCTTCGCGACTGGCAGCCGTGGTGACGACTGACTCAACCATAGTAACGGATGTCTGAGATAATCCCGTCGTGGTCACTGGTCGCACAACAAACTCAACCGTCTCGACTTCGGGAATAACGTCACGAACAGGAAAAAAGGCCACAGGGATCGATAGCGAGGGAATAATGAACGACGCACGACCACTTTCCGTACCTGTTTGTGTAACGTCGCCGCGATTGGTCAGCGGATTATCGGTAGAAGAAATAACTCCACCGCTCACCGCTTCAGAACCGGCGTTTTGTAGAATCGAGTTCCCACGAACGAAAATCGAATCGTGTTGTCGGACGGAGAATTGAACGTTCAGTCGATCAGTCGCTGATGCTCGTCCGTTTTCTGTGCTATTGAGGATGTCGATTTTTTCCATAAAGAAATGTTCGACCGTTAATCGCCCGCCTTCCGACACAACGCGAGGATCGATCAAATCTCCAGCCGCTTGCACACCAACAAAGTAGCCTAGCTCAGCATCTAAACCCGTTATTTCCTGGTAGCGACGGGAAACCGCTCCCCAATCGATTTCCACCACCAATCCTTTTTCACCTTCGCTTCCGATCTTGAACGACAGGATGCCCGTTGCATCGTTGAATAGTGCTTGTTCAAGAATGTTGACAGTTACGGTTCGAGGATCAAAAAAAGCTGGAGTAAGGTTATTGTTAGCATTCATCAAGGCGAGAGGTGGGAGCATCGGCCGAGGCGAGAATACTCTAGCGGTACCCTGCGTATCACCGGTGTAAATTTCTATCTCGCTTCCCAAAATGACCTGATCCGCTTGCAAATAGACACTTCGCATCTCAGGTGTCACATCGAATGGCTGGGGAAGTTGCTCCTCACCATCGGGAGAAAACAATTGTGTCTTTGGCTCTGCCGTTGCGCGAGTGATCCATTGTGAATGCAGTTGCACTCCGCTTGTGAGCATCAAATGGTTATCCGCACGCAAATCGATGCGTCCATTGTTGCCGCGAGCGATGATCTCGGGATCATTCTTTCGGTCGATGCCATCGTTGTCGAGATTCGAATCGCTGATCGTGATGTTTACCGCGCGGACAATGATCTGGCCGTTGGAGGCAATGATTTGTTCGGTGTCATCAGCAAAATCTGAGGCCGCTAGATTGATGTCATCGATTTCATCGATCTCGATATCACCGCGATTGGCCCCGCTAACTCGGGCTTGTATATCGTTAACACTCGTAACGATTCGAATCGCATGCAACCCGTCTTCCGCGTTGCGGTTGCTTGCCGCGAGAATCAAGTCGTCACTGACGATGAGGTTCGTGTCAGTTGTATCTGTATCGAGAACGTCATCACCGGATGTGAGTTGGATATCTCCCTCAGATCCTGCCAGGATATTGGTAACGAAGATATCCCCTGCGGCCAAAACGGTGACGTTATTATTTGAAGTGTCGATTAGCGTGAGAAGCAAATCGCCCGTCGAGTCGGTAAGCGCAACGTTGCCGCCGGACTGTATCCGTTGGACCTCGCGAATTTCGTTTTCTTGGTTGGACAGTTCGACAGGACCATTGGTTTCGGCATCGATTCGGTCGATAACAATTCGCGTCAGTGGCGCTTGGCTGACTGGTCCAACAATGTTTCGTACAAACAACTTACCATCCACTGCCAAAGAATTTCCAAGCAGAATCTCCGATGCGTTCTGCATCAAGATCGCATCATTAACGGCGTCGGACCGCAGGGTAGCACCTCTGGTATCAATGACCCCAGAACCGCCATCGATATCTATGATCGCGTTCCCAACATCAACGTCGGCATCGCCGCTAATCAACGTCAATGTTTGCGATCTAAGTTGCAAGTTCGATTCCGGTGTGTTGATGTTTGACTCAACCTGAATTGAATCCGCCGCAACTCGCAGGTTGTTCGTCCCGTTTTGGCCGATAACTGAACCGGACAGGTTAACGGTACCGGAAGCCAAGATGACCGTATCCCCGGTCGGCAGTAACAGTTCACCATCGATGCGTACCCAGTTGGTTGTTGGACTGCCAACCCGGTTACCAAACAAACGAAATGTATCAACGACAATTCGGATATCGCCGTCCTTCACTCCGAGTGAGTTGGACTCCAATCTTCCAGCGTCCACGGAAAAATCATTGAGGTCGTCTACGACTGGGGAATCAAATGTATTGTCAAGCGTTACTGGCAACCGCACTGCGCCGTCACGCGTGACACCGCGAGCGAAGATCGCCAGGGTATCGTCAACGGAATCGCCTGCCACGATTCTCTGATTGAAAGATATGTTCGCTGCAGAATCGGCGAGCAAGTCGTTGCCGGAATCAAACGTTACTGAACCGTTTATTTCGACGAGACCACTAACGTCGATAACCCCACCGCTTGTCTTGACGATTGTATCCGTCAACCGAATCGACTCACCGGCTAGATTCACAGCGCCCAGATTGCTGGCGCCGGTGGAGTTCAATTCGCCTGCAATTCCCAGAGATGCCTGCGATGACAGCGTCAGACCCGCAGAGTGCACCGTGATTCCAGGGCGAACGTTGATGTCTCCTTCTGTCACAACGTTCACGCTATGGGCGACGATGGGAGCATCCAGCAGAGTTGTGCCGGTAACGTTCCTTACGATAAACGCACCATCAAGCGTTAGTGCGCCGGATGAGTCAATACTTGATGCGGAGCTAATAACGAGGTTGTTGATGAACC
This sequence comes from Pirellulaceae bacterium, assembly GCA_041751935.1. Taxonomy (GTDB): domain Bacteria; phylum Planctomycetota; class Planctomycetia; order Pirellulales; family Pirellulaceae; genus JBBSJZ01. Next base: position 61,537 of record JBGSIA010000100.1, on the reverse strand, counting down.
GACCTCCGAAGTCATCGCCACTGCCAAGTCGGAGCAAGTTGTCGTTTGCAGTGATGCGCAAGTTCGCGTCAGTTGAGGCAGCGCTGACGGTGGCTGCAGAGAGATCGATCGAGCCCTTCGTACTCAGAAGTGCCACGTTGCCACTAATGATCAAGTGGCCGTCGATCTCGATGCCATTCGCAAAGCTCAGCCGTGAAGATTCACCAACGTTTCCGACTTCCAGATTTCCCACCAGATGAGATGCTCCGTCCGAAGAGAAATTTGTTAATCGTGGATCAATCGAAATTCGTTCCGATTGGACATCAAGCGATCCTGTTGTGGATGATGTTGAGGCGGGCGATCGGAAAGTGGTTGCGTCGTCACCACTACCGCCGCGAACGGTGACATCGAGTGCGTTGGGCAATTGCAAATCGAGTACGTCGTCTCCGCCAAGCATATCGATGTGGATTCGCCCAGACGTGATCGCTGAAACATCTAGACCGTTCGTCGATCCACTCGGCCCGTCTGGATGATTGGCGATTGGGACAATGGATCCCACTTCGTCTCGCAGCAACAACTGACCGCCCGCGTTGACCTCCAGCTGAATCGTATCGGCGGCTTCGGTTCCGGTTACTAGCAATTCGCCGAGCACGCTTAATTCGGCTGTCGCATTCAATACGAATCGTGGTTCGAGGGAATGTACCGCGAGCGACATCATCCGCGCGGCACGAATGGGTCGTGGCTGTCGCGGTTCCAGCTCGAACTCGTCGCTGAGTATCCGCGCGAGCATCGATCGCAATCGCGAGATAGGACGTCCAACTCGAACGGTTGAAAATATGTGACCAGGCATGGCAAATGTGAAACGCTTTATGAAACAAATGTCACTGCATCATAGTCAAACAATTGACATTTGAACCCGTAAGATTGTAGCGGTTGTTCCAACTGTAGCGACTATTTGCAACATACTGGCTGTACCGATCATCAACCGACGATATGGAAATGAGCGATTCTTCACTGCAAGTCTATGGGTAGTTTGAATGCAGCCACTCCGCTTTCGATTCGCAATTCCTCTTTTTGCGACACTGGTATTCCAATGGGCCGTAGTTGTGCATGCGCAGTCCCTGGGCGACAAGATCCGCGAACGCTCGGCAACCACCGAACAAAGCGTTTCAGGACGTAACGACGGCCAGTCGAGTGAGTTGGCTGATGACGAGCTCACAGAAAAGTTGGCTCCATCGGCTACCGAAAAGCGGGACAATCTTGATGAACGCAATGAAGTATCCGACTCTCGAAACCGTTCAGTTGACTCCTACATCCAACGATTGAGAAAACCGATCCAGGAAATCGAAGTTGTCGCCCATTCGGCAGGCCAAACGGTACCGGAAAATCGTGCAGCCGTTCATCACCAGGGTATTGAGCCGACAGCGATCATCGCCCTGGGAGTTGGTGTTCCCATTCCAGCCCGTTACACTCTCGCCCAATCCCATCGACCGCTGTACTACGAACAAAAGAATTTGGAACGTTGCGGAGCGGGTTTTGGAATCTGTCAGAACGCTGTATCGGCCGCCCAGTTCCTCGGCAACACGATTCTGTTGCCATACAAGATTGGAAAACAGCGACCGGACTGTCCGATCCTTGGCGGAGGCGATTGTCGCTCGTGTCAAAACGTTGCAATCGGAGATGACGTACTGCCAATCGACCGACGCGGAGTTTTGCTCGAACTAGCCGCGATCGCAGGGTTCTCGTTCTTGCTGTTGTAGGCACGATTTCGTCCCCAGACACTAGGCGACTTCCCAGCCGGCGCGGTATTGCTTGCTCACAAAGGCGTCTGCTTCGGGACAATTTGTAGCTTTCAACTGCTCAGCATCCCATACGAGTTGTTTGCCGGTGCGGTAGGCGACGTTGCCCAACAAAACGGTCTCGGTCAATGCACCGCTATAGCCAAAATTGCAGGTCGTCGGCGATCCATCCTTGCAAGCCTTGATCCATTCCGCGTGATGACCAATTGAATCAGGAATCGACTTCGGCGGAGGCACAAAGTCTTTGAATTTTTCTTCTGGGTACAACTTGTATCTACCGTAGTCGGCAAACAATTTCCCTTCGCTGCCAATGAACATCACGCCGCTACCGGGTACCGCTTCACCGGAGACTTGGCTAGGCGTGAGAGTGCCATCGTACCACGTTAGCTTCACCGCGGATTTATTGTCACGCGAGGGGAATTGATAGCGCACGATCAATCCTTCGGCACAAGTTTCCGCATGCAGCAGCGTGCCCTCGGCTTCACAGCCGATCGGATGAACAAGATCCAACGCCCAAAACGGCAGGTCAATGTAATGACAGCCCATGTCGCCAAGAGTACCCTGGCCGAAATCCCACCATCGACGCCACTGGGCGGGATGGTATCGTCCATTCGCATACGGCCGCTCCGGTGCAGCACCTAGCCAGAGATCCCAATCGAGGTGTTCTGGAATCGGATCGGCGGTTGTGGGCCGCTCACCGCCTCCCCAGCCTTTGCCAACCCAAACATGCACTTCATTCACGTCGCCAATCGTGCCGGCCTGAATGATTTCCACGACTCGGCGATAGTTAGCGCCTGCGTGAATTTGAGTTCCCATCTGCGTCGCGACACCTTTCGCACGAGCGGCCTCGGCAATGATTCTTGCCTCGTGAATGGTGTGCGTGAGTGGCTTTTCGCAGTAACAATGCAGTCCCGCATTGATCGCGCGAATCGCTGCCGGAGCATGGTGGTGATCCGTCGTCCCGATCACGATCGCATCCGCGTGATCACTTTCAGCGGCAATCATTTCTCGATAGTCGCGGTAGGTCTTTGCCTGAGGAAATTTTTGCGCCGCGGCGTTGAGAAAGTTCTGATCCACATCACACAAACCAACGATATCCTCGCCCTCAACACCCCGAATATCGTCTGCAGCTCGGTTAGCAGTGCCCACACAAAGGATCTTGAGTTTCTCGTTTGCTGAGGTAGAGGGTTTCGCCGCAAGCTCGCTCCAAACACCCAGCGTCAATGCGGAGGCGCCGGTGACTCTGAGGAAATCGCGGCGACTTGAAATCGGTTTTGTTGACATTAAATTGCAATTCAAGGAGGGCTAGACAAAGGCAATCAAGCCACAACAATGTAATCGAATTGCAAGCGTGAATGTCAACAATGTGGGGATTGGGCGAAGCAAGAGCCGGGTGTTATAGGTTGGACCACTGACCTTACTTGCCATCGTTTATCCCGAGTTAGGGAGTTACTGCACTTCGACTTCGATCAATTCGTCGATCGTTATCGGCATGATCCCGGAGTCAACCTCCGTCGGCTGATTCAATCGCAGTGACTGTGTCGCGTACTCGGGCAGCACCGTGTAAAGATCGCTGATCTCTTTGGGTCGCGCCGCGCAGAGATCCGGCATCACATGCGTAACGAGCGCGATAATTAACTCATTGCGGCGGAGCGAGTTTGATTGACGCTGAAATAGTTTGCCTAAGAGCGGCACTCGTGACAGCATCGGCGTGAACGAGTGCGTATGGACATCGTCTTCTCTTATCAGTCCACCGATGACGAGACCGCCGCCATCAGGCATCAGCACCGTCGTCGAAACTTCGGTTGTTTCCTCTTCAGGAAATCCATTTTCCGTGATCTTACCCCCAGAGACTTTGGGCGACACTGTCATCATCACATTTCCGTCGGCTGTGATAATAGGTGTTACCGACAGCAAAATACCGACTTCCAAAAACTCGACGCTTTGTACCGTGGTTGTCTGGGTCGTTGTTGCCACGGTATAGGGCAAGCGTTGGCCGATTTGAATTCTCGCCTCTTGATGATTCACAACCGATATTTTCGGCGACGCCAGAGTGCGAGAGTTTGTGTGAGACTGCAGCAGTTCTAACACCGCGCCCATGTCATTGCCGTCAAGACGCAACGCAAGTGACGGTCCGTTGGTCGGATCGTCAACGAAACCTGAACCTTCCAACGTGATGCGACTACCATCCAGTCGAGCCAGATTGCGCAAGTTGATTCCGTGACGGTCGTCCTCGCTCAGGGCCACTTGCAAAATATGGGACTCGATCAAAACTTGACGCGGAGCAACGTCCACTTGAGCAACGTACTGGGCAATTCGTTCATGCGATTGCGGCACATCGTCAACCACCAGCAGTTCTCGCGTCCGCATTTGATCCTTGCTGTCCGAAGTAGCCACAAAGGCGTTGCCAACCGTGGACAGCAACCCTGTCGCTACGGCTTGAACATCCGCCGCAGCAACGTAGTCGAGTGGATAAACTTGTACAAATCGACCCTGTGCCCGCGGATTGATCGCAGTGTCGGTACCACCCGTGACATAAAGCAAATTGCCTGCTCGGTGCCAGCGAAATCCGCTCACGCCGAGAATCGCGTCCAATACTTCATCGAGAATCGCGTCGCGGATACTGACATTGACGCTACCTTGAACCTCCGGTCCGACAACGAGGTTCAATCGATGCTGGTCGGCGATCATGCGCAGCACCGCGTTTAAATCCGCACCACTTGAAATCAAGGTTACACGCCCCGACTCGCCCTCAAGCTGTACGCCCTCAACGACGTCAATCGGTTGCAGTTTGACGATTTGTCGTGAGCCCGACGCGAGCTGGATAACACTTTGATCCGTTTCGCCCGGATCCTTTGATCCCCATGCCTCCCGTATCGGTGAAGGCAAACGAAGCGGTTCGCCTGCGCATGCAAGCCCGATCGCGATAATCGCGTTAAGCAGCATTCCGAAAGTTAACCGTTCTAACATTCCCGATTCACAAACGTCGATCTGGTCCATCGCCGACAACATCGGCACAATCGCTACGTTCGGTATCGGTATGCAATCCGACGAGACACGAGAATTTCATGCCCCGAGCGTATCAGAACGTCGGATTTGTAACCCCGAGCCGTGAAACCGCTATGGTTCATCAGGTGAAGATTACGTGATGTGTGCTCGAGATTCTAAGTCTGCTTTTGAGTGCGCTTCGTGTCAGTCACGGCGTCAAATGCGGTTGTCGAACGAAGATGAAAAGAAACACTTTTTGACTCAACTCGGGTGCCTCAATAACCGAAAACGAGTGTGCACGGGGGAGTCACTGCCCCGACTCCCTTCGCCGACGCCCCCGCGGGTAGCTGCCCCACCCGCGGGGGCTCGATTTTTTTAGCCCTTTAACTTCGACGGTTCCAGAGGCTGAGTTTCTTTGTAACGCTGCTGCAGCGACTGCACTTTCAACGGTCCTTCGCGCAGTGCTCGCATAGCACGAACGGCTGCTTCGGCAGCATCAAGCGTGGTGATGCAAGGCACCCCAAACTGAACTGCTTTCGCTCGAATCTTACCTTCATCGGTCCGTGCTCCCTTGCCACTCGGCGTGTTCAAGATCAGCTGCACGTCGCCATTTTTCAGGTAATCAATTAAGTTTGGATGTCCCTCAGCAATTTTCTTGACTCGTGTCACGGCAACACCGTCCGCTTCCAATCGCGCGGCGGTACCGGATGTGGCGAGCAAATCAAAGCCAAGTTCCACTAGACTCTTGCCTAGCGGACCGACTGCGTCTTTGTGTCGAACCGAAAGACTCAAAAAAATCTTTCCCTTATCCGGCAACACCGTACCAGCAGCGATCTGGCTCTTGGCGAACGCCAGCGAGAAATTGTCACTGATGCCCATCACTTCGCCAGTGCTGCGCATTTCAGGTCCCAGCACGATGTCGACACCAGCAAACTTGCGGAACGGAAACACGCTTTCCTTGATCGACACGTGGCGCGGGATCGGTTCGCTGGTGATCCCCAGTTCTTTGAGCGTTCGACCGTTCATCACCTTGGTAGCAATGTTGGCCACAGGAACGCCCGTTGCCTTGGCTACGAACGGAACCGTACGACTGGCTCGTGGATTCACTTCGAGAACGTATAGCGTCGGCACATCGTTCTCGGTCTTGATCGCAAACTGAATGTTCATCAATCCCACCACTCGCAACTTGTCGGCTAACTTCCGAGTTGCTTCGCGGATCTCTGCCAAGATCGGTTCGGTGAGACTGTAAGGAGGAATTGCGCACGCGGAATCGCCCGAATGAACTCCAGCCTCTTCGATGTGTTCCATGATTCCCATGATCACGCAATCGGTACCATCCGCGACCGCGTCGACATCGACTTCGGTGGCATCTTCGAGAAAGTGGTCGATCAAAACGGGTTGCCCATCCGCGACGATGAAAGCTTCGGCGACATACCTCTCGAACTGGGTGTGGTCATAACAAATCTCCATCGCCCGACCGCCCAATACAAAACTGGGACGCACGAGCGCCGGATAGCCGATGCGTTTTGCCTCCAAACGTGCTTCAGCCATATTGCGGGCGATGCCCGATGGCGGCTGTCGTAAACCGAGTTCGTTGATCAATTTTTGAAACAGTTCTCGATCTTCGGCGGCTTCGATCGTTTCGACGCTGGTACCAATGATCGAAGCCCCTGCTTCCTTCAAGCCACGAGCGAGGTTGAGCGGCGTTTGACCACCGAACTGGGCAATCAAACCCGCAGGCGAAATCGCATCGCAGATATTCAGCACGTCCTCAATCGTCAGGGGTTCAAAAAACAACATGTCCGACGTGTCGTAGTCCGTACTGACCGTTTCGGGGTTACTGTTAACCATCACACTTTCGCAACCGATCTGGCGAAGTGCAAAACTGGCGTGACAGCAACAATAGTCGAACTCAATGCCTTGTCCGATACGATTGGGACCGCCGCCCAGGATCATGACTCGCGGCTTGTCCGTCGCTGGCGGCAGTTCGTCTTCGGTCTCGTAGCTGCTGTAATAATACGGCGTGTAAGCCTCAAATTCCGCCGCACAAGTGTCGACACTCTTGTAGACCGGCTTCACACCCAACTTGATTCGTCGAGTCCGAACGGTGGACTCAGTCGTCCCCGTGATTTTTGCAAGCTGCCGATCGGAAAAACCAAAACGTTTCGCTTGCCACAAATCGTCGCGAGTCATTGCATCCAGAGAACCAATCGCCAGCAATCGATCTTCTTCCTCGATGATCTGAGAAATGTGGTCCAGAAACCAAGGGTCGATGTGAGAGAGCGAATAGATTTCTTCGATTGACAAACCTGCTTTCATTGCATAGCGAATGTAGAAGATACGTTCCGCGTTGGGAGTACTGAGTTTGGCGCGGATTTCGTCAACGTCAGGTTGATTGTCTGTTCCCCATAGATCCTTGCTGTCACAACCCAGACCGAACGCGCCGACTTCGAGACCGCGCAGTGCTTTTTGCAAGGACTCTTTAAACGATCGGCCAATCGCCATCGTCTCACCCACACTTTTCATTTGTGTGGTGAGTGTCGCATCGGCTTCGGGGAATTTTTCAAACGCGAAACGTGGAATCTTGGTAACTACGTAGTCGATTGACGGTTCAAAGCACGCCTTGGTCTTTCGCGTGATGTCATTGTTCAGTTCCCACAAGCGATAGCCGACCGCTAATTTGGCGGCGATCTTAGCAATGGGAAAACCGGTCGCCTTGCTCGCCAGAGCGCTACTGCGACTGACACGCGGATTCATTTCAATCACGATCATCCGACCGCTCTTGGGATCGATCGCAAATTGCACATTGCTGCCTCCGGTTTCGACACCGATTTCTCGCATCACCGCGATCGTCGCGTCACGCATCCGCTGGTACTCTTTGTCGGTCAGCGTCTGTGCCGGCGCAACGGTGATCGAGTCACCTGTATGCACGCCCATCGCGTCGAAGTTCTCGATGCTGCAAATAATCACGACGTTGTCATCAAGATCTCGCATCACTTCCATCTCGAACTCTTTCCAGCCGATGATGGATTCTTCGACCAGGACTTCGTGCACGGGAGATTGATCCAAGCCGTTCTGCACCAGCGCATCAAAATCATCACGGTTGTAAGCAATCGCTGACCCTGATCCACCGAGCGTAAAGCTTGGGCGAATCACCGCTGGCAAGCCAACTTCGGCAAGCACTTGACGCGCGTCGACAAGCGAATTGACCATGCGTCCCTTGCAGACATCGAGCCCGATTTTCTCCATGGCTTCCTTGAACTGATCACGCTCCTCGGCCTTGGCGATCACATCAGCACGGGCTCCGATCAGTTCGACGTTGTACTTCTCCAGCACACCGTGGTGATGCAAATCCATCGCCGTGTTCAATCCCGTTTGCCCACCGAGCGTCGGCAGCAAGGCGTCAGGCCGCTCCAGCTCAATGACCTTTTCGACCATTTGCCAAGTGAGCGGCTCGATATAAGTCGCGTCCGCAGTATCCGGGTCGGTCATGATCGTGGCTGGATTACTGTTAACCAGCACGACTTCGTAACCCTCCTCGCGGAGCGCTTTACAGGCCTGGGTACCGGAGTAATCGAATTCGCAAGCCTGCCCGATGATGATGGGGCCACTGCCGATGAGCAGAATTTTCTTGATATCGTCGCGTCGAGGCACGAGCCTGGGTCCAAACTGAGAGAGTGTCGAATCGTGAGCAAAAACGTCGCTGAGGATATCAGAAAAGGTTTGGCTCGTAGAGGACAGGGGAAGGTGCGATTCCTACCTCACGCAGCGGTAAACCAGCGCCGGCGGCAGATTTCGCCATACGGTGGGGCTTTTTTCAACTACCGAAAAATGCTCGTGCAGATGTCGGGCGAAGCGGCGCCCCGCTGGTAATGCCAAACCTTGCAAATAAGCGAACGTTGCAAATTGGCCGCCTGGAGGAAGCACCGCGAACATCGCGCCCATAATCTCGCGCTGTAACGATTCACTAAAGCTGGCCCAGGGCAACCCGCACAAAATGGCGTCTACTTGCGAGATTCCTCGCTTGCGGCACAACTCAACGACGTTGGTAACGCTGTCCTGGGCGATATCCGCAGTCGGGCAGCGATGCTGTGTGGCACGGACCATGTCACCGCTGTACTCAATCGCGAAAAACTTGGCGTCTGGCGACACTCGCTCGAGCACCGCTTCAGTGAACACGCCGGTACCGGGTCCGTACTCGACGATAGCCCGAACGGCCGACCAATCGAAACTGTCCACCATCATGCGTACCAGACCGGGGCCGCTTGGCGCAATTGCGCCGACCTGGGTCGGATGCAACAGGAAGGTCTTCAAGAACAGGAGTTTCTCACGCACGGGCGATCACTTTACCGCCGCTTCTTCGACACGGTACATCTCACGCCACGGCAATTGGATTCCGCCGTCGATCGTTAGCGTACTGCCAGTGATGTAAGCGCTCGCCGGATCCGCTAAGAATACCACGCCGCGTCCGATTTCTTCGCTTTGGCCGAGCCGCCCCCAAGGCAGTTTTTCGCCCTCGCGTTTGAGCGTTTCTTCGCTAAAGAACTTGCGTTCACCCGGCGTGTCAATCCATCCAGGATGAATGATGTTGACTCGAATCCGATGGTGGGCCAATTCGCAAGCTGCGGTTCGAGCCATTTGATCGATCGCAGCTTTGGCCATGTTGTACGCCATCGCGCCTGGAATCGCCATTTGAGCATGGGGGCTGCTAATCACGATAATGTTGCCTCCCTGACCCACTGCCGTCATTCGCATGGCAGCCGCTCGAACAAGGTAGAACGGCCCCCACATGGTTACATCGATCGTGCGTCGAAACCCGTCCAGGTCGGCTTCGAGCATGAGCTGACGGTCGCTATAAGCGGCATTGCTGACCACAATATCCAACCCGCCAAGCAACTCTGCCGCTTGGTCAACCGCGATTTCCACGGCCGCTTGGTCCCCCAAGTCCGCTTGCAGCGGAAAAGCTTTAGCGCCAACTTCCGCGAGGCGCTGGCACACTTCGTCCGCCTCCTCTGGATGGCTGCGGTAATTGACCACCACGTCCGCTCCAGCGCGAGCCAGCTCAATCGCGATTCCACGGCCGATGCCCCGCGAGGCACCCGTCACCAACGCCCGTTGACCTTTCAAATTACTCATCAAATTTCGTCTCGTGCAGAACATCCCAACCCATCGAATGTGTAACAGACTAGCGGTTTTCTCCTGAGCAGTCGATTCCTTGAAAATTTTGCTGTTATCGACAGAATTTAATCAACCGTGAAAGAATTCCGTCGCTCGTTGCTTGCAATCTGTCGTCTCTTGAAGTTTACTGGGCGTGACCGTGATAAGGAATGCGCGAAATGGCAACGGAAACACGACGAGACCGGCTTCGTGAACTGGTGCAAGCCCGTGGATTTGCCGCTTTGGGCGAATTAGCGTCGTCGCTAAATGTGAGCGAATCGACGATTCGCCGTGATTTGGAACTACTGGAGTTGGCTGGAGAAGCTCGGCGAACGCATGGCGGTGTGTATTGGACCGGCGAAACGGACACGATATCGGTGTTCGAGTCGCGGAAGGACGATCAATGGCCAGCCAAACAGGCGATCGGCGCGGCTGCGGCAGATTTGATCGAGGACCACGACACGATTTTACTTGATGGTGGAAGCACGACGTATGAGCTGGCCCGGCGACTGGTGAACCGACCGTTACAGGTGGTCACAAACAGTTTGCCGGTGGCCCATTTGCTTAGTACGAGTGATTCGATTGACTTGGTCATGATCGGCGGTTGTGTTCGCGGTCGAACCAGCGTCACGATTGGCCCCATGGCCGACGCGATGCTGGCGGGAATCAATGTTCGCAAGGCGTTTTTGTCAGTTGCCGGAATCAATGAACAGGGTTACTTCAACAGCGACATGATGCTTGTGGAAAGCGAAAAGGTGATTCTTGCACGCGCCGATCGGGCGTATGTCGTCGCCGACAGCAGCAAGTTTGGCCGAGCCAGCTTGTCGCGATTGTGCGGATTACAGGAAGTACACGGTGTCATCACCGACAGCGGATTGGATTCCAAGTGGAAACAGTGGCTGGAGTCTACGGAAGTCGAATTAGTGTGTGCTGCTATTGCATCAAACCTTCAGTAAGCGAAGTCATCCGGCTTCGAGGTTTACAAAAAATCAATCCATGACATCTTCAACACTCGATCGCACGGCCATTGAATCGTTGGTTCGCCAAGCGATTCGTCAGTCACTTGCTGGCGGAAGCTCTATCGAACCAGCGGCGATTGCATCATCCGTAGGCGCGACGCCGCCTGGCTGGGTCAATGGAAAGCCAAACCTACGCGTCAGCATCTCGGCGCGACATTGCCACCTGACGGACGAACATGTAGAGATTCTGTTCGGTAAGGGCGCCAAGCTCGAGCCTGACAAAGACCTGTATCAAGACGGATTCTACGCAGCGAAACAAACCATAATGATTGTCGGCCCGCGTCGTCGCATGCTTCCCAGTGTGCGCGTGCTCGGTCCAACGCGTCCGGCTAGCCAAGTCGAGCTGGCGCTTACTGACTCGATTTCACTTGGCATCGACGCTCCGGTTCGTCACAGCGGAAAAATCGACGGTACACCAGGGTGCGTTTTGGTTGGTCCCGCAGGCACAGTCCAGCTGGATCGTGGTGTGATTCGCGCAGCACGTCACGTGCACATGAACCTTCACGATTGCGAACACTTCGGCGTCAAGAACGGCGAGATGATGCGGCTGATCATCAAGAGCCCCGATTGCAGCGTCCGTTTCGACGACGTGTTGGTGCGCGCTGACAAAGCCGCCAAGCTCGAAGTGCATATCGATACGGACGAAGGAAACGCGTGCAATTTGGATGCAGCGACCGAAGTTCGTATTGAAGCCGCCAAGCCTTGTGGCTGTGGCTGCAAAACCAAGCAAGTTTAAGCAGATTTACAATTAACTTCCTCCCTTTCTCTTTAGGCAGTATTTGAGATGGCAAAGATTAGTGAAGCACTCGGCATGATCGAGACCAAGGGTTTCATCGCCCTGGTCGAAGCGTCCGATGCGATGATGAAAGCGGCTAACGTCACGTTCCTTGGTTGGGACAAAGTCGGTAGCGGATTGGTCAGTGCATTCGTCAGTGGTGACGTCGCTGCAGTGAAAGCCGCAACCGATGCGGGTGCCGCAGCCGCAGGTCGAGTCGGTGAAGTGGTCAGCGTTCAAGTGATTCCTCGTCCGCACGAAGACCTCGCCAAGATCCTCAAGACTCCCGCAAGCTCAGCCACGGTATAGTTCTCGGCATTCACCGAAACTCTTAACTCACTCTCAACTTACAAAGTAAAAACTTCCATGAACGATGCAATTGGTTTGATTGAAACGAAGGGATTGTTGGCTCTGATTGAAGCGACCGACGCGATGGCCAAGGCGGCTAACGTGCAAATCGTCAAGCGGATCGACATCGGCGGCGCCTACGTGACCACCGTCGTCAGCGGTGATGTCGGCAGCGTTCGCGCTGCTGTCGAAGCGGGCGCAGCAGCCGCATCGCAAGCCGGCGAACTCGTTGCCAGCCACATTATTCCGCGTCCCGCGGAAGGTTTGGCCGAAGCTTTTTTGAAGTAAGCGACGGCGATCGCCGAATGTTCCTTAATTCGGCTGACTCGACCGTCGACGAAACACCGCAACTCTTGGCGAGTTCGGCGTCGGCAAGTTCGTTGATTCAATCCTCAAACCTCGGTAATCCTGTGCTCGTTCTCGTCGCGAATCTGGGTTCAACCAGCTTCAAGTATCGATTGTTCGATATGACGGACGAACGTTGCCTGGCGCGCGGCGGTGTCGAGCGTATTGGCGAATCGGAATGTCCCTGCAATGTCGAAATCGGTGACTGGAAAGATCAGCGAGTGATGTCGGTGCCAGATCATGGCGTCGCCGTTGCCGCTTGTCTGCAGCAGTTGACTGATCCCCAGCACGGCGCGATCACCGATGCATCTCAGGTGCAAGCGATTGGTTTCAAAGCCGTTCACGGTGGTCGGCTTTCAGGCGTGTTTGTGGTAAACGATGACGTTCTTGACGCGATGGCAGAAATGAACGCCGCCGCGCCAGCCCACAATCCTCCATACATTGCGGCGATGCGAATACTGAAAGAACGTTTCCCCGAACTGCCACTGGTTGCGGCCTTCGAAACGAACTTCCACAACACGATCCCCACCTCGCGACGTGAATACGCAATCCCTCGTGATTGGGCAAACGATTTGCATTTGCGAAAGTGGGGTTTCCACGGTGCCAGCCACCGCTACATCGCGACGCGAAGTGCCGAACTTCTCGCTCGTGATGATGCTCGGTTGATCTCATGTCACTTGGGTGGAAGCAGTAGTCTCACAGCCATCGCTTGCGGCAAAAGTGTTGCCACGACGATGGGAATGACACCGCAAACCGGACTGCCACAAAACAATCGTGTTGGCGATTTCGATCCGTTCGCACTTCCACTGATCATCGAGCGCACCGGGCTCACACTGCAGCAAGTCTTGTCGCAATTGGCCAGTCGCGGTGGCTTGCTCGGATTGAGCGGACGTAGCGGTGACATCCGTGACTTGGAAGCCGGAGCGGACGCTGGTGATGCTGGTTGCCGACTGGCATTAGATGTCTTCGTTGAAGAAATTCGCCGACACCTGGGCGGGCTGATGGTTGCCCTGGGCGGTGTTGATGCCATCGTGTTCACCGGCGGCATTGGCGAGAAGGGAACTCGTATTCGGGCTGCGGTCTGTCAAGGCTTGGAAGAGTTCGGAATCGTTATCGATGCCGCCGCCAATGAATCAGTTTTCGGTGAAGCAACACTGCATGCTCGCGAGAGTCGCGTTCAGTTGTGGGTCATACCCACGAACGAAGAAGTTGTCGTCGCCCGACAGTGCGTCGAAGTCCTCTCACTTAGTTAACCAAAATGTTTATCGCGCGAGTTACCGGTTCCGTCGTGAGCACTCAAAAGGTGCAGTCCATGACCGGTCACAAATTACTGGTTGTCGAACCGTATCGGCTGGAGGGCGAGTCACGAAAGTCGCTGGTCTCCACCGGTCGTACGTTCATCGCTTGCGACACACTCGGCGCAGGTGAAGATGACTTTGTATTGGTCACCCAAGGCAGCAGCGCGCGGCTGACTCCCGAGACGAAAGAGCTACCCATTGACGCCGTGATCATCGGCATCGTTGATCGTGTGCATATTGAAAAACATAGCGTCTATTCTCGCAACGATTCATAAAACCTTTTCTCCTTTCGGAGCCTCTCACCGTTGGTGAACGATACCGAACAGGAGCGAGACCTCTAACGAAAATTACAATCATGCAATTTGACGAAAACCTGATTCGAAGCGTTGTCGCCCAAGTGCTCGCCGAGGTCGGTCCGATCCCCGCTGGCCATTCACGAAACGGACACGCAAATCCCCCTCGCTCTGCAGTTGGCCGTCATGGCATCTTCATGGACGCCAACGAAGCCGTCGCAGCAGCGCGAGTTGCATTTGAGCAACTGCGTGAACGAAGCATAGAAGATCGCCGGGGCATCATCTCCATCATTCGTCGGATCTCGATCGACCAGTGCGTCGAACTGGGAACCATGGAGATGGAAGAGACGCAAATCGGTCGTTTGCATCACAAGATTGAGAAACTGAAAACGCTCGGTGAATTGTCGCCGGGAGTCGAGTTCCTGGAAACCAAAGCGTTCAGTGGTGACCACGGCCTGGCGATAATTGAGCGCGCACCTTTTGGCGTGATCGGTGCCATCACGCCAGTAACTCATTCGCTTCCGACGATCACTGGTAATGCCGTCAGTATGCTCGCCGGCGGCAACAGCGTGGTCGTTAATCCGCATCCTTCGGGCAAGCGAGTTGCCGCCGAGGGCGTCCGTCGGTTCAACGAAGCAATCTACCGTAAATACGGAATCGACAATCTCATTTGTGTTATCGCCGAACCAACTCTGGAAAGCGCCGACGCCTTATTCAAAAACCGTAGCGTGGCGTTGATTTGTGTCACCGGCGGACCGGCGGTGGCCCGCGCGGCACTGAACAGTGGTAAGCGAGCTATCGTTGCTGGGCCAGGAAATCCACCAGTGGTTGTTGACGAAACTGCGGATTTGGATCGAGCCGCTCGCTGCATTATTCAAGGCGGTTCTTACGACAACAACCTGCTGTGCATTGCCGAGAAGGAAGTATTTGTCGTTGAAAGCGTGTTCGATGCAATGATGGACGCAATGCGTGGTGCGGGCGCCGTACAACTCAATGCGCAACAGATCGAAAGGCTTGCCAGTCGCGCCATCGTGAAAGTAGGCGACGACAAGCACGATGCGGCTTGCAAAGATTTCATCGGCAAAGACGCGAGTTTCCTTGCTGAAGCCGCCGGCGTTCAAGTCCCATCGGATTGCGAACTTGTGTTTGGTGAAACCGATGAGCATCATCCGTTTGTCAGCGTCGAACAAATGATGCCCTTCATTCCCTTCGTCCGAGCCCGCGACGTCGACCACGCCATCGCGATGGCCAAGCAGTACGAACATGGCTTCCGACACACCGCGATCATCCACTCACGAAACGTCCATAACATGACCAAAATGGGCCGCGAGTTGGACACGACTTTGTACGTCAAGAACGGTCCTTGCATGGCCTCACTCGGATTAGGTGGCGAAGGTTACCTGTCCTTTTCAATCGCTGGTCCGACCGGCGAAGGGGTCACCACACCGACAACGTTCACTCGGGAACGACGCTGCAGCATGATTGATGAATTGAGAGTGGTTTGACGTGCAAATCGCCATCGTTCTAGGATCGGCGCGAGCCACTGTTAAACATGAAAGCCTCGACGGACAAAAACTGGCGGTGCTACAGCCGGTAACCGAGCACGGCGACAACGACGGCGCGCCGCTGCTCGCGGTTGACGCTTTGGGCTGCCGCCGTGGCGACCGAGTGATGATCACCAGTGACGGCACCTACGCTCGCGACGTAACGAATCACGAAAACACACCGGCGCGCTGGAGCGTGCTGGGGATACTGGATTAATGACAACACCCACTCTCCCATCCGCTAACACAACCATCGATCCGGCCTTGGTCTCCGAGATCGTGCGTCGAGTGCTTACGCGAATGAGAGCGGGTAAACCAATTGAAAACACGACACCTGATCCGCTGAGACTGGTGACGGTCGATACCGTCGTCGCCCATGCCACATCCAATGATCGATCCATCCGTGTGAATGGGAAGTCAGTCATCACACCAGCCGCCCGCGATGAAGCAAAACGCCGGGGAATAAAGTTTGTCACTGACGGTACCGCACATCACCGTTTGCCGATTGGCGTAGCCACGATGATCAACATCATCGATACGACCGAGCCCGCTTGGACACAAAGTGTCGTCGCTGGACTTGCTCGGCGTGGAATCGACGCGTCGACCAATGAAAGTGGAACGGTACTCGTCATCACCGACACACCCGCAAAGCTGACGCATCAATACTCGGTCACGGGGAACCACCGCGCCGCGATGCTGACCACGATTTCGGACGTCGATCGCTTTTGGCGTGAACTGCGTCCCAATGTGTGGGTCGTCGACAAGACCCGCGTCAACTTACCCACAATCGTCAATATCGCAGCGAGAATTACCAGCATGACAGAGGCGCAACCATGATCCTGGCCCGCAGCATTGGCACCGTCACTTTGTCTCGCAGTCATCCGTCGCTCCATGGCGCAACCTTACGATGCTTTGAAGCAATCGATTCAATCGACAAATTGGAAACACAGCCCCTTGGCGGTGAGACACAAGTCGCATGGGATTTGTGTGGAGCCGGAACGGGCGACTTGGTCGCAATCGCCGAAGGCCCCGAGGCAGCCCAACCCTTTCGCCCCAAAGTTGTCTGCATTGACGCAGCCATTGTCGCACTGATCGATCACATAGAACTCAATTAACTCCGGGAAATCAACATGCAGAATCTGCACAAAATTAAACAAGACATGTGCGACATTGGTCGTCGCATTTACAACCGCCAATTCGCCGCGGCGAACGACGGCAACATCACCGTCCGTGTCAGCGAAAACGAAGTGCTATGCACTCCAACGCTGCATTGCAAAGGCTTTCTTGTCCCCGATGACATTTCGCTCGTCGACATGACTGGCAAGCAATTGTCAGGTCGTAAGAAACGTTCGAGCGAAGCCTTGTTGCACCTGGAAATTTATCGCCAACGTGAAGATGTCCGCAGCGTTGTACATTGTCATCCGCCGCATGCGACCGCATTCGCGATTGCTCGCGAGCCGATCCCGCAATGCATTTTGCCAGAAGTGGAGGTGTTTCTCGGCGATGTGCCGATCACCAAGTACGAAACGCCTGGCGGGCAACAATTCGCTGACACAATCATTCCGTTTGTTCATAAAACCAACATCATGATTCTGGCAAACCATGGCACGGTCAGCTACGGCGAGACGGTTGAACAAGCCTATTGGTGGACTGAGATCCTTGATGCGTATTGCCGCATGCTGATCCTGGCCAAGCAACTCGGTAATGTCGAATACTTGAGCGCTGGCAAGAGCAAGGAACTTCTCGAATTGAAGGACAAGTGGGGCTACAAAGATCCGCGAAACACCACGGAATACGAGAACTGTGACATCTGTGCCAACGACATATTCCGCGAGTCGTGGGCCGAGGCCGGTGTCCAACGACGTGCGTTCAGCCCGCCACCGGCAATCAAATTGCCACAAGCCAGTCCCGCAAATGTTAGTCCATCCGCCGCTCCCGGCGTGGATGAAGCTCAACTCGTGAAATTGATCACTGACGAAGTGATCCGCCAATTACAGAAAAAGTAAGCAAAAGCGATTACAACATGAAAGTTTCAATTATCGGCGGCGGCGGTCTGGTGGGTTCTTGTGCCGGATACGCGCTGCAATGTGGCGGCATCGTTCGCGAAATTGCTCTACTTGACGTTAACCAAGAAGCGGCCATGGGCCATGCTCTCGACTTGCAACACGGCACACCCAGCGTTGCGGATCAAATAATTGTCGGTGGCGGTTACGAACAAATCCCTACCAGTGACGTCATCTGTATCACTGCGGGACTGCGTCGCAAACCCGATGAGTCGCGGTTGGATTTAATCAATCGCAACACAGATTTGTTCTTGCAGATTCTGTCGGATGTGAAAGCGGCTGGTCCGAAAAAATCAGCCATTGTCCTCGTGGTCAGTAACCCAGTGGATATCCTGACGTATATCGCTGCCGAGTCACTCGGATTGCCTCATCGCCAAGTCATGGGGCTGGGGACTCAGCTCGATACGATTCGCTTTTGTTCGTTAATCGCCGAAGAACTAAACGCACCGCCCACACAAGTAAAAGCACTCATTCTTGGTGAACACGGTGATACGATGGTGCCGATCTGGAGCAGCGCGACCGTTGCCGGATTGATGCTTGACAAGTACCCGGGTTGGAGTCCCACGATGGCCTCGGCTCTATTTACTCGCACCCGTGGTAGTGGTGCCGAAGTTATTAAACGTAAAGGCGGCGCTGGGTTCGCCGTCGGCATCGCCATTCGCGATGTGATCGAAGCGGTTGCACTGGATCGTCGCTGTGTGTTGCCGGTTAGCAGCATTCAAACAGGATGCTATGGAATACGCGATGTTGCACTGTCAGTACCCACCATCGTCGGTCGCACGGGAGTCATCGATCAAATGGAGATTGATCTCTGGCCCAAGGAAGTCCAGGGATTGCGAACAAGCGGCGTGGCTCTGCGCAAAACGCTCGAAACAGTACTGCAACGCGTCGGTTGATTTAGGGCAGAAGCCGAGTTACGTAGTCAGTAAAATCGTCAAGTCATTGAGGCTTGGCGGTTGGTTCAATCAGCAGTTGCGTCGACCCTACGGGTCCGATGTACTCTTTGGCAATGACGACATTGTCAAAGTCGACCGCATTGACCTTATTCTTAGTCCAACGCTCGGTGACATAGGACTCGAGCGTCAGTGAATTGGCTTTTAACGACTCGACGCGGCGCCAAGGGATTCCCGTCCAGTGTCCGCGCAATTGTCCGTCGATCCAAAAAGCTTGCTCACCGTCAGCAACTCCTGGGGTGTTGTGCTTGAGCATGAACTCGGCACAGATCCAGCTTCCTTTCTCGATGTTCGGCTGGTCATTGGGAAGGAAAGAATTCCCCCAGTACTTTCCGTCTGGCGACGGTTTCATCTGGTACCAATAACTGTAAAAATTCCAACGCCCTGGTGCTGACCATTGCCCCCAATTGCCCCAGGGCTCGAGCGAAGTGGAGAACCTTTCGCTGCCTTCGGGACGCATTCCAGCTCCACCAAAACCGCTCCATCGATCGCCGCCGGATTGCCCTTTATTGGCTCGCAGTTTTACAAAGTGATGTGTGTAATCGCATCTCTGATCAAATCGGACATAGAAGCGGACGAAAACGGTTGGCGTCGGTGCAAACCACAGTGTCAATCCGTCACCCTCGTTCTCACCGAGTACCGCTCGGACACGCAGGCAATGCTTGCCACATCGCTCATCATCCGGCGCGGCGACGCTCAATGCTTTTCCACCGCCGATCCCTGGTGCATCCCAGCGATCTCCCAGTGGCGTTTCCTTTACGACCTCAAAATCGTCCGCAAAAATCACTGCTTGGTGTGATTCGATGCCCACGTCAGCCGGAAAAACCGCCGCCAGCCCTGCTCCCTGCCGAAGTTCACTTTGAGCGACACGATTGGGTGTTGGTTCTGAATCGTCGGCCCAGACTGGGGCCAGACACAGCCACCACAGCAAGCAACCACCACACAGACGAAGCATCGCACACTCCAGAATTAGGAACTAACACGCAATGTTTACGGCCATTCATTCTATACGAACTCGTTTGCGAGTCAGCGTGCCAGAAAAATCGGTAGCAGCCGTTCCGAACAACTTCCTCTATAATGCAAAAACAGCCGGAGCTAGTTGGTCGGGTGAAGTATCTGAAACAAAAACTAGTTTCCTAAAAGCATGTCACTGAAAGTGGTTTTACTAAGTGCCACGAAGGTAATGAACGCGTCGATGAATTACCCGCAGAAAGCGGAAGCGATTGTAATGATCGTGTCGAATAACGTCTCGCTATTGAGCATCCCCAACGACAAGCGCGGAGACTGATTCACGGTGATCCCTGTTCGAATCTCGTTGTTCTCGCTGATTTTGTTATGTGGTTGCGATCGTGAGTATGCTGGCGGTTCGCGAACACAGATCGTCATTGAGCAATCGAGTGTGTCTCAACCACAGACAACCTCGCCGCCCGAGTCGAATTATTTTGAATTGGCCCAACAACTCATAGCTAGCGGTGACTATGACCGGGCGGCCGAGGCCACCCAGAAAGCATTGATACAGACTCCAGAGAATGATGCTGCGAGATTGCTCGCAGCGAAAATCGAAGTTGCCCGTGGGCACAAGGATTTGGCTAGCGAAATTGTTGCCGCGATGGAAATCGAGTCATCGGTTGGTATTGCTGCGGTGGATCTTCGTGTGAAACTACTGGTCGACGCAACCGAAATATCTGAAGCCGCTGACGTGCTGTTGGCGGGACTTCAAAAAAAGTCGAATCAAGTTTCCTGGCGACATCAAGCATGGAAACTTCTCAACCAGGTTGGTCGGCGCGAAGAAGCCTCGACTCTGGCGGCGGCATTGGTACGCGACGGATTAGCGAGCGAACACGAAATGCTGTCGCTAATCAGCCAAGCGTTGTCGTTTCCCACGCCGGAAATGATGCCTGAGGTTGATGCGGAGGTGTTTGCGCCAGGTTCAGGTAAGGCGCGTTGGTATTTCAGTCTTGGGCAATTCAATCTCGGAATCGCAGAGCTATCCAAACAGCGAACTCAGGGTTTTCGCGATCCCGCAACGGCTGCGCTTTACGGTCGGTTGCTTGCCGAGAACCAACGATGGGAAGAGTTCCGTGAATGGAGTTCGAGCCTACCCGAGGAGAGTCGACGATTTAGTGACTATTGGGCAGCAGTTGGCACCTATTTTAGTGACAATCGGCAATACGAAGCTGCGGCGAGAGGGTTACTCGAAGCGGTGCAGCGAAATCCTACGGATCGCTTGTCGGTGCAACGACTGTTCAGCGTGTTGACGGCGTTGGATCGCGAGGAAGATGGATCGCAATTTCGGAATCTGGGTATTGAACTTGCCCTGACTGAGCGAGAGGCTCAAACGCTGTATCGATCCCCAGGAGATCTCGCCGCAAGAAAACGATTGGTGCATCAGTTGATGGAACTTGGTCGACCTTTTGAAACTCTTGCTTGGACGCAAACGCTGTTGCCGCCTGGGGCCGATCAACAACGCCTCGCAATTGACCAGCAGCGATTGGAATTGATTGGTCGGCCAGAGGCGATGCGTATGGCCAGTGAGTCGGCGTTGCTAGGCTTGTCTCCTGAGGAATTCAAGCTAGTCGCGATTCATAATACGATTGCCGACGAAAATGAAACATCTGACGCTAAACGCCCAAAACAACAGAAAGTTACAGCCACTCCTCGATTGGTGAATCGTGCCAGAGAAGTGGGCGTGAATTTCCAATGGTACAAGGATGTGGAGATCCAATTGGAATCCATACCGATCCACGAATCACTTGGAGGTGGAATTGCAGCCTTGGATTATGACTTGGACGGTTGGCCCGATTTGTATCTTTGTCAAGGCTCGGGCGATCCACCCACCGACAAAGCAACTCGGTCAAACGAACTGTACCGAAATCTGGCAGGCAAGTTTGAACAAGTAACGATTGCAGCGATGGTTGAGGATCGAAACTATTCATCGGGACTCGCGGCGGGCGATGTCAATCAAGATGGTTTCGCTGACTTGTACCTTGGCAGCTTAGGACACAATCGAATGTTAATTAACAATGGAGATGGAACCTTTAGAGATGCGACCGGACTGTTGGGTGATTGTGGGGATCGCTTCACTTCATCGGTGGCCATCGCAGATATTAGCGGTGATCACTTGCCTGATTTGTTTGAAGCCAATTACGTTGAAATGGATGGAGGCTTTTCGCTGCCTATGCCGAATGCCAATGGAATACTGGATGTACCGTCACCACTTTCGCATTACGCGGATTCAGATCGCTGGTTTGAGAACTTGGGCGATGGACAATTCCTCATGCACTCAATTTCTCGAGAAATCGCTGTTCCGGCAACAAGTTTGGGTTTAGTGATTACCGACTTCAATACCGACGGAGCAAACGAAGTGTTCGTCGGTAATGACCTTCGCCCCAATCACTTGTTGATTCAGGATACCGATAGCGACGGTGCTCATCATTTCGTCAACGTAGCTGACTCGCTTGGCTTGGCTAACGGTTTTAATGGAGTATCCAATGGCTGCATGGGAATAGCCACCGGTGACTTCAATCGAGACGGCAGGCTTGATCTGCAAATCGCCAACTATTCAATGGATTCGGCCAACTTGTTTCTGCAAACCTCCGGCGGTGCATTCATTGACCAATGTCGGCGTTATGGACTGTTTGATCCAACCTATCCCAACGTCGGCTTCGGAACTAAAGCTGTCGACATTGACCGCAACGGGTTCCTGGATTTTATCGTCGCGAACGGACATATCTTCGACCTACGGCACGTGGGCGAAGCCTATCAGATGGCACCGCAACTATTGATGTCCGATGGCCAACAGTATCGGCTCACTCAGGTTGAGGACGAGTCTGGTTATTGGGATAGTCAGTATCTCGGCCGAGCAGTCACGATGCTAGATTACGATCGTGACGGCGCGATCGATTTTGCTGTCGGGCATCTCGACCAACCCGTAGCGATTCTGCACAACGAAACTCGCGCTGGTGGAGGCTGGTTACAGTTGGATTTGATAGGCACTCACAGCGAGCGAGATGCGATCGGAGCGAGAGTCAGTTTATCAATTGGCGAAGCAACCTTTGTCGAATGGGTGATCGCTGGAGACGGGTATTTTTGCAGCGACGAATCGTTTCTCGTCTTCGCTTTTGAGCAAAGAGATCCTTTGGGCCAAATTGAAGTACAGTGGCCATCGGGCTTGCGGCAAACATTCACTGGTATCCAGCGTGATCGGCGGTACTTACTCATTGAGAGTGACCCCACAGCTCACCTTCGCCAGTGACAATTTCGCCAGTGACAATTTCGTAAATCTTCAGAATGCTATAACGCTTGGCGATCGACGATTGCTGCTTAGCGGTGGGGCAGCTAAATTGATTTTCCGCGGCCAAGGCGTTTACCGCGATGCTGACTAAATCCAAAAAGGGCTTGTAGTGGTTCTGCAAATTGCTCGTCCCGCTCGTCGTTTAGCTCGCTGCTCCCTTTGTACAATCGGGCTTGGAATAGTGTTTATCGGCTGTGGTCCATCGACTCGCACGAACCCGCACGCCGCTTCTTCCGATGGCGAAGTGAATGTCCACTCCGTTGAGACTAAATTGGAACCTTCTGAGAGGGAGATCGCAACTGACAACAGTGAATCCATCGGCGAAGAAATCTGGGAACGCATCGATCACATGGTTGAGGCAGGCGAAACCGAGGCTGCTATCAATGCACTGCGGCAAATCTTGATAGCGGACCCAAGTGACGAACGCGCGCTGTTTAGCTTAGCGAACCTCGAGGCCAATCAAGGAAATTTTGACTCTGCGGTGGAACTGCTGGAAGCAATACCCGAAGACAACTTCGAAGCTGGTTTGCCTGCCTTGGGACAGGCTGCGGATTGGTGCTTCCACGTTGAACGTTACGACGATGCGGAAAACAAGTACAAACGATTGATTGAATTGGCTCCCGACGCAATTATGGCACATCGACAGTTGGCGTATTTGCTGAATCGACAAGGTCGGCGACAAGAAGCCGCGATGCACGTACGGGAGCTTTGTAAGCTTGGCGACGTCCTGCAGCAAGAATTGCAATCACTCATCATCCTCAATGATGCAATGTACGACGATCCTCAAGCATTGCCGATGGATGCTTCACGTCCCTATTGGCCGATCGGCGCATCGGGAGTGGCTCGCCGTTTAATGAATGAACAGCGATATGGCGAGGCAGTACAAACATTGGAAAGTAGCCTCACAATCGGCAAAGAACGTCCGGCGACCATTGCTCTTTACGGACGCGCCATTGTTGAGGCTCAAGACGAGGAGAAATTTAGACACTGGTTGTCAGCGACCAATGCGTCAGTTCAGCAGTTTTCCGACTATTGGGCGGCTTTGGGAACGCATCTGTTGATGGAAACTCGCTTCGAAGAAGCTGCGCGAGCGCTTGGTGAAGCAATCGATCGTGATCCAACGGATTTAATATCCATTGCTCGATTGCGGCAAGCGCTACTGGCTCTGGATCAACCATCACTAGCTGAGCATTGGCAAGTACGCTGGCGAGAAACACGTGAAATACTTCGCGTCAATAATCGGCTAACTCAGTCCCCAACACCCAACCCTGACGATATTGGTGAAATTGCGGCACGTTTAGTAACTTTAGGTCGAAACTTGGAGGCCACGCTCTGGCGATCGATCGAGGCTTCACGGCGCGGACTGCCGCAGGAAGTGTTTACACAACTGAATGAACAACGATTGTCTTTGGTGGAAAGCGACCAAGCTTTTCCGAATCGATCACAACGGTTATGCGAGATGGATCTTTCACGCTACCGAATTTCCGATGCAGAGATATCCGTGGTACCAGAATCACTACAATCCCCGCGAGACGAACTGCGATCGTTGCAACCGGTGCAACCTAAGTTTTCTAATATTTCGTTAGACGTCGGTTTGGAACATTCTTTTTCTGTCGCTGCGGAGCCACAAGAATCTGGTTTCGCGATCTATCAAATTCTTGGTGCCGCGGTCGCTGTCCTGGATTTTGATTTGGATGGCGCAGTAGATTTGTATCTGGGTCAAGGCGCCGCTGATCCGCCGGAGTTCCGTGGACAACAATCGAATGTACTTTATCGAAATGTTAGCCAGAAATATCGCAATGTAACCGCCGCGTCGGCAACAACCGAAATGCGATACAGCACAGGCATGACGGCGGGTGACTGGAATCAAGATGGTTTCCCTGATTTGGCTGTGTCAAACATCGGAGGCGACGTTTTATTGATCAATCATGGAGACGGAAGTTTTCATCAAGTTGCGCTCCTCGGCGATCAAAAAACTTCTCGAGTACCGACATCAGTGGCGATGTCTGACCTCACGGGCGATTCGCTGCCGGATTTGTTCCAGGTCGCTTATGTCGACGATCCACTGATGGCACAGAAACCGTTGCGAGACGAATCGGGAGGCGTGATCGCATCGTTAGTCCCAACGGATTTCGTTCCCGCCAAAGATCGGCTCATCGCCAATGATGGACAAGGTGGACAACTGGAATTTGAATGGGATTCAAAGCATCAACACACCGCTGCTGCTCTGGGAGTCGTCATTACCAATTTCGATGGCGAACCGGGAAACGAAGTTTTTATTGGCAACGATTTGTACGCCAACCAATATTGGAAACGAGATCCTGGTTCGGATCAGTGGAGCGAAGTCGCGATGCTTCTGGGCTGTGGATTCGGCTACTTAGGCGGCGCAACAGCGTCGATGGGAATCGCAAGTGGAGATTTCGATGGTAGCCAAACTCTCGATCTGCACATAACCAATTACCAAAACGATGCCGTAAGTCTGTTTATGTCGAGTGCTGGAATGTATCGCGACCGCAATTTACAGTACCGACTCAGCGCTGACAGTCGAGCGGTTCTCGGGTTTGGTACTCAAGCCCTCGACTTTGACAACGATGGGTTCCTCGACCTCGCGGTAACCAATGGGCACGTCGAGAATGTCGTGAACAGCAGCGAGCCATTTCTTCAGCCACCACAATTGTTTCGCAACATGAGCCGTTTTTTTGAACTCGTCGAGGTCTCTGACGATTCCGGCTATTGGGACGCAAAACACTTGGGGCGAGCAATGGCGAAACTGGACTATAACCGTGACGGACGAATGGATCTTGTCGTCAGTCATCTCCAAGAGAGCACGGCATTGCTGGTCAATCAAACACAAACAACCAACCACTGGCTGCAGTTGCAATTTGTAGGAACTCAAAGCGAGCGAGACGCGATTGGAGCTAGCGTTCAGGTTACAGCTGGCGAACACCTGTCGTCTCACTGGGTTACCGCAGGCGACGGCTACCTTGCTCGCAACGAAGCCATCGTGTCGATCGGTTTAGGCAACGTCAATCGAGTCCACACTATATCGATTACATGGCCCAGTGGCACAGTGCAGACGTTGACCGACATCGCTGTAGATCGCCGACTGTTGATAGCAGAAAATCATCCTCATCCCTTTGAACTGAAGTAATTCAGTCGTTTGGGTAATGATGTAAGGAAAAAGCTGACGAATCACCTTGGACAACTAAGTACAACGAATCGGCAGCCAACGTTCCTAATTGGTCGACTGATCCGTCTTGCCAAGTGACGTGGACATCTTGCACTGCCTCGGATTGACCTAGACCAGCGATAAGAGTTTTTTCGTTGCTGCAAAAATAGCCATCACCAGCGAGCACCCAAATGGATCGTTTCTGGCCTTGGTTCGTGAAGTGAATCACCGCCCCGACACCATCGCGACTGCAATCGGTAGCGACGACCTTGAAGCCGATACGATGATTCTTGTCGATGGCTTCATTGACCAGCAAGCCGATTTGCTCGTTCGCATGTGTTACCACAAGATCGTTTCGACCGTCACGATTAACATCCGTCGTCCACATCGCTCGCCCGACGTGGGGCATGCGAAAATAATCGCCCCAAGAATCATCATTAACAAGTGCATACGTCCCTGCGGCTCCACGACGAAAAATCTGTAGTGGCAGTTCATAGGGCGGTGCTTCTGGGTCGGGGAAATTGCCGATATGACCATTGGTTACTGTTATCTCGTCGATGCCGTCGTTGTCTATGTCGATTGCCTGAGTTCCAAAGCCGACCATCATTAATGTTGGCTCAACAAGCCCAAGGCGATTCGTTTGGTCGACCCACATTCCCGGTGAGGTCTGTTCGTAATAAATGTTGTACTCACGTGCAAAGCCGGTAACATAGAAGTCCAGATCTCCGTCCAGATCAAAATCGCTTGCTGCAATGCCCATCGATGCTTGTGCTTGGGATCGCCCATCGACTGCGACCCCGCGCGTCAATGCATTCTCGACAAGTTGTGTCCGATCAATTGAGGAATGGGTGTAGAATGCATTGCTGGACATGTCGTTGGCTATGAAGATTGCGAACTGAGAATCGGCAAGCGTTCCCGCAACGAGTCCCAAACCACGCCCCGAAGTTTTTGTGGTGCCCTCTTGTTTGTGGTCCATCAGCTTTCCTGTCGGCGTCGCCGTAAAAAATTGGTCTTGCTCCGCCGCGAATTTCAGCGGATGACAAAAGCTGGGAACGCCTTTCTCATCCAAACAAGCTTGGTCCAACTGCGGTTCGACTGCGCAATAGTTGGTGACAACGAGATCCGTCAACGCATCCTGATTGAAATCGACGAACGCTGCCGACGTTGACCAATGCTCCCCGTCGTCCATCAACCAATTTTGCGTGCAATCGGTGAAGCTTCCATCACCGTTGTTGCGCATCAACCGGTTACGGCCAAGATTCGCAAAAAACAAGTCCGAAAAACCATCTTCGTTAAAATCGCCTACCGCCACTCCCTGTCCAAAGCCACGATCGTCGATTCTCGCCAACCGCGATACCCTGACGAACTCACCCTCTACATTGCGAAACAAATCATTCGGTAACGAATCACTCTTCAAAATCGTGCCAGCAGCATTCATCACAACCAGGTCTGGGTAACCGTCCATGTCATAGTCAATCGCTCCTCCACCAACACCGGTCGTGCGAATCAGGGCCTCACGCTTGTCGTCTGGCGGACTGTTTCCGGCGCCGACGCCACTCAATCCCCAGACATCGCTGAGTTCTGAGAACCTTAAAAGTGCATCATTCATAAGTGGCGAAGGCGGTGTCGTTTTTGCTCGACGCGTTGACAACGACGCCAAATGTGGCAACGCCAAATGAGACAAATCGATGGACAGGGCCGGAGTTCGAGTATCAATCCAACTACCGTCTCGACGCAGCCGGCGAAAAATGTCCTCACGCACCGAATCCAAGTCTGCCGTCGGTTCCTCCGTGAGGGTAGTGGCCACTGCTGACCAAGCTTCGGCCTCCCATACTCGGCCAACGTCAACCAATGATTCAGCTAACTTAATTGCCGCTGTCTGGCTCGAACTACCGCGACCGGCAAAGTCATTGAAACGTTCGCGAACGGCAATGACTTGTATTTCATGCGTGGCCACAATCGCCATCTGACGAATCAGCGTTTCGCGGAGCGGCTCATCAACAACTTCCACAAGCCGCTGCAATTCAAGACGCAGCCGTCCCCAAGCGACGGCTTGATTTGGATCGCGACGGGTAGCCTCCCAGTACGATCGAACTGACTCCGCAATCTGGTCGTTTTCATGAGCAATGTCACCAAGAGTCAACCAGTAGTCAGCAAAGTTTTGGCTATCTGCGGGCGAACTAGTCAACCACGAGGACATTTCTTCCCAACGACCGGCGGCAATCAAGGCTTGTCCATACATCGCATGAGCAGACGCGAAATCCGGATGATGTTCAAGAATATCCTGCAACACCTCCGCAGCTCGCTGCCCGTCACGGCGGTACAAAAGTAAGAACGCTTCGGGTAATCGCAAGCGACGGTCCGCCGGGTTGCGCTGGAGTAATCGCGACGAGGTACTCTCCGAAAGACGACGCGAGGAAGTTTCGGTTGTGGACAGAAGCAGTGGAATATCAAACTTACGACGCTCGATTAAATGACGCAGATGAACAGGAATCCGATCGGTACGTTGCACTTCGTTCAGAAAGCCGACAACGATTCGGCGTTGGGTGTCATCGGTCGGATGCTCCTGAAGCGACGCTTCAAGCAGATCGATGGCAGTATAGATTTCACCGACATCCACCAGGGATTGAACCGCGATAGTAACGCGTGCGGCAGGTTGGTAATCGGTAAGACGAGCGGCCTCAGCAAGCAATTCGGCCGCTGCTCGCTTATCACCGCCAAGCGCGGTCGCCCTCGCAGCTTCGGTGACGAGTTCTGGATCGTTGGGCCTAGCTATCAAGGCACGGCTGGACAATCTTCTTGCGAGTTGCCAATCCTTGGCCGCGACCGCCGCTTCAAATTCCGCAACTGGGTCCTCCGATGTGAATTCCACCGAGACAACCTCAGCACTTGGTCGGCGACAACCGATTTGCAATTGCAGAAGCCCGAGAGCAATAACGATATATCTGACAGCTTGGAACATGTTTTACTTGGACTCTTGTAGCGGGTGTGCCGCTCCGATGTCTGCGAGAAATGTCGGCAAATCTTGCAAAATACTCGGTTTCCGAATCGTAACCTGTCAATTTCTAAGCCTGACGGAACCTGAACGCGTCAAAGAAAATCCCATCTTTTTCAAAAAAAAAATCACCGGGAGCATGACTGTGTTATTATGTTCGGATACATTAACTTGCCTACGGTGCCGAAATACACCTTACAGCGAGATAACGCTTGGACCTGGCACTCCATCCAATGCAGCATGGATCACCCCCCTCCTTGAGGGGCGCGATTAAGTTCGTCCCATATTCGTTTTTTATCCCAGGCAGTCTGAAATGAAAAAGTTAGTAGTGTTCTTGGCTCTTTCGGCCACTGTGTCGCTTAGCCTTTCGGGATGTGGCGGCAGTTCAGAACCGGAAGTAATCGCTCCGTCAAGCACAACGATGTCGGCAGAGAATATGAGCGCCTACGAACAGCAGATGAAACAGGGCGGATCATCCCGTTCATCGGCGCCACCTGCAAAATAACTGCATCCGTTTACGGGTCACAATCGCGTCTGCGTTGATTAATCGTCCTCGTTCGCTCTTTCTCGATTTTTTTGAGGGCGCAACCGCTGCTGACGTTGTTTTCTCTCTGCTATCTCTCGATTGCGCAAACGAGCGAAGGTAGCAGATTTTGTCGAGTTCGAGTTCTGTATTCCCTTTCTACGTTTTCTTGGAGCAATTTCATGTATCGATCGAGTCCGAAGACGAGAGGTTTCACGCTTGTGGAGCTACTCGTCGTCATCGCCATCATTGGCGTTCTGGTGGGCCTGCTATTGCCGGCCGTACAAGCCGCGCGCGAGGCCGCGCGGCGGATGAGTTGTAGTAACAATTTCAAGCAAATTGGCTTGGCAATTCACAACTATCATTCCGCCTACAACCAAAACACGACACAAGCTGGAGGTACCGGCTTGGAAATTGGTAAGGGAGGCTGGTGGGAAGGATCGCTCACCACCAACCACGAAGAACTGAGCGCTTTGGTTGGCTTAACTCCGTTCATGGAGCAGCAAGCGATTTGGGAACAGATCAGTAACGGCGGGACAAACACGGTTCCCGGTACAACGCTACCGACGTTCCCGAATGGCGTAACGGCGTGGACTCCGATGGGGCCAAACCCTCGGCATGACCGTGGCGACGGAGCGGATCGATTCATTCCATGGGCGACTCAAATACCGACGCTCCGCTGTCCAAGCGATCCCGGCAAAGGTATACCCGGTCGAGGTCGAACGAACTATGCCGCTTGCACTGGAGATTCTTTCAATCAAGTTTGGGATAACGGTCCGAAAGAAGGTAACTTGGCTCCTGCTCCCGATGCTTGGCGTCCGGAAAGGTTCAGGGCCTCGGATCGTGGCTTTTTCTCGCGTCGCAGTACCACAACTTTCTCGGACATACTGGATGGCTTGGCCAATACCATTGCGATGGCGGAAATCGCCACCGACTTGGGTGATCGCGACAAACGAACCGCGGCTTCAGTGGAGAACGGTGCTTGGCTGGTTGAGGGGAACCCCATGCTGTGTGTCGACAGAAACCAAATTAACCCGGCATCGCCTCAGTTCTGGTGTGATGGGGACCCTGGTTGCACTGACCCTCAATACAAGAACGACACGAATATCCAAGCTCGTGGTATGAACTGGGCATGGGCAGCGTTTCCTCACACGACCGTCAATACTATTCGCCCGCCTAACTCGGAGGTGTGCATGAATGGTTGGTACGACAATGTCGGTACCATGCCGCCAAGCAGTCGTCACCAGGGTGGCGTCCATGTCCTCATGGGTGACGGTGCGGTTAAGTTCGTTACGGATTCTATCGAAGCCGGCAATCAAAAGGCGCACACCATCGACTTTGATAACTCTAAAGGGAAGAAGAGTCCGTATGGCCTGTGGGGAGCACTTGGCAGTCGAGCGTCCAAGGAAACCATCCAAGGCTTTTAACGCTTTCCATTAGTTCGATCCAACGTTGAACCTCGCCCACTGAGTTGGGCGAGGTTTTTTCGTTGTGACATCTCGCATGCTATTTCGATGGCGAGTGACGCAGATACTCAGAAAGTCGAAAAAACATCGCTGCCTGTTGAGGATCGATCGATTCGTAGAGCCGTCCCAACGACGCGTATGGTAAAGGGTTATTCGATTGGATGCGAATCGCTTCCATGAACGCTTGTTGTGCCTCTGAGAACCGCCGCATGCGACCACAAACGATTCCCAAATTGTAATAGTCCGCAGATTCACGACGTAGCCGAACGAGTTTGTTGAAATGCGAGTAGGCGTCCGCATCTTCACCGCTGTCCATGGCTGTTGAAGCCAATAAGGCCAAGGTCAGTGTCGTCAGAGCATCCGCGCGATCTGTGGACGCTAAGCAGGCTTGGGCAAGCGATTGAATTTCGCGGATTAGCTGCTGATCTTGCTGGGTATCAGACTCGTTCGCGATCAACATCCGCTTTATTTCAAGCAACTCCGCCAAGCATAGTCCCGCGGTGGCTCGCGACACGGTGAGGCCTCGCACGAGCGTCTGTTTCTCGCTGTCATCGATTGCTTGAATAGCCGATCGCAGTTGACTGATTGCGGCGTTAAAACTACGTAAATTATGGAATTGCTCGTCCCTTTCTAGCGCCATCCACATCGATGTCGCAACCGCGACATTTAACTGCCTTTGTGGACTGTTGATTGGCGACTCATCCAACAATGGCGTGGCGACTGGCAAGACAGACATGCCTGGCACCTGAGCAAGCGAGCTCAACGTTGGGGCAAGAACATCAGCGGGCACTGATCGCAGAGAGTCCTTGTAAACGGCGATTCGATGGTTGGTAATTGCAATATGAGGAACTTCACTATCCTGGCGCGGCATGTGGCATTGCCAACATTGATTTTCATTATGCAAGATTCGTTGCTTTAACTCGACGCCGCAGTGCTCATCTTGGTGGCAACTTGCACAATGGTGACGCTGGGAGCGATCTTGATCCGCTCCTGTCCCCGCGTGTTGGTGCGGGTCATGACAGGTAACGCAAGTCAACGTTTCACTACCTTGGTAACATTTACTCATTCGCAACTGTTCGAAATGCCCCACAAACCCTGTCGCCTTTTCGCTAACGGTTTCATGTTGGGGGCCGACCGCGTAGATGATTTTACCTTGGCCCAAGATGTCTCCAGGCGTAAACGACCACGCGTCAGTATCGTCAACGTACAATTGGATTTTCCCTTGTAAGTGACACTGAGCGCACAGCGATTCCAACTGATCTCGCGTCAACCGAGCTGGGTGCACGATATGCCAATCCTGATCTGCTGAGCCAGCCACCGGCACATCACTCGAAGCAAACAATTCCGCGTGTTTGGCACCGGCACCGTGACATCGCTCACAACCGATTGCCAGCTCATGCACGTTGAAATCGGAAGGGTTTTGGTTGTTTCGCGAGACGACACCCGCATGACAAAATAAACACTCGTCGGTTAATTGTCTTGAAAATCCTTTGTGCTGGGGTCGGTCATATCCAGGCGATAAATCGTAGGCTTGCTGGGACACGTAATATGTCAGCGGTGCTTGTAACCAAGACGTTCCGTCAACAAAGAGATAGCTCTTAGCGAAAGTTCCACTGCCTATAATGTATCGAATCCTGGCATCACCAATCGGAATCTGCTCGTCGCTGGGAGGCAACTGCTGCCAGCCCAAATGATGCAGCGAGCCATCTCTGGAGACTACCGACATGCGTTGTCGGCTGAGCGGGTGAAGGAAACTTTCGCACGTCGGCTCCTCTACAGCGACAGCCGTGCGAAGCGAGCGTGCGTGTGGTGTCGCCTCAAAGCTTTGTGCCTGCTCGGCATGGCACTGTGCACAACGTTGAGATCCAACAAACCCAATAGGCATGGGCAGAGTTGAGGCGGACGCAACCACAGGTCCAGAAGCCAATGGTTGGCCAGGCGGTGTGATCTCGTCGGTTCGCGTTGGGGTACTGACCGCTAAGGGGGCATTTTCGATGGATATATCCGACGATGCGTTTTCGGCTTCGAATTTCGGCGACGAACGCGAGCACCCCATGACAACGATGAGACAAAGGCAAAATCGGAGCCAGCCTAGTTTCAATGCGGTCGCTGATGGCGTGTTCATGGAGTGCGGTCTTCTGCTGCATCGAACTTATTTTGCGGCATCGAATTGCTGCGTTTGGCGTGAATCACGTTCTCGTAAGTCTTGGCGTGGAAACACCAAGCCAGATTCAACTTGAGCAGCGATAATATACCAGCGCAAGCGATCGGTTCGCCCTGTCAATTTTTGCCAAACGCCCGCAAATCAAGACTGAATCGGCATGACTGCAAAGAAGAGCAGAACCGATCAGACCTAAACGTCCTGTTTCGGACGAAAAAGACCGAAAATCGTCGGATTCAGGACGCGGATTGGGGCTAGTGAAATGGACATGCTGGGGACCGCTAGACGCTGTTGTGAAAAAGCCACTCCCCAACGATGCGGTGTGGCGGGTACCATGGGAAGAAGGTGGTTGACTTGCCGGACTCGAGATTTCTTTTAAAGTGCCAGGATGAATCGTTACTCCACAACGTTCCGACACCGATTCTGCCGCGCTGCCGTTAGCGTGTTGGTGGCTGGATGGTTTGTCGCCAGTCTGCTTTCTCACCATCACTTGCGTGCGGCCGATTCCGACGCTTCGACGGCGACTGACCATTTGAGTGTCGACGAATTAATCGAGCGATTGGGCAGCCCGAACTATGCAACGCGACTGAGAGCGAAGGAACTGCTGCAGCGACTAGAACTCGAAGCGTTCGATGCTCTGCACAAAGCTCAGTATCATCCCGACAGCGAGATCGCAATGTCGGCCCGGCATTTGGTCAGTAGTCTGTTGGTGAGTTGGTCCAAAGAGACTGATCCCGCCGCAGTCCGAGATGCGCTGGAGGAATACGGCGCACAAAATGAAGCCGAACGTGGCAGTCGCATGGAACTACTCAGCGAACTTCCGGACCGCCAAGGTTTGGAGGCGCTTGTTCGATTGGCTCGCTTCGAGACGAGTCTGCGGCTGAGTCGTCAGGCCGCACTTTTATTAATGCGCCAGCCGATGAGTGAAACGGAGGCGAAACGTCGTCGTGAGAGTGAATTGGTTCTGGAAGTACTCGGCGATAACGATCGACAGGCCGCGAAGTGGCTGCGAGTTTATGCCCAGGACTTAGCAGCCGGTGCCTACTCGGCTGAAAAATGGCGACAACTGATCGATGACCAGCGTTACCAAGTGGATACGGGAGCTACGCAACAAGCCAGTCGTGCTACTGTTCTAGAACTCATGCGAGTTTGTGCGGCTCGGGCAGCTTTGCTGGATCAGCGTGACGAAGCGATCGCCTTGGCAATCAAACACATTGATCTGATCCCGCCGACGACCCGTGACCTGATCGACGCGTGCAGTTGGGCGATTGACAATGGTTTGCATCCGTTCGTGCTGGAGTTGCGTGATAGTCATCCACGAATATTTGAACAGCAACCGGTGCTGCTGTATGGGGCTGCCGAAGCCTTGTCCAACGCTGGTGACGATTCCCAGGCGCAAGACCTGGCCAACCAAGCCCTGGCCATCAATCCACTCCCCAAAAACGACGAAGAAAGGAAATTGCGTTCGCCGAAAGAGATTGAAGAAATCGCTCAAACGCATCGAGAGATCGGCCAGGAACTGCGTCAACGTGGGCTTTTCCGTTGGGCTGAACGAGAGTTCCAGTTGATCATTGACTCCCTTGAAATCAATTCCATTCCAGCTTCGTACTCGCGAGTTCATTTGGCGGCAATGTTTGGCGAATTGTTGCGGCACGAGGATGTGATCGCAGTCCTCGAACCGTTTGTGGAGCGACGAGAGAATGATGATGAATTCGCCAGTCGACTCAACGCCATCCATTTTGACTACACCACGTTCGAGCTGAGATCGCTGCTTGAGTATCATCGGGGACTTGCGGCCATCGAATCTGACAACATCGAAGCGGCAATGCCGCTTTTTAAGAACGCCTACGAACTTGATCCCAAGAACATTGACATTCTGATTTCAATGTATCACGTCAGTGGCGGTGAGGACTGGAAGAAAACAGTCGGCGAGATGCTCGAGCGTCAAACTCGCTTGTGCCAAAT
Source organism: Pirellulaceae bacterium (assembly GCA_041751935.1). Classification (GTDB taxonomy): domain Bacteria; phylum Planctomycetota; class Planctomycetia; order Pirellulales; family Pirellulaceae; genus JBBSJZ01. The sequence goes on along the minus strand of JBGSIA010000100.1, from coordinate 26,403 downwards.
TGAGGTTCAACAGGACGATGCTAGTTCACGCCAAATTGGTCGGATTCCTAGCACCGAAATCCAACTTTCAAGATCGTTGAATGCGTACGCTTGGTTGGTCAGTAACACCGAAGGCGACTATGCTCGTGCTCTTCAATACAGTCTACGGTCCCTGGAGATTGCCCCAGACGATTGGCAGCTTATCGACACGTGTGCCCGCTGTTATTTCGCGACCGGGGACATCGAGAATGCGGTTCGATTGCAACGCCGAGCGGTGCGCATGATGTCTCATTTTCCACCGCTTCTGCGCCAACTTGCTGAGTTTGAGGAAGCACTCAACTCTAAGCGCGAGCTGTAGCTTTTACACTTGCTCAATAGTTTGACGGATGCCACACTGTACGCCGCAACACTTCGCGTGGAATCCGTAGCTGCTCGTCGACCCGCGATCGTTGAGGCGAAGCAATTTTTAGATTCGATGAATCCAACATCACCAGTCGAGGTTCAGACGTTGACGCAGAATCGATTCGCACCGTTGGAGCATCGAACCCTTTTCGTGGTCGGCGAACCACTTGCCCAATCCTGCCATCGCTGAGCTGGACCGTCGAACCGAGCGGAAACAGCGTCAGAACGCTGATCAAGGCACGTAGAATGTAGGGCTCGAACAATCGTCGCCTTTGAGTATGCAAGATGACTCCGATTGCATCATGCGCACCGATCGGTGGCCGCCCTGGACCAGGACCGATAATCCTCAGATACGCATCCGCAGCATTGATGACCTTTGCATAAGGGTGAATTCGGGCCTCGGTCAACTGGCGAGGAAAGCCTGAACCATCCAACTGCTCATGCACTTGCGCAACCGTCAGTTTCACTGCATGAGGAATGTCCAGGCTGACCAGCATCTCTTGTGATTCCAAGGGATGACTTTCGTACTCCCAACGCTCCTCGGGCGACAAATAGGAAACAGGAGAGCGAAGGCGCGGGCTCATCCTGAACAGGCTCACATCGTGCAGCATCGCGGCCAAACCGATTTCCATCGTGGCGGACGCGGGCATCTTCAACTCGATACTCATCGCCATCGACAATGCTGCGAGTTGAACAATGCGGGCAGACAATTCGCGAGCCTCACTTGCGCTCAGCAATGAGCCAATCGTCTGGTCAGGATCCTCAATCAACACGGCCGCCAGACTTTCAAACAGCTCAGTTAGCGACAACTTGGCTGAATTCGAGTCCACTCGCAATGATTTACCTATCACAACTAAATCGGAGATTGCCTTGGTGAGTAGGGAATCAATCCTTTTTTGTCGCTTCGGACACGGTGACTCGCCATAGCGATCGGCGAGTTTTCCTCGAATCGGCGTTTCACTCGTCCAAAGCTGATCTACTGCAGATACCGCAAGCGGCTTTGTTTGATTGGGACCTGGAGCTTGGGACGATAAAATTCGCCGCCGATCATGCGCATGAAGTGACAGCGTCGCGATACCGCGATGATGCAATTGCTGTAACTGGTCGGCTGTTACCGTGTGGTTTGCCGCAAGTAAAAGCACACCGGCGTGATCATGAACCGGCTGGCTCAGCGTGAACCCGACGGGCAGTTCCCCCAGTGCGATCTCAAACCTAGCTCCACTGTGCATTGTTTGCCCCTTGCACATGAAAATCTGCGTATTCGCTCAGTATCGTTATCGCACCAACCGCACAGCGAACCAAAACTTATTCAACGAATCGTCAAAACCGGGTGAATCGAAATTATCCGGTATGGCTCTGCTGCTCCAATGATTCCCAGCGTTGGTATGCGGCAGCTAACGAATCCTGTAGAGACGCCAATTTGCGGCTCGCTTCTGTAATGCGTTCTGCCGGTTGTTTGTAAAAATCCGGCGCCGCCATTTCCAGATGAGCTTCGGCGATCTCGGTTTCCAAGTGTTCGATTTTTTTGGGCAGTTCCTTCAATTCTTGTTGCTCTTTGAAGGAGAGTTTCTTCGCCTTCGAAGGCGTGCTACCTGATACGTACTTGGCCACGACCGACTGGTTCTCTTTTCGTGATGATGGAGTCGTGCTCAAATCAGCGTCGCGGCGGGCAATTCGACGCTGCCAATCGTCATAACCACCATCGTACTCGCGAACACCTACATCTTCGAACACGATCAGACTGCTTACCACGTTGTTCAAAAAGGTTCGGTCGTGGCTTACCATGAGCAGGGTCCCCGCGAAATCCGTTAACTGCTCTTCAAGCAACTCCAACGTTTCACTATCCAAGTCGTTGGTCGGTTCATCCAACACGATAACATTGGCCGGTCGAGTCATGAGCCGCGCGAGCAAAGCGCGATTGCGTTCACCACCTGACAGAAAACGAACTTCCGTTCGCGCCCGCTCAGGCGTAAACAGAAAATCCTGTAAATAGCCGACGATGTGTTTCGTTTGACCGCCGATGGTCAGCCGGTCGTTGCCATCGCCAACATTTTCAGCCACCGACTTATTTGGGTCGAGCGAATCTCGCAATTGATCGAAATAGGCAATTTGCAGATTTGTTCCCAATCGCACGTTACCGCTTTCCGGTTTCAATTCACCGAGCATGAGCTTCAACAGCGTTGTCTTACCCGCACCGTTGGGCCCCACGATACCGATCTTGTCGCCACGCATAATCGTAGTACTAAAGTCTTGGACGACGTACCGGTTGTCGTACCCAAACGATATTTCTTTCACGTCGGCAACCAACGCACCACTACGAGCAGCATCCTGGAGATTCAACTTCGCTTTGCCCTCGGCGGTTTGCCGCTGTGCCCGCTGGTCTCGCATCGCTTTGAGCGCCCGCACGCGGCCTTCGTTACGCGTTCGTCGTGCCTTGATGCCTTGACGTATCCAGACCTCTTCTTGAGCCAGTTTTTTGTCGAACAGTGCGTTCTGTTTCTCCTCGGCAGCGATGGCGGCTTCTTTACGACTCAGGAACGTTTCGTAATCACAGGACCAATCGAATAATCGCCCACGATCAATTTCCCAAATTCGAGTCGCCAATCGTTTTAGGAACGAGCGATCGTGGGTGATAAATATCAATGTCGACGGCCAACGGCTGAGAAATTCTTCCAACCAGAGAATGGCCGGGATATCGAGGTGGTTGGTCGGCTCATCGAGCAACAAGACATCCGGCTCACTGGCAATGGCTTGCGCCAGCAGTACGCGACGCTTCATCCCGCTGGAGAGACTCTCAAAGCGTGCACCCGCTTCGAGCTGCATCCGCGACAGCGTTGAATCAACGGCATGTTCAACTCGCCAATGATCATCACTGTCGAGGTGGTCAAAATTGTCCGGTAAGACGACTTCGCGAATCGTTCCCTTCAGTTCACGGGGAACATCTTGGGTCAGCCTCGCGACACGCGTTCGTGGGGCAAACTGAATACTTCCGTGATCCGGCTGGGTTTCGCCACACAACATTCTCAGCAGCGTGGTTTTGCCGGCCCCGTTTCGACCGAGCAGCCCGATGCGTTGGCCAATTTCAACTTCCGCTGAAACGCCGTCAAGTAGCAACGGACCACGAAAACCGATACTTAGGTCATTAAGCGAAATTTGCGACATTGAGTCTACGATGAAAAATTAGACGGAGCCGAACAGTACAAATCTCGGCCAACTACCTGAATTCTCCACAGATACGTGCGATACGATAGGGGCGAAGCGATTATCGATAGATGCGATGCTTAGTTACTTCGATGGTGTTCCCGACTCGATCCAGTGAACGAGAGTACGGACCATGACACCCGTCGCACCGGCGTCACGGTGTGGTTTAGGGCTGTCCGCGAACGCAGGGCCAGCGATATCAATATGTACCCAGGGGACGTCGCCGACGAATTGCTCCAAAAACTTCGCGGCGGTTATCGCCCCACCCCAACGGCCTTCACCGACGTTCTTGATATCCGCAACCTTGCTTTTGATCTTTTCATCATATAGTGAAAACATCGGCAGTTGCCAAACGGGTTCGCCCTCGATGTCCGCAGATTGTTTGAGTAGGTCACACAGTCGCTGGTTATTCGTCATGAGGCCCGCGACGTCGGTACCCAACGCGATCATGCATGCGCCCGTGAGCGTGGCTAGATCAATCATCGCCGCGGGCGAATGTTGAATCGCGACATCGAGCGTGTCGGCAAGTACCACACGACCCTCGGCATCGGTATTCAAAATTTCGATCGTTTTTCCGTTTCGCGTTTCAATCACGTCGCCAAGCTTGTAGCTCGCGCCGCTAATCATGTTCTCGGCCAACCCGCAGAACCCAATCACATTTCGTTTCACGCCCAGCTTGGCGATCGCACGCATCGTACCAAGCACGGTAGCGGCACCGGCCATATCACATTTCATGTCCGCCATGGAGTCACTTGGCTTGATCGATAAGCCGCCGCTGTCAAACGTGACGCCCTTACCGACAATCGCTAACGGCGATTCGCCCGAGCCACCTCCGTGATGACGCAAAATCACCAATCGCGGTGGGCGACATGAACCAGCACCGACCGCAAGAATCGCACGGCAACCTTCTTGCTCCAGCCGCTTTTCGTCCCATATCTCGATCGCTAAACCACATTCCTTGGCGACAATCGAAGCTTGTTCGGCAAAACTTTCTGGGTAAATCACCGATGGCGGCTCATTGACCAATCGTTTCGTCAAATTCATTGATTCGGCGATAGCTTTACCTCGCTGAATCATTTTCGCCGCAGTCGACGAAAACCCGATCGTTGTGGGAACGAATGTGATCGCATCGGACTTGTAAATCGCTTGTCCCTCACAACCATAGACGGCTCCGGCGACGATACATGCGTGGAAAGATTCCGGCACACTCTCGCTCAGAGCAATTGTCACCCGTTCCCGCTGGCGATCCGTCAAACGTCGAATTGCCGCTGCGGCAGACTCAAAGACCGTTTTGCGGCTCAATTCGTTTGCGGAGCCCAGCCCGACGACGAGAATCAATTGCGGCCCGTCATCCCAAGGGGAAACTAATGCCGTGATCTCACCGAGTTTTCCCTTCGCGCCACCACGGGCCAGCATTCGCTTGATCGTTTCCACTCGCTTGGCATCGGCTTGAATCAATGACGAAGAAAGTAAACCATCGTCGAACATGCCCAAGATTAATGCGTCGGCATCCGATGTCAGCGGAAGGTCAACAGGAACGAGATTCGGTGACGGCAGCGGCTGGCTATCCAACATGGTTTCAGTCTAAAAAGGGAACTGGGATCGTTGCGGAATGTGATTCGTATTCGAAAAGGGGGCTAACCCTCTTGCGACCCCTTTTTCGAATTCCTCGTTAGTCTAAGACGCCGCACACGGTTATCCTAGCCGAGGCCCCTTTCATCTCGAAGCACTCCCTTTTGGGCAGAGTTCCTTGAAGCACCGATCCACTCGAGACGCTGTTGATGACCTGCGACTTGGCGGTCGTTTGGTCGAAGTTGACGAGCCCGTCGATCCTCACTTGGAGATGGCCGAGATCCAGCGACGAGTGTACGCGCGCGGTGGTCCGGCAGTGTTGTTCCATCATCCGACCGGTTGCCGGTTCCCCATGGTCTCCAATCTGTTCGCTTCGCTTGAGCAAGCTCGCTACTTGTTTCGCGATACGCTCGAATCCGTTCGACGAATCATCGAAGTTAAGTTGGACCCCGCGGCGATACTGCGGCACCCGCTTCGTTACTCCAGCGCACCTTGGACAGCGTTGTCGATGTTGCCTCGCCGCGTGTCGCGGGGAGCCGTCTGGGCAAATACGACGACGTTGAATGATCTGCCGCAATTGAAATGTTGGCCTAACGACGGTGGAGCGTTTGTCACATTGCCACAGGTTTTGAGCGTTGACCCAAATGATCCGACCAACTTGATGCGAATCAATCTGGGAATGTATCGCATACAGCTATCCGGTAACGAATACGATTCGCTAAACGAGGTGGGACTGCATTATCAAATCCATCGTGGTATCGGAGTCCATCACCAAGCTGCGCTTACTCGCGACGAGCCGCTTCCGGTTACGATCACTGTAGGTGGTTCGCCAGCGATGAGTCTGGCTGCGGTCATGCCGTTGCCTGAAGGTTTAACCGAATTAACTTTCGCTGGCGCATTAGCGGGACGAAGGATTTCTTTGATCTGTGGCGATCACGCCCCAGTTTACGCGGATGCTGACTTTGCGATCACCGGCACAATCGATCCTCAGGCACGTAAGCCCGAAGGTCCATTCGGCGACCATCTTGGCTATTACTCGCTCGCGCATCCGTTCCCTATGATGCGCGTGGCGAAAGTCTGGCATCGCGATGGTGCGATATGGCCGTTTACTGTCGTGGGGCGTCCACCTCAGGAGGATACGACGTTTGGTCAGCTCATTCACGAATTGACGGACCCAATCATTCCGACAGTATTCCCAGGCGTGAAAGCTGTTCACGCAGTTGATGCGGCGGGAGTCCATCCACTGTTGCTGGCAATCGGAAGTGAACGTTACATGCCCTACTTAAAGTCACAAGAACCGCAGGAATTGTTAACACAAGCGAACGCAATTCTTGGCAACGGCCAACTGTCACTAGCAAAGTACTTGTGGATCACGGACGAACCCGATTTTCATTTAGACATTCATAACGTCGGCGAGTTTTTGCAGTACATCCTGCGACGAGCAGATTGGCGACGCGACCTGCACTTTCAAACTCGCACGACGATCGACACGCTGGACTACAGCGGGTCCGGTTTCAACCGCGGATCGAAACTCGTTGTCGCGGCCTGTGGCCCTGCCACGCGCGAATTGGCTACTGGGTGCCCCAACGATCTTGGCTTGCCGGAGGGCTTTGATGATCCGAGAGTTGTCATGCCAGGAGTACTCGCCATCCGCTCACCGAGATATGCGTCAGTTGGTGACCACGATGATTTGGTGAGGTTCTGTCGACATTTCGACGAGCATCATTCAATCAATCGTTTCGCGATCATTACGTTGGTCGATGAATGCGAGATGGTCTCTGCCAATTTGCAGAATTGGTTGTGGATTACCTTCACTCGCAGTGATCCGGCCAGGGACATAGACGGAATTGCTCAAGAAACGTCCGACAAGCACTGGGGGTGTCGCGGTGCGTTGGTGATCGATGCTCGTGTGAAGCCGCATCACGCGCCGCCGCTGGTTCAAGATCGCGAAACTCTGGCCAAAGTCGACGCTCGCGCTGCTCGCGGTGGTCCGCTGGCTAAGTACTTGTAGTGATGTTCGTCTAAACTTTGTTTTTCACAGATAAAACGTCGTGAAACTAAAAAAGACTAAAGTTGTTCCCTGTTCATGTTTCATTGCACTTGCCGGCGACGATGCAAATTACGCAAAGTGCGGAAACACAAAAACGGATTCTTGGAACACAGGACGTGTCCCCAGGAATCGCCGTACTTGAAGACTGTCCGAGCCGTCCATGGAGGGACGCCCGATGAAGGCGAAGTGTACCGCAGTGATCGTGCTGGCGATTGTTGTCTCTTGTCTTGTGACCGCCCCAGCTAAAGCATCCGACGCGATACTGATTGAGTTCAGTTCACAACATTGTGGCCCTTGTCGCGCCATGCAACCGGTACTGGCAGATTTGGAAAGCCGCGGAGTGCCCATTCGTCATGTCGATGTGGGCACCGAACCCCAGCTCGCGACGCGCTATGGTATTCAGCAGACGCCGACGTTTGTCATCGTCAGCGGCGGTAAAGAACTGACCCGACTGGTTGGGACTCGGACTGCCGACGAATTGCTCGCCGCCCTCTCGGTTTCGCCTCACGGCCAGTTGGTACCTACCGGTGCCGATTCTCGCAGCTTTGCGGATATCCCCGCGCCGCAAACACGACTTGCACCTATCAGCACTGCGGCGGCAATTGAATCGCTAGCCGAACCGATGCCAAGTCTATCGGTTGCGGATGCCGTGCAACGAGCTCAAGCGGCGACCGTACGTCTACGAGTGTTCGATGGACATGGTTACGGAGCCGGGACCGGAACCATTATCGACATTCATGGTGACGAAGCGCTCGTGCTGACCTGCGGACACTTGTTTCGCGACACCGAGGGTAAAGGAAAAATCGAAGTCGATCTCTTTGTCGCTGGCAGTGTTCAAACGGTTGCTGGACAACTGATCGATTACGAAGCGGCAGATCGGGATATTGCACTCGTTGCCATCCGCCCAAGTGTTCGTATTGAACCCGTAAAAGTAATTGCGGCGGATGTGAAGGTACAAACTGGCCAGCCCGCATTCAGCTTTGGTTGTGATCGCGGAGACGATCCCTCACGACGTGATACGCGAATCACTGGCGTTGACAAGTACAACCAACATCTCGGCGTATCGAACTTGGAAATCGAAGGTGCACCAATCGATGGACGTAGCGGCGGAGGACTATTCGATTCTGACGGTAACTTGATTGGCGTTTGCAATGCTGCTGACTACAAGGGTGACGTTGGCATTTACGCTGGACCAGGCTCGATTCACTGGCAACTCGATCGCGCGAACTTGTCAGCGCTGTACCAGAACAATAACGGCGGGGCTGCTCCCGAACGAATGGCTGCCCTGAGCAGTATCGCTCCTGTCGGCCTGACAATCGAGCCCTCGGCGCTGGCTGGCACAACACGTGATTCTCAAGCAAGCTCTGCCAGCAATGACACCGAAATCATCGTCATCGTTCGCGATCGGCAGAGCCCCGAGAGCAGCGGCCGAGTGATGACGGTATCGCAGCCCTCGCCTGATCTGCTCAGGCTGATTGAACAGCAATCGCGGTAACACATCCCTCAATCAACGGCGACCGATTTACGTAGTCATCGAAAAACCGGCGAATGAACATTCGCCGCGATCGGACTCTAACGGAATCAATCGCCACTCGAATTCGGGGAGCAGGGGATGGGAACTGTCGCCTCGCTGATTTTTTGTGATGATTTTCTCTGGTCCACCGTACGCCCCTGGTCACTCGGGCGCGTTGACTCCACCGTATCGCTCGTGGAATTCTCGTGTTTGGTAAGTTTCTGAGCTTGGTTGTCGCTAGACTTAATTCCAGGGACGTGGCTGTTTCCTGTGCAGGAAGGGCTGGTTAGATGCTATCCAGAAAGACATGTTTCGCCGATAATTCACTGCGAACCGTATCTTTGCTTGCCGTCTCTCGCTTTGCAGCCAACCTTTCGTCAGCCACCGCTATTTTTACTTCATGCCAATACTTCTTTCCATCGACGTACCGGCTGTGGTCGCCTATGTCGGCGGTCTAAAGCTCGTTCGTCCATTCGGACAACCGCAATATTCCTTTGCGGCGAGCAGCGAGGAAGCAGCGTTCGGTACCCTTCGCCGACATTTTAGTAGTGAATCCCAAAAAATTGTCGGCATGGATGTCGTTGCCGCCGCAGTGCTTGCCCCCATCGAAAAACATCGCATTTCGATCGAATTCAAGCCACCGCATGATCGAATTGATGCCTGGCGTGAATCCGTGACGCTGTCGATCGAGTACTTTAGTTGGAATCGCGGATTATCAATGCGGATGATCTATATTCCGGCACTTGATTTGTCGGTACTCGCCGTGGCACAGGAGGATCTTGATAATTTGGTGCAAGATCAAGTTCGTTCCGCCGTCCGACGCCGCAAACTCTGGTCACTACGTGAACTGACGCAATTAATTTTGGTGAATGACTTGCAACTGCGTTCTCACACGATGCAATTGCCTCTGCAAACAGCGATCGAGCGCAACCGTCAGAATGACGAACAGCCTCGCCAAAACGCGCCAACCCTGCGAACGGTGGCGACACACCTGAAACGAACGTCGTTGCGAGCGGCATATGAACGCGAGGACGTGGTCCGCGAGCTAGGTGATTTGTTATCCGCTTCGCCACCTCGAAGCGTGTTACTGGTCGGCGCATCGGGCGTCGGCAAGACGGCAATCTTTCACGAATGGGTACGTCGTCGCGGCGAGGCGTGCATCGGTGGCGGTCGACTGGCCACGCGAGTTTGTTGGGCGACCGACGGTTCGCGATTGATTTCCGGCCAGACTGGATACGGAATGTGGCAGCAGCGATGCTTGCGGATGGCAAACGAAGCCCGCCAGCAACACGCGATCGTTCACTTGGGAAACTTGGTAGAGCTTTGTGAATCGGGACGCAACGATGGCAGCGGTGGTTGTGCCTCCTTGTTGGCACCCCGATTGGCCGATGGCTCCTTACAAGGCGTCCTTGAGTGCACGCCGGAGCAACTGACACGCATCACACGACTTGAGCCGCGCGCGATCGCAGCGTTAACGGTCCTACGCATCGAAGAACCCTCGGCGGCAGCCGTTCGTTCAATATTGCTCGAAGCCGCCACGACATGGAAACCGCAGGATGTGTCGGCTCGAATCCGAATGGATCGCGAAAAGAAACGCCGACGTCGAAATGATATCGATCGATCCACTCGAAGACCTAAGACCGAGAAACCTGTCACTGCCGATGAACTACCAACGGTTACACCGGAGGCACTTGTCCAACTTGATCGTTTGCACCGACGATTTCGCACCGACGCCGCTGCGCCGGGGCGACCGCTCGCGTTCTTTCACGGCGTAATGAGTGAATTGTCCGCCGGAGAAACGCTTGACGCGGCGCGAGTAATCGAAGCTTTTGGGCGTCAAACCGGCTTGCCGCGATTCTTGATCGACGATGCCGTTCGTCCTGATTTGGCTCGGATCGAACAGGACTTGAGAACGCAAATTCTCGGTCAAGACGAAGTCATTCATACCCTGGTGGATCTGATCGCTACAATCGCGGCGGACCTTTCGCGAGGCGATCGACCACTAGCGTCGATGGTGCTCATTGGGCCCACCGGAGTCGGCAAGACTGAAACGGCAAAGGCATTGGCAAGGTTAATTTATCGTGACGTTTCGCGATTGGTGCGAATCGACATGTCTGAGTTTTCAACCCCTGCGTCGGCTGGACGATTAATCGGTGACTCATTCCATGAAGAAGGCGTGTTAACAGCTGCGGTGCGTGCTCAACCGTTTTCATTACTGCTGTTGGACGAATTCGAGAAGGCCCACTCGTCGGTGTTCGATTTGTTGTTGCAAGTGCTCGGCGAAGGACGACTGAGCGATGGTCGAGGGCGACTGGCCGATTTCCGCAATTCAATTGTGATGATGACAAGTAACTTGGGCGTGGAGTCCTTTCGTGCGGTTCCGTTGGGCTTAGCTGACACACAAACCGATGACCGCTATCGCAATCATTTCGAACGTCAAGTTCGAGACTTTTTGCGACCAGAAATGTTCAATCGTATCGATCGCATTTTGCACTACTCTCCGCTAAGCGAAGCGACAATACGCCAGATTACAGAAATTCGACTGAATGAACTGAGTCGTCGAGATGGTTGGCGTCGTCACTCTGGGGCGATCCAATTCGACGATCCCGACGTTGTGCCTTACTTAGCAAACAAGGGCTACCAACCTCAGTACGGGGCGCGGCCACTGGCGCGTCAGGTAGGACGCGACGTTGTCGTCCCTCTCGCAGAAGCCATTTGTGAGCACGGTCGCCGCTTTGATCTACAAGCAAGTGTCCGCCTGAATAAGGACAATGCCAAGGATGCGTCCATCGTGGTCGACGTGGTCCGCAAGGAGTCGCAGCGCAGCATCAATCACCTGCTACTGGCATCGCTCGAATCGTTCTCTGAATTACGTCGCAAAAGCCAAGCTCTCAGCCGATCTCATTTAATGCGACGACTGAGAAACCACCATACACTGCTCGAACGACAATTGAAGAGCAAACTGCGCACGCCTCAAGGCCGGGCTCATCGCGATCAGTTGCGGTATGGTCCTTTGGGCCAGGATTGTCGGCGAACCAAAGAACGACTGGATAGCGTGGACCAATTATCTAGCGAGATTGAGCAAGCGGAAACACACTGGTGGGCACGCTACTATCGCGGCGAATCACTCGATTTCTTGCTTGCGGAGAAAAACGCTGCAACGCTCAAAGAACGACTTTGGGTAACACTTTGCGATTTACAATCCGCATTTGTTGGCGAAACCAGTCGCATAACGATCGTCTTGTCTGGGCCAAATTTCGAGCCCGCGAAAGTTCTGTTGCGGGCCTATCGCCAGATGGCAAAAGAGGAGAACTGGAACTTTCAAGCACACGCCCTGTTACGACGAGCGGGTAGTCAAGAGGGCGATCAGCGAATCACGACTGACGGTTGGGCCGAGTCTCCGGCGTTCCGCGTGATGACGGAATCGGAAACACGGCAAGCCGAGGCATTGCGACAATTGGAAGCCTTCGAAGTGCGAAGTGTGGTCCAGTTCTCCGAAACTCGCAATATGTTCTCGCGAAGTTCTCTGGCCGCTTATCGTTTGATGAAGGCCGATGCGTTGACGCGCGCCCCCGAGGACACATTGGCACTGATGCTAACGTTTCGTGGCACACACGCGGCGATGTTGATGAATGGCGAAGCGGGGATTCATTCCTTCAAACGTAGCTCCTCCTCCGGTGACCAATGCGCCTTGCTGGCCCAAGTCGATACGAGCATGCCAGTCCAATACATCGCTCCGGACTGGTTGCCGAAACGCGATTTTCAACTGACCGGACATCCGCGACGAGCGTACGACCTGGAACAGGATCTGGCACAAGAGTTGACGCGTCGACCCGATCGACAAGTAAAAATGGATCGGTTGGGGACTTGGTTGCGGCCGCTGATTCTGAGCGAGACCGAACGGCGAGTGTGGAGCGAGCTGCAGGAGGAATGAGATGAGAATCGTCGTCCCCATACTCGTCGAATCGTCGCGTGGCGAAAGTGCCGGAGCATCGATCGTTGCACAACCTTTGTATCACACGACGCCGCGCGTCAGTGGCGACCAACTTGGTCGCGTGCTAGCGAAACTATCGTTGCGACTACGCAGCGATTTGTCGTTGCTTGCCGAGGGCTCGCAACATGAACCTCTCTTGCGATGGCACAACATCCAGCCGATTGACGCCAAGTCGCTTAAGTTGCATTTGGACCTGCGCGACATCACTGCAACCATTAACGTGCTGTTGGTGACCGTCCAGCGACACGGTCGCAACATCGTTTTCTCGCCAACGATTCCCGACGTTTGGTTTGATATTGAAAAAGGCGAATCGCTCCTACAGCGGGCGACAGATGTCTATCAAGCACATTTCCGTCAGCTTCGCAAATCGAATCCCAACTACTCGGTCGTTGGACACGGCACCAACGGCAAAGCTTGGGTCGACCAACTGGTGATCGATCTCATTCCTCGTCGCGGGCCACGCGAAAAGGTAGACCCTCTACGTGCATTGCTCGGCGGCGAAGACGTCTCCGATGGTGGTGCCCAATTGCAACAAGTCGGCCGCTGTTTGAGTTGGCTCAGTGCAGGTGAGTTAGTCGAGCCCATCGGTGTGGACGAAGACGTACGACGTCTAGCAAGCCTACTCGAAGTTGCCGATCGACGCGGAGTTGTGCTGGTCGGTCCGTCGGGCAGCGGGAAAACGGCTCGAATTGAAGGCGTCGTACACCGGCGACTGAAGCGAAAACGCGCCATGACCCACGGATTGGTTTGGCATTTGTCACCGGCTCGTTTGATCAGTGGAATGTCTTACTTGGGTCAATGGCAACAGCGAGTACAGTCAATTCTCGGGCACGCGTATCGCTATGATCACGTGCTTTACTTTGACGACCTGTTGGGTCTGTACGAGGCGGGGAAAACACGCGACAGCAAGATGTGTGTCGCCGATATGCTACGCGCCCAGTTGGAAATTCGCCCCGTGCGTATTCTTGCCGAGATGACTGCCCAGGCGTGGTCGATTCTACAGGAACGCGATCGAACGTTTGCTGATCGTTTCCTCGTCTTACCGACCCAGGCGCGGACAGCCGAAGCGTCGATGGAAATTCTGTTAGGAGTTCGTCGCCAACTGGAAGATCGCCACCGATGCGAATTCCACAGCGACGTGATTCCCGAAGTTGTATCCATGTACGATCGATTCGAACGTTCAAGCGTCCTGCCGGGCAAGGCCGCTGGCGCGCTCATTCGCTTAGCGGGCAAGTCGGCCCACCAAACCATTTCGCGGGCCGATGCCATTGCTGAGTTCCGCTCTCGTAGCGGCTTGAGCGCTTCGATGATCGATCAACGGGCCAAGATCACCCGCGAATCGCTTGAGGCTCAAATTCGAGAGCATGTCGTTGGCCAAACCGACGCAGTCCGTCAATTGATCGATTGTGTGTTGGTCGCTGCCGCAAAAATGAACGATACGACACGACCGTTGGGCACGTTTTTATTGGTCGGTCCAACCGGAGTGGGAAAAACACAGTTGGCCAAGGCAATGGCGAATTGTTTGTTTGATCAAAGCGGTTTGATCCGCCTGGACATGAACGAATTGAGTTCGCCAGCGGCTGCGTCACGATTGATCGGAACCTTTGAAGCTCCCGATGGGCTGCTGACAACTGCGGTGCGACGCCGTCCGCACGCGGTGCTATTGCTCGATGAAATTGAGAAGGCACACCCGTCGGTATTGGATGTGTTGCTACAGGCTCTGGGCGAGGCCCGGCTGAGTGACGCGCGAGGCAGAACCGTCGACCTGAGCGGATTGTTGATCTTGATGACAAGTAACTTGGGAACTCGTCGCAGCGGACGTGCCCAAGGATTCGCCGATGTCGAGGATCCAGCGATTGTCGCTACGGTCCATGACAAGGCGGTACGGGACTTCTTTCGACCGGAATTCTTTAACCGTATCGATGCCGTTCTGCACTTCCAGCGACTATCGCGAGAAACAATCCACTCTATCGCCAAGATGCAGTTCGACGAGATTCTGCATCGCGATGGACTGCAACGACGTAGCGTATTGGTTGACGTCGACCCCGATGCACTTGCGCGTACTGCTGACCAGGGCTACGACCCCACACTCGGAGCGCGTGCACTGAAGCGACGCATTGAACGAGACCTCATTCAACCAGCAGCCCGAGCGCTTGCGGCGACAACATCGGACCAGCCGATGTTGCTTCGGTTACATGTCGTCGATGAACGTGTCGCTGTGGAGATGCAGCGCATCGAGTTGCTCAGCCCGGCGACGCCGCCGCTGTTACCCGATCATCACACACTTCGCGAGTGGGCGACGCGCCAACTTGAGAATCTTTCGACAAAGATCGGCGATGCACGCGTATCGCTTGAATACACGGGCCAAAGTGTCGATCCAGCAGTCTTGGAGTCGATGATGCTGCGGGACAGCTTGCATGACTGCCAAGACCGTTTGCGAGCGCTGGTGCAACGCGAGAGCGCTCTGCGACTGGATCGACCGCCTACGACGCCAGTGCATGCCGGTAAGGGAATTGGGCCAGTCACACTTTCGCGAGAATCGCAGCCAAGATGGAGTATCAAGGATTCGCAAGCAATCGACGACATTTTGGAATTCCTCAAGGAGTCTCATGAAGTTCCCGTCGCCACAGAAATCGATGCCCAGCGAAATTCACTTATTGATGCGATCATCAAGCTGCGACGTCAATTTGCGTATCGCGGGACTCCACACAAGTGGATACTAACACTCCGTTGGATCGGTGATGCCAACAAAATGCTTGTCGACGAACATCGATTGGGCAAACCGAACGTGGTGGTACCCTTTATCATCGGGTCAGCCATCGGATCATTCGTCACTGACGTTGAGGGATTCGACTGTGACTTGGTGGGCGATCACGACAATCGCAGTTTGTTGGAGTCGGGATTTTGTATCTCCGGTGCAATGGCCAATGAAATTCTCGAACTGCTCACAGGCGGCTGGATGCTGGTCGACAGTCACGGTGGCCTGAGCGTGTGCTCGGTTGCCATTGCGCCAGTGCTGGACGACGAGCCACTAGCAACGCAGGTCACTCGCTGCCGCCAGCAACAAGCCGATTCTCCCGTGCCTGTGATCCGACGTTTGCTGCATGTGGAGAGTCGGCAAGTCGATCTTCTTAACGGCGCTACTGTCAATGGTCGCGTTACAATCCGACACATTGTTGATCTGCTCAAATTGAGTCGCCGTGGTCTTGATGGCCATGAGGTCTTTATGGACACATCGGAGTCACCACAATGAACAGCTCGTTAGTTCCAGTCTTGGTGACCAAGTATTCCGACAGTTTGTATACCGCTCGCGTGATCGACGGACCAGAAGCGGACGTCGCGGCATCGACGGCTGCCGAATGTTTTCGCCAAGTGAAAATGTTTTTGCGAAAACAAGGTGAGCGAGCGACGGATGTGTGTTGGCCAAGCATCGAACGCTATGAATTGCGTCAGACGACGGTCGAAGTTCGCCTGTTGTACCGTGACGGCAAACGTCAGTTCCCGGCTAGTCGTGAAATGAAAGTCCCGGCTCGCTACGTTCTCGGGTTCTATTCCGACAGCAGTGTCGAATGCTTCATTGTCGACTATGGAGTCGAGTATCATTGTGCAAATATCGATGAGGCGTCCAAGTTGGTTGGTGAAGCTGTCCGATCACTTGCCACAAGCCTGTCGTCGCGAGATCTGGCGACCGCATCGGCGGCCTTGGAAAGCGAAATTCGATTGGTTCGAGTGCGTCTTCGATCACCCGAAAAACTAGAGAAGGAAGATCTTACGCCGACGCTATCGCTAGTTGCAGACCCATTGACCAGCCGACGTGGTAAACACCATTCATCACCAATCAAGCATCGCGAAAACGATATCGGAGAATTGCTCACAGCCATGAAGCTGTCGAGCGTTTTACTCGTCGGAGCTGAAGGATGCGGGAAGACTTCGATCGCGCTGCAGGCGGCAAAAATGTTTCAAACTCAAGCGAAACAACAAGCGAAAACCGAGGGAAAAACACCGCCTCCGCCGCTGGTGTGGCACAGCTCGGCGGAGAATTTGATCGCCGGAATGCAGTATCTCGGTCAGTGGGAACAGCGATCGGAAGCGGTTATCGCCGAACTCGAGTCGATCGGCGGAATGTTACTCGTCCCATCACTCGTTGACTTGGTGCGATTAGGTGGCTGTCAACCGACCGACAGCATCGCTGCATTCTTGATGCCATTTGTTCGCCGCGGCGAGGTCCGCATCCTCGCCGAAACCGATGCTGAACAACTTGATGCCACACGGCGGCTACTGCCGGGTTGGGCCGAGTGCTTTCAAATGCTGCATGTTGCTCCTCTCACCACGGACCAAACCCTCGACATCGCCGGTGCAATGCTAAGCGAAGCAGCTCGCAATCATCATCTGACAATCGATCCAACGGCGGCGCCGGTCGTGACTCGACTGTTCGCGCGTTACATGCCTTATCAATCGCCACCACGCGGAGTGGTTTCATTGATTGGTGACTGTCTCGATCGCGTGAAGCGTCAACTGACTCAAGCAAAGCAACTATCAACGTTTTCCGATGACACCTTCACCGGTGAAGTGTCCACAGCTGAATTTACAAGCCAATTCACCAAACAAACCGGATTGCCGGAAGTGATGTTGGCTGATACCCACGCGTTGCAACGTGATGATGTTCGGGATTGGCTTGGCCAGCAAGTCATCGGCCAATGCGGCGCGGTTGACGTCGCCGCCGATGTGGTGCTGCGTCTCAAGGCAGGACTTTGCGATCCTCGTCGACCAGTGTCTACGTTGCTGTTCTGTGGACCGACCGGTGTCGGCAAGACACAACTGGCTCGAAGTCTGGCGGAATATCTATTTGGACAAGCCGAGCGATCTGACAAGCCATTGATCCGCTTGGATATGAGCGAGTACGCCGGCTGGGACTCCGTCGAACGATTTCTTATGGGCGCTAGTGGTGAAGTCGCACCATGGGTTGGACGGCTTCGCGCCCGGCCGATGTCGGTGTTGTTATTGGATGAATTTGAGAAATCCTCTCAGGAGGTTCATGACTGTTTGTTGTCGGCACTTGACGAAGGACGCTTAACTGATCGCTTCGGGCGCACCACAACCTTGTGTGGTGCCATCGTCGTGATGACGAGTAACGTCGGATCGCGAAGCACAGCGGCGGTCGGTTTCAATGATGGCGGCAGCAGTGAAGTGCGTCACGCTATCGAACAAGAGTTTCGCCCCGAGTTCTTGAATCGAATCGACGAGATCGTACAGTTCGAATCGCTCGGTCATTCAGTGGTGCGAAAAATCGTCGAGAAAGAATTGTCCGAATTGACTCAGCGTGAATCGCTCGTGGTTCGACGCGTACAGCTAAAGTGGGATAACGCTCTCGTCGATCGGCTAGTGTCCATCGGATTCGATTCGCGATTCGGTGCTCGACCGTTGCAGCGAGTGATTGAGCGAGACCTAGTCAGCAAGATTGCACGACAACTGTTGGATGCAGGTGAAAGCACGGAACCTCTCATCATTGATTTAAGTGCAATCTAAGCAAAGTATTGCTTTGCTTGCTTATATGAGTTGCGAATCAATTGCGTCGCTAGAAGGATTTGTCTGTCGAAGATTTTGTTTCGAATGAGAGCATAATGTTTTTACTGCGATGGATGTCTTGATGTACACCTTGTTAGAAGCGTTTGTTAGACAAATCAAGGTTCGTCCTAACTCGCTCGCACTGGTCACGGCTGGACGAACAGAGAAAGAAGCACCGTTCGAATTCACGTGGGCTGAACTTGGCTCGCGCGTTGCCCAAACGACGGATGCACTTTGTGCATATCTACACGCTCACTCCGCCAACAATCGGCATGTGCTATATCACCATCGAAACCAATTTTCCGACATCTGCATATCGCTGGCCTGCGGACTAGCTGGATTTGTTGAAGTACCGATTGATGCACGCCGAAACGACGTGCACGGAGAGTGGGTGAGGAGACAACTTGCTGGAGTTTGGCTGGACGATGCATTCGTAGAAAAAGCGACCAACGCCCTCTCGTCAGCAACGAACGCGGCAAGGAAGTTTGATCGATACGTGCAAGACATTCAAGACGAGCAACCAGCACTCGTTCTTTGGACGACAGGCACTGTGGCTGAACCGAAAGGCGTCATCCTTTCGCATCGCAACTTGTTTGGCAATGCTTTGGCTAAGCTAAATGCAGTGCCTCAGACGACGGACGATGTGAGGCTAACAACATTGCCGCTGTCGCATGCGTACGCACGAACGTGTGACTTCGGCACTTGGTTACTCAGCGGTTCGACGCTTGTATTGTCGCTCGGCTATCGCGGCTGGGAAACCATTGCCCGCCGTTACCCACCAACGATCGCCAATGTTGTTCCCTCATTGGCTTACCAAATACTGAACATGGCGAATGGGCAAGCGACCTCCAGGCTGAATCTTTTGGGTGTCGGTGGCGCGCCCCTTCGCGACCAAGCTTTCGAGGAGCTTCGTGCTCGCAGAATCACTGTAATCCAAGGATACGGATTGACTGAAACATCGCCCGTCATCTGCAGTGCAACACCACAAAATGCTGCGCCGGGGCTGGTTGGAACTCCAGTGGACGGCTGGGAAGTACAGCTTCGCGGTGGTCGAATGTTCGTTCGTGGACCACATGTGATGCTCGGTTACTGGAACGACGATGACGCAACGCGTGCACGGCTCAGTCGCGATGGTTGGTTCGACACAGGCGACTTGGCTGAACTGGACGAAGCGACCGGCCAATATCGGATCGTGGGTCGCGCTGATGATGTAGTCGTTCTTCCCAATGGATACAAGCTTCATCCGCGAGATATCGAATCTTGGGTCGAGGACCTTCCAGGCGTCGAGCATGCGCTCGTCTTACTGCATCCATCTACCGATGAACTGCAACTATGGCTTGACGTCGAAACCAATTTTGTGATCGATGACGTCGCCCGTCAGCTTTCTCGCGTGGCAACTCCGCTTCGCCCAAAAACAATCTCAACCTTTAACCCTCGCTTAACAGTCGACAAGGGTGAATTGACGTTCAAAGGTTCGCTCCGCCGTGACACAGTACTACGAAATCGCTTCTCAAAGTTGAACCTGCCCGAGTCGTAAATATCAATAGAAGGATACGCGATGGCTCAAAAACAATTTTTGATTGTGATCCGAAAACTGTTCGCCCAGGCAGAGACGAAGTCGAGGACCTTTCAGCTGACGCAGCCGCTCGCCGAGTCAGAAAAATGGAGGCTTCAAAATAATGCAAGCATTTCCTTGTGCAACTTGCGTTTCTCAGCAACACAATCCAACAGCAATCACGGGCGAGGTTTCCTTCACACGATAGTCGCCACTCGAAGGATCAACGAATTGCGCATCGACCAGAATGGAGTGTTCGTCGCGACCAGCTTGTTTGCTCAGTTCGGACGCGTGCAATTCTTCTGAGGCACCCTCACGAGGCAATACGTTGAAGCCCTTCTCCGATCCCCATGACAGAGGCGGTATGTTGGCTGGCCGGTAAGTGGTCCCGTTAATGTTTCGCCGGAATACATCACCACATCTCAAATGCCAGACGTGCGGGTCGTTTCCTCCGTCGACAAAAACGTTATTCTCGACAACGCGTTGGAATCCTTGGCGGTTTTTAATGCCGCCTCGCAAACAAAGATTGTATTTGATTACGTAGTTGTCGGCGGTAACCTCCGTTCGGGCAATTGCGAAAATCAACGCGAGCGGAACAAATTTATAAAGTTTCATTGCCAAGTCTTTGGTTATTGAAAGACGACCTGGACCACAAGTGGAGCGGTACGGAACGCACGTGAATGGTCAATTCGGCAGGTTTCAAACCGGGAGCGGTTGCACGCAGGAATAGGTTGCCGAAACCATTGCGCTGACTTTGGAGAATAACCTGAGCCAAGCCATTGAAAATCTTGACCTTGCTCCGAGACAGCGAATAAAGTGATTTCTTTTGCCGAGCAAGACTGCGACAAAAACAGTTTCCGAATTGTCACCGGTGTTCTCCATCGAATGTATAAAGAACGCCTGTCAAGTTCCTGGACGTTTGACGTGAACCGAATCAATCGCATGAATACGTGGACACTCAGCCGTTTGCGGCTGTCGAATGTTTGCTTACGATGCACCAGCTCGCTGTCCATTCTCGCTGCGCTGGGGTGCAATCCGTCGTCCCACAGCGAACCGGTGACTCAGGCGAAGCTGCGGGTGAGCGAACCGCTCGATGCGTCGCCAGATCCTCTACGGGAACTCGATCGAGCAATCGCGGAACATCGCTGGGACGACGCCTGGGAGTCCGCCGGATTGGTACTGGTCAATCGCCACGACGATCCATCAACGATGCTGAAAGTGGCGCGAGTTGCTTTTGAAACCAAACGGACAGATGCGGCAATCGGGCTGTTGTTTGATGCCAACCGCATCCAGAACTTTGTCAACGCAAAACATGTTCAACAGGCGACCATCGCGATTTTTGCTGCTGGTCGCCTGCAGGAGGGTCTCGAGCTGCTCAAAGAAGCCATCGCTGTGCAACCGGAGCAACATGAAACACGTCGCTGGCTATTCGACTTTCTGATCTCGATCGAAGACCGCGCAGCAGCAATTCCCCACGGACGGCATTTGGTTCGCGCGAGGCATTTTGACAGCAAGCTGCTATCCATGTTGGTGAGCACGGAAAGTCGTCCGCCTGAAGCTCCATCGCTTGAAACATTTCTCCAACGCTATCCCGATGACAAGCGGCCGATGATCGCCCAGGCTCGTGAGAAATATGATTCTAAACTTTTCGACGAGTCGATCACGATGCTGTCGACCATCCTAGAAGCGCATCCTGAGAATCTCACAGCGCAATGGATGCTCGGCCGAGCGCTGGCGGCGACGGGTCAGTTCGACCAAATTCCAAAATGGCATCAATCGTTAGCGGGTAACTATCAATCGGATACGCGTTATTGGCTGACGCTCGGTGATTGGTCTCGACTTCATCACCAGAACGCGCAGGCAGCTAGGTCGTATTGGGAAGCTGCCAAGCAGGATCCTGATCACCTGGAGGTTTGGACGAAGCTAACCAGCGTCTTGAATCTTTTACGCTCGGAAAATATCGCCATACCAAAGGATTTGTTCGAAGCCGCCGAAGCTCGCACGCGTCACCTCAGCCGGTTTCGACAAGCGAAAGAACGCTTTATGTGGACTGGTCGTTCGTCGAGAGCAGCGGCCATCGAAATGGCCGAGACGCTAATAGAACTCGGTCGAATCTGGGAAGCCGAAGCGTGGGCATCGATCGCGATGACGCTGCCCCAAGACGCGTCCGTGCCAGTAAAAAACGTTCGCCAGTCCATCGTCGCTAGGCTGCAAGCCGACACACCATGGCAAATTAGCGACGGCCACCCAGAACTAACATATTCATTAGCCGATTTTCCTCTGCCGGAAATTGTGGAAAGTGTCGTAGATGCGAACATTCGAATCGCTGGTTCATCGTCGAGCACCGCACCGACCGGCACGGACGTCGACGCCGTCGCCAGCACATCGTTTCGACTCAGCAACAAAGCGACAAAACTCGGAATTCGTTTCTTTGGAAGGACGGGTGATGATCTTCAAACTGCCGGAATTCAAATCTATAAGACGCTGGGATGCGGCGGCGGAACGCTCGACTTTGATTTGGATGGATGGCCGGATCTGTACTTAACGGCCGCAGGTGGTACTCCGCCAAACAACGATTCTGATTTCGGTGCATTGATAAGAAATTTGTCAGGAACTTTCCAGGACGTTACAGACCACTCGTCTACTGGCGATCGCAGTTTCGGTCAGGGTGTGGCGATTGGCGATTTGAATGAGGATGGATTCCCGGACCTTTTCTTGACGAATTACGGCCCGAACCGCCTACTGATCAATCATGGTGATGGAACGTTCGGCACGGCTCGCGCCGGAACCTTGCAAGAAACACTAGCCAAATGGTCCACCAGCGCCGCAATCGCGGATTTAAATAACGATGGCCTCTCCGATTTAATGGTCGTTAACTATTGCGCCGGGTTTGATCCTGTCACGCGATTGTGCGTTGCCGAAGAATCCAGCAGCGAGATTCGCGCATGTGCTCCGGTTACGTTTGCAGGTGAATCTGACGACGTTTGGATGGGAACCGACACCGGCGTGCTGCGGGATATGACAGATGCCTGGAATATGAATCCCACGATACTGGGACGGGGTTTAGGACTGACCGTTGGCCAATTCGATGGGCATGCGGGCTTGGATGTACTCGTCGCGAACGACATGACCGCTAACCATTTTTGGACTGGCGTTTCTAGTCCGTCATTCCAGTTGGTGGAATCGGCAATATCCCGAGGGCTTGCCGGTGATGGTGCCTCGCTGAGCCAAGGTTCGATGGGCATCGCCACGGATGACTTTGACCATGACGGAGACATTGACTTCTATGTGACCAATTTTAATACTGAATACAATACTTTTTATGAACAATCCGCTCCCGGAATCTGGCAGGACCAAACAACTCCACTAGGCCTTGCGACGCCAACGCTTTCTCTGGTTGGTTTCGGCACTCAGTCGATCGACATTGACAATGATGGCACAAGAGAATTGATTGTCAGCAATGGCCATGTTGACATTTTTACAAATTCGCGGCGTCCGTCGGCCTATGCCCAGCCGATGCAAGTGTTTCGAAAAAATTCGCGAGGTAGATTCGACTCGATTGCCCATGCGATCCCTAGCGACTATTTCCAGTCGGAGCATGTCGGACGCTCGTTGTGGCTGACCGATGTGAACCGCGACGGAATGGCGGATGTTGTCGTGACTCATCAAACCGAACCCGTCGCGTTACTGGTCAATGAAACGGAAACTAAAAACCATTTCATCGAATTTCGCCTGATTGGAACGAAATCTGCGCGAGATGCAATCGGAGCAATCATCGGAATTAGATCGGGTTCGAATCACTCCGTGTTTCCCTTGACCGCAGGTGATGGGTACCAATGCAGCAACGAACGGATCGTGCGGTTTGGACTCGGAATGAATTTGTCTTCAGTTCATGTCACCGTGAAGTGGCCTGATGATAGCGAAGAAGAATTTCCTGGACTTGCGCCGGATACACAGTGGCTTATCGTTCAAGGCGGGCATGCCACAGAACTGCCCATGCCCAACTCTCGCTAACTCTAGACGTCGCAACCACATTACCGACTGACGACGTCTCATTGGTCGGCGGCTATGGGTTGGGAGCACCTTCAATGGTTAGTTCAGACTTTGATTTCGGGTCTTCCCGCGGGCGACGTTGCTCCAGCCTCGTTGCATCGCGGATATGTGTAGCCGCTAGTTGCTCTTGCCCAATGGAACTGAGGATCGCGGCTAACGCTTGATGAGCTGGTATTAGCGTGGGGTCAATTCGCAGCGAGTTCTCCAGCGCCACGATCGCGTTGGTGGTGTTACCTGAATTCTGCTCCGACAGCCCCAGGTAATACCAATCAGTTGCCTCGCGGCTATGTTCGCTCAACCGCCGATAAAACGATAACGCCGACTCGCTCTTCCCTTGGTGAAATGCGAGTTCCCCCAGCAGCCGAACTGCTTCGATATAGGCAGCGGTTGGCAGTTGTTCCTGAGCCATAACCTCCTGAGCGAGAATTTCAGCGATCTCGGGATATTCATGTCCTACCGCATCCATTGCCAGTGCCGAAAGCAGTTCCGAGTCGTTCACACCGCCTTGGTGTAGATTGAACAAGGACTCTGTTGACCGCTCGTGGAAAAGCTCCAAATTAACAAACGGGTCGTTGCGACGTGCAATCCGGTGCATCGCCAGCGCCTTACGTCGGTTCACTTCACTCGGTGCAAGCGTTGGGTCGTCGACAAGAACGAAGATGTCGTCACTCTTTCCGACAATCGCCACCGGCGACTCATCGTAAACGGCAATGCGATGATTGTGAAATGCAGCATGAGTCACATTGGTTGGAGCAACTGGCATGTGACAGTGAGCACAATCATTCCCTGCTCGCTTTACTCTTGTTTTCAACTCAAGTCCGCAATCGTGCTCACCATGGCAAGAAAAACAAGCTTGCCGATAGACTTCGGAGCTTTCTGACGCGGTGGTTGGCGCATGCGGATTGTGGCATGTCGTACAAGTCATCGTTTTCGATTGCTGGTAACAAACGCTTGCCTGCATCTGTTCGACGTGCCCAACAATTTTCATTGACTGGCCATCCGTTTCGTACTGAAAATCCGAACGCAGCGATGTCAATCGATCTCCCGGGCGATAGTCCCATACAGTCGACTCGGCCGATTCGACACTGACTGCGCCCTGAAGATGACATTGCTGACAGATCGCTTCACCGATCTCGCGACTCAAATTTGTAGGATGCACGACTCGGTCGACCATACCTGCAGAGACCGACAGGGTCACCGGCGGATCGTGTTTAGCGATGTGACCGGCCCCAGGCCCATGACATCGTTCACAGCCAATTGCAGGTTCACTAACGGAAAACCGATGTGGATTTCCTTCCAGCGGATCGATGCTGCCCACGTGGCAAAAAACACAACGTGAACTTGCTGTCCGCGTAAAGCCGAAATGCGAAGCACTATCGTAACCAGGACTCATCGCCCACGATTTGATATCCTGATACCAAGTCAATGGCGACTCCACAAGAAATCCATCCGATTCAAACAAATAGGTTCTCGCGTGTGTACCCGAACCCACCGTGTACTTCATGGCTGCGGCGGTAACCGCAATTGATTCACCTTCGTCATCAAGGATCGTTTCGCGATGAATGAGTTGCTGGTCATCGTGAATCACTTCGTAATATCGGGCCGATGCACGATGAATGAACGATGTCGGAGGAGGCTCCTCTTTGGAATCAGTCAGGCGAAATGATTGACTGTGGGTCGTCTTGCTGTAGGACTCAAATTCCTTCTCGTGACAACGCTTACATTGAGACGAGCCTACATACTCAGACGCTATCTCGACAACCGCGGTGGCGTTTGTCGTCTGAGCTTCAGTCGGAGGTGTTGCTGATGCAGGAATCGACGATTCATCTTTAAATAGTGCAGCGTTCCCTGGATCTGTATCCAAACGATTCGCAGTTTCGTTTAATCGTTGCGAGAGACTGGCTGCGATCACCGATAGCAACGAAACTGCAAGCAGGCACAAGATGGCTAAACGCTTCGCCAGAGATTTGTTCGGAGACTGAGGCATTATCATAGATTACTCGCCCAAGTTTCCATCCTCGTCAGGGGATGGACGACCGAATCACACCTCGGACGCCGAACGCTTTCGCTCAGGAGCATTGCCTGAACGCGACCTACGGCTAGAGACTATTTGAACGCAATAGCCGGCAATCGAAACGCAGGGATCAGTCGATATGAACCGATCACTCGCGGCCGATGCCTGCTACTCGGAGTCTCGAAGTGCAGTTGCGCAGTGCGAGTACACCGACGACCACAACACCGAGATCGGCTTAGTACCTATCCGAAAACCGTGAGCCGACGGCGCTAGCCTCGGGTGTTTCTTCGGTTTTCAGGTTGGTTCTTAGTTTCCAGGGCCTTTTTGCGCTGACTCTGCAGCAGCCTTCTCCATTTGAGCTTGCGCATCGGGCGGAGTGGAATACTTCTCTACTTCGGATGGCGTGGCAATCACACCTTGCTGATGCCCACAGCCGATGTAAGTAGCGGTTAGCGCCATCACTGCTAAGCCAAGTAGGACCTTTTTCATTCGTTTGTTCCTATGT
>JBGSIA010000099.1:0-1558 GCA_041751935.1 Pirellulaceae bacterium | reverse complement strand
CAACGCGAATTCGCAATGCAAACGGGAACAGCTTCGAGATTATGCTGCAACACGCGGGCACTCTGGGAGGAAACGCCGCTGTGACTTTGCCGGTACACTTCGTTGTTGCTGAAGCTGGCGTCTACACCACTGCCCAGCATGGTGTGAACATGGAAGTGGTGAAGATCACTTCGACTGTCACCGATTACAAGAATTCGTTTGTTGGCGAAAACCAATCGGGCAACTTACTGAACAGCTACACGACCCCGGTCGTGGTGGGGCAAGTGATGAGTTTCAACGATCCCGGTTGGTCGACGTTCTGGACACGCGGAACGTCGGACTTTGATCCGGTGAGCAGTTCCGCGATCTGGGTCGGCAAGCAAGTTGGCTCGGACCCTGATACGACGCGAGATCCGGAAGTACTCGGATTCATCGTTATCGAGGCAGGAAGTGGTGCCATCGGCAATGTTGGTTATAGCGCCGTCTTGGGTGACAGCAAGATCGATGGAGTATTCAACAACGGCAACACTTACCCGCTGACGCTATTCAATCCCACAACAGCCGTTGCTAGCCAGAGCGGCACTCACGGGCCAGACGGTGGTTGGGCGGTGTTGTACGGAACCGATCCGCTGAGCGGTGCCGTTTCCCTGGCGATTGAAGAAGACCAGGCCGGTGATTTTGAGCGTGGACACGCGAACGAACATGTCGCCTACATCTTGTTCACGGAGTTGATGGTGCCTGGAGGACAGCCGGTGATGAGCGAACCGGGGCCGGTCCAACGAGTGTTGCAAGCGAGCAGCGCGATGCTGAATATCGACGGCGCACAACTCGCGGACTCTACGGGGAACAACACGCTGATGATCACTGGCGACGCCGGCATGATCGACTTGAGTGATCCGACGACGAATGTCCGCGGATTCAATCGAATCGATTTGTCGGGAGAGCAAAGGAACACGTTGAGGCTTGACGCAGCCGCGATTGCCCGGTTGGCTGGAGCCATCAAGTCGATTGATGTCGTTGTTGCCGAGGGTGACCAGTTGTTGATCAGTGACGCAGCGAATTGGCGAATGGTCGAGCCGATTATTGTCGATGGTCAGTTCCTATTGGCGGCGAAGAATGCCCTGGGTGATGGTCAGACGATCCGCGCCGAATTGAGTAACCTCTGGCGCAATTTCCTGCGTGCCGGAGACGTCAACAACAGCGGCGACATCACGGCAGGCGATGCTTTGGAGATCGTTTATGAATTGAACCAGCGGCTGTATTCTGATCCGGCAAGTGGTGCGCTTCGCGATCCGCTGAGCATTGAACAGTGGCCGGGCGTGTACCTGGATCGCAGCGGGGACGACGCGGTCACGGCACTGGATGCGTTGTTGGTGATCAACGATTTATTCCACCAGTCGTTTGGTTCTGGAAGTGTTGCTGAGGGCGAGTCGGCGCTGCTGGAGAGTCGGGCGATTGTCTCGGGAGTTCAAGTTTCAGGCGAAGTACCCGCATCATCAGTGACGCCTACTGCACCGCAGCTTAGCAGTAACGCAGCGCCGTCAATGGCCTCGGTCAGCAGCGACACGAAATGGGAGAT
>JBGSIA010000098.1:0-71207 GCA_041751935.1 Pirellulaceae bacterium | reverse complement strand
TGTCGCGATAACGCTGCATCCGAGCGATCCAAAGTTGACGGCGAACAGAAGCGGCAGAGTGTGGCATGGTTGCCTCCTGGGATTCGGGAAAACCCAACAAACTAACCAACCAAAATCTCATCCCCCCGCCGAACGCTTACGCATGGCCAGTGAACTTGGCTGGGGACAAAGGTTATCGGGCCGCCTGGATCGACGATAAGCTGCAGGAACTTGGAATTAATCCTGTCATTCCAAGCAAGTCAAACGAGGATCGTGATGCCCGTGGCATCGACTTTGATCGCGAGAGTTATCGTCGTCGCAACATTGTCGAGCGAGCAATCGGTTGGTTAAAGGAGTGCCGGCGTGTGTTCTCTCGCTTCGAAAAAACGGCCATCAACTATTGCGGAATGATTAAGATGGCGATGATTGAGCGATTCTTAAAAACTATGTGCCCGTAGGCGTTTTCAAACAGAGCCTAGCATACGTTTGATTGCGCCAAGCCCAACTGCCGCAACATATACAGGGAGGCGTCTGAGATTATACGAGCGCAATGCGCAACTTGAACAACGCGGGTCGTCACAAGTGATACAGCGAGGATTTTTAATAAGCATCTGTAGATCCGATTCGTACGCCGATTTCATAGTACATACATAACTGTAAGCTGGCCCTATGAATCCTGCTCGAAAGTTCTCGTGGCGTATGTAGCGAGTAAGTAGGCTGTCGAAGTTTCGGCTACAACCGGGCGCTTCTCGAGGACGGATCAATTCGACCTCACCGGATGAGTCTAGCTGCTTAACACACAAAAAGTGTCGCAACCAGTGCCTCTGGCTCAATCCGAGATCGTATTGAGCTAGGTGTACCGTTGGCATACCTGGAGTACGTTGCGCGCAGTTGATAAGTAAGCATTTGCCTCCATAGCTAAACATTCTTCTCAGGGGCTCGAAGCTAGCGACCTCCAGTGTGTGACCACGCATAAAATCATCAGCAAAACGGCCAATCGCTACCATTGAATGCGTTGGGTGACAGGATCTAATGGAACGACTGTCACGCAACATGAGATTGGGTAGCGTACCGGTGTATGCTGGAGTTTTAGCGTCGTAGACCGGTGCTGCGTCTTTGTTCCGAATTGAGAAAGTCTTTACGTAAGCGGGGGCAACTAGAGTCCCATCGCGACCGAGAAGTTCAAGGATTCCGTTGAGAAGGACGGCTCGAGGGTTGCCTTGCAGTTTAGTAAACTGACTAAAATCAGATTGCACAAAAATGTGGTCGCCCGGCTGTATTCCTAGCGAGTTTAATCCGGCTTGAATCACTGACTGAGTGATTGGTTCAGTTTTGTTGGCGATCATTTGACCTCTTTAGCAGTCGCTGCAGTGCGTGCGAATCCTTCGGCGAGCGCTTGTTCGAGATTCGCTTGAAGTTTGCCTTGAAGTGAAAACATTCTGATAAACCCTCTGGATTCATAGCCTCCTTCAAGCCTTTGCGCATCACTCGGCCAGTAGCCTATTGAGTCTTCAAGATATCCTGAATACATAAAACCTGGTTTCCCATAGTTTTTCTGTAGGGGATAGTATGAGCTACAAACTTCTGCGCCCGCAAGTCGGACTTGCAGGGGCCCAAGTGTAAGGTCACACAGAGCAATGTAACGTGAGCCGGATTGCATGCCTGTCAGCATTTTAGTAAGCGGCACTGAGCCTCGAGCGACACCTAAGCGCTTCGAAAACTCAAGTGGTTGCAAATTTTCCAGGGCGTTTGAAGCAGATGCACAAATCTCGTCGCAAAACTTCACATATGCTTGAGCGTTGATAGTACTACTAAAGAGTGTTGTTGAGAAAGGAAATCGCACTAAGTCAATTGCCCGCCTTTTCCGCACAAAACAAGGACGAAGGTCACCCGCAAATCCAGGCAGGTAAATGCACGTCAAGCTTGGGTCACCAACGTTTCGACGAATTGAATCTCGCACCACACCGGGAAAGTTTGCACTGACGGCGTTACGCGAATGGCCAGCGACTGGGTGGCATGGCCAAGTCCAGACACAAAAGAGTGGCCGTGAAGCCTGGCCATATGCTAGATAGCAATGTAGGTCGATGACGTGCTCGGCGTGAATTGCGGGCAGCATAAACGTATCGATCGTCGGGAAGACGGCTATGCCTTTGCGCACGATTCCCAATGTTTTACGTCGCCGATAGACAGCGGCGGTACAAGTGGATGCTCCCCATTTGGCTGATAGCACCTGATTCGGAGACTCTTCGAGAAGTGAGCTGATTGCAGAGACTATTTGGCTTGCGACAAACTTCAAGTATCTCTGATCAGTAATCCCCAACTTTGGTTTCGTATGATCGAGTGAAGGTGCAAAATGAGTATGGGTCGCGACAAGCACAACGTCGTCAAGGTGAATCTGCTCGTTTGCTAACAAGCTTAGCACTAACACACGTAATTCGGGGCCACAAAATAAGGTGTCGACGCCAACGAGACCAATATTCTGGGTTAACGATGAAAAAACAACTATGTTAGCTTCGAGCCTGGACTCGATGGACTGGAAGTTACCCGACCGGTCGGCGAACCCAAAAAGTGACAAAGGCTCAATCGGAGTGATATCGACGCGACGACAGCGAGCCTCAAGCCCAGCAGTCATTAGGCTGTACTCCCACCGTCAACCGTGATGACTGTGCCAGTTATTTTTCGGGCGTTTTCGCTTAGAAGATATGCGACGGCGCCTGCGGCATCTTCCGGCTCTGGCAATCCAAGTGAAGTGCGTCGTCGGATCGAGTCAAGCTTGTCGCCGTCGAGGGCCGCAGTCATATCGGTTTCCATGTATCCTGGCGCCACACAGTTGACCGTTACATTGACTCGTCCAAGTTCACGAGATAGCGAACGCGTAAAACCTTCGAGAGCAGCTTTTGTTGCGGCATACACGGACAATCCGCTGAATCCCGTCGTGGCAATAATGGAACTGATAGTGATGATCCTTCCCTGGCGACGCACGAGCATTGGGCGTGAGGCGTACTTCGTAAGCAGTATGGTGGCCTCAAGATTTACTGTTAGCATGCTGGCAATGTCGCTTGCATGAAGCGTCGCCAGCACGCCATCACGAGCGATGGCCGCATTATTCACTAGCCCAAAAATGGGACCATGGGTTTTATTGAGTTTGTATACGAAAGGCTGGATATCTTCTAAGTTCGCAAGGTCAAATTCTTCAAAAATAGCTTTACCTCCTCGCTCCAGTTCAGCGAATTCATCTGTGTGTGTTCTACCAAAGCCGATGACCTTGTATCCATCGCCAATAAGCCGACGGCTAATTGCAAGCCCTAGGCCACGCGCGGCGCCTGAGACCAAAACTGTATTCATGAATTTCTTTGAATCTTTCCTGTCTCATTGACGGTGAGCGTCTCGACAAATTTAATTGTTGCGGGTACCTGGTAGGGCTTTAATTTCTTTCGACAGAAGGCAATCATCTCTTTCTTTAACGATGCAAGGTCCAGAGGCGTCGTTTTTAGTGCAACCTCAGCGCAAACCAAATTACCAAGAATTGGATTCGCTTTGGCAAAAACACGCGAAAGTGCAACTTGGGGATGCGAATTCAAAACGTTTTCCACGTATTCGGGATGAACTTTGTCGCCGCCCACGTTAATTACGCCACTTGAGCGACCAAGAAAATTTACCCGACCTTTCTGCTCGATTACCTCGTCACCGGTATCGATAAAACCATCTTCGTCAATCGGCATCTTGTCAGAATTGACATACGAGGAGTGCATTTGAGGCGCGCGTATAAAAAGGCGACCCTTGCTAATTTTCAGCTGGATCCCTGCAGGGCCACACTGCAAGTATTGGATCGGGAATCCAGGCAGGCCATCAACGACCGAAAATCCTACGCCAGCTTCAGTTGAAGCATAGATGTGTGCGATTCTCGCCGTGGGATATGTATTTTTTAGGGCGCTAAGAATTGCTCCATCAGCAGCCTCGCCACCTAGCGTAATCTGAAGAAGTGGTAGTGACTTATGCGATGGACACATAAGTATTTTTCGCCAAAGCGATGGCGTGGCAGAAAGGCAGTTACATCCCTGGCGTGCAAAATAATCGATCTGCTTATTCAACGGTTCGTGTTGAGGGGCGACCAAAAGCTTTGTTCCCGAGAGCAACGCTTGCAAAACAACTTGAATGCCGGCAAACCTCGCATGGTCGTATAGTAAGCCCCACACTCGCTCTATACCTTGCGTGCTGCTGGTTTTGGTTGTGCGAGTGAGTGACGCAAATGAATGTTTGACTAGCTTTGGTCTAGCAGTAGTTCCCGAGGTCGCAAGCAACCAATCTGTCTCGATGGGGGCGACTGCTGCACCTGGCTGACATGCAATACCTAGCGAGGCATCTGAATTAGCCGCCTCTATCGATTCATACGTTGGAATCGCGATAGCGGGAAGTGAAGTCGGCTGATCGGTAATTAACAATTCCGTACGTGCTGTACTTAGAATATCCAGGGCGACATGTTTGTCCAGACTTGCGGGGAGCAGCAGTAGTTCCTTGGCCCTCCCTCCTAACGAGACCATTGCTTTCACTGCAGGAAGGGCAGACCGAAAGCTAATACCGACTCGTCGGTCCAGCAGTCGCTCAGAGCGTACACTTTCGGCGTAAGCTCGTCTTAGGCATCCCACGGTAAGGCAGAAATTAACTGACTCTACCAGAACTTTATCTTCGGGAAGGAGAAGAATGGGGCTAATGAGATCCACTGGCGACTGATTTCTCGTAAACCGAAACAAACTCGCTAAACGTACTTGGATAGTAAGCGTCGGCCATTTGCGAAAATGGATCCAAGCCAGTTTCCTCTTCGAGCCTCGCGACAAGGATCGCAAAACCGAGAGAATCCAGGCCCGACTCTAGCAGAACGGTGTCATCTGTTAGCAAGGGAGGCTCAGACTCAGCCATCTCACGATAGACATCCTGGAACAGCTGTTGAATTATGTCGCGGATAGTCTTGGAATCCATGTTTGCACGCTTTTCAAAGTAACAAATTGAACACAGCGCGTTAGCGATCTGCGATTAAATGGTCTGTGAATCTGCAAGTCGAGTCAATAGCAGTGTCGGGATGTTGCGGTTGCACCTGGACAGCCGAGCATGCAACACAACCAGCAATGAATCAAGTGCACATTAAACTGCGGCAAAAACCACCTTGCGGACATGATGGCATTCCATGCAACATCAGTGAGAACGACCATTTTTAATCATCGGCACAATTTTGAGCGGACCATGAGTTCCGCGGATACTCGCAGTCGTTGATCTGGGAAACGTTGCGTAAACTTAGCCCGACCTTATGCAAGCAAAGCAAGGAATTCAGATGAAAGTATTTGTGACGGGTGCGGGGGCACTTCTTGGGCAAGGAATCCTACGGTCACTGGAACGGTCGTCGTTGAAGCCGACGTTGATTGCCGTTGATCCGTCGCCGTTGTCGGCTGGGCTCTACTGGGCCGATCATGCTGAACTGGTGCCGCTGGCAAACGATCCGGCATACCTTGCCGGTATTGAATCACTGCTGGGGAAGTATCAGCCTGATGTCGTTCTAGTCGGGACAGATGTTGAGCTGAAAATTCTTTCGCTTAATCGTGACGTTTTGGAAGCGAAACACAAGACACATATCGTCGTGGCCCGGCCGGAAGTGATCGACATCGCCGACGATAAGTACGAGACTGCGAAATTTTTTCTTCGTCATGGGTTCGACGCTCCCGTTTCAGCCCTTCCGGGGCAAGAAGAGGAGTTAATCAGCAAAGTGGGCTTCCCATTGATCGTGAAGCCACGAGTCGGCGCGAGATCAATCGGTGTTCGATTGGTTAAGAGTCGCCGTGAGCTGGACGACGCCATCGCAACAACTCAACAACCTGTTATCCAAGAGTGTGTGGGGAGTGATTCAGCGGAATATACGGCTGGAGCGATCACCTTCAATGGCCGTTGCGAAGCCTTGATAGTAATGCGTCGCGATTTGCGTGATGGCAATAC
The DNA here is from genome assembly GCA_041751935.1 of Pirellulaceae bacterium. Lineage (GTDB taxonomy): Bacteria > Planctomycetota > Planctomycetia > Pirellulales > Pirellulaceae > JBBSJZ01. The sequence continues at coordinate 65,246 of JBGSIA010000098.1, read as the reverse complement.
TTATCGTGCATTTGTCGAACAGTCGCCGGAACTCAATGAAGCGGTTCGCAAATGGGCTGAGTCCCTCGATGCGTACGGTCCGGCGAATTTTCAATTTCGAATCGACGCTCAAGGACGACCAAAGGTTTTCGAAATCAATGGCCGTTTTTCTGGAACGACACCCTTGAGAATGCTTGCTGGGTTCAATGAAGTTGAAATGATAATTCGCCATATAATGTTCAACGAGCCAATTCGTCAGCCAAAATTGGAACCAGTAACTATCCTAAGGCACTGGTCTGAAACGGTCGTGCGTTCCAGTGAGATCTTGTCATGATTGCAGTAACCGGTGGAACGGGTTTTGTTGGAAAGCGACTTGTTGACCGCTTGGTTCGCGACAACAAGAGAGTGGTCTTGTTGTCTCGCGGAGCCGGCGCAGTGGCGGGTACGACCAATGACGTTGTCCAGTTCGAATATCGGCACTGGGATGCCTCGTCGGGTGAGCTTCCGCCGCTTGAGGGCGTCGAAAGAGTGATTCATCTAGCAGCCTATTTGCCTCAGAATTATACCGATCCGAGCGAGGCTCAGGCATGTGTGCAAACCAATGCGATTGGAACCCTCGCACTCCTCCAGTCGGCTGAAAAATTCGGCTGTAGTCATGTTACGATGATATCTTCAGGAAACGTCTACAAACAGCAAGCGAATACCGTGTCAGAGTCCTCGCTAGCGTATCCTGATCAGCGCAGCAGTTTCTACCTCGGCAGTAAACTGCTCGGTGAAATCTGGGTGCGCCACTATGCGACCCGCGGTTTGAAAACACTGGTGCTGAGACCATCTGCGATCTATGGTCCGCGAATGAACGGCGGAATTGTACGATTGCTCGTCGATCGAATGCGCTGTGGCCAGCGAGTGAGCTTGCAAAATGACGGACGTTTTTCGTCTGACTTGGTTTACGTGGACGATGTTGTCCAAGCGTGTTTGATCGGCTCGCAGCAGCAAGTGACAGGGATTATCAATGTCGGTTCAGGAGTGACGACATCGGTAAAGCAGCTTGCCCATATGGTTTCCGATGCGCTCGGCGTGAGCTTTACGGAGTTGGTGGAGCTGCAATCCGAAGACGCCTCCGACGTTGGTTTTTCAGCACTTGCAGTCGATCGTTTAGCGTCGGCGCTGGAGCTGCATCCGACTTGTATCGAAGACGGAATACGCCAAATGATTGCGGAGGAAGCGTCTTGAGAATCTGTGTTCTGTCGGACATTCACGGAAATGGTCGCGCCCTTGATGTGGCGATTCGCGAGATCGCAAAGTGTGCTCCAGATCAAGTTATTATCTTGGGTGACCTTCTTACCTACGGGCCTGATGTCAACACGGTGCTTGATGCCGTTGAATCATTGTCTCAACAGCAACCGACTCGATGGATACTGGGTAATCACGAGGAACTGTATTTTGACTTGAACCGGGGAATGACAGAATACGTTGATGGGCTTCCGCAGTGGATACAAGACTCCATTCGATGGACGTTCGAACGAGCGGACATGGATCGACTTGCGAGCTTTCCTTGGGAGCGTGATTGTGAGCTCCAATCGATTCTGTTTTCTCATGCCAACCCCTGGCGGTCGTGGCGGTACCTTCAACAGGACGCGGATTACTTAGAAGCCGCCGAAACGTTGAGACATCGTGGCTTGGTTGCCGGCATTTTTGGCCACACTCATCGCAGTCGCCTGTTTTTCCACCGGACACACGACGGGGATTCGCTTCGCGTAAGTAGCGATTCATCGCACGCTGCGGTTGTAAATGCGGGTTCCGTAGGCCAACCAAGGAATGACACCGCGGTCTCAACGATATTATCGATTGTCGTGGAAGATCAGCACGTGGAGTTCAGTTTGGTGCCTCTTTCATACGACGTACCGGGTCATCTTGCTACGCTGAATGCACTGAATTTGCCGCACAGTACACGAGAGCGACTTTCCTCGTTCTTCCGTCCGCATCAGTAGACTACATGCACGTCGTCTGTAACGCTGGAATTCGTCGGTGTGGAGCTTTAGCAAAACCAAATTTGCCAGCGTAAGCCGGACATCCCGCGGCCTGTGGACCGAAGTTGACGCTAGGTACTTGAAATCGCTTGCAAAAACGGAGAATTTCAGGAGCGTTCACGCCAAATCACGTATATTTTTTCTGGCAACAAACGCTCCCGTATCGACTGACGGCCGTCGGATGACGAAACGAATTCTCGACTTATTGGTTTCGATCGTGGCGCTAGTCATGCTGGTGCCAATCATGGCTGCGGTTGCGCTTCTTGTTCGATCAAAATTAGGCGGCCCGGTACTATTTAAACAAGTGCGAACCGGGCGCCACGGCCAGCTATTTACGATTCGAAAGTTTCGCACGATGACCAGCGAAGTTGACGAGCAAGGTCGATTGTTACCCGATGAAGTTCGATTGACGAGTTTTGGAAAGCTTCTGCGAAAAACCAGCCTGGATGAGTTGCCAGAACTGTGGAACATCATTCGTGGCGACATGAGCTTAGTTGGACCGCGACCTTTGTTGCCAGAATACTTAGGCCATTACAACGAGCGGCAGAACATTCGCCATGACGTCTTGCCCGGACTAACTGGCTGGGCTCAAGTCAACGGACGAAACTCAGTCGGATGGGAAGAGCGATTCGAGATGGACGTTTGGTATGTCGAGAATCAAAGTTTTTGGCTTGATTTGAAGATCTTGCTGATGACGGTCGTTGCGGTCTTGATCCCATCGGGGGTCAGCAGCGCGGGACATGCAACAATGCCGCCATTTGCGGGTTTTGATCACTGGAAAACTGCGGTCGGAGAGCAAGAAAATGACGGGCCCCACTAAGCAAACTCGTGTCTATTTGTCGCCGCCGCATATGGGGCCGACGGAGTTGGAGCGTTTGACGGAGGCATTCAATAGCAATTGGATTGCACCGCTTGGGCCCAACGTCGATGGCTTTGAGAGTGAGTTTGCGGCGAAGATTGGCTGTGACTACGCCGTCGCGGTGTCCAGCGGTACTGCGGCTCTGCATCTGTCATTGCGATTGCTTGATATCCAGCCCGGCGATGAGATCCTGACTTCAACCATGACGTTCGTCGCGACTGCGAACGCGATCAGCTACATGAATGCGAGGCCAGTGTTCATCGACAGTGACGAAGCGACGTGGAATATGGATCCACAGTTGCTCGAAGATGAATTGAAGCGATGCGCGGCTCGCAAACAGTTGCCCAAGGCCGCGGTCGTCGTTGACGTTAACGGCCAGTGTGCGAATTATCGCGAGATCGAGCCGATCTGTTTGCGCTTTGGCATTCCGATTGTCGAGGATGCCGCTGAGGCACTCGGAGCATCGCAACACGGTCGTAACGCTGGTCAGTTTGGTGCGGTGGCCTGCTTTTCGTTCAATGGCAACAAAATCATCACGACCAGTGGCGGTGGCATGTTGGTAACCAACGACAAAGCTTGGGCTGACCAAGCACGGCACTTGGCGACACAGGCACGTGAACCGGCGCCGCACTATGAACATGCGACAATCGGGTACAACTATCGTATGAGCAACCTGCTCGCTGCGATTGGACGCGGGCAACTGGAAGTGCTGGATGACCGCGTTACAGCGCGTCGCCGTATTTTCAATTACTACCGCGAGACATTGGGCGAGCTTCCTGGAGTCTCGTTTATGCCTGAGCCCAATGGATTTCACTCCACTCGCTGGCTAACATCGCTGGTGATCGATCCAGTACAATTCGGAGCGACACGAGAGGACGTACGATTGGCGCTGGAGGCAGAGAACATCGAATCACGACCTGTTTGGAAGCCGATGCACATGCAGCCCGTCTTCGCGAATTGTCGCAGCGTGGAAAACGGTGTTTCCGAACGACTGTTTCGTGACGGATTGTGCTTACCAAGCGGATCGTCGATGTCGACGATGGATCAGCAGCGGACGATTGATGTCGTGAGACGGGTTTGTACCGCTGCGCACATACGCGCCGGGCAGTGAAATGATGTTCGTTCCCGTCTGTCGAAACCAATGGGGAACAGAAAACCGCTACAACCAGCTTGCCGCAGTATCGCACAATTCGGCGGCTGCGGCAGTTGTTTCGGCCTCGGCGATTAGCCGCACAATCGGTTCGGTGTTGCTGCCACGGACGAGAAGCCAACGATCACTCCAGCTCAACCGCAATCCGTCTGATTCAGTGACATTCGCATCTTTGTGTTCACTCTTCAACTTCTGAATTAAGCTACGCATCGCATCGGGCGTTGCAGTCGCCGTACGTTTGACGATCGCCAGTCGGGGCAATTCATCGGCCAGTTCGCTGATACGCTTGCCGCTGGTTGCCATCAACTCCAACACCTGTGCCATGCCAACGAAGCTGTCACGAACATAGCCAACACGTGGATCGATCGGACCACCGCTGCCTTCGCCGCCGTAGACCGCATTTTTCTCGATCATCATCGACGCCACGTTTGCCTCGCCAACGCTGCTTCGATAGCACTCGCAATCGGCTTGCTGTGCGATTCGTTCACTCATCGCGCTGCTGGCGCAATTGATAACGATCGGTCCTCGCGTTGACGGGTCTGACATGATCCGCTGGACGCACAACGCGAGCGTATATTCTTCGCCGATATAGCGGCCGTTCTCGTCGATGATTGCCAGTCGATCGGCGTCTGGATCTTGGCAAAACCCGATCGAACACCTCGCATCGCGAACTTGTGCCGCGATCCCTCGTAAGTTCTCTGCTGTTGGTTCGGGAACATGCGAAAAATTGCCATCGGGTGTTCCACCGAGCAGTACGACATCGCATCCCAGTGCACTGAGAAGTCTCGCTCCGAGCTGGCTGCCTGAACCATGGTTGCTGTCCAACAGGACGCGAAACTCGGCGGCTCGAATCGCAATCGAATCCACCGTGTCCAGAACCTTCTCCAAGTGCGGTTCATGAGGATCAGCCTCGGAGATTAGCAGACCGAGGGAATTGAACGGAGCCCAGGCCGCTGTACCTGATAAAAAGTCATCTTTCACTTTTTGGCCGCGGGCGGCATCAATCACACGTCCGTCAGACCCAAACAACTTGATGCCATTGTAAGGAGGCGGATTATGACTGGCGGTAATTTGGATCGCGCCCGCCGCACCACGCTCTCGCACCAATACGCCAATCGACGGGGTCGCGACAACATCAGCGTCAACACAATCGCGACCGCAGGCTGTGATCGCAGCGACGATTGCTCGGCGGAGCATTGGACCACTATTGCGACCATCGCGTCCGACGATAATTGGTCCGGCCGGCAACCCCGAAACAAACGCGGCTACGTAACGGCAGGCAATGTCTGGAGTCAAAGTTTCGCCGATGATTCCCCGCAGGCCGCTGACACTGATTATCAGTTCGCTCATAGTGATCGATCATTAGAAAAGTGTTTGATGAATTTGGTTTTCAGTTCTTGTTTATGGAAACAAACTGACGACACTCTCCCCTTCGAGAACGCGACTCTCGTGGTGTTTGTCGAGTCAAGTATGCACAGATTTAAACGTGCGAGCGTTATCGTATCAATCTTACGGATTGCGACTAGCCGGGCAGCTTGGAGGTAACGATCAACTTCGTTTCACACACGGAATCCTACCGCGCTGCAACAGTTTGCGATGTAAGATCACGTACGCAAACCTTTGGCTGAACCAAATACGCTACCCCACCAGCAAGTCAACATGATGTCGACGCCACTACCCGTTGCTCCAGTCGCCATGGTTCCAAGTCCCGCAACGTGTTCTCTTGGCAGTGTCTCTTCTAACTCTGCCAACGATCGCATGATGATCGATCGCAGTGACTTGATTGACATTGTCCGCCAAGAGCATTTGGATTTGCGAGGCGGATTGGCGAGCGTACAGACGAGCCTGGCACAAGTTGTGGCACGCAATCGATCGAATCTTGAGCGATTCCAGAGCATCGAACAGAGTTGTGATCAGCTTTCGAGTTCGTCCGCCGATTTGGCCACGGAGTCGGACGAGCTAAGAAACTCAATAGCAAAGTGTCACGACAGCATTAAGCAGACCGACGTTCGGCTGACCGCAATCCACAAAGTCTCGACTTTAATCGAGAAAATCTCGGACCAGACCAAACTGCTAGCGCTGAACGCGACCATCGAGGCTGCACGCGCCGGAGAGGCTGGACGCGGGTTCGCTGTCGTTGCTCATGAGGTCAAGGAGTTGTCGGTCGAGACTCAAACGGCTGTTGCACAAATCCGAGAAACAGTGGCTGAAGTGATGCAGTGTTCGCAGAAGGCGACGGAGCTGTTGTCGGAGACCGATTCCCGAGCGGCGCACATGGGAGCAACAATCGCCAGTCACTTGAGTCAACTGCAGACAACCACCAGCGACAATCATGAAGCCTCGGTGAGTGCCAAAACGGCCACAAGTGAAGTGTTTTTGACGTTGGCGAAGCTGGATCACATTATCTGGAAAGTGAACACCTACTTCAGCGTCATCGAAGGTGAAGCAGCATTCGACTTTGTCGACTCGCATTCCTGCCGCCTCGGAAAATGGTTCTACAACGGCGAGGGACGCAGCGACTTTTCCACCAAGCCAGCCTACCGCGACTTGGAGGCTCCGCACACGACGGTGCACAACGCGACCAAGCGTGTTTTCAGTGCTCTCAATCGTAACTTAGATGCGGAAACCACGAACGTATTGCGCAGCGCGCTGAGCGAGATGGAGTCGGCGAGCAGCCGAGTCTTCGAGGCTCTTGACCGGATGATTGATTCACCGGTCAACTCATTAGCACCGAACGGCTGATCGTAACCGTAGCGACTGGACTTCATTCGCGTACTGGCAGGGCGGGTAATCGTTACGTAAAATCGGCATCGCTTCAGCGGCGAACCTTTTTTAATTTACCACGCAACAACGAGCCCTTTGGTTATGTCGGTCGATCAAGCCCTCGCGTCTCTGGACCAAGCCGTCGCGGACAAGAAAATCACGTCTGCCGCAGCCGGAAATATCCGTCGTTGGTTGACCGAGGATCGCTACCGCGATTACCGCGACGAAACCATTCGCCACATCGAGGACTTCGCTTGGCAGAAGCTGGATGATGTTTTTTGGACTATTATCCCGTTCGGCACCGGCGGTCGTCGGGGGCGGATGTACAAAATCGGCTCCAACGCGATCAATGATCGAACGATTGGCGAGAGTGCACAGGGCTTGGCCGATTATGTCGTCAAGTATCACGGTGGTAAGAAGCCGCTGTCTTGTGCGATCGCCTACGATACCCGCCATAACTCACGCCACTTCACGGAGTTGTGCGCGAGCATCATGGTGGCTAACGGTTTTCTCGTCTACTTACTCGATGATTACCGCGCGACGCCACAGCTTTCTTTCGCTGTGCGATACAAACAATGTGATTGCGGGATCATGGTGACAGCCAGCCACAATCCGCCAAGCGACAACGCGGTGAAGGTGTATTGGTCCAGCGGTGCACAGGTCTTGCCGCCTCATGACCAGGGCATCATCCAACGGGTGATGGACTGCCAAGAGATTCGTACCATTCCATTTGCTCAAGCGGTCGCTGAAGGCAAAATCAAAATAGTTACGGACGAGGTCGATGCCGCCTACATTGATGCCGCTGTTGCCTGTGCCATGCCGGGGCCGCGAAACGCAAAGGTACTGTACACGCCGCTTCATGGAGTAGGAGCAGCCGCCGTGCTGCCGCTGCTAGAACGTGATGGATTCACCGAAGTCGAAGTCTACGGGCCGCACGAAGAACCCAGTGGTGACTTTCCGAATGTTCCTGGCCACGTGAGCAACCCCGAGAACACCGCGGTGTTCGAGGCACCAATCGAGTACGCAAAGTCGACGATGGCGGATGTTGTTTTGGCCACCGACCCCGATTGTGATCGATTGGGCGTTGCGGCTCCGCTGACGCTTGATGCATCAATGGATTGGGGCACTTTCAACGGGAACCAGATCGGTGCTCTGTTGGCAGAGTTTATCCTCAGCCGTCGGGCTGCCGCTGGCACATTGTCGTCACAGAACTACATTGTCAAAACGCTTGTCACCACAGAACTGATTCGTCGAATTGCCGAACATTACGGCGTACGCTGTGTCGGCGATCTGTTGGTAGGTTTTAAGTACATCGCGGAAGCCATCGATTCTCATGGTCCCGAAAATTTTGTTTTTGGGACTGAAGAGTCGCACGGTTACTTGGTAGGCCAATATGTCCGCGACAAGGACGGTGCCGTCGCGTGCATGTTGATGAGCGAATTGACGGCCCAACTGAAGAGCGAGCGGCGGTCGATGCACGATTATCTCGCTGACATCTACAAGCGTCATGGTTACCATCGCGAATCATTGATCAACCTGGTGATGGAAGGCAGCGAAGGCATGGCGGCAATGCAGCGTCTCATGCAATCGTTCCGAGAGTCACCGCCAAAGTCGCTAGCCGACCTACGAGTTGCCAGTGTTCGCGATTACGAAACGATGACCACGACGGTCATTGATGGCGACACCAAGAAAGTCGATCCACTTTCTGGACCAAACGGTAACTTGATCATTATGGACCTGGAGGAGGAAGGAAATTACGTCGCCGTCCGTCCCAGTGGAACTGAACCGAAAATCAAGTTGTACGTCTTCACTCGCTTGTCACCGGATGAATCGGGAAACATTCGCCAAGCCGATAACGAACTCAGCAAGCGAATCGAATCGCTGGAAAAAGATGTCCGTGCCTTCGCCAGATTGAACTCTTAGCGAGTAATGGGGTGAACCATAAAGACCGCCAGCCTCAATGTTCGCTAAGACCAACGCACATCGGCTGACGCCTTTTCAATCTCAACGGTCAAACATCGTTTCCGACGAACCCGAGTCTAACCCGTTACCAACTTGTCACAGAAATCACCTTCATTGACGGTCGGTCGTTCTGGGCGTCCTTTGTGCTTGTAGGTCAGTTGCATGTTGTCGATACCCATCAAGTGCAAGATGGATGCATGGAGGTCATGCACGTGCAAGCGATCGACCGTGGCGTGCAACCCCAGTTCATCGGTTTCGCCAATGGCTTGACCGCCTTTCACGCCGCCGCCTGCCATCCACATCGTGAACCCGCTGGGGTTGTGATCACGGCCGTTGCCCTTTTCGCTCATCGGAGTGCGTCCGAATTCACCTCCCCAGACGACAAGAGTATCCTCCAGCATTCCGCGGCGTTTAAGGTCTTTTAGCAATCCCGCTACTGGGCGATCCATCCCGCGACACAAGTCGGCATGCTTTGCCTCGATGTTATCGTGTGAATCCCACTTGCTACCGGCGCCACTGTAGAGCTGGATGAAACGCACGCCACGTTCGGCAAGACGACGGCCTAGCAAACAAAGACGGCCGTATGCACTCGTTTTCTTGTCGTTGATTCCATACAACTCAAGTGTTTCCGCCGACTCGCTACTCAAATCGATAGCCTCCGGTGCATCCGCTTGCATGCGAAAGGCAAGCTCGTAGCTGGCAATACGTGCCTCCAACTCTGACTGTTCCGGGTGCGTCTGAGCAAATCGATAGTTGAGCTGGTTCAGGAAGTCCAGCTTCGTGAGTTGCCGCTGCTGAGTAAACCCTTCGGGGACATTCAAATAAGGAATTGGTTGGCTGCCTTCACTCAAGCGCGTTCCTTGGTAAACTGCTGGCATGAACCCAGCTCCCCAATTCCGCGGGCCGTTCACCACTTGTGCAATATTGTCCTGCATCACCACAAATGCGGGAAGGTTCTCGTTCTCGGTCCCCAATCCATACGACACCCAGCTTCCTAACGACGGTCGACCGCTGAGGATCGAACAAGTGTTCATTTGGCAGACGCCGGCGGAGTGGTTGATACCGTTGGCATAACACGAACGGATCACGGCAAGGTCGTCGGCACACTCGGCGATGTGTGGCAACCAATCCGAGATCCACAAACCGCCTTCGCCATGTTGAGCCCATTGACGTTTGCATGCCAGCAAAGGCGACTTCATTTCGCCCATCGCTGTGATCACTTCACCGAAGCTGTCTGGGATACGTTGACCAGCCAACTTGTTCAGCAGTGGCTTGGGATCAAACAGATCCAAATGACTCGGGCCGCCTTCCATGAACAAAAAGATAACTCGTTTTGCCGTCGCCTTGTGATGCGGTTGTTGCGAGGGCTGGGCATTCTCCAGTGGCAGTGATGCCGCCAAGGAATCCGATGGCGTCAATCCAGCCAGCGCCACCGCGCCAAAGCCTGCACCGCTGCGGGCCAGGAATTCTCGGCGAGTTCGAGGAATATCGATGTGATTGATTGTGTTAGTGAACATACAAAAACTCGTTGGAGTTGAGCAGCACGTGGCAAAAATCAGCCAGTGCGGACTCGTCAGGCGAAAGGTTCACGATCGCGGAACCGCGACCTACGATATTGAGTTGATCTTGAGCGCTGTTACGCATCACACCGGGAACGGTTTCGAATTGCCAATACCCGATCGTGCCGGGTAATTCACGTTCGACGGTTTGTAGGATCTCATCAACGGTCAATGCCTTAGCCACGAACCGTACGTCGTCAATCAACCCATCAAAGGTCTGGACATCTTTACCACTTTGAGATCCAAGCGTCAGCGGCAGGTCGTTATCGAAGCCGCCGATGAGGTCATGTGGGATCTCGGCAACTTGCAACGGTTCGTCATCGTTGGATAAATCCTTCAAGTAGAAAGTGACGGTTCCCGGTGCACCATCTCGCGGCAGCCGAAAACTTGCCGAAGCGTAATAGGGAGTGTTGATCTGTATGTGTTGGTCGGAAAAGATCGCTGCTTCGGCGAGTTGGGCGTTAGCTTTCTTGCCAACCATTTGCAGCACCAGTGTCTGCGGCTTACGTCGTGATCCGGCGCCAGTGACACCGAGACGCCAACCAGAGGTTTGATAACTGCCGTTCCAGTTGCTAACCAGAGTCCGCACGGCACCGGTTTTTGCAATCGAGCGAAGTTGAAAGAAAGTCTCGATCGTAAAGTCCGCCACAGCAAACGACTGATGTGCAGGCACGGATAGCTGTAACGCGGACTCATTGACATCGAACTTGATCGATTGCCCATCTCGGTAAGGCAGTTTGGCTGTCTCGATCAGTCCGTCTTTTGTTTGAACATCGTCGGCTGCGACCTCAGCACGAAGTTGATCGACAAACCGGAGCGACCCCGCAATCTCATCCGGCGTGGGCGTCCGACCATAAACACACTGCCAAGCAAACTGTACCTGGTCCTTCAAATCACTCGAATTGCTTTGTACGCGCGCCGCCATCCGGCGTGCGTAACCAAGCATCCGGTCACTATTGATCATCAACAACGATTGCACGGGAGTCGTCGTCGTATTTCGCGTGGAGTTACTAGAGAAGAACTGAGGCAGATCAAAACTATCGAGCAACTCATCGGGCGAGTTGCGCATCACTCGCGTGTAAATGGTCCGACAATCCGAGTCGGCAAGTTTGCCTGGACCTCCGACACAATCCTTCAGCTCTCCTGTCACGCTGAGCAGCGAATCACGGATCTGCTCCGCACTCAGCCGCATCGTGTCACGTCGCCAGTAATACGTATTCGCAGGATCGATCTGTTGAAAGTTTGCGAATTGGGGATGCTCGGTCGATTGGCGGTATGTCGCTGAAAGCAGAACCTTCCGATGCAAGGTCTTCAAGCTCCAGCCGTTATTGACGAGCTCAACCGATAACCAATCGAGCAACTCAGGATGACTTGGCTGGCCACCAAGCCGACCGAAATCGCTGGGGTTCTCAGCCAGTCCTCTGCCAAAGTGGCTTTGCCAAACACGATTTGCCATCACGCGAGTCGATAGCGGGTTAGCTGGATCGGTGATCCATTTCGCCAATGCTGTGCGTCGGCCTGTCGTTTTGCTAGAGGGCGATGCATCGATCGGCATCGGGTTCGCGTCGAGAATTGACGGGACGCCGGGCTCAATGATTTCGCTTTTGCGTTTCGGCATCACCGTTTCTGGAGCAACCGCGCTAACATCCGTCACCACCATGGCCTGTGGTAAACGTTTTGGTTTGATCGAGTCAAACTCCTTCAACTCGCGACGCAGCTCAATCAGTTTTTCTTTGTCCTTGGCGGAGATATGACTGTCCAAACGGTCATGCTCGTACTGCACCTGCAGTTGCACCAAGTAAGCCAGTTGCTCTTCGTGTGGCGAACGTTCGGGCGGTGGCTTACGAGCGATTTGTTTCAAATCATCTGGAAAGCGATCGATTGCGATGTCGCGATACTTGTCTCGGTAAGGTTGCTCGATCGCATCAATTTTAGCTTGGATATCCGCTGTCTTATCTTTCCAGACTTGCAACTTAGTTTGGTAGTCCGCAAGTTCGTCTGATTCGGCGACGTCAATTTCGCGAGGCATCAGCGGCGCGAAATACGCCTGCAGACGCAGATAATCTTTTTGCAGCAACGGGTCGAACTTGTGGTTATGGCATTTCGCACATTGTAACCCCAGACCAAGGAACACGTCGGCCGTTGTGTCGGTGACGTCGTCGATGATCGTTGTCCACTGAGTCCTCGCGTCACGAATGTTCCATTCGTAGACCCAGTGTCGCAAGTATCCCAAGGCAACTTGTGCTTCCAGGCTGTCAGGAAACATCTCGTCACCCGCGATTTGTTCTTGAACAAACCGGTCGTACGGTTTGTCCTCGTTGAACGATTGGATAACGTAATCGCGATAGCGGAATGCGTCGGGACGATAGGCATCGGCGCGGTAACCATCGCTGTCGGCGTACCGCACTAAGTCCAGCCATGCTCGGGCCGCTCGCTCGCCGTAGCCCTTCGAGTCAAGCAATCGATCCACAAGACTCTCGTAGGCGTTTAGCGATGTGTCGTTCAAGAAAGACGCAACTTCCTCGGGTGTCGGCGGCAATCCAACTACATCAAGGTACAATCGTCGCACGAGCGACAGTTTATCGGCCTCCGGTGCAGGCGTTAGACCTTGGCTGGTAAGTGATTCAGCGATAAAGCAATCGATTTCGTTTCGCGGCCATTGAGCAAACGGCGGTGCGGGATCTGGGATCGATGGCGGTTTAACAGGTTGGATTGCCCACCACGAACGATCTTCGTCGTCGAACAACTCTCGCTCACGAACGGGCGTGTTGGGGTTTGCTCCGGGCCATGGCGCGCCCATCGCGACCCAGCGAGTCAGAATCGCGATCTGATTGTCGGGCAATTTTTCGTCTGGCGGCATCTCCAGTGACTCGTAGTTGATTGCTTCGATCAGCAAACTTTCTTCGGGCTTTCCAGGCACAATCGCGGCGCCAGATTCGCCGCCGGAAAGCAGCGTGGCGAGTGAATCGAGTCTCAAGTCGCCTTTCTGTTCGTCGCCACCATGACAGCTATAACACTTTTCGGCGAGCAACGGCCGCACTTCGTTTTCGAAGAACTTCGCTTGCTCCGGTGAAGCGTCAGCGGCAAACGTGGTGCTCGCTACACATATCACACATACGAGTTTCAGTAATCTCATTCTTTCACCTCTGGTAGTCCCGCAATCAATACTGGGTCCACTTGATGGCCGTCATCGTCAGCGTCCTGCAAAAACAATCCGTCCACTTTGGCACCCGCGGCATATCCCAATTCAGTCAAGTCGATCCCGATGGCGAGTCCGAAAAATCGCAGAGGCGGTCGAGCCCAACGAAAATCATTGGACTGGAGCATCGACACAGAACGCGGGGGATGATTGAATCGGTATTGATCAAATACGGCCAACGACTTTGCTTCGGCCGATAGCATGTGAATATCAAACTTGCGAACCGTGAAGCTGTGGAGACCGTCGGCAAATCGCAGTGGACTGATGTGAAAGCTATCGCCTTCTACTGGATCAGCAACCGATTGCATCTCAAACAGCACCAAATCTGGACCAGGTCCATTCACCACGGGCTGTCGAAACCGAAACGCCATGCCGGGTGTCGATTGACCACTGCCAGCAGTCGCTTCGGCAATCGTGTCGCCATTTTCCAAGATGGGATCTTGAACGAGTGCAGTCTTTGCACCACCAGGATTGATGACGCCGGAATTTAATAGCGAGTCGTTTTCCACTACTGAAAGACGGTCCGCGATACCCGTGCCACTAAGATCGCTACCGATGGCGTCAACCACGTTGGATGAATTGGCCACTGCATGGAAATGAATCAGCTCGACTCCGATCAACTCATCGACTCGATAAGTTCGAATGCTTCCGCCACGCTGAACGTCGACACTTACCAACTGCGATACGTGAATGTCCTCGGCTGGCATTGCTTCGTAGCTGACAACGCGATCGGGAAGCTGACTCAAATAGCTCTCCGCTTGGAACTCAAGCGGCATCGAGGGACTGGCCCCGTCACTACCAAAACGACGTGACTGATGATCTCGGAGTGTCACAACGGATTCTTGACGCCCAATTTCACGGACCTCGGCAGCACCCTCAACAACATGCACATCGGTCTCGCCCGCCTCATTGACACGAACGGCGAACCGAGTCCCCAAATCAACGACTTCCGACTTGGGCGTATTCACACGAAAACCTTCTGCACCGGGCGGTGCGTACACACTGCACGATCCTACCTTCACGGCCAAATTATTCTCACCCTCGATCTCGACCACGCTGGGTGCTGTCAAAACAACTTCGGCGCCACTGGGAAACCTCAGCTTGAGCATGCCTTGGGATAAAGCGTACTGGCGATGATACGCCAGCGATCCGCCGATCGCTGGCACGGTATCGCGAAACAGCATCGCTCCAGCGGATTGCAGGACAATCACGCTCGGAGGAGCCATCGTCGGTGCTAGAGTGACGGACTCATCCGCGTTTATAGTGGCGTTTTGATTAAAAGAAATCTCTGCATTGTCGTTTCGGAGGTACCGAATCGAACCGACGATCAATGCAAACGAAGCAGCGATCGCCAGCACGATACGGCTCCAGCGGCCGACGCTGGGTAACAGCGAATTGACTGGGCTAGCAGAGGCCGACGACAATGCGACATCGTTTGCGGACAATGCACGATTAGCAACTTCGCCCCCAGCAACCTCGCCCTTCAGGATGGACGATAACTTAGGTGCGTTCACCGCAGATTCACCGTGACCGCCGATCAGTGATGGCACTTCCATTGAAACATCGATGTACTGGAAGTAAACGTCTTGAGCGGCAGGGTTGTCGATCAACAGCTCTTGCAGTTGCAAGAACTCGCGCGCCGAGATCTCGTCCCGTTCGAGCAAGAACAACAACTCGTAAAATCGTTTCAAATCCAAATGGCCCATGTAACCACTCACTTTGCGCCCTCGTCGGCGGCTAGCTTACGCTGAATGCACTCCATCAGCCGTTGGCGAACTGAACATAAACGGTTGTACACAGTCTGGGTCGACTTTCCGGATGATTTCGCGAACTCAGCGACGGTCGACTGATCGTCATAGGCGATCCGAACCAGTTCACGGTCAGCTGAATCGAGACCGCCAATGCATGACTGCAGGGCGTCCAGTCGCGAGTCACGAGTCTGGAGATCCGCTTCCCGCCGGTGCGCCAATTGGTCCAACAGCTCGTCATCGAACCGCAATCGGTCGCGGGCGGAGACTCGCATGAAATTCCGCACTTCGTTAAATGCGATCCGACAGGCCCACGGCAGAAACTCGCGCTGGACATCAAAATGCTCAAAGTTTTTCCAAAGAGTCAGACAACATCGCTGAAAAATGTCCTGGGCGTCAGCATGGTTAAACACCAACGAGCGAATGTAGGCAAACAGCCGCTGCTGGTCCTGAGAATAATAACGCAGGAACGACTCATATCGTTCGTCGCTCGTTGTCGCTGACGCCATTATGCCTAGGATAACACTGTGCCTTTTGGAGTCGTGCCTACTGAACACGCAAATCGCCGTTCGGATTCTCGTCCTACTGCTCTATCACTAATTGGTACGCACTGTCGCCTGGTTTACCCCAATAAACGCTGAAAATTACCTCAAACAACCCACCAAACTTGGAGTGCCGACAATTCGAAGGATTTCCCGATATATTTCGTGGTAACTCAGGTTCTGGAGTGTACCAACACTAGTAACGATCTGATACGTTTACGTTGCCGTGTTCTTTTGGCTATCATGGTTCGAGTTAGTTTTGTTTCCCTTTCATCATCTTTTCAAGGATTCGTGTTATGAAACGTTCCGTCCGTCGCGGCTTCACGTTGGTGGAACTGCTGGTTGTTATCGCCATCATTGGCGTTTTGGTGGGGTTGCTCTTACCCGCTGTCCAGGCTGCTCGCGAAGCTGCCCGTCGAATGAGTTGCAGCAATAATTTTAAGCAATTGGGCCTCGCGGTTCACAATTATCATGCGGCTTACGACCAACTGCCGGAGTTGATGGGTGGCACCAATCGATACATTGGCGCGGCAACCGATGCCGCCGGTTTGCTTGCTCCCACGGGCCACAATCGCCAGGAGTTGAGCATTTTGGTTGGCTTAATGCCGTTCATGGAGCAGCAGGCGATTTGGGAACAAATTTCCAATCCACTACGTGACCCCGTCACGACTAATATGTGGCAATCGATGGGCGGGAATGCGTTGATGCAGATCAGCCATCATGCGGCGTCGCGTTATGAGCCTTGGTTGACCGAGATTCCTGGGCTGCGATGCCCCAGCGATCCAGGTGTGGGCTTGCCTTCTGCCGGTCGCACCAACTATGTCGCCTGCTCCGGCGATTCTTGCTACTTAAGCAATTGGGGCTATGCACGTGACGACAGTAACCGCGTCAACCCGGCAAACCTCGGCGAGTTGGCTCGCTCCTCCTGTCGCGGAATGTTCACACCGCGTCAGAAGACAGCTTTCCGCGACACGCTTGACGGTTTGGCCAACACGTTCTGCATGGGTGAAATCCCGACGGACTTGGGTGATTCCGATAGTCGTACACTTGCAAAGCAAACCACGGCTGCTGGCACTGATTCAGGTTCTGGTCAAATTTTGCGGATGGCGGGAAATGCGACATCGTGCAGAACCCTGCTCGATCCGAACCGACCTAATTTCTGGGGTTCAGGAACAACTGTTGGAAATGCTGAGCAACGTCGTGGATACAAGTGGGCCGCAGGTCGACCGCTTTACGGACAGTTCAATACGATATTGCCGCCAAACAGCGAATTTTGTATCGCTAACAATGGTACGTATCACGGAAATTCCGCCATTGCACCTCCAGGCAGCCGTCACCAAGGTGGCTGTCACATTCTGATGGGCGACGGGGCGGTTAAGTTCATTACCGACTCGATCGAGGCCGGCGATAGCACGAGCGCCCAGGTCTATCAAGGAAGCCCGGTACCAGAAGGCTCCAAGAGTCCGTTTGGTTTGTGGGGATCGCTAGGCACACGTGCAGCAAGCGAAACGATATCGGCCACTTTCTAGAATCGTTTATCAATTTCTAATAATAGTCAACGAACTTAACTACTACAGCACGCTCTCGATACTTCAGTCGACGAGCGTGCTTTCTTTCAACTCTCAAGGAAACACGGAATGAAACCATTTCACCCAGTTCGCTTACTTAGTCGGCTGACGCTTTGTTTGGGCCTTTCGGTTGGTGCCATTGCACTCACAGGCTGCGGAGAGCCAGAGGCGGCTGCCGTTGCTGATCAAGAAGCAACGCAGCGGTATCTCGACGAGAACCCTGACCTCAAGAATACCAACTCTGAAGAGCCAAATATCGAACAGGAAGTTGCTCCGCGAGCTGCCGCAGAGAAGGTTTAATCCAAACCGCCTGAGCCCCCAGTCGCCTTTGCGACTGGGGACTCGTTTCATTTCTCGGAGTCGAGAAACTCTTTCATGCGCTGCACTTCCTCCATGTCGATTCCGACAGGCTGATGGTCGAGCAACCATTGCAGGTCGTCGAGCGCTAAATTGTCTCGCGACGTTTGATGGCGAATGATGACTCGCATCATGCGATACTGCCCAGAGCTGGGTTCCAAGGCAACCAGCGCCTCGGTATACCGTACCAACGATTCGACATCGCCGGTGCGTTGGGCTGCTCCGATTAAGTTGTTGAGCACGCGAGTTAAGATCTGCAGGTTGCTTTGTGGTTCAGTATCAGCGTCGGTACGCTGTCGCCCTGACCCCATCAAAACCATCCGTGTAATATCGGTGTCGGACAATTCGACGGCGTCTTCGAAAACGTCAATCCAATACGCTTGATTCTGTGAGACAACATGTTGGGCAATGAAGTGGCCTGGCAAACCGATGCCACGGACATCAAGGTTCAGCTGTCGGGCCAGTTCCATGTACAGCACGGTAAGCGTGATCGGTAAGCCTTCGCGGTCATCGATCACGCGATTCATGTGGCTGTTCGCCCGATGGTAGTACTCATCTCGACTGCCATGGAAACCGGATTGCTGGAACAAGTATCGGTCCAGCACCTCGCGACGGGCGACAGCGTCCGTGCTCTCAGGTGCATCGTCCTGTTGCAACTGTTTGCGGACTTCATCAGCCATCGAGGTGACTTTTCGGAGATAGTACTGCACATCGAGATCCGGATCGTCCAGCGCTGCGATTTCTAGTGTCGCCCGTAGCAACTGATCTGGCGGCGGCGGATCGGTGTGCATCAAGTCGTGCAGTCGTTGGGCGACCTCAGCAACGCGCACGTCAGCGGCAAGCGTCCGCATCTGTTTCGCCTGTATCTCCAATTGGTTGGCTTGGCGAATCAACTCGCTCGCGACCTCGTCCCCATCACGGGCCAATTCTTCGAGTTTGGCGGAATCGAAATCCGGGACTCGGTGTTGCTCACGAACTTCGTCAAGCCAGGAGAGGCTTTCTGCGGATAGTTTCAATTCCGATTCGTTACCGATCCTGAAACGGCGGAACTCTGCTTCGGTGGCTCGAAAATTTGCCAATCCGACGGCTCCCGAGCGCAGCTTTTGATCATCGGATTCGATAACCTGTTGCCCATTGACATAACATTTCAGGCGATCTTTTGTGACGCTGACTTTAAGTTCATTCCACTGTCCAGGCAGATAATGGTTGGAGCTAACCTCGGCAAGTACATTCCACGAGTACACGCTAGGGCCATCGAACCGGCTAAGTCGCAGCTTGCCGCCGCTGGGATAAAAACCGTAATGTCGATCGCCGCCGTCGCTGTGAAAAACCAATCCGGCAGCTCCAGATTCATCATCCAACTTGACGGAAACGGCCAGCTCGAAAGGCACATCAACGGCAGCGTCCTTGCGCAAACAAAGCGACCGGCCGCCAAATCCCACGCCAGTTCCGTCAACACTTATTTGACCTCCTCGTTGTTTCCAGTTCGCACCGAACAGTGGCAGCCAAAGTTCGCGATCTACACTCGCCAGCTGAACCCAACGTTCCATGGCGATCGGATTGGGATCGGCAACGAGCGTACGCAGCGCAGCCACAGGGATGGCGAACGCCAAGTTGTCGTCGATCGCCGATTTCATGTTGATGATTCCATGCACATGCCCTCGCATATCCACCAGCGGCCCGCCGCTGTTACCGGGCTCAATGGGCATAGCGAGCTGAATCATTTCCCGTCCTTCTACATCTCTGATCGCAGAAACGATTCCCTGCACCACGCTCCGCTCCAGCCCGAGTGGATTTCCCATTGCAATGACTGCGTCTCCTTGCGCGATCGGTGACTCGGCGAGTCTCAGCGACGGTAACTCCTCACCCGCAACGTCCACTCGGATCACTGCCAAGTCGGCGGTACGTTCGGACGCCTCGACTGCAACGACGTTCAATCGCCGATCGTCGGCAAGCTGCACCGTAAACGAACGGCCGTCACCAATGACGTGAAAATTCGTTGCGATCAAGCCCGCAGAATCGATAACAAATCCAGTCCCGATACTACGCTCGTCGTTATCTCTGCCAACAGCTCGAATGGTGACCAAGCTGGGCCGAATCTGAGCAGCGACAGTGGCTACGGAAGCGGGCTGCTGCGGAGGATCAGCGGCAAACAGAGCTGTCGTTGAGATTGATACTACAGCGATTAGCCAACTTTGTGTGATTCGTGTCATAAAGAGCCAATGAACCATCAGGAACAGTTGGAGCGGGCGTGAAGACTAACGCGAGTGTCATCAGCCCATACTATATTCCAGCCAACAAGGGTGATATCTGTAATACGGGAGTCGGAAAAAGAGAAAGGGGTCGTTTCGCAAAAACGACCCCCTTCACCTTTTGTTCACCCCGCCCACCTTTTACACCTTTTGTTCGCCCGATCGTTGAATAGCCTTTGGTCGATGAAGCCGGAGCATTTTCGCGACAATGGTATCGGCGTGTCGGTGTCTCCGCTTGGCAGACACCGCTGCGAGTTACGCCCAGACCATCATGTCGGCACCTATTGCAAGTTGTTTGCTGATGGCGTGGCTCGATTCGCGAAGGTATTCTGGCCTTTATGAGCGACGTATCGCAAATCCTGCAACAGATCGATTCAGGCGATTCCTCGGCTGCTGAGGCGTTGCTGCCGCTCGTGTATGAAGAACTTCGCCGTGTGGCCGCCGAGAAGCTGGCGCAGGAACGCCCCGGGCAGACGCTGCAGGCCACCGCGCTGGTCCACGAAGCCTGGCTGCGACTGGTGGACGTGGATTACGTGCAGCCATGGTCCAGCCGGCGGCATTTCTTCGGGGCTGCGGCGGAGGCCATGCGGCGGATCCTCGTGGACAAGGCCCGCCGCAAGCATCGCCACAAGCACGGTGCCCAGTGGCAGCGAATCACGATTCAAATCGAGGAGGTCCCGGTCGCTGCCGGGGACAGTATGCTCGAAGTGCTCGACGAGGCTTTGCAGCGATTCGAACAGATCGACGCCACTGCGTGTGAACTGGTAAAGCTGCGGTATTTCGCCGGTCTTTCGCTACGGGACGCCGGCCAGGCCCTTGAACTGGCTCCCCGAACTGCCGACCGGCTTTGGGCTTACGCCAAGGCGTGGCTGCTGCGGGAGGTCCGCCGGGGCTCAGCCGATTCCTCCTGATCGAGCCGTCAAATCACTTTTTCATTTTCTTGGCGCACTTGTCTGACGAAGATCGCCACGTATTCCAGAAGGGGAGTTTTTGAGACCAGCCAACCAGGCCACAACCAGCCAAAGTGTTCGAAACACTTCGTGAGCGAACCAGTCGCGGGACAACATCATGAACGAACGAGATATTTTTCTGAGCGCCGTCGAGATCACCGATCCGGCGGAGCGCGTCGCCTACCTCGAACATGCGTGTGATGGTAACACGGAACTGCGAGTCCAGGTGGAAGAACTGCTGCGAACTCATGTTGAGACCAGCCAGTTCCTGGAGACGCCGGCCGTGGCGGTCGACTCGGAGATGGAACCGACAATAATGGTCGAATCGTCTGGCGCCGACACCGATGAGGATTCCGTTGACGAACGTGCCTCAGGCGAGGCCGAGTTCCGCAAATACCTGCAACCAGCCACCCGAACTCGTTGGTTGGGCCGGTTGGGACACTACGAGATCGAAGAGATCCTCGGACGTGGTGCGTTCGGGATTGTTGCCAAAGCGTTCGATGAGAAATTGCACCGGGTGGTGGCGATCAAGCTGATGAGTCCCGAACTCGCTTCGACCTCGCCGCCCCGCAAGCGGTTCCTGCGGGAAGCACGCACGGCCGCTGCTGTGACGCATGAAAACATCGTCGCCATTCATGCCGTGGAAGAAGAACCGATTCCCTATCTGGTGATGGAGTACATTCCGGGGCAGACGTTACAGCAGCGGATGGATGGACACGGTCCGCTGGAGGTCCCGGACATTCTGAGGATCGGGCAGCAGGTTGCCAGTGGGATGGCTGCCGCACACGCGGCCAATCTGATCCACCGCGACATCAAGCCGTCCAATATTCTGCTTTCGGAGGGCATCAGCGAACGCGCTAAGATTTCTGACTTTGGTCTCGCTCGTGCAGTCGACGACGCCAGCATGACGCAAAGCGGAATGATCGCCGGGACGCCGATGTACATGGCGCCCGAACAAGCGCGAGGCGAAACGCTGGACCACCGCGCCGACCTGTTCAGTCTGGGAAGCGTGCTGTACCAGATGGTCAGCGGTCGTCCTCCCTTCCGCGCAGCCAACACGATCGCAGTTCTCAAACGAGTCTGCGAAGACACACCCCGCCCCTTGGATGATGTCATTCCCGAAACGCCGGACTGGCTACAGACCATCATTTTCCGCCTGCTGGAGAAGCAGCGAGATGACCGCTATCAAACCGCTCAAGAAGTCGCCGAACTGCTCGCCCGCTGTCAGAACGAGTTACAGCACGACGGTAAGGTGACCTGTGTTGAAGCTCGGCCTTCTAAAATCAACGCAGTCCAGAAGACACCAACAAGCAAGCCCCCGCACTCCCTGAAGAAGACCATCGGCGGGATGATCTGCGGGTTGGTCGCCGGTCTGATTGCTGTGGCTGTCTATACGAATCTGCCCGGTCCCAAAGCGTGGCCCCGTGGCGCGTGGGACGCTGCCGATCACAACCTCAACGGCGTGCTAACCCGCGAGGAGATGGAACTGTTTGCGACTCAAGAGCCGCACCGCAACGGCCCCCGCTTACTGTGGCACTTCGACAATGCCGACACGAATCACGATGGCACTGCTGACCACGCCGAGATCGAAGCCTACGGCTATGCAACCGGCAGCATGGACCCGGACGATCATCTGCCTCCACCTCGCGCGAGCATCCCAGATCAAAACATCGCAATCGCTCCAGTTCCAGCGAAAACCGATGCCGCTTCAGCAGAGGTCGACCGCGAGGCGGCAAAGTGGGTGCTGTCGGTCGGAGGGACCATCGGCATTGATGGTCAACCGACGACATTGACCGGTCAAGACGAATTACCTTCCGAACCGTTTCAATTGATCGCAGTCACACTCAATGGGAACCAGCAGGCGACCGATGAGAACCTGAAGATCTTTACCGAATGTGCTCGGCTGCAGTCGGTCGGTTTGACTAAAACACCAGTCACTGATGCTGGCCTGCAGTGTTTTCGACGTTGTGCGGAGCTGTCGCGACTGGAGCTGCACTACACACAGGTCACTGACCAGGGGCTGGCAGAACTGCGTCATTGGTCAAAATTGCAGAGTCTCGGTTTGAATGCTTGTTTGCAGATCACGGATGCTGGGCTGCGGCACCTCTCCAACACTCCTCAACTGACAACTTTGGCAGTGGCTGGCTGCCCCATCACTGATGAGTTGGCAACGACGCTGAGTGAATTGTCACTGCTGAGTTCGTTGAACCTATCCTTTACGGGCATGACTGCGCACGGCCTCAGGAAACTCGCTACGCTCCCGCTGAGAGACCTTTACCTGTCGGGATCTCCCCTGACGGATCAGGACCTGGCCGTGCTTGAGCAATGGCCACAGCTTTCATTATTGAGATTCGACGGCACGTCCATCACCGATGCAGGTCTGGAGCATGTGGGGCGACTGCGACGGCTGAGGAGTCTTCGCTTAGACTCAACCGCGATCACCGATCAAGGATTGCAGCAGCTCAAAGCACTACGTGCTCTCACTGGGCTCAACCTGGATCAAACGCAGACTACTGTGGCTGGTCTGCTGAGCCTGCATGAGTTGGCGAATCTGCAGACACTACGATTGGAAGGAACAAAAATGGAGGAAGCAGACCTGGCGACGTTGTCACAGCGGTACCCGCAATGCCGCATTCACTGGGACGGCGGAGTGTTTGGTCCTGCTCCCGTGGATGACGAACCTCACCGCCTGGCCGCCACCGCCGTACTCCCTTACATGAGCCTGTTAAAAATTCATGTTGCTGGCGAGGCTCAGCCTCGCGATCTCTGGCCGGCTCAAGGTGTTGTGCTTCCGGATGAACCGTTTGAGCTTGAATATATACAATTTGGAAAACCCTGCGATGTCGCGACAGCACGTGACATCATCACACTTCTAAAGCCATTGCGGAGCCTCGACGGTATCAACGCCCCAGGCGAACAACTCTTCCCGCTTGATTCATCGATGCTGCGTGAACTGCTGGAATCGCCCGTCGGGACCGCTTTGACCAGCCTGGACGACGCTGCCGTCCCGCTCACCAGTGAGAACGTCGAGCTTCTCAAGCAGTTTCCCAACCTCACGAGCGCGAGTTTTCGGGTCGACGGTGCCGATGACGCGTTGTTCGCAGAAATCGGGCAACTGAATTTGCCTTATGCACTCAGCCTTCACGGCTTTCATGCGAGGAAACAACCTGGCGCGCAGGCGTTGCGATTACTGGAGACATCCGCTGCTGAGCAGATCAAGATCACCTATGCCGACGCGTTGACGCGGTCGGCTGCCATAGCCCTGGCAAAGAATCCGCATGTTAAGTTACTGTGGCTATGGGGCACCACGGTGAGCAGTGATTTACTCCCGATCCTTTTGAAAAGTGCGAACTGTACCAGTCTCATCCTCACGCGGTCGGGAATGACCGATGCAGCACTGGTTCATCTGGCACAGGGAACGCGACTGCAATATCTCGATCTCGCATCCAATACATTGACAGAAGCTGCCGTACGACGACTTGCCAAGGCGTTACCTCAATCCAAAATCGTCTGGGACGGTGGCGTCATCGAACCATCAATCGCTGGCACTCCGGCTCAAGATCCCAAAATGATCTCCAGCACCGGCTGGCACGGCTGGCCCGCCGATGCTCCAGCCCCCGCGATCGCCCCGTTCGATGCGGACCAGGCGAAAGCCCATCAGGAATCTTGGGCGAAATACCTCGGCGTACCAGTCGAGTACGAGAACAGCATCGGCATGAAGTTCCGCCTCATCCCGCCGGGCGAGTTTATGATGGGGAGCACCCCCGAAGAGATTCAAGCGGCATTGAAGGTGGCTGGTGAAGACGAGCAGTGGCGAGACAGCATCAAGAGCGAAGGGCCGTTGCACAAAGTTGTGCTGACTCAGCCTGTGTATGTCGGCGCAACCGAAGTCACGCAGAGAAATTATGAGCTGGTCATGGGGACCAACCCAGCGCACTTTTCGGCGACTGGTGACGGTCGCGAATTCGTCGATGGCATGGAGACTGCCAACTTTCCTGTGGAAACCGTGAGTTGGAATGATGCGGCCGAGTTTTGTGCAAGAATTAGCCAGCGGGAAAACTTGAAGCCTTTCTATTTGAGATCAGGCTTTACGGTGACGGTCCTGGATGGAACTGGCTACCGGATGCCAACCGAGGCAGAGTGGGAATATAGCTGTCGGGCAGGGACCGTGACCCGGTACTGGCATGGCGATGAGTATAACACTCAGGAGCCCGCAGACTGGAATATGCTGAACTCAGATCTTCGCACCCATCGCGTTGGCGAGCTGAAAGCAAACCCGTTTGGACTCTCAGACATGTATGGGAATGTTTTCGAATGGGCGCAAGATCCTTGGGTTTCGGCCGGCTATGCAACGTCCCCCAATCGTGTCGATGTCGATCCCTCGAACGCAGACTCCTTCGCGGATTCGAGAGTCGTCCGGGGGGGGCGTTACTATGACAATCCAGCAAACCTGAGGTCTTCATTTCGATGGAGCAGTCCTCCGCTCGGTCGAAATCATTATACAGGGTTGCGAGTCGTCATCTCAGTAGAAGCAGTCAAGCAGATGCTGAGGGAGACGACACAGCTCCCCAGACCAAGTCCACCAGACACCCGGCACAGCCGACCGGCCGATGCTCCTCCACCGGCGATCGCCCCGTTCGACGCCGATCAGGCGAAAACCCATCAGGAAGCGTGGGCGAAGTACCTCGGAGTGCTGATCGAGTACACCAACAGCATCGGCATGAAGTTCCGACTCATTCCGCTGGGCGAATTCCTGATGGAAAGTACACCTGAGGAAATCGAAGCGGCATTCAAGGCAGAGGGTGAAGTCGAAAGATTTCCAGAGCGGGTTCAAAGCGAAGGACCACGGCACAAGGTGATCCTGACACAGCCAGTCTATGTTGGCGTGACCGAAGTCACGCAGTCACACTACGAGCAGGTGATGGGGACCATTTACGGCGAGCTTATCCCTGAGCCGACACGTTTTCAGGTCACTCGCTGGGCAACAGATTCTTTCGCGTTAGAATCCTATTCCGTCAATGCAGTCGGTTCGGCGCCGAGAGTGAGTAAGATATTGGCGGCGCCGCAGGACGACAAAGTCTTCTTCGCGGGAGAGGATGTAAGTGATTATCACCGCTTGCTTGGTAGTGTCCTTGACGATCCACGCGAATACAAACTGCGGTTCCTTCCAAACTACGAGATCATCAATGCGTAATAAACTTTCGCACGGTATCGCTGTCCTGCTATTCGTAGTTGGATTTTCACCGTCAAGTGCTGACGATAACTTTAAGGCAATGTTCAACGGCAACGACTTCTCGGGTTGGGTCCGCACAAACACACCGAGCCAAACTTGGAGTTACCAAGACGGTTTGCTCGTGTGCAGCGGCAAACCGATTGGTGAAATTCGGACCGAGAAAATGTACCAGAACTTCATCATGGAATTGGAGTGGCGGCATTTGGTTCCTCGCGGCAACGCAGGCGTTTTTGTTTGGGCCGATGACATCACTTCGCGAGGAGTTCCCTTTCATCGGGGAATCGAAATTCAGATTCTTGAGAGCGCCTACGGTGATAGCAAAAGCCATACAACGCACGGAGACATCTTTCCGATTCATGGAGCGACCATGACGCCGATCAACGGACGAGGCGGCAGCCGCGCGTTCCCGGTCGAGCTTCTGTCGAATCCGAGTCCGCAATGGAACCACTACCGAATCGAAGCTCGTGACGGCGAATTGTCACTTGCCGTGAACGGCAAAGTCGTCACAAGAGGAAAGGAATGCACGCCGCGAAAAGGATACATCTGCCTGGAGTCCGAAGGCGGCATCGTGCATTACCGCAACGTAAGAATCCAAGAGCTTCCGCCAACCGATATTTCACCCGACCAGGTAGCGATTGCCGATCGAGGCTATCGTTCTCTCTACACAGGACTTGACCTAAGCGGATGGAAAAAACCTGCGGCTGAATCACATTGGGAAGTCGCGGACTGGGTTCTTTCTTATAAAGGCGACGAGCGACAGCCTAGCGAATTGGTATCGACTGAAACATTTGAGAAATTAGGATTCGTTGTTGACGTAAGACTGAAGTCCGCGACCAGCAACGCGATCGTCCAGACCAATTCAACGACTCGAATTGACCTCAGTGAGCCGCGGATTGCAAAGCACCTGCAAGCCGCGAACGGTTGGAATCGGATCGAGGCAAGCGAAGTTGATGGGAAATTTTCGATTACGGTCAACGGCAATAGCGTCGATCTACTGGAACTTGCGACCCCGACGTCCGATGACGCGATCACACTTGTAGCGACAGGTCCGGTCGACTTTTGCAATATCTATGCTCGTTCGATGAACAAGCAACCGTAGCAATTCATCATCACCAACGATGTTGCATGACGATAGGCTTACTCTGGCGGTTCAACGTCGCCAATAAGCTCGGTCAACAACGCGTCGAGCCTAGCTCCTCGTGCGGATAGAGACACCACCTTTCCCTCACGATCAACTAAGATCGCTGTGGGTATCCCCGATACACCATAGTGAACCGTCATCGGATGGTCCCAACCTTTGCCCTCGTCATTGGTTGAAACTAGATTCGCCCAAGGAATCTGCTCCTGTTCAATATACTTCTCAAAGGCTTCGCGGGTATTGTCCATGTTGATGCCGAGAATAGTGAAGCCGCGATCGCCGTATTTCTCAAGATTGCGTTTCATGTTTGGCACTTCGCCTCGGCACGGCCCACACCAGCTGGCCCAATAATCCACCAGCACGACCTTGCCACGATACGAACCCCAATCCAGAGTTTCGCCATCAGCCAACGTACCGAATACTTCCATCATATTGCCGGGCAATCGCAATCGTCTCGCCGTGCCCAACATTTTTTCCGCATGCTCACGAAGTCGTTCGTCATCGGACTTGCTAAGACGATCTGCCATATCTTCATGGAATGTCGCCGCTAGTTCGCTATTCTCGCTCGCACCGAGTGAGCGACCGAGCATCGACGCAATTTGCAGGCTCTGTGAATCGAGCCCTTCACTGTCAATCAACTCGGTGAACCGAGCGATCAACGCGCGTTGATCGTCCTCGGAGCCTCGGTGGGCAACCGCGATTTCCGACTTCATTTTCTCGAACAGGGCAACACGACGAATCGCAGGTCGCTCGTCCTGTGCTAAAGCATCAACAAGTTCTTCTAGCTCAACTTTAGCTTGCTTGTCCATGCGAGCGAGGAACTCCAGTGCCGGTAGCTGCTGGCCAATTGCCTTGATTTCATCCTCTAACGACACACTATCGATCGTCCGAATTTTCGCCGCTGCATCAACGACCGCACGAGCTGCCTTCTTTACCGATTCGAGGTCGCGTCCTCTGTTTTGCATCGTACTGGCAATGAAATCGAACAGCTCTTTTGGCGTACCGTCAGGAACTTCGATTGCGGTGTCCTCAGTTGCTTTGTCCTCAGTTGCTGGGACGTCACCAGACTTGGAATCCGACGCTGCTTCCGCTGCTGGCGGTTCATCGGCGACTAGCAAAGGAGAAACGAAACTGACACGGAGACCAACCGAGAGGATTGTGGTTACAAATAACCAGCGTCGAGTACAGAACAACGAACCAGAGATCGGAAACAACATCATTAACACTCCAGGATAAGAAGAATTGTACCTTGGTGAGTGGCAGATAAAGAATCAACAAACTCGACATATCGTGCGATGTTCTTGCCGAGACACACTGTGCCCCAGCGAGAGGTGCAGTCGTTTTTGCCGATCTAACCTGCCACCTACATTAGAGCCCGAACTGCTGGCAATATAGCGACCCGCTACAGGAAATTGTTTTAGCGAGAGCGGACAAGGTCGCTGATTTTGATCTTTTCTCGACGAATTACCTCGGCGATCTCGGCCAAGAATCGGTCTGCGTCCACCGGATATCCAGCCGACGGTCTCAAGGGACTGGGGGAGGGGATTTTGGCAGAAAAATACTCGTTGAGTGAACGCATCGCACACTCGCGGAGGAACTTTGCAATCATTGACGACAGAGCGACGGGTGCGAACGAATCGCCTTTCACGGTGAATCGAACTCGCATCACTCGTCCTTCACTGGTCAGTCGATAAACACTCTCGGTTGCAGTTTCCGATTCTACCGTTAACAGGGAATCGGCGAAGGTGTGTTGCAAAACCGCGGCATAAAATCGGCGGCCTCCGTGGCGATCACAAAACACGTCGATGAATTGACGGGTACTCTGATCGCGAGCGTGTAAAAGTCCAACGAGTTCGTCGACGATGCCCAGCGTCGTGGCGGAAAGCAAATCGGACTTATTGTACGCAACGTTACAAGCAGCGTTGAACTGCTTTGCCGTGAGGATTCGCGAGCGGACGTCAACCAGTCGCTCGTAACCTTGCGACCAAGTGCTCGCCAGTTCATCACAAACCAACGCATCGGAGACTAAATTCAATATATCATCAAAGTTTGCTAACCACGGCGCCGATGCGATTGCCTCGATATCCTTCGCAGCGATGCTCTCCAGCGCTCGACGTAGCGATGGATCATTGTAACCACAACACCGCAGAGCTGTCCAAGCGACGAATCTCAGCGAGACGAGTCCACCGACTACTCCGGGCTTGAAGATCTTTTTGGAGTCGCCTACAGCAATCTTACGGCCAGCGACGAACTTGATTTGCCTGAGTACCGCAAACGGATCAGCCGTCTTGGTAGACACTTTCCAAAGCGAACCCACGACCACGAGAGGACCCAACTTGGGGCCGTATCCGGCTTCGTCGGTCGCGATTAGATAATGGTCTGTCTCGATGATACAAACAAACGTGAAGAGGCATTGGTGCTGTCGTATGAACGTCAGCAACATAATACCCGAGACACTCACTGAGCGGATCACCAGTGAAGCGGAAATCGAGACGCACAGTAGGAGATCGCCGCCAACGTAACCGTGCGGATCAATTAGAGCGATTTGGCTTCTTCGATCAGACCTTCGCACTGCAGCAGTACGTCAACGATATCAGCGGCCCATTGTTGTCCGCGCCCCTTTCGGAAGATTTCGATGACGCGTTCAATGGGCATACCTGGACGGTAGGGACGATCGCTGCTCATGGCATCGAATGCGTCGGCCACCGCGATCACTTGGGCATCACGGGGAATAGAGTCACCGGCCAGTCCGTCAGGGTATCCGCTTCCGTCCCACGATTCATGGTGATGGCGAACCGCTGGAAGAATCTTTTTAAACGGCTTGATGCCTTTAAGTATTTCGTAACCCAGAACCGGATGCAACTTAATCTGATCAAACTCTTCGGTCGTCAGCTTTCCGTCTTTGCGGAGCACTGAATCATCCACACCGATCTTGCCGATATCGTGCAGAATGCCCGCCATACGAATGGTCGCAAGTTGTTCTTCGTCGTAACCCAAACGTGATGCCAACGTAACCGCCAATTCGGCAACACGCGAACTGTGTCCGCAAGTGTATGTGTCTTTAGCATCGAGCGCCGAAACAAGCGACCGCACCGTTCCCTCGAACATCTGCTGCATCTCGATGTATTGGCGCTGATTGATCAAATGCACGGCCAACATCATCATCGTGCTGCGCATCAAATCGGCTTCGACAGTCCCAAACTCCGGTGCATCGCCGCGCCGGATCGCGATCATGTATCCAAGCCGTGTCGATTGACGTGCAATTGGCACCATCACGATTCGCAGCGATGACGGTGTCTCTGGATCAGGGACGTTGTTGAGAACGATAACACTGCCGGTATCCGTAGGATTCGTCGCGGACTTCCAAAGTTCGCTGGCGAGTGCTGCGATATAGTGAATTCGCGAAGGCGGCAAATATTCGCCGGTTTGAAATGTTTCTGAGGTGATGTTTGCATCGTCGTCCGCAAACAACTCGATCGCCAATGTCACGCTCTTGATACAAAGCGCAAGTTGATCCAGAAGGTCGACACAAATTGCCGACGGCTTCTCCTCCAACGTCAACCGTTCGGTTAGTTCATAGATAAGACTCAGTTCCTCGAACTTAATCGCTAACGCCTCTGCCAACTGGTCCGACTCGTTCTGCGTATTCGGTTCGACGCACGTGAAGTCGCGAATCGAACTCAGCGCCAACGGGATTGTCGCAGAATCGGTAGTATTGGTAGCGGAAGTCGCAATCATAGAACGACAGTTGCAGTAGGTACTAGAAAAAAGGGCTGTCCCTCTTATCCGATTGGCTC
This sequence comes from Pirellulaceae bacterium, assembly GCA_041751935.1. Lineage (GTDB taxonomy): Bacteria > Planctomycetota > Planctomycetia > Pirellulales > Pirellulaceae > JBBSJZ01. The sequence goes on along the minus strand of JBGSIA010000098.1, from coordinate 34,160 downwards.
TAGCGGTTTACTGAACAACCAACGGCGAATTTGCCGTGGGTGAAGAGAACCACATCGAAACACTACTACCGCAGTGGCCATGAAGTGCCATTTTCCCTTGATTGATCACCCGCTAAGCAGCGAAATGGGAAAAAATGGTACGGATTGTTACGAATGCAGGGGTTTGCTATTTCCGTTCACGCAGCCGTTCACTCACTCGTCGCAGAACCCCGCGTTCGTCAGCCGTTAACGACGCTTGGCCATGCTCACGCAATCGATCCAGGATTCCGTCCAATCGCGATTCGTCCACTGCTTCGTTGTGCTCTCGCTCCAACGCCCGCAACGCCTTTCGTCGGCGCGAACCAGAACGCAACCGATTCACGATCCGGCCAAGGCGACCGAACTCGGCCGGTCCACGGCGAGCGGACTCGGCGTTCACTAGGCACCACAGTTGACGCTCGACATCCTCACGCCTAGCTGACATCCACAACACAATCGCCACGAAGAATAAGATCGGCCACCGCAACACTGGCGACTTGGCCTCGAAAGGCACAAGGGAAAGAGCGATCATGGACGTCACCACGGCGGTCAAGATTAATAGTCGACGTGCAACGGTGACGATCTGCGGCAGCGGCAGGTGATGAAGTAGCGACGCCACGACCGCCAACAGAATCTGGCGACCTGGAGTTCGGGGCAACAGGAATAACTGGCACAGCATCTGCAACAACAACAGCACACCACCAGCATGCCAAACGCTGTCAGCAACTGAATTCCCAAACGAAGGAGCCGTCCAAGGTAGTTGCCTCAGCGAAAAGGCTTCGTTTGCCCACCATGCGCCGACAGCTAAACAGACTAAACCGGCAACCGCCAGTGGTGATACCGTCGCTAGTGACAACGCCGATGAAACTCGTGGAGTCACGTGCAGCGGCGGGAACTCCACGCCCAGCAGTCCAACCGTAACGCTCTCGCAAGCCTCGCCGCGAATACTCCAGAACGCCAGATGCGAAACAAGCTGCAGCGCACTACCCGCCAGCCAAAAGAGACTGCCTAGCACCAGCGCGACGAGCAAGTCGACGTTTCCCGGACGTACGCCCAGCATCCCAGCGATGGCGATGCAACCGACCACGGCGATCGGCAACGCAAACGTCACGTAAACGCGAGTCTTTCCGACCATGCCAACCAGAATTGCCGATGCTGGTGGTTCAATTCGCAAGCGACGACCCGTGGGTTCATTACGGTTTTGGCGTGGTGGCGGCGGCGCGTCAGGGTAAGAGGACATAAAAGGCAAAAATTTTGCGAGAGAGAGTCATACGGCTAGTACGAACTCCCTTTCCGGCCGGTTCTATATCGTAGGCGAGCGACTAGCTCGGGTACAACAAGCCAATTCAGAATCTTGGGGTAATCCGACTTCAACATTCGAATTGCAAAGGGTTGTTGCAGGACACGGCGGTGCCAGCGCACAATACGCCACGCGTGTTCTACAATGTTTCTGTTCGTACACCCCATCGTCGAATTTCGTTTCGGAGTATCCCATGGCTCGACCCGTCACCTTGTTCACCGGCCAGTGGGCCGACTTGCCAATCAGCGAAATGGCTCGTATGACCGCCGACTTTGGCTACGACGGTATCGAACTTGCATGTTGGGGCGACCATTTCGAAGTCAATCGGGCGCTGGCGGAGAATGATTACTGCGACAAACATCGTGCGTTGCTGGATAAAGCGGGGCTGGAATGCCACGCGATCAGCGCCCACCTTGTCGGTCAAGCCGTTTTGGACAACATCGACTCGCGACACAAGGCGATCCTGCCAGCACACGTTTGGGGAAATGGCGATGCGAAAGGCGTCAATGAGCGAGCGGCCAAAGAACTGGCGGATACCGCTCGCGCGGCACAGAAATTCGGTGTCGGTGTGGTCAATGGATTTACTGGAAGCAGCATTTGGCATTTGTTGTATTCGTTCCCGCCGGTTCCGTCCAGCATGATCGATGATGGATTCAATCTGCTTGCGACGCGATTCAATCCGATTTTGGACGTGTTTGGTGAATGTGGCGTGCGGTTCGCCTTGGAAGTTCACCCTACCGAGATCGCCTTTGATATTTACACGGCTCAGCGTGCCTTGGATGCGCTCGACAACCGTCCCGAGTTTGGTTTTAACTTTGATCCCAGCCACCTGATTTGGCAAGGCATCGATCCCGTTCAATTTCTTCGTGCTTTTCCGGACCGGATTTATCACGTTCACGTTAAAGACGCGATTGTCAAACTTGACGGGCGCAGCGGCATCAATGCCAGCCACTTGAACTTTGGCGACCCACGCCGTGGCTGGGACTTCCGCAGCCCCGGTCGAGGTGCCGTGAATTTTGAAGAGATCATTCGTGCACTCAACGATATCGGCTACCAAGGCCCGCTATCGATTGAGTGGGAAGACAGCGGTATGGAGCGTACGTTCGGCGCTCGTGAAGCGTGTGAGTTCACCAAGAAACTGGACTTCTCGCCCAGCGGTCGAGCTTTCGATAGCGCATTTGATGAGGCTAGCGCGTGATCGCGATCACCGTCAACGGTCGTAGCGTTTCGATTCCGGCAAGCATCAGCGTTGCTGAACTGCTTCTGACTGTCGACGTTCCACCAAACTACCTAGCGGTCGAAGTCAATGCGGACGTCGTACCGCGAGAGGACTACGCAACAACTGTTGTGAACGACGGTGACGAAGTCGAAGTTGTGACGCTCGTCGGTGGCGGTTGAGTAGTTTCGTGGTGGGAAGTCGATGCTTGCTTCGGAATCATGCGGCGCGAGCGGAGGCCAATTTCTCGGCTTCGATTTCGTCGATTTGCTGGCAAACATGCTCAACACCAATTTGATTGATCGCTTCGCTGTCAGCGCGGCGACGGCGACGAAGTGTCCCTTTCTCATAGGCTCGCTGCAGTGCGATTTGGCCGTACGGCCCTGAATCCGTGGGACGAGTCGCGCCGTACAATCCGATCGATGTCGTTCCCACGGCGATGGCCAAGTGCAACGCTCCGCTGTCACCTCCCACAAATAAATCGGCGGTGTCCAGCATCGCAGCCAAGTGCGGTAAATCAGTATCTGGCGCCAACATGGCCGCTGAGGCAGAGAGTTCGGCAACTTCCTCCGCCAGTAGATATTCGTTGCAGTTGCTCCAAATGACGGCAGTTTGGAAACCATACCGATCGTGGATGTATCTCGCGGTCGCGGCGAAACGTGCTGGTTCCCAGCGTTTCGATGCCCACGATCCACCGACATTCATGATCGCTAGCTTTTTCTGGGAGATCGATTTTCGCCACCTCATCGCCCACATCCGCGCCGCGTGACTGATCGGTACATCCCAGCGAACTCGCGGCGTATTGATTCCCAACGGCGTCAACAACTCCAGTGCACGGTCCGTGATGTGACTGAATACCGGTGCGATTCGCTCAGTATAAAACAGGCCACTCAATTCACGGCCGTGATGACCGTTGTAGCCGAGCCGACGAGGTGCTCCGGACAACCAACCAGCCAACGCCGATTTAGTGATCCCTTGACAATCAATCGACATATCAACGCAGTAATCTCGCAACTGTTGCTTCGCCTGGCGGATCGTTGGCAACGAATGAGCCCAGTGCCGTGGAAGTACAATCAGCTCGTCGATCGCGCGATGATTCTTCAGCAGAGCAGCGGAGGGCGCCTCAACAATCCAACCGATCCAGGCCTCCGGGTAATGGTCGCGAATCGCACAAGCAACTGGCAGCGTTAGCACTACCTCAGCGACATCGCCCAGTCGAGAAATAAGTATCCTAACCGAGTCCGGCTGATGACTAGGAATAGTGTGCGACATCACGGCGATCCTTCGCTCGAGAAGACGGATGCAACGCCACGTAGTCTAGCAATGATCTCCTGCAGGACGCCAGACGAATCGAATCAACGCGATTTCATCTTTTCTCGCCCAGAACTTGGTGCTTGCAGCAACTCGTCAACTGTGGGCAATGGGCCACCGCCAGTCACATCGGCGATTGCTTGCAAAATCTTGGGACCATCGGCTTGTAGTTGCGGTTGAATGAGGGCAAAGTTTCCCGTGACTTTACCTTCATTGGCTACCAAAACGGTCAGCGTCATGTTGCGGTTCAATCCGTAAGCACCTGGTCCCTCGATTCCATCGTGCGACACGCCATAGGTGACTTCGCTGGGCAACAACTTTTGAATGGTTTCGATCCACTTTCGCGTCTCACTAACGTCATCAGCAAGAAAAACAATGCTGGGCTGCAACCCCGTGTCCTGTTTTTTATTCGCATATTGGAGCAGCGCTCGCGTTAGAGCAAATCCCGGACGAGTGCGAGCATGAAAGAAAATCACCAGCGTTGGCTTGCCGGCGGCACGCTCGACGAGGTCCAATCGCTCGCCGTCAGACTTACTGAGCACCCTTTCAATGGGCAGCGGCGGCAACGCTTCACCAACTTGAGGCCCAGAAAATACGGGGTCGTTCGCATTTACTGAGTGCGTCCCCAATGGAACTAAAAATGCAAGTGTCAAACACACAAGCCAGTGCTGTAAGGTAGTCGTCATGCAAAAACCTGCGGAGAAAGCGGCCGAATTATTGTGCTCGCCAAACGGTAGAAGTGCACACACCGACCTATTGTAGAGCAGTTGCTTGGACTGCATTTCCCACATTCGCGACAAAGTTTTGTACCGTTGGCCCCTCGTTGCCCGCACAGGCCGATGATTCGTTCTCGCAACGCCCGTGCCATGTCGTCACACCTGGATTTTTGCACAGAGGCTGCATCGACGTTCTTGTGGTGCTCATCACTCAAAAATCATCAGCAACCCAACAAACGTAGACCTTGATGTGCACATTTGAGTCGGTTATCTTCAACTGATATCGATTGCTTTGTCTGGGAGGAAATTCGGATGAGACACCAACCTTTACTTTCGTTGACGCTGGTTGCCTGGAGTTGCATGCACGTTATTGCACCAGCCGAGGCCCAGATGGCGGCGTTTGAGCAACAGCCCATCGACTACTTAAACGCCCCCGTCAGTGACCCCGTCGCCAAGCTGGCCGAGAAGGTTCGCTCTGGCGAAACACAACTGATCTTCGACGACGAGCACGGCTATCTGCCAAGTGTGTTGAGTGCCCTGGAGGTACCGGTTAGTTCCCAAACACTGGTGTTCAGCAAGACTAGTTTGCAACTGCATCGCATTTCGCCACGTCGTCCTCGGGCAGTTTATTTCAACGACGATGTTTACGTCGGTTGGTGCCAGAATGGCGATGTGCTGGAGTTGGCGGCGACCGATCCCCAGCAAGGTGCAATCTTCTACACCCTCGCCCAAGCGAAAGACGAGGAACCACAATTCGTGCGTGATCGCGGACAGTGTTTAACGTGCCACGCCTCAAGCCGAACACAGGACGTGCCTGGGTACTTAGTTCGCAGCGTCGTCGTTGATGGTGCTGGACATCCGCTACTTGGCAGCGGTACCTACACGACAGACAACACGAGTCCCTTCGAGCAACGTTGGGGCGGTTGGTACGTCAGCGGCACTCACGGGTCCATGCGGCACATGGGAAATCTGATCAGTCTGGAGCGGACGGCTCCCAAAGAATTGGACTTGGACTCTGGAGCAAACTGCACGAACTTGTCGACGGTGGTTCGCACCGACCCGTATTTGAGTAACGACAGTGACTTGGTGGCATTGATGGTGATGGAACACCAAACGCAAATGCACAATGCGATTGCGGCAGCCAATTTTGAAACGCGTCTGGCGCTGGCCCAGTCGTATCAGATGAACGAGTTGCTGGAGCGCCCCGAAGGCTTCGTCAGTGACATAGCCGAACGACGCATCGCCGCTGCGGTGACTCGCGTAGTTGATCGCTTGCTGATGAAGGATGACTTGCTGTTAACTTCGCCCGTTCAAGGTACGTCCACTTTTGCCGAGGAGTTTCCCATGAATGGGAAACCTGACGCAAAGGGCCGCAGTCTGCGGCAGCTTGATTTACAGACGCGACTCTTCCGCTACCCATGCAGCTACCTGATCTACTCCGACGCCTTTGCCCAATTGCCCGATGAAGTGCGAAAGCCCATTCTGACCCAGCTTCGCCGGACGTTAACCAGCAACGAAACGCTGGATGGCTTTGCTCATTTGACGCCAGATATTCGCCGGGAAATTCAGGAAATTCTCGGTGATACTCTGCCAGAATTTAACGAAGTCGCCGAACTGCCGAAGTCTTGACCACCCACTCGAAAGCTGGCTATTTACGTGAGCAGGTGGCGGGAAACAGGAGATACGGCCTTCAAAAATTCTCGCATCGGCATATATTAGTGAAAACTTGAGGCTGATTGGCGGTTATCGCTGAGAATCCTTTCTACCCGCGAGCGTTAGCGTTCGGGGGATTGCGAACCAGCGGGAGTCCCCGTGTTGGGTCCTCAGCCCCTCTGGCGTGGCGCGCGTACTTACGATTTACGTCCACGAATATTGGAGATTGACACAAGTGTCGCAAGTTGAAGCCACCAAACTGCCTTACAAGGTAAAAGACATTTCGCTGGCAGAGTATGGCCGCAAAGAGATCATGCTGGCTGAGAACGAGATGCCGGGGCTGATGGCGCTCCGCAAAAAATACGGTCCGGACAAGCCGTTGGCCGGTGCACGCATCGCCGGATGTCTGCACATGACCATCCAAACCGCCGTATTGATCGAAACGCTCATCGAGCTTGGTGCGGAAGTTACTTGGAGTAGCTGCAATATTTTCTCGACCCAGGACCAAGCGGCGGCGGCGATGGCCAAGGCCGGAATTCCCGTTTATGCCTGGAAGGGAATGAACGAGCAAGAATTCGATTGGTGCATCGAGCAGACACTGCACTTTCCGTCCGGCAAGCCGCTGAACATGATTCTTGACGACGGTGGTGATTTGACGGCGATGGTCCATGATCGCTACCCGGAATTGCTCGGTGGAATCCGTGGAATCAGCGAAGAAACGACTGCGGGGATTCACCGCTTGGAAGTGCTCAACCGCACCAAAAAGCTGGCGATTCCGGCGATCAACGTGAACGATTCGGCAACGAAGAGCAAGTTCGACAACCTGTACGGTTGCCGCGAATCGCTGGCTGACGGAGTCAAGCGAGCCACCGACGTGATGTTGGCCGGCAAGGTTGCTGTCGTCTGTGGATACGGCGATGTCGGCAAGGGTTGTGCACACTCCCTGCAGCGTTATGGTTGCCGAGTCATTGTCACCGAGATTGACCCCATCAACGCGTTGCAGGCGGCGATGGAAGGTTTCGAAGTGACGACAATGGAAGAGGCATGTAAGGAAGGCCGCTTGTTCGTGACGACGACCGGCAACAAGGATATCATCTTGGGCCGACACATGGTCGAGATGGCCAATGATTCCATCTTGTGCAATATCGGGCACTTCGACACCGAGATCGACGTTGCATGGCTGGAAGCGGAAGTGAAGGCTGGTCGCGCTACCAAGGACGAGATCAAGCCAGCGGAAGTCGGTGCAGTCGATCGCTACACGTTCAAGGCGAGCGGTCGCAGTATCCTAATTCTGGCCAAGGGTCGTTTGGTGAACCTGGGTTGTGCGACGGGTCACCCTTCGTTCGTGATGAGCACCTCGTTTACGAATCAGGTCTTAGCCCAGCTCGAACTGTGGCGAGACGGCGAAAGCTACGAGAACAAGGTCTACATGCTGCCCAAACGCCTTGACGAAGAAGTCGCACGCTTGCACCTGGGGCAACTCGGAGTGAAGCTTACAACCTTGACACCCGAACAGGCTGAATACATGGGCGTCGCGGTCGAAGGTCCCTACAAGCCGGACCACTATCGCTACTAAGCACTGGAAGCCTGCTTAACGCACCAAAGTTGAAACGCCCGCCGAAAGGTGGGCGTTTTTTTTGGTCTAGCGATGGTCCCACCCTGTAAGCATTCGGCGGCCTGCCGTATTCTTTGTGGCTCGCACGATTGGACCGACAAACGGCCATCCGCGCGACATTCGCCAGCCAACCCACAACCGATTTACCTTCAATGCCCGAAACGAAACCATTCGCCGGAGTTCGCTACAACTTGGATCACGTTGGTTCGCTGTCCAACGTCATCGCGCCACCTTATGACGTGATCGATCCGGAGCTGCAGGACCAGCTGTACAAGCTGCATCCAGCCAACGTGATTCGAGTCATCCTCAATCGCACTGAGCCTGGGGACACTGGGGACGAGAAGTACGAGCGTGCAGCAAAGTTCGTCTCGCAATGGAAATCAGAAGGTGTCTTGAAGCAAGAATCAGCTCCGGCGCTGTACGTCTATCACCAGTCGTTCGAGCATGCGGGCCAGTCATTCACGCGTCGTGGATTCATGGGCCGAGTGCGATTGCAACCGTTTGGCGAAGGCAACATCTATCCGCACGAAGAAACGCACCCGAAGGCCAAAGTGGATCGCTTGAAGTTGACCAAGGCAACCAAGCAAAATTGCAGCCAGATTTTTGGTTTGTACCCAGATCCGACCAACGAAGTTATCGAGCTTCTCGATGCAGCAACCAACGGCATCACGCCGATTTCTGCGACGGACCATCTTGGCGTCGTTCATACTTTGTGGCCAGTAACGGACTCGGACGTGGCAGCAACGGTGGGCGCGTTGATGCATGATCGGCCGATGTTTGTGGCGGACGGTCACCATCGCTACGAGACCGCTTGCAATTATCGAGATTACCTCGCAGAGCAAACCGGTGGCTTGTCGCCCGATCATCCGGCGAACTTTGTGATGACGATGTTGGTTGGGATGAGCGACCCAGGAATGATTGTCCTGCCAACGCATCGATTGCTTCGCGGTACGCCAAAGTTCACGGCTGATGGGATTACCAAAGCGCTGGGCAATGCGTTTGCTTGCGAGACCTTGTCTGGCGGACGCGGTGCAGTCCATGAAGCTTGGAGGCGAATGGAGAATGCTGACGAGCAAGGCCTGATTGCGCTCTACGCGGTCGCCGACGATACGTGGGTGTTAGCGCGAGCGACCGAGACTGCGGCCAGCCAGATGCAAACGTTGGCTCCGGAGCAGAGCGACGATTGGCAGCGACTCGGGGTCAGCCTGTTGCATCGGTTGGTGATCGACGATTTGCTAAATTGCAAGGGTCACCCCAAGCCGACTTACGTGCACGACATCGACGAAGTGCTGCAGGGTCTGTGCGGTGAAGGGACACACGCTGAGAGCGAGAGTGACGAGCCGTATACGCTGGCCTGTTTGGTGATGCCGGCGAAGGTAGCTGATGTGGAGGCGATCAGTCTGCACAAGGAGCGAATGCCTGCGAAGAGCACCTACTTCTATCCCAAGTTGCTGAGCGGTTTGACATTCAATCCGCTGGCGTAGATTTGCTGGAAAGTCGTGCGTTCCACGTAGAACTCTTGTCAAGTCCAGTTTCGTATGAAACGAGCCTTGCAGCGAAAAATGTCTTTCGTGTAATGTCCGTCCATGCAAGTGCTAATGGATGCGGCACTGAACAATAGTGTGGGATACAATCAGCCGTGGGAAGGATTCTCTGCGTGGTCAACCAGAAAGGAGGCGTCGGGAAAACGACGACGGCAGTCAATCTGTCCGCAGCGCTAGCTCTTTCTGGCAAGAACACGCTGCTGGTCGACATGGACCCACAGTGCAACGCGACGACGGCACTTGGGCTGACTCCAGCAAACAATCATGCACTGGTCAGTGACGCCGCGCTCATCGAGCACGCCCTGACCACGCAGTACGAGCACTTGGCCGTTGTAGCAGGCAGTCGCAACTTTCACGATGTCGACAAACTGGCCACGGCAGGCGACAACGACGCTCGCCGGGTTCGCAAACATCTCGATAGTGTTATGGAGTTGTTTGACTTTGTGCTTATCGACTGCCCGCCAAGCGTCGCGGCACTGACACAAACCGCTCTCACCGCCAGTACGGAAGTGTTGATACCGATCCAGTGCGAGTACTTCGCGATGGAAGGGCTAACGCAACTCATTCAAACAATCCGCAAGATCATCCAGGTTACCGACGGACGACTGACATTCGGCGGAATCCTGTTGACGATGTACGATCCCTATTTGGAACTGACCGGAGAAGTTGACGGCGAAGTCCGCGAATTTTTCGGTGATATTGTATTTGACTCGGTTGTTCCGCGTGACGTAGCGTTATGCGAAGCACCAAGTCATGGGAAGTCTGTTTTCGACTACGCTCCCCGGTCACGTGGTGCGTACGCTTATACTCAATTGTGCATGGAGGTGCTCGGACGTGACTAGTGCAACCGCAACCAAAGATCGACGGCTGGGCAAAGGACTTGCCGCCCTACTTGGAACCCCGCTTGATGACGACGGCAATCCGTTGCCGATGAATACACACGGCATGGGTGACCATGCCAATTCCAGCGGCGTTCAATCGCTGGAGCTTCGGGTTGAAGAAATTGAAGCGAACCCGTTTCAACCACGCCGCGAATTCAATCGCGATGAAATTGCCTCGCTCGCCGAGAGCCTCAAGAGCCACCAGCAATTGCAACCGGTGCTCGTTCGAATAGTCGAAGGCAAGTACCAACTGATCAGCGGCGAACGACGTTGGCGTGCTGCTCAGCATGCGGGTTTGGGAACTATTCGTGCGGAAGTTCGCGAAGCCGATGACCGCTTGGTCGCTGAGCTGGCAATCATCGAGAACTTGCAACGCAAGGATTTGAACCCCGTCGAAAAGGCGATGTCGTTCAAGCGATACATTGACGAGCACAAGTGCAAGCAAGACGACCTGGCTCGCCGCTTGTGTATCGATCGTAGCACAATCGCTAACTTGATGCGGTTGTTGGAGTTGCCAACGCAGATCCTTGATTGGCTAGTTGCTGGCGAGGTCACGGCGGGTCACGCTCGGGCGCTGTTGCCGTTAGGTGATGAAGAAATTCAAACTCGGATTGCTAAGCAAATTATGGATGAGAAGTGGAGTGTACGAGCAGTGGAAAGTCATGTAGCAGAGTTGCTTCAAACGGAGCAAGACGCGGAGACAGGTAAGAAGATCGTCAATGTCAGTCGACAAAAACGAAAGACTATCGCACCGCATATCGAAGCGATGCAGCAAGAGATGCGAATGATTTACGGCACAAAAGTCGAAATCAAGACTTCGGCTCGCGGTCGTGGAAAGTTCACGATCCACTTTTCCGACGCTGACGAGTTTGAGCGACTGCAGAATCTGATGCTGGACGGAAAACGCCCAGCATTGAGAATCGCTAGCTGAATCAGCTAGTAAAACCTTGCCAAGCCCTGGTGGCGCGCCACACCGATGCGTGTAGTGCCTCACCGGGGCTTTTTTTATGCACGGGTTCATATCCGTATCTCCACGCCATAGATCCATTCCGTCGTTAGCCGAAGATTTGGCCGAGTGCTTCGTCAGATTTTGGTCGTAGTGGATATTGTCAGAGATCCATCGCACCAAGGATCTTTAACAAGATCCACTACCCTGCTATTGTGCTGTGACAGCTGGCTAGCCTGAGGCAGAAACAATCGGCTAAAGCCTACACACCTGAGTCTATTCGTTCTCCCGAGTCGACGCTAGTTGAAACGAACCACCGTAATCTCAGACGATCCAGTATGATTTCCGTTTCCGAAGCCGCGATAGAATCGCAACTTGAATTGGCCAACCACCAATTCAGAATCTCGCGTCTGCATTCGTTTGGGCTGGTAATCCACGGTCTTGTGGATTCATCAAACGACGCTATAGCATCGGATTATTTGCACGACATCCTGCTAACGCCGACCAATCGGGACGAACTATTCGCACTCATCGAAGTTGAGGGACTTGTCGTTTGTCGCAACGTTCGCACTGATTCTCCGTCGTATCGCAAGGTTCGTGGCAAGTCGAGTCAGGTGAAGCTCAGTCAAGCGGAGTACTATCACCACGACGGGTGCAGCTCTCCGACGAAGCCGCGCATTGTCGAGATCCGTTGTCCACACCAGGCGGTAGCTCGCGAGATCGCTACGGCGATCAGCCGCTTTCCCGATGTGATTCGCGCGATGTTGACGGCACTTCCCGATCGATTGGCCAGCAACGGTGAAATCGGCAACTACCGAAATTCGTTTGCGGGTCCAGAGTCAGGTTTTCCCGATGTAGACCAGTGGGACCAGATTCAAGGCAAGGTCACCCGCTTGGCTCGCCGAGAGATGGATGCGGAGTCGTGTCGTAGCTACTTTCGCGAAGTCGACCGCATTGCCCAGGCATACGTACTACCTTGGGAGATGGGCGAAAGCCGATTGATGCTGAATTCACACGCCGATTTGACTCGGACGATGCAACATCGACGTGCCTACCAGAAACCACGGCTGGCACCGGAGTCAAACGGAAGCTTGGTCAAACGCTGGACCGCCGAAGAGATATGAGCTCACAAAAGTGATCTATGGGTTCCCTCCCTCGAACTTTTCATGCGATGTATGTTGTCGTTGATCGCGAGTCGCTCGATCGAACAATTCACGCAGTCGCATGTACACTGGGCCAGGATTCCCGCCGCCGATGATGGTTTGGTCGACCTGTCGTGCAAACCAAATCCCGTTGTCCGTGCCCATCATCAGTATTTCATCGGCAGCGTGAAACTCGGTAATAGAGATCGGTCGTTTGACCCATGAAATACTGCTTTTGCGAGACGAAATCTCATGAGTCAATCCATCGAGGGCCAATTGCTCAACGACGCGCTGGGTGATGCCGCCAAGCACCTGGTTTGCTGGCGGGGAGACAATGTTCCCATCGAGTACGATTGCGATATTTGCGATGTTGGTTTCAGTGACACAGCCGTCCGCATCCAACAGAATCCCAACTGCTTCGGCATCTAACCGCCGCGCCGCAGCATCAGCAAGATAGTAGTGCAGTCGGCAACGTGTTTTCAATTGGCGAGACCACGAGGTTTGCGACGGCTGTACCACGTCGGTAGTCGCGATCACTTGCCCTGACGATCGAAAACGCTGAGTGCGTGCGTGATCAATGGCGTTTATGTGCAGACCGATCGTCGGTGCGCCTGCGCCAATCTCTCCAGGAGTTGCGAACAACGTGATTCCCACGTCAACCATCGCCTGCTCCGAATTTCGACATAGCAGTTCGTCAATTAGTTCCGCAAGATGCGGAGGTGATGGCAGGCCACTGATCATCAACTCCGCAGTCGTGTGGGCGAAACGCTGCAGATGTAAAGTTGGCTGGAAGACGTGGCCCGAGTAGGTTCGCAATCGTTCTACCGCGACCACTCCAGAACGAAACCCAATGTCGTTGACAGAAAGACGAAATGAGTCGATCGACTGCCACTGACCATTGAAATAGCCAACTGACAACTCCGTAGTCACGGTGTGTATTCCATGCTGCCGGCGATTAGCGACGCCATGGAAACTCCAGCACGGCAGGATCGGTTGTAGTAGTCGAGCTCACTGTGTTGCAGTCCAACAACGGGCGAGCAATCACGCGAGCGCACTGGAAGTCGAGTACCATCCAACCGCGCGGCAAACGATTGCGGGCCACTGAATCCGAGCGCCACACTGCCGCGAACGCGATTGATCAACCAATATCGTTTGAGCACCGCGTCACTTTGGTTGTACAGCAGGACCAACTGGTCGAGATTCTGTGTCGCTAGGTTGTGGTAACCACCGCGAGCCATCCAGTCATTCTCGATAGCGGGCGCGACCATGCCGACATCAAACCCAGCACCTCTTACGGGCTCGCCAGGTAGAGCACGTCGGCTGATCGTCCCGCCGGCCATGGCGTGGAGAGCGCCGGAGATGATTCGTCCACCAAAGCTGTAACCGATGATCGCCGTCGGCAAACTGTGAGCCATATGATTCCTCAAGAGGGTCGCTAGATACAAACCCTGGGCATCACAGCGCGATGCTTTTTCTCTCGCGTCATGTGCCAGTACACCTTCCTTCTCGCTCGGCCAGCTCCAGATCACCCAATCAATTGCTTGGTCATGACAACGGTGTTTGGACGTTTCCCGATAAACCGCCAAGCCACGCTCGATGGCATCGCACGGCTCGATCCGATTCCCGTGTACATAAACCACCACCGTGCGATTACTTGACAATGTGCCGAAATAGTCTTGGATGTTGGACGCTGACGTTTGGCCTGTGCTTGTCATTCGTGCAATGTGCAGGTCGGGAAGGTCGAGGTTCGCACGGCAGGCGTCACTGGTTAAGTGCCTTGTGTTGATCAGCCAAAATCGATCACAGGCCGCATCCAGCTCGACTGGCGTGACGTTGGTAACGGCAGATTCGTTTATCACAATCGAATCATTGGTAGCGATTGGCAGTAAATCCGCCGCGTTTGACAAAGTCACCCTACCTAGACAAATCAGCGAAATTGCCGTGATTCTTGCGAGAAAATATCGAGTCTGGGTCATGGTGCGAAATCGAGATACAAAGGGGGCGATGCTTGGCGTCATCAAATTGTTGCTCAAAAAACACGACGTTGCGTTTGCACAACACGAACTGCGCTCTACTTTTGTGCGGCGGCTGATCCGGCGCCAACGAATAGGCTCGCTTTGCTAGTGAAGGAACTTCAAATGAACAAACAAATTCTAACGGTTGTCGCAGCTGTCGTGCTGCTGTCAACCTCATCCGGCTGTACTGGGATGAAAAACTTCTTGTTCGGACGTGGCGCCAAATGTGGTTTGTGCAATCGCGTTGGCTCGCCTCTGGGAATTTTGCCAGGCGCAAACGTCGCTCCGCCAGTTGCCTATGAATCGGCACCCTACGCTGTTGCGCCGCCATCTAACTGTGGTTGCAACGGTCACGCTCACATCGCTGGCGACGAAACCTGCAACGGTCATGATGTGGGCTACGGAAACCCTGATCCTTGCTTGGATGGATCGTATGCACATGGTTCCTACCCCGTTGATCCCTACTTGAATGGCGGCATCGTTGGTAGTTCCGTCGTGCCTAATCAGGGCGAGTACATCGTCGGCGAAGGTGCGATAGGACCAGGAACGATCCCTCAAGGCGGCTACATTCCACAACAGGGATACGTGCCCGGCTCGTCCTTACCCGACAATTTTGACGCTCGCGGCGACCGGATCATCAGCGCCGAACCGTTGCCACAAGGCGCTCGCCTGTTGCCTTAGCACTACTGACGTGTTGGCGCACGAACGTCGCAACCACGCTCAATCGAGCGTGGTTTTTTGTTTATATGTCCGTTGTACAGTGCAGCGACAGTCCGTGTTTGGCAGCAAACCACCGGTCGCCTGATCGATCGGCCATGTTGATACGTGGGATGAATGCTAAGTCGCTATACTTTCACTCGGTATTGAATCTGTGGAGCACATCGATGTCGTGCGCTGCCGTAATGATTTAGCCAGTGACCGTTCGGTACTCCTCATTTATTCTCCCTCAGTCGTGCGATGCAAGATCCAAGTAAACGATGCGAACTGATTCTGTTTTGCGGATTGATTGCTTTCACAGCGTTGGAGCAACGGTTAGCGAGCGCGAACGAGCGGCCGCCGAACGTCATCCTGTTTTTGGTCGATGATCTGGGATGGCGTGATCTTGGATGCTATGGCAGCAGCTTTTACGAAACGCCGATGATTGATGCGTTTGCCGAGCAAAGCGTTCGATTCACTCAGGCCTACGCGGCCTGTCACGTTTGTTCGCCTACACGCGCCAGTATCCTTACCGGTAAGTACCCAGCCAGACTGCAATTGACGGACTGGTTGCCAGGGCGAAAGGATTTTCCTTTCCAGAAGCTCAAGAACGCAGCCGTCCAGCCACACCTTCCACTCGATGAGGTCACGATTGCTGAGACGCTCAAAGAGCATGGTTACCGAACGGCGCATATTGGAAAATGGCATCTTGGCGAAGAGCCCTTCGGCCCGTTGAAGCAGGGATTTGACATCCAGATTCCACGCTGGAACAAGGGCTGGCCCAAGTCGGGTTACCACGCGCCTTTTCACATGGATGGTCTTGAAAGTACCGACGGCGAGTACTTAACCGATCGACTTACCGACGAGTCCTTGAAGTTCATCGAGTCCAACCGGGACCAGCCATTCTTTTTGTATTTGTCGCACTTTGCCGTGCACGATCCAATCGAAGGTCGCGCCGATTTGGTGGTGAAATATCAAGCAAAGCTAGACGAGCTGCCACGGCATGATGGCACGGCGTTCTTCTTAGAAGGTAATCCCGATGATGCGCAGCCGCTGTCGCAGGACGAGCTAGCAAAGTATGCGGACGATCCACGTTGGCAGGGTTTCAAAGTATTGCCGCAGCGCACGGTGAAGATCAAACAACAGCAGGACAACGTCCAATTTGCAGCGATGGTCGAGTCGGTCGACGAGAGTCTCGGGCGCGTGCTTGCCAAGTTGAAGTCTCTCGAGTTGGAAGATGATACGATCGTTGTGTTCTTTTCGGACAACGGTGGAATGTCCGCGGCAAACTTCGGTAATCCAGATCGAGTCGTGAAGCAGGACAGTCTCGACAAGGCCTACTCGACATCAAACACTCCGCTACGAGGAGCTAAGGGATGGCTTTACGAGGGCGGAATTCGAGAGCCGCTAATCATTCATTGGCCGGGGCGCGGTCAGCGGGGAAAAGTGTGTGACGTTCCAGTGATCAGCACCGACCTCTATCCCACGATCTTAGAAATGTCAGGGATACCGCTCAGACCACAACAGCACACTGATGGAGTCAGTCTCGCGTCGTTAGTTAGTAGATCAGGCGCGATCGAACGTGAGGCGATCTATTGGCACTTTCCGCATTACAGTAACCACGCGATGCAGAGCCCTGGAGGCGCTGTTCGTTCCGGCGATTACAAACTGCTGGAATATTTTGAAAACGATACGGTGCAGCTCTTCAATCTTCGTCACGACATCGGCGAACAAAGCGATTTATCGCAGCTGGAGCCAACAAAGGTGAACGAGTTGCGACGTATGCTGCACGCGTGGCGGCACACTGTATCGGCGACCATGATGGACTCGAATCCTGGGTACATCGGATCTGATAGCAAGTAGCTTTGTAATACTGCTGTTCTAGCTCGGCGAACAATCTGTGCGGCACAGAAAATGCATCGGCTCTGGACTTGGTAATGTAACTTCTACCTTCCATCTCTACTGAGGAGCCACACCATGCCAGCCGACAACCTTGCCGACGCTTTTTACGAAGAGCTTCGCGATCTGTTCAGCGCCGAGAAACAGCTTACGAAGGCACTTCCAAAGATGGTCAAGAACGCAAGTTCGAGCGATCTGAGGAAGGCGTTTGAGAACCACCTCGCAGAGACCGAGCAGCATGTTGAGCGAGTTGAGAGAGCGTTCGAGGATACTGGAAAGTCAGCGCGCGCCAAAACATGTGAAGCGATGGAAGGATTGATCAAGGAGGCAAGCGAGTTGCTGAAGGAAAAGGGAGACCCAACAGTCAAGGACGCGATGATGATTGCTGCTGCGCAAAAGGTAGAGCACTACGAGATCGCAACGTATGGGACTTTGTGTACCTGGGCAGAAATCCTTGGCTACGACAATGCATTGGGCCTATTGAAGAAAAATATGGCCGATGAAGAAAATGCGGACAAAAAACTGTCGCAAATTGCCCGAACAATCAATGAAAATGCAGTTGATGCAAGTACCAAATGAACTCGTTCACCGATCGCCAACCGAACGACGTTGCGATCCATCATTCGTACTGGCGCCAGCGACAACCGCTTCAGACGCGATATCCCAAGTCGACTGATCACCATACCGACGTTCTCGTAGTGGGTGCAGGAATCACGGGTTTAAGCGTCGCTTTGGAGCTGCTGGCGCGCGAAATGAAAGTGACGGTCTGTGAAGCGAACACGATCGGTTCTGGTGCTACCGGTGGAAGTAGTGGGCATCTGGACGCCCATCCCGAAATGGGACCGACACGGTTGATCAAGCACCTGGGAAAAGACGCGGCGACGATCTACACGAACGAGAGATTAACAGCGATCGAACTGGTCGAACAACGGTGCGACGTCTCTTGTCAATTTAGTCGTGTCCCAGCATATTTTTATTCTGAAGACGCTTCGCATCTGGATTCGATGTGCAGAAGCTTTCGTGATGCAAAGCAGATTGGTTTGGATGCTGTATGGGCGGATAACGTTCCCATTGCCAATGCAGTCGCTGGATACCGTGTTAATGGCATGGCGCGAGTCGACAGTTTGGCGTACTTGCAGTGCCTCGCTTCACAAGTGCATTCTCAGGGCGGAAGGATCTGTGAACAGACACTGGTGAGTGGACCGGTGGAGAATCATCCAAGGTCATTGAGCACTTCCAGTGGCGATATCACGTTTGATCATGTCGTATGCGCCGTGCATTGCAATTTCACCAACTCGCAACGACTGTATCTACAAACCCCGGCGTATCAATCGTACGTGCTTGCCGCAACAGTCCGCACGACATTGCCGGACGCATTGTTCTGGGACGACTCGCATCCCTATTACTATGTGCGGCGTGCGACCGACGATGGCCGAACGATTCTTGTAGGCGGAAAAGATCATCGAACAGGGGACGGCGATGAGGCACGTGCGGTGGCGGATTTGGAAGCTTGGTTACGCGAGCGATTTGATGTTGAACAGATTGTGTCCCAGTGGAGTGCTGAACTGTTTGAGCCGACCGATGGGCTACCGTTTATTGGCAAGGTCGCTGGTAAGGAGAACGTATGGATTGCGACTGGTTTGAGTGGCGTCGGTTTGACTCTGGGCACGGCCGCTGGATCGATAATTGCCGACTTGATCGATGGAAAGTCACATCCTCTGGCAGAGCACCTCTCGCCAGCAAGAATGTCGGTAAGTTCAACGGGAAAGATTATTTCCGAGCAGTTAGCCACGGCAACCGACTTAGCCCAGCGTGTCCTGCCTGCGAGCACATTGGACGTAAAAGAGTTAGCTGTTGGTGAAGGTGCGGTGGGAAAGGTGGATGGTGACTTTGCTGCGATCTGTCGTGATCGTGCTGGATGCGTACATCGACTCAGCCCCATCTGTACGCACATGGGCGGCGTGCTGCGATGGAACCCTATTGAGCAGACGTGGGATTGCCCGGTTCACGGGGGACGCTTCACCGCCGCGGGGAAACGATTGTATGGACCGCCGGAGAAAGATCTGAGCGAGCCCTAACAGGAGTTTGTTTGCAACTTTGTGCGAAAAGCAGATAATCTCGGCTAATTTGCTTGACGAATCGCCTGGATCAGCTGAGCCTTCTTCATTCTCGTCCGCCCTTTGATGTGCAGATCGGCTGCTCGGTTGCGCAGTTCCTCGACCGTGCGATCCTCCAGGGCTGTGTTCGGCGTCCGGTCGTCCTCGCGACGGTGCTTGTTCACCGTTCTAGCAGCGATTTCTTTAGCAACGTCCTCCGACTTGCCTCGCTCAAGTTGACTGTCCTTAATATGCTCGTACTGACGTTCGTCTTTGTTGGTCCACTCTGGCATGTTCGTTGCCCTTGAATGTATGGATATTTCGCATGTATTGACTCATCGGCTGAGGCCATAACGTGTTCCGTCTGGCGTGGCCGATGTCCAGGTACAGCGAGTGGGCTACGATTTTCATGCAAAACAAATGTCGTAACGTCGCTCGACGCAAAAGCTCAGCTCAGTTTGATTGATTCTTGAAATCGTGGGGCAGCGCAACGACCACCTTGGCTGAATCTCCTGCACTCCCTTACTGAGCGTCAACGACGATCGTTTTAGTCTTACGAACCTTCGTTGTAGGGTCTCTCAACTTTGGGAGCACGATGCCGTTTCCGAATCAAATGCGATGAGTAGGCAAGCACGTCGACCGCGATGTCGGCGACGACGGTGCGGCCTTTTGCCAGCCAAGCAGCGGCGAAGGACCAAATCGCAACCCACTCCATCCAGAACAAAAAGTTGTAGTCGTTCAGTGTCTGTTTCCACTGCGTGGGAAACAAAAACAAGTAACCACCCATCGTGAATAGACTGAGCAAAATGACTACGCCGCTCATTTGATAGATCCACTTTCTTTCTCTCAGATGCGGCTCCGCTTCCCGCTGTGAGTCGCGTGGAAAGTGAACCAGCGAGTAGAAGGCAAGAGTGAGAAAAAATACACCGCCGCTGAACGTATGCAGGTATCCGGTAAGCGACTTTTGAAACAACGGATCGCTGTTGAAGTCCAGCGGAAACAGGGCAACACCAAGCGCTGAGACACATCCGAGTTTCGCTGTCCAGTTTTCAATCCAGTCGTAGCCTTGATAGCAGAACAGGAAAATGCCGATCGCGCAAAGTGTGCCGACAAATATGTCTCGAAGCGGAGTGTGGTAGTAGCTGCTCATGTTGTCTTGAAACGGGATTCCAATCAACCATCCACCTGGACCCAGCATCAACGGCAGCAACAATCCGCTGACTCCAATCGCCCGCCGAATGGTGATGTAGGAAACGACGAGAACACTTGCCTCGTCAGCCACATCGCGTAAATCGTCGTGTAAGGAAGCATTAACGCGAGTCGGCGTATTGGGCGTCTGAGGAGGCGTTTCGCTCCATGCCATATCAGTGCCTCGGTGCGGGAGACATGCATTGGACAAAGTGTATTTATAGCGGATTTCGCCAGTACTTCGCGGCGGTTCACAAGTTATTGCGGAGTATTGCTACAGGTAGAGCGGCGCGCAAGTTGCAATTTGCTGAACTATAATCCTACAAATTGATAGCTACACTCAACTCAAAGGTTACGGTCATGTTTCCAGGAACCAACCGTCGCGTTGAAGAGCACACTTGCGCTGCAATCAACCAAGAGATTGCCAGACAAACGCCACCGCGAACCCATGAGTACTCAACAAGGTCACCGCATCAAGTTTCAGCAAGAATCGACGAGCTCGATCAGGGATGGGACATCGAGCGAGCTCTGGAGTGCAATGTCACCGGTGGACCGATCAGGCCGAACCGATAACTCGTCAAACCAGCGAACGATAACCACGCGAACGATAACCACGCGAAAAAAACTTTGATAGCGGCAAATACTACGAAAAAAAGCATAGCTGCCGTTATAGTGGGAACTAATGCGAGTAAGCCGAATCGCGGTTAGATTGCAATTAAACCAGTCCAAAGCGGAAAGGGCTTAGTCACCAACGACCGCAGTCGAGCGACACAATTAAGATTCCAATCGAGCGGCAACACGTTGTTGCCGCAACGAAAATAATCGCCTGCGAACAGGTTACATATTCAGCCAGAAGGCAGAGTAAGCTCGCTTACTCTTCGAAATCCGTGTCTGCTTCCGCCATTTTCGCAGCTTCAGCAAGAGATGCTTCATACTCTGCTAATGCTTTTTGATCCGCGTTGTCAACAATATTGGATGGTTTGGGAGATCCACAACCAACAATCAGCAACAGAAAACAGGAGACAAACAAACACTTCATCGAATTGACCCTTAAATAGCAATGGACGGATTCACTTGAAAGGAAATCGAATGACAATGCGCCAGTCATTCATATTGTAAGAGATCGTACCCAAGCCCCGGCTTGGATACGATCTTGAGCAACTGTCAAAATCGATTAGCAAGATCGATATGGAGCAAGGTTAGAATGCGCCACTGAGGACTTCAGCGGCTGCTCGCGAGCCGAGCGCACCCCAAAGGCCGTAAGGACTTGGGCTTCCCGGAGGAGGAGATCCAGCTCGATGCGAGACTTGAGGAGCAGTGTCGGTACCAGCCTCAATCGAGTCGGTAATAAACTTGACTGCTCCATCACCCATCAGCACGTGTACGCCACCTTGGTGACGACTTGAAGGCGGCGAAACGACATCACGGTGATCTCGACCGTCCGAACATAGCTCGCGGTTCGGCGAGAGAACCGTGGTCATTTGAGTGTAGGGAGGCATGTAATCATGCCAGCGATAGCCTCGTCCCCACGCAATCGTTTTAGTCAATCCAGTCGGCGACCAAAATCGAGGGCGCGCGGCGTCAACGTATGGTTTCGCATAAGACGGATTCAAACGGCATTCGGCCTTTTCTGCGGGAGCTGCATGCTGACCAATATTCGTCGGCACCGTGGTGCGTTTGTCATTATCGCCAAGATCAGTCGCGATTTCACCACACATGATCGTGTTGGCAGTGCCGTCCAAGCAGTCACGAAAACTCATCGGACGATTGTTGACAAACATACCTCGCTGAGAGCCGTTCGATTGAGTCGCGTGCCCCCCGTCAACTGTGTACGGAAACGTTACGGCCGCGTCTTCAGCGATTTCATCAACGTTGAGATACGGATCGCGAGAGTGAACTGCCGAATCACCTTCACAGGCGGCATAGTTTGTTCGGCCAAGTGATGGTAGACCTACTCCCGGATCGCTGGGACAACGAAACGTCGGAGTCTCGGTCGCCCAGGGCGGGTATTGAACTCGATCGGGATGCGGTCCCATCGCTTGCCACGGGGGAGACTTGGGGGATTTGTCGGAGTTAACATTGAGTGGGTTGGAAATCTGCTCCCACAACGCCTGCTGCTCGATAAATGGCAACACTCCAACCAAATACGATAAACGCATGTTTGACGAAATATCTCGACCTGGGTTGGTATCCCATGGGTCTCGACCTTCGGGAATGTAGGTTCCCGACGCCTGCACCGGCATATGGTTGTACGCAGCGTGATAGTTATGAATTCCAAGTCCGATTTGCTTGAAATTGTTGCTGCAGCTCATTCGCCGCGCAGCCTCTCGGGCTGCCTGGACCGCGGGCAGCAGCAGTCCCACCAACACGCCAATGATCGCAATCACGACGAGCAATTCCACCAAGGTGAAACCGCGCCGACTCATAACACTAAGTCGCATTCTCAATCTCCAGAATAGGAATAAGGGACAGCTCAAAAACAACTTCCCGAGTTCTGATATCATAGCAACATTCTTGGTCCCGTTTCGTTCACGGAGGTTGTCATGGTTGGCTACGACGAATCGATCGAAGTTAAGATGTTGAGGCTGTACAATTCACTTAACGAAAAAGACCGTAGACGGTATGCCGCAGTCGAAGCCGAGAAGCTCGGCCACGGCGGAACTGAATACATCGCATCCCTGTTTGATTGTGATCCGAAAACCATTCGACGCGGTAGAGACGAAGTTGAGGATCTTCCAGCGGACGCAGCCCCTCGACGAATCAGAAAAAAGGGGGTGGCCGCAGGAATGCTAGCATTGCACAGCCGGGCATCATCCAAGCCCTTGAGGAGGAAGTTGCCGCGGACACGGCGGGGTCGCCCGTGAATCCAAATGAGTTGTGGACCAATCGAGCAGCCAGTGACATCGCTGAAGCGTTGCAGCAAGCTGGCTTCAATGTTTGTGCAAACACGGTCGACAAATTGCTTCGCGATGAACTCGGTCTAGGACGTCGACAAGCAGTGAAGGATGTTTGCCTGGGACAGTCGCCGGATCGCGATGCCCAATTTCAACGGATCGCTGAACTACGTGCTTACTACTCTTGTTGGGATTTGCCGGTGATCAGCGTCGACACCAAAAAGAAGGAACAATTGGGGAACTTTCATCGTCATGGTGCTTGTCGTACCAATGGCATCGTCCATACGTTGGACCACGACTTTGCCACCGCTGGGACCGGTAAAATCATTCCCTACGGAGTTTACGATGTCCGTGCAAACGAAGGCTTCATGATGCTTGCTCAAGGTAGCGACACCGGTGAGCTCGCGTGTGATGCGATCCGGATGTGGTGGGATTGCATGGGAAGGACTCGTCACGGCGGAGTCAAGCGAATGTTGGTATTGGCGGATGCCGGCGGCAGCAACGGATGCCGCAACTATCTCTTTCGCCAGAAATTGTGGGAGCTATCGTGCGAGCTTGGCGCCTCGATCCGTGTCGCACACCTACCATCGTACTGTTCAAAATACAATCCGATCGATCATCGAATGTTTAGCCACGTCAGCCGATTCCTGAAGGGTGTGATCTTCAGGAGTATCGAATCCATTCACCAAGCGATCGCAAAGACCAAGACATCAACGGGGCTACATGTGGCGGTACGACTGGCTGAAAAGGTCTATGAGCGAGGTGTGAAGGCGACTGAAGATTTTCTTACTGGTGACTGCATCCGCTACGATGACCACTTACCTCAATACAACTATCAAACCATTCGATTTCGGTAAACCGGGAACTTATTCTTGAGCTGTTCCTTACCATTTAATTCATCACGAAAACTCGACTCGCGGAATTGTCGCGACAGCCAATTAGCCAGAGCCATTGCCAAGTGCTTATCAAACTCATTTTCTCGAGAGGGAATCTTGTCTAACTTGCACCGTTAATATTTTGACGACGGCCACACTCGCAAACGATGGCATGTGCAAACAAAGGGAAAATCGCAGATCGTTCAATGCAGGCGACCTACCTCGAAGCTATTCCTGCAGTGACTCGACTTCATCCGCCCAAAAACCAAGCAAAGCCAAACCTACACTCAGCCACCTGCTGAGATTGATGAAGCACGACTATCTCACCGACCAGTGCGATGAAGTTGACAAGATCGAACAACCTCGTTACGGAGCTGGGTAACGTCAGTGGAATCCAGGACGGTGATTGGCCGACGATCGACAAGTTTGAAAGTCCACGTTTGTTGAGCTGTCTACTGGAAGCAGGATTGAACCCGGAGATCACCGACAAAGGTGGAAATTCGTTGCTGAGTCAGTGTGTCACACACCCCGACAGCATTGACTTGCTGATCGAGTACGGCGTCAACATCGATCGCCGCAGTGGTCGCGATAACGGAACGGCACTCATGCGAGCGACCTGGAAGGGAGACCAAGAGTGCGTTCAGAGGTTGTTGGACGCTGGTACGTTTCCTGATGTTCGGTTACAAAAACAGCTCTTCAACGTTTCCGTTGCTGTCAGCGAACGAGTCTAGGGAGACACCGACTTTGTTGAGCAGTGTTAAATGAAGGTTCGCGAGTGGTGTCGGTTTGTCGAACACGATGTGACGGCCGCCTCGCATGTTGCCAGCGGCACCGCCAGCGACCAAGATCGGCAAGTTCGTATGATCGTGTGCGTCGGAGTCGCCCATTCCGCTGCCATACAAAAACAGCGAGTGGTCCAGAAGCGTTCCGTTGCCTTCTGTGATTGCCGACATCTTTTCCAGAAACTCTGCGAAAAGCGAAACATGGAAATGGTTGATCTTGGCGATCTTAGCAAGCTTCTCAGGATTATTGCCGTGGTGCGTCGTCGGATGGTGCGGTTCAGGAACCCCAATTTCCGGATAGGTGCGAGTGCTGGCTTCGCGTGCGAGCTGGAACGAAATCACGCGAGTGATGTCACCTTGGAAAGCCAACACTTGCAAGTCAAACATCAAGCGAGCATGTTCGGCGTACGACGCGGGAACTCCGACCGGCCGGTCCAAATCCGGTAGCGGATTATCCACGACGTTGGCTTCAGCACGTTGGATTCGACGTTCGACTTCTCGGATACTGGTGAAGTACTCGTCAACCCTGTTACGGTCGGCGGCGCCTAATTCTTTGGAGAGTCGCTTCATCTCGGACGTAACACTATCAAGCAAGCTAGCGCGGCGGGCGATCGCTTCGCGACGATCCTCGATACTGCCACCTTCACCGAACAAACTTTCAAACACGATTCGCGGATGCGCTTCGCTAGGCAACGGTGTCGTCGGCGAGGACCACGATAAATTGTTTTGATAGACGCAAGCGTAGCCGTTATCACACTGGCCCACCGTCGTTAACAAATCCATCGATAGTTCCAGAGACGGCAATTGTGTCTCTAAGCCAATTTTGCGAGCGGCAATTTGGTCGACAGTCGTCCCAAGAAAGTAATCCGCACTCTCGGTTCGCTTGGCTCGCGCGGCACTCAAGAAGGCAGCGTTACTTGTTGCGTGTGAACCGGGATAGGCGTTTTGCAGGTCCATCCCTGTGATGACCGTAACTTGGTTTTTGACAGCTTCCAAGGAAGACAAACTGGGGGGCAACGTATCGAGCGTCTCGCCTGGCGGAATCCATGGTTTGGGATTGAATCCCATCGGCATGTAGATGTATCCGAGTCGTCGCAACCGCGCTGGTGATGCGGGTGTGTTCGCGGTCGCCGACATTGCTGGAACCATCGCGTCCAACAGCGGTAACGAGACTGCGGCACCGACGCTCTTGAGAACCCGTCGGCGCGAAAGTGATTTTGGGGTTCCCGTCAGGCGATGGCTCATGGCGAACTCTCGTTAGATATTGGGGTCGTTGAAGAGGAAATGCGAAATTGGAAAGGAACACTGGTTACAATCCCGTCGACCAGCGATGCAAACCGGTAATCATCTTTGCCAGCCCGCCGCACAATACGTCGAATTTCTGGACCATCGCCAGGTTCGATGCCGCGCCCCAGTGCAAACGTTGCGAGTTTTTCCACCATCGCGTTAACAAACATTTCCGGACGCTGCATCACAGACGATTCTAAATCTTTCATGCCGTTGATTGGGGTACCGTCGGGCAAAATTCCAGAAACTTCTATCGGTAATCCGTCGTCCAAGTCGCGCCAGCGGCCTACGGCGTCAAAGTTTTCCAATGCAAAGCCGATCGGATCCATTAACTCATGACAACTGGCACAGGCTGGATTTTCGCGATGCTGTACCAACCGCTCGCGAACGGTAAGTTGCGCCGTGTCAACCTTTTCCTTCAGTGCCGGAACATTTGGCGGCGCTGGCGGCGGAGGCGTGCCGAGAATGTTGTGCATGATCCAGTTCCCGCGAATCGTCGGCGACGTTCGCGTGGCATACGAAGTTACCGTCAAGATACTGCCGTGACGCAGCAACCCGCCGCGATGAGTTGAAGGGTCCAAATTGACTCGGCGAAACTCACTACCCTGTACATGCGGAATTCCATAATGAACTGCCAAACGTTCATTGAGAAATGAATAGTCGGACGTGAGTAGCTCCAGGACCGAAGCATCGTTCTGTACAACAGATTCGAACAACAACTCCGTCTCGCGGCGAAACGACTGGCGCAAATTATCGTCAAAATCGGGAAACAACCTCAGGTCGGGCGTTGCCGAATCCAAGTTTCGCAAGTGTAACCACTGCGAAGCAAAATTTGTCGTCAGTGAACTCGCTCGAGGATCACTCAGCATGCGGCGCACTTGCTTGTAAAGCACTGTTTCATCACCGACCGACTGGTACTGAGCCGTTGCGGCAAGCAGTTCCTCGTCCGGCAAACTGCTCCAGAGAAAAAACGACAGTCGCGAGGCTAGCTCGGTTGAACTGATGCGATACGGAGTATTGGGTTGAATGTCACTCGGTTCGCGTTCCACACGAAGAAGGAAGTTTGGATTCACAAGGATCGACGTCAGCGCCGCTTCGATCCCCGCTTCGAATCCTCGTTCTGCGTAGAGTTTGTCAAAAAATGAAAGCGGTGCTTGCAAGTCGGACTGATCCACTTCACGTCGATACGCTTGCCGGGCCAGTCGAGCGATGATCTTGCCAGCCGCTACGGGTTCTTCGCCGAGTTGCGGATAATCGTTGCCAAAAATCATTTGGCGACAGTGAGTATTGCCGGGACCAATCGGTTCAAACGGGCCAGCGATCGACACTTCAAAAATCGCTGGTGTGCGACGAGGGTGCCGGTGCCGGTTGTACGCCGCATCGAACGGTTGACGTAACTGCTCCACCAACGACGAGGACTCGTTCGGAAACGTCACTACCAATTCATGTGTCCCGGCGGCAACATGGATCCGCGCGTTCAAGTGCGAGTCGATGCCACTGTGTTCGGCTTCGTTCTTAGGAGCGCGGACATGGAACGAGTAAACGAGTTCGCGATCGATGATCACATCAATTTTGGCCGGCCGCGAAAGGCCTTCAACATTCTCGTCTCGATCTCGTGACAAGCGAACTGCGATTTCATACTCGCCGGTCTGTGAGAAGTGTTGCCTCCAAGCTCCGCCGCCACGAGTGCCCAGCGGCAAACCCTCAACGTGCGACTCTTGAGTTTGGTCCGCTGGCAAACGTACGGTCGTGCCACCAGGGCTGAGTTGTCGTCCGCCGATAGCTAGTCGACTGGTTGTCTCCGCCGCGGTGATGTATCGATTGAGCAGCGTCGGCGAAATTGCGCCCACGGTGATGTTATCGAAACCGTGACTCGATTCATCAGCAGGTAGCCACTGTTTCACATCGACATCAAGTCCAAGTAAATCTCGGATTGCATTTTGATATTCCGTACGCGTCATTCGACGCAGTGCATCGACGTTTCCAGGACTGGGAAATCGCCTCGACGCATCGGCAAGCAATTCCACGAGAGCATCAACTGCGGCGACGTACTCGAATTCCTCGGGTTTCGCCGCATCAGCCGGTGGCATTTGGCGCGACGCCAATCGTTTGTGCATTTGCTCCCACAAAGTCGTGTCCCATCGCTCAGTCGCCTGAGAAACAGCCGACGCATCGAAGGAACTCAGGTCGAGCGATCCCGCCGAATCATCCGCAGAATGGCAATCAATGCAATGTTCTGCAACGAATTTTTTGATGGTGAGGACCGACGGCTCAGCGCCTGGGGCCACTTTCTGCAGAATTAAAACGATAACCAGCAGCTGCCAAGCGAAATTCGACAACAATCGAAGGTGGGACATGCAAATTCGCAAAATGGATAAATTGCGGCATTGAGCCTGGAAAAACAGCATGCAATATAGCTGTTGCAATTGCCGACGACTAAGCCGAAAATAGAATTTCAGTTCTAGTTTGAGGGGAACTTTTTCTCGCGGTATCGCGTCTGAAGGGATCTTCTCGTAGGGAACCCGTTTTTCAGGACTGTGGCACCCGTGTTTCAGGATCGACGTCATGGCTCGTAATTCACCGTTTCGTACCCGTCGACTTTCTCACGAATTCCTGGAGAACCGTCGTCTGTTGGCGGCAACTTGTGAGCCGCCTGATTCGACAATGCTCCCCCCATTGCAGTCATCGGGCCAACTCTTCGATATGTCGCCGGTGAACTCAGTACCCGGTTCGGCTGAGAATGCGATGGTCGGTGCCGACGGCGCGATCACGTCACTGATTGCTCCCTTCCCCTACGATTCAATTTTCAGTGGGAGCGATTTGGTTCTAGAACATGCGGACCGCGTGTTTGTCGTGGACCAGCTCGCTTATAGTTCCGAGCCGGCGATGTTGTACGTATTTAGTCGCGGCGCCGATGGGACGCTAACCCAGTCGGCGGCTGTCGAAGTCGGATTCGCAGTCGAGCGAATGCTTCCGGTCGGTGATCAAGTGGTGTTGATTGGAAGGAACGACTGGAGCGTTCTCGATCGTACCGCAGCGGAGCCGAACAATGATGTCATTCCGCCTCCGTTCTCGCAGGAAACAAAAGTTCTTACCGTCAGTTTCGGCGAAGAGCTTGCCGTCGTCCGCCAGCAGATCAATGGTTCATTGTATTCGGTTGATGTCAGCAACGGTCAGTTGGTCGTTACCGGTAGCGATCAAGGCGAGGCGGTGATTCTGATTTATCCGCCGCCGCCGATAGAGAATTTCGTCAAGACTTTCGAGGTGGGCAGCGACGGGATTACTGAAGTTGCATCGTTGAACATCCCTGGATTTGGTATTTCGCGAGTTGAGGGAAACAACTTTTACTCTGTTGTCACAAATTATCCAGACATCCAATATCTTGCGCCGCCGGCGTTGGACATGGCCCGTTCAGATGCGAACTTATCCAACACGAACTCGATGCCGTTCCGCGAGCCGGATGAACCGTTCCCGCTGCCTGTAGCTAGTTTCACGCGGTACTTGCTCGGTGATGATGCAATCACCGAGGTCGCGACGACTGAACTTGGCACCGGTTATGTCAGCAACGTGATCATTGCTGATAACGGGCTATCGGCGATCGTCCTGCGCAACGAGTATCTCGGTGCCGGTCCGACGATGTCAGTCGACTTATTGAATTTGTCAGGCGACTCGGCAAGTGTGGTGCATCGTACCAAGCTAGAGAATTTTCAAGGCGAAGTCTTAGCCGTTGGCCCACAACATGTCGTGTTGAGGAACTTCCAAGACAACTCGCTGGTCGTCGTCGATACGAACCAATCGACTACATTGGAAGCTGTTAATCGAGTTCGCCGCGTCCCTGTTCCTGACCGCGTTGAGTTACAGTGGGAGTCGCTACAGGTCAATGACGACCTGCTTGTCGTACGAGCTGTTCGGCTCCGCGCCAGTGACGCTGCGGGAGATCCAAACGTGCGACCGGATGGAACTTCACCGAATGAGCCTGCTGGGCGGCAATCGATTTTATTGACCGTATCCATGGAACAAGCCGCAATCATCGCGGATACGGACTTGTCGGCTGCGATAGGCCCCAGCACGTCCTTACGATTCTTCAGCATCGATTCAGAGTCGTCGCGATTTGGTTTTGTTGCGACGGATTATGCGATCAATTTTGCGTTGGAGTACCAACGGCCACAGCTAACGTTTGGACGGCTGAGTGACTCAGGCGAATTCTCTTCCGATGGCGTGCTGCCAGTCGGCCGCTGGCTGGAGATCGACCCTAACGCTGACCGCTTGCTCGCGCGGACCAGCGACCAACTCCTCGAGTTCGATTGGGTGTCCGAGGACGAACCGGTGGCATTACCACTGGGTGAACCCGAACCGCCAATACTCGCGGTCAACGACAGCTATGAGTTGAATGACACCGGAAACGATCATTTTATCTATGTGCTCGAGAACGACATACTCGGCAGAGACATGAATCGTTACTCGACGCGAATCGTCGAACTTATCGGTGCCCCCGAAGGCGTCGAAGTGCTTGATGGCCAAGTGATTCGTGTTTCCTCCCAAGCAATTCGAGACGTCGACACAATCCGGTTCGAGTACGTAATCAGTGACGGCGAAACAACTTCAACTGCGGTTGTCGAAATCAGCGTCCGCTCGATAACGGAGGAACGGGTTCGCGAATTGGTTCAAGCGATTCGTCAGCGCGCAGCCAGCGACCTGGATGTGCCAGTGGATCAAGTCGATGTCGTTAACGTCGAGCGAGTGTTTTTCGGTCGAGACATATTGATGGGACCCAACGGCGATTTTGATCCAGCCGTGATGGGCTCCGACGTGAATGCGGACGGCACTCGTAACGAACATCCGATCATCATGGCGCCTGGTGTTCTGGTCAGCCTATCCGTGCCCGGAGCAACTGCACGATATCATGCGACACTCGAAGGCGAGATAACTCAATTGTTTGTGTCTCGTCCAGAAACCGTTGCGGAACTCAGCTTACGTGCGGTCAACGATGAGGGGCAACGTCTGGAACAATTGGTCGAGGGTCAAGAGTTCTTTCTGGAGTTCAGTGCTCGCGATTTGCGGCCTGGTGGACAAGGCGTCTATGCTGCTTTCTTTGACCTCGTCATGCCAACCGACAATCTTGTGATCACGGGTCCAGTCATTTACACGAGTGGTTTCAGTGGCGCCCAAACGGGCTCGTTTACTGAAGGTGAGATTGATGATCTCGGTGCATTGGACAACGGGGCTGAAGCGCCAGGACGAGAGATCCAACCTCTACTGCGGATCGGTGTTCGTGCCGTCGGAGCTGGACGAGTGTCGCTGCAACCGGAGCCCGCGGATACGATCGGTACCGCCACCTTGGTTCACGGTTTGAATCGGGAGGTGCCAGCAAATCAAGTGCGTTACCTGCCCTTGTCACTGTCGATTACAGCAGAGCCGATACCTGACCCGCTGGACATTGACAACAACGGCGACGTGACAGCGGGTGACGCGTTGGAAATCATCCGCTTTCTGAATTTGTACGGTAGCGTGGAATTGGACGATCTCGAAGCAACCGTACGCAGCGTTCGCGGTGAAGGCGAAGATGCTGCGAGTTTTGCCTCAGAAATGACCCAAATGCGACGATTGGATGCCAGCGGTGATCACAGGATTACGGCACTGGACGCGTTGATGATTGTCAACGATTTGCAACGTCAGGAAGTCGAAGCCAATTCGGCTTTCGCCATGGGTTCGCTCATCGACGACGATGACGACGAAGCCAATTCCATCACCTAAGGCAGTACCTCGAATAAACTTTTACGCGGCGGGTCTCTTCGCTGCCAGCTAAGTCGAACGGCAGGTTGCAAACCTGCCCCTCTTGTTCCGTCGAATCGAATCGAGCAGGATGGCTTGCTCCCTCCTCTTGTAAGGATCGATTGAATGAGTGCCGAATCGTCATCCGTTGCTTCAGACGATACTCCTGAGCCTCGCGCTGCGAATGATCGTCCGAGTTTGAAGCCACTGCGGCTTTGGATTCCCATGATCATTTTGCCGCTCATGGCCCTGGTTCGATTCGTTCCCAAACTCATCAATGACGGGCCGTCTTCGATATGGATGGTTTCCGCATTCGGTCCGTTCCTGCTCGCACTGTTGATCGTCATTTGGTGGATGTTCCTCAGCCGAGCGAGTTGGCAAGAACGCATCGCTGGAATGCTGGCGATTGCTGCTTCGTTTGCACTGATTGCTTCACTTGTGGACGAATCCATGCAAGGACCGCCACTGATCGTGCTGACCGTTCCTCTGGGAATTGCTGGCTTTGCAGTCTCACTCATCGCGCTGAAAAGTGTGCTTGCCTTCAAGCGTACTTGGTATTCCGTCTTGGTTGCCTTGTTCTGTTTTGGTTTTTCGGGCTTACTGCAAAACCACGGAGTATGGGGCGATTTTGCGTTCGATTTTGATTGGCGCTGGAACACGACACCCGAAGAACGGTTTCTTGCCAGTCGCAGTGAAAAGCAAAGTGAATCTGCGATCGAAGATGTGGAAGCGGCGAAGGCAGCTTTTGCGACTCCGCAGTGGCCGGGCTTTCGCGGTCCCAATCGAGACGGCACCCAGCGTGGCGTGAAATATAGCGACACGCTACGAGATGCTGCACCGAAAGAGCTGTGGCGGATTCAAGTGGGGCCCGCTTGGTCGTCGTTCGCTGTCGCCGGCGACTATCTCGTGACCCAGGAGCAACGTGGTGATAGCGAAGTCGTTGCATGTTATGACGCACGGTCGGGTCGTGAAGTTTGGACGCATGGGATCGCTTCGCGATTCTTTGAAGGGCTTGGCGGGCTGGGACCTCGAGCGACTCCCTCAATCGCTGGCGGTTTTGTCTATTCTCTTGGGGCTGAAGGTTGGTTGATGAAGCTAGATGCGATCAACGGACAAGAAGTATGGAAGGTAGACCTACGTCAAGCTGCTGATCGACAACCTCCGATGTGGGGATTCTCCTCGTCGCCTCATGTCTTCGACTCAACCGTTGCCGTTCACTGCGGTGGTAAAGGCGACAAAGGAATACTCGCTTTCGATACCGAAACTGGCGAACCGCGTTGGTCGGTTACTGCCAGTGAGCAATCGTATGGTTCACTGCAAAGTGTCGATCTTCAGGGGATGTCGTTGCTGACTATCCTTACGGATGAGGGAGCCTTGTTCCTGAATCCGTCCACTGGTGAAATCGCGCTTAACTATTCTTGGAAACATGACGGGTACCGAGCACTCCAACCCCAAGTGATCGATAAAAACCGCGTGCTTATCCCTACGGGGCTTGGCACAGGCACCCGGTTGATTGAGGTCAACCGAGATGGCGATGGATTGGTTGCCCAGGAGCTGTGGACGACTCGGAACCTTAAGCCTGATTTCAACGATGTCGTTGTTCACAAGGGATACGTCTACGGATTCGACGACTCCATCTTTACGTGCATCAGTGCCGGTGATGGGGCTCGGATGTGGAAAGGAGGGCGATACGGAAAAGGGCAGGTGCTGCTGTTAGCAGATTCTGATCTGTTACTGGTACTCGGCGAACGCGGCGAGCTCGCACTGCTCAGCGCTGACCCTAGCGAACGCAAAGAATTCTGGAAGATCGATGCCATTGAAGGCAAGACATGGAATCATCCTGTCGTTGTGGGAAATCGGCTGTTCATTCGCAATGCTCAAGAAGCTGTCTGCTACGAGCTTCCATTACAAGAAGCCGATTTTGATAAAGATCCAACGAAACAGGATCTTTAACAAGATCCACTATGGAAACCTGTCACGGCGTCTTTGCTATTGGGACAAACAGATTGTTTTCAATGCGGTTGGCGGCGCAATCCACTTGCTCAATCGGTTCGGCTGCTGCACTGCCAATCATCATCCCGGCCACTTGCGAGTGCGTGACTCGATGCATCATAATGGCTGGCCCCTGAAAACCGCTCAGCAAGCCGGAAACCAACTGCATTTGCTCACAGTCTGTAAGCGTTCGGTAGAGCTAGCGTTTGGCTAGCTTTCGTCTACGGGCACGACGAGCTTTGGTGGCGGCGGCACGAGCTAAGGATTCTGCTTCGCGGTAGGTTCGGATCGATTCGGGATGCGTCGTTGCCCAGACATCCGG
>JBGSIA010000097.1:0-12286 GCA_041751935.1 Pirellulaceae bacterium | reverse complement strand
TGTAGTCTGCGGGAGGCCCACAATCGTTTCGGACAATCCCATCCGGGCAACTACTAACTGGAAAGCCGTGTGCGGGAAAACCGCACGCACGGTTTGGAGGGAGGGGAGTCCGGCTCAACCGGACTTCCCTACCCCTATCGAATGATTCAACGGATGGTCTCGCATTGCCTGAACCGGAAGCGACGCCCCGTTCGACCAATCCACAGCCAAAGATCAAACCCGACAAACGCGGAAATGACCGGGGCAACGAGACCGCAGCGAACGCAGCAAAACCGCAGATACCCGAACCCACATCAACGCTACCATCGACATCGATAGCGTCTGAGATGCCGGGCAAGCCGGAAAATTTGAAAATTGAACGAATCACCATCGAGCTCTTGTCACTCAAGTGCATTGAGCCGATCAATCCGATCGGTACAGACCAAGTCGTTCTAGAGATCCACATCGATGGTGAGGCGGCGAACGAGTTTGCTTACCCAAACAATTTTCAAGGCACGCCGTGCGCGCAGCTAAGCGAAGGAAAACAATGGCCGATCAATGCTAAGCTCACTTTCGAGAAAGAAGTCTCGCTGACATTTCGCGAGATTAATGGATTCGTTACACAAACGCTGGGACGAATTAAGATTACGGAAGCAACAATTCAGCAGCAAACGTTCACTCTGCGTGTCGAAGGTGGGAATTTTATGCCACATCAATACGAACTAACATGGAAAGAGAGCAACTGAACCGCATTCTTGTGAGTGAATCACAAACGACCATTTGTTCGGCGGATCAACGCGCCACGCACGAGCGTCAACCCAATTGCAAACACGAATATCGACGAAGCAAAAATCGCGACGTCGATCGATCGAACTTGCAGTATCCAAACGGCGCTTAGCATCTCGAACGAGCCCTCGGTATTGAAACAGCGTCTAGCAATCTGCATCATACCGACCATCAACGCAAACACCGCAAACGTAAGTTCTGCGATGGGATAGCTTGTGGAGATCGACAATTTACAAGCACGACAACATCCGTCCAAACGCAACCAGCCAAGGACTGGAAAGATGTCGGAGAAGTGTATCGTCGTTCCACATCGCGGACATTTCGATCGACCTCCAGTCGAATTGCCGCCGCGTATCCTGATGTCAACTAAGTACCAATAACCTCCGAGCGATCCACCCACCCAAAGCAGCCAGTTAGCAATCGTTACGTTCAATATGCTGATAGCGAAACCACTGGGGGAATTGTCGTTCGCTGTCCGACCTAGGACGACGATGTATGCAATGCAAATGGCAATCCAGGTGGCAATAATAAGCATGACGCTGAATTGAAAACTTCGCGAAGGTCGTTCTGTTATCCAGACATCCTGATTTTGGCAAACGGGTGACGACATCGCCTAGTTCGACTTGAGTTGTTGATGGCAAAATCGCAAGATGGTCTGGAGCGATGCTCGCGACTTGTCTGTTGAGGCTCCATACGCAGGGTTCTCAAGTCTGCGTAACACATCTTCGCAACGATCTCTTGTACGAGTCAATGTTTGCCAAGTGGTTCCGTTTCGATCAGCAATTCGATCTGCAACCGCTAGTTGCAATGAAGCATAATTGATGTCGGGTGGTAAGCCTTCGTGCCCGTTCAACCCGTCAAATGCCTTCCCTACCTCGCTGAGTGTCACGACTGGCTCATGATCTTTCTCGATTGCCGACTTACTATCAAGTAGAAATACGGCTCCGACAAGCACTGACATCACCAGTGCAATCGCGAGCAAAAGAGTCGGTGGCTTGTTTTCTGTATTGACGCTCAAATGCTCACGATCGAAAACGGATGCCTCTGAAGCGTTCTTGATTCGATCGACCGAAAGAAACTCTGGCGTTTCCGGTCGTGGATATCCAGGATATGAATGAGCGTGACGGGGTATCATGGACTCAGTCGGTGAATTGTCGTGCGTGTCGCACTCTAACCTTAGAAATAGCAATCCCTCTACATCGACTCTTGCAGCCTGCGTCCAAGTCAATGAACCACCTGACTCAAGCAATTTGTCGCCGACTCGCACGGAATCAGTTAGTCGGTTCGTTAGAACATACGTGTCTCCAGAGTAGCGCAGTGTGAACGCATGATCTTGTAGCCCGGAAAACACCAAGTCACATTCAGAATTCGAACCGATCCGATTTACGTTCCGCAAAATCGGCTGACGGTTCAGTTCGATTTCATCAGAGTTTTCAAATATGATTTCGGCTGGCATTGCGACTCCTCATTCCCGCTAAAACGCGACCGAAAAACGAACTGCGAAGGGTGCCATGACGAGACACAGGCACGCGAACAAAACGACAAATCCAGGATAGACCATTTTTACCTGTGCTTGAGCTGCTGCTTTTTCAATCCACTGGCTACGTTTCAACCGAAACTGCTCTGCCATCTCGACAATGATATTTGAAATCGGAGTTCCCAGTTCGTCACCTCGCAGAATGGCTGTTACAAGCTCTCGCAAATCGGGATCTTCCCATCGCCGCAAGAAAGCTCGAAAGGCGTCTGCTCGTGTGCCACCTAACTCGATATCACGCAAGATCGAAGCGAACTCGTTGCCGAGCGGGTGGTTTTTCTCTTCGCGAACGACTGTACGCAGTGCATCTTGGAAAGTACCACTGGCCTGCATCATCAGGGCGATCAAGTCTAATGCAAACGGAAGGCGTGATTTAAGTCGCATGAGGTAAACGGTTCGCTCGCTTTGCAGTGCAGTCAATGCGATTCTCGGTAACATCGCTGAGCACAACAACGCGGCGACAGGAACAACGACCAGAGGAGCCAGTGGATGATAGACGACCGATAACAAACCTAGGGCTGATCCCAGCAGCACTCCCTCGATCATTTTCACAGCGATAAACTCCTGCGGCTTCCAGCGTCCCGAGTCGACGGACCATCGAGAAGCGTTTTCAATCGTCGCAGCGTCTTCCGGACTTACCGTAACCAGCCCTGTATCCAACAGCCCGCCGACGAGCGGCTCAGCCCACCTCAACAACGCATTGTCTTTGCGAAGCTTTTCGAGACGCTGAGCGTCAAACGTATCGATTGCATTGAGCCGACGATCCGGCAGAATACAGCCGATCGCGAGTATCCACAGCGCAGCGGCTATGCCGGCTAAGATTGCTGGCAAGGTAATCACAAGTTCCATAGTTAAGCTCGTCCGGTCATGAGTTTTCTCGACGGAGTTGATTTCGAGTCATGCGATTTTCATGATCTTTTTCGACCACATAATCGCGAAGTAAACCACAATCACGACCGCCGCAATCAAGACTTGCCCGTAGAAGTTCGTGAACACTTGCGTCATTCCATCTCGATCGACGAGAAAAAAGACACCAACAAACGCAACGGGGAATATCGCAAGAGTCGCGACAACCGCCTGTCCTGACGCGGTCTCCGAATCGATCTTTCGTTCAAGACGCTGGTTCTCAGTCAAGCTAACGCTAATTCGTTCCAACGCGGTAGTGATTTGACCGCCTTTTTCCAGCGATACGAGGAGGGCGTTTGCCAGCAGCGTGAAGCTATCGTGATTCAAGTCAAGTTTCGCATCGGCGATCGCTTCGGGCAGTGGCTTCCCTCGCGAATACTGTAGATAGATTCGGCGCAGTGTATGACGAAGCGGAAGTTCCGTTTCGGCGGCAGTGGCTTCGATTGCCTTGGCTAACCCAAGCCCCGATCGAACACCATCGGCAAGTCCCCGCGAAGCACCGACGAGTTGGTCACGAAGCTTGATCCGTAGTTGAGACAGTCGCCAGGAAACGATCAGTCTCGGAGCGATAAACAACAGATAGAACACCACGCAAACGATCGGCAACATTTGCAGCACGACTCCAAAAAGCACGATCACCATCACGACGATAATGCCCCAGACTCTCATAAGCGACGGGACTCGATCATCCGGTACTCCCATCATTTTGAACGTTGGCAACAGGTCACCGATGAACCGCATCGCGAGGTTGTCCCAGACTTCTTTCCCGCAAAGTACAAGTGCGGAAATCGAAAGCCCTGTCAGTAACGACGCAACGAGTTTGAGTTGGTCAGTACTCATTTTACGCCCGATTCTGATTCGAGGAAAAAATCGTCCAACGAGACAAGCCCCGCTTGTACGAGTTCCAGCAAAAACGAAGGCAAGTGTCCAGTCGGCAATAGCTCCGACTTAGCATTCTCTCGTCGAAATATGTCCTTGATTTGAACGTACTTCCCTTCAGGCTCCAATCCGATGACTTCGGAGACCTGGGTCACCAGGCGTTGCTTTCCGAAACGATTGAGCTGAACAATGACGTGGATAGCCGAGGCAATTTGTCGATGGATCGACGACACCGGCATATCGGACCCCATCTGAACCAGCACTTCAAGTCGCAGCAGAGCATCTTGCGCGTTGTTCGCGTGCAGCGTCGTCAGCGACCCGTCGTGCCCCGTATTCATCGCTTGCAGCATATCAATCGCTTCAGCGCCCCGGCACTCGCCGACGACGATCCGATCGGGACGCATCCGAAGTGCGTTTTTCACCAAGTCGCCGATCGTGTAGGCTCCCTTGCCTTCAACATTAGCCACACGCGTTTCGAGTTGAACGAGATGCTGTTTGTTCAATTGCAACTCAACCGTGTCCTCGATCGTAACAATTCTCTCTCGGTCGGGAATGAAATCGCCGAGACAGTTCAGGAGCGTTGTTTTCCCTGTCCCCGTGCCACCAGAAACCACGATATTGCAATGCTGAAGAACGGCTGCGTGTAAGAACTTTGCCACCCGATGGGGAAACGATCCAAACGCGATCAAATCATCCACTCGCAGTCGTTTGAGTGGGAACTTCCGAATTGTCAAACACGGCCCACTCACAGCCAGCGGAGCGATCACCGCATTCACGCGACTTCCGTCCGAAAGCCGTGCGTCGACCAACGGGCGCGCGCGATCGATGGTCCGGTCAACTTCGCCAACGATCCGTTCAATGACCGCCTTTGTCACCGAATCGTTGATGAACTTGCGTCCCGACGACTGAACGACGCCCGATTTCTCGATATAGATACGATCGCTTTTGACAACCATGATCTCACTGACCGTTGGCAACCTCAGTAAGTCCTCCAAAGGACCGTAGCCGTACAGCGTGTCCTTGAGCTGTTTCTTAATGGTGCGGCGAGTCAAGTATTGCAGGAAACCAGGGTCGAGTCTGTCGACCATGGACTCCCAAACCGGCCAGAACTGTTGTTCGATGTACTCGATTTGCTCGTTGACCGATTCAGGCTTCGACTTGAGATGCTGGTTGACGAACAGTAGCACCGACGAAAGTTCCTGTTCGTAGGTCGGTAGCGATGTTTGGTGCTGACGCCACGGCTCGCGTCGATCCGCTTGCACGCGATCGCTGTCGGCATTTTTAGTCGACGCACGAACGGAACCCGCAAGCAATTCAGATCGCACCGTCAGCCCCGCGATGAACTTCAATATCGTCGCAGCCGTGTCGCGGTTCAGCATCGGATCGACAATCTCGTCGATCTGTAACTCGACGTTGCGGGTTGCGTCATCGTCCGGATCAGACTGTGCTTGGTCAGGAGACAACGACTCCAGCCGAAGCAAGAGCTTTCCATGGATCGTCTTGGTCCAATCCGCGAACTCTTCCTCTAGTTTGACGTACTTCTCGCCTTGCCGTCCTCCTGATGCGGTTGGCAGCATCAACGTAATCGAGAACGGGAACAGAACCAGATCAATCTCGCCCTGAATCGCCAACGATTCGCCATAGACCAGTTGCTTGCCAGCTACATCCAGTGAATCGATCCCGTTGAGTTGAATGGACCAAACACCGCTCTTCTCGGTGATGCTGAACGCGAAATCGGGGATGTGTGGGCTCTCCAACACAATCGCGTTGGTCGCAGCTCGCCCAAAAGAAACGCCGTTGCTTTGGATGTCGACGGACTTGCGAACGGAGTCGACGATGTTGTTGTAGTGGATCTTCATCGAGGCCCACCCGATTCTCGCGGTGCGGCTAGCAGCACCCGCAGGATCGCGTTGGAATCGCTGGCGCGAATCAACTTCACGGCTCGTTCGTCGAGCTGGCCATCGGACGCGACCTGAATGGCAACCGTAATCGTGTTCAGTCTCGCCGTGTATTGACTCGGATCAGAAATCCCAGTTCCTGTATGAACGATGTCACCAATCGCAACAATCCGATACGCACCAAGATTCTCAATCGTGCCTAGTTTGCCTTGTTCGTCAGTCTCCTGCGGGTTACTCGCGACAAACGAGACGTGATCGCCAACGCGGATCAAAGTTGGCTCAAGCGCGAATTCAGCAACATTGAGCGTTAAACCTTGCTCGGAAGGTAACAGAACCAAGTCCGCTCGCGGCCCGGTGATATCTTGCAGTAAAATCAGCTCACCAGATTTAAAGCTGCGAATTGCTTTTCGTCCGACGATGGTCGTGTAATCGCGCGCGAGCATCGCCGAAGTGATCGCCTCGCCGGGAATCGAGACCACACCGATATTGCTTTCCGTGATTTGCTGTCCAATTTGAATATCCTCAATTGCTCGAAGATGCTCGACAGCGGTGGTTGATTTTTGGAGATAAACATAGTTCGCAGCAAACGCGGCGACTCCAGCGATGGCAGCAACGACGAGAAGTATCAGGTTTTTCATAATTCCTCAACGGAAGCAATAGATGACGATGTCGACGCGGATGGCAAAGGCGAAGCACTCAATTCTGTCGGGGTGACATTGTTTCGTTTTAGGAACACGTATCCACCATTTTCATAGTCCATCAACCAGACTGTCCAAAACACAGACCCTTGCTCAATTTCGTAACATCCAAATTGCGGGTCGAAGGAAACAAGTCGCCATCCACCGCGTCGCCAATCATCGGAAATCGACTCTGTGGATTTTACCGATAATCCTAGAACGCTATCCTCTTTGGAGGGATCTTTTCGGTGAGCAAACAAGAAGTCGGCTTGCTCAGATGTCTTGAACGGCAATTGGGGAACTGAAAGGCGTTGATTCAAGGGAGTTAGAGAGTGAACCGCTCCGTCGTCTTCAAAAATGAAGCGAAGCTCTTCACGAACCAAGGATGGATGTGAGTCGTCAGCGTAAAGAGACCACGCCAACGACTCCGCAACAGTACCACCGTAAACTTTGCAACCAGATGAGCGATTGTCGACGCGTTGCGCAAAAATCGCAAAAGATGACAAACTCAGATTTGAGGGGCTGCTGCTTCCGCTCTTCGTAATTTCAGTAGACAAGGTTGCGAATGGAGCGAGAAAGTTCATGCAGGCAAAGCGGCTCTCGTCGCTTACTTCAATCTGTTCACATGAGAACGCCATACCTTGTATTGACAATACACCCGGCGCGGCCAACTCACGCAAGATCGAAATTGCACTCCGTAGTTCCACCTCGCTGGAAAGCAATCCAGTCTGCTCCAAATTCGTTGGGTGTGTTTGGATTTCACCAATTCCGGCGAGAAAGAAGAGACCGGGCAGTGTCCATATTGTCATGGCCAACAAGATTGCCAGCAGGCCTACTCTCACAAACGATCGAGCCAAGCTGAATCGATGTTTCGCTTTAGATAGTCCAGGCGCAGGCGCATCGCTCATCATTCAAACGCCTTCCGTTCTGCCTGGCTAGCAGCCAGTTTTGCTTTTGCTTGGGCATTTGCAACTGCGGCTTGCGCCGCTTGCGACTTGCCGCCGCCGAACGCGATGAGCTGAATGTCGCGTTTTTGCTCCAAGAGACTCCGTTCTGAAGCCATGTGTGGTCGAAAACGTTCAAGCCTTTCGATTTTT
Source organism: Pirellulaceae bacterium (assembly GCA_041751935.1). GTDB lineage: Bacteria > Planctomycetota > Planctomycetia > Pirellulales > Pirellulaceae > JBBSJZ01. The sequence continues at coordinate 4,530 of JBGSIA010000097.1, read as the reverse complement.
AGTTGAGTGTCAGCAAGTTCATTCGCCAGCTTTTCGGCGTTTGCATCGGTCATATTTGGGTTGTTGGCTTTGGCCAGTCGTCGCAACTCACCATTTGTGTCAACAATCTCGCGTTGGTGCTGAGCGATTTCCCCATCCACACGAGCCCGTTGCTCCTCAGTAAGTTTTTGCGATTGCCGCTTTGCACCGTCCGCATCTGACTTGGCATTTTCGATGTCGCTTTGCCATTTGCCTTTGTTTGCATCGAAGGAACTGGACAATGCACTCATCGGGTTCTGGAAACCCTGCTTGATCTGTTCGATCAAGCCAGTCGCATTGTTCGCAGCGGAACCAGGCAAGCTGGATGTGATCGTTGCATAGTGACGCTCGTCGAGAAACTTTTCGATCTTGAGTGAACGATGGTCCCATGGATTATCCAGGAGGCTGCACTGAGACTCCAGCGGTCCCCATTTTCCAAAATTCGAGCCAGTGTCCACCAGTTGACTTGCTTCTCCCGATTTAAGTTCGCCAGCGAACGACGTCGGGGGCCACTGCAAGGGTTTGGACCTTGACTGGCCATCGCAATTAGAAAACGCCAACGCGCGAGATTCCGTACAGACTGCGATCGCGGTATCGCCGACTCGTCCCATCGCTAGGAAAAACATGATGAAGATCGCGAACAGTGGTAGAAACAAGCCGAGTTCAATTGGTGCCATGCCACGTCGCTGCCGTCGATTCTGTTTTTTTGTATAACGCATAGAAATGTCTGGCTTCAGTGGTGGTTCAGTAACAGTGCTTCGGGCAGCGTCTTCTTCATCGCGTCGACCTCGGAGGTCAAAGCCATTTTGGTATAAGTTGCAGGAAGATGCGGTACCAATTTCGCAGTCCAAGGCATTCTCATCGGCGGTATCTCTGCGCCCTTTAAAAAATCAAAAGACAAGAAGCCACCCTTGGAGCGAATGGTCACATTTGGATACTCGACCGCTTGCTCGCGTTCAGCGTCCCACGCAAGTGTGTCCCAACCCACGATCGGCTGCCGTGTGTCTGGAATCCCAGTTGCTCGTTTATTGGACGGATACGAAATCGCTTGAGCCGTCGCGGTGAACTGTTTCACGGTCGGATCACCAAAAACGCTGGAGAACGGTGTCGGAAATTCGCGAGTAGCGATCACTGACACTGCAAACAGTGCATCCGCCGAGTCACTTGAGGTCGCCCATGTTTCCTTGCCCTTGGTGTCGGAAGACGAGTCTTGGATGCGGTAGACATGAATTCCATCGCGACGAAGCTGCACGGTTCGAGAAAGAGTCAATCGAGTTGACCAACGGGGATAATAGTTGGCTGCGTTCCCGAAAGGAAACCCAAATAGCTCGTTGTTGAACATATTGATGAGCGGCATCCGCAGTGCATTGACCATTGGGTACGTCAAACGAACATGTTGACTATGCTCCGCTTCGGCCCAATCAGCGTTAAGTTTCTTCAGCTTGTCGAAACTAGGGTTGCTGGCGTACTCAAATTTGTTTGATTCAATAAATTCTTCAAACCGTAACGTATCGGTTATTCGACCAGCCTCGTCCTTTATCTTTTGAAGCCACGGCGGTAGCTTAAGCCAGTCTGGAAAGTTGTTTGCAACTGAGAGGAAATTATCGATCTGTCCAAGTACAAGTCTCAATGGTGTTAGTAACCAGTCGATTAAGTTATTCGCGTAGTTTCGATTACCCAATGGGCGCGGCAGACCCTCCTGCGCGTTAGACGGCTTCGCTTCGATTTGGATTGGTATCGTTAGAAATGCTGCGGATGGGTAGGTTTCCAAAGAACAGCCGTTCGCCGACTGAAGCGCCTGAGTTAGATTTTTGGCTGGCTCTGCAAGTGAGGATTCGATCGCAAGTTGGTCGCCATATTGACTGAGGATCATTAAAACAGCGTGAGTCGGTCTTCGACCTTGAGACAGAACGCATGAAGTGTTCTCTAGCAACATCGCCTTTTGCCATTCAATATAGATTGGCGTTTGTCCCAATTTACACAGAACCCGTAACGCCATCCCGACTTGGCTAACGATCGGAATCCTCGTTTCTTCGAGAATGCGCCCGAGGGCTTCGCCCGATTGTATTAACAGCGTCCACTTCAAAAGGTTGAGCTGCGTGTCGTATAGCGTGGCTTCAAGACGCAGATCATTGGCGTCATCGACAATAGCTTTTGCATCTGTGTTCTCGCTTATCCCCACGAAAACCTTGGCTAAATCGGTTGTCTTACCCCATTCTTCCGTCTCTTTTCGCCCATTATCGCAGGGGTTTTCCCCGTTGAGTGCTTCGTGGATCACCAGCATTGCACTCAGTTCGCCGATCAGGTGGTTGTTAGCCGTGATGGCGTTCAGACCGCGTGATCGCAAGGTCGCTAGGCTGACGGCGGCGGCGTCGGCGGAGGCTTGCGTTTGCGTTTTGTGGGCGAGTCGCTGCATGACGTTGCCCATTGCGCCGGTGATCAGAGCAAAAGCTAAGACGACCATTGCCATCGTGAGCGAAAGTAAACCGCGTTCGTCTTCGGGAAACCGTCGTAACCGTCGTCGGGTCAAGCGATAGGTCGCAAACCGTGAAAGGTTGACAGATCGTGAGAGTCGAAGTTTAGATTCCCGAGACATAATCGATCCCCAGCTTTCCGTCAGGTGTCATGGGGCGCTCGTTGGGGAGTGTCACGCTGCGAGTTATTGGACGGACGTAGTAATCGGTGAACGGCATCTTGGTCCCCAGTATCTTGCCGACGATCGGAAAATGAAGCGGTGCCAGATAAACGACTGTCGCCGTGATGTTTTTCTTGTCCTTGTCTGGGTCAACCGTGCAAGCGGTCGCGATCATCGCGTACTCGATCTTTCGCTTCAGATAATCCTCGCGATACTCAACTTCGGCACCGCCGTGCTTCTTGTAGGCGCTGAGCATGGCGGGGACATAAGCCATTGCGATAGGGTTGTTTTGCGAGACAACCGTCTGGTGATTTGGCATTCCGCTGGCAATCGGGACCATCGCTTGGGCAGCTGCGAGTTGGGCTTGAATCTTCTCTCTCCCAGCAGGTTCTGCTGATGACCAGACGATTGCCGAACGCGCGGCGGCGAAGGCGGCGAAGCGGGTGTGCATGAGCGCCATCATCAACAGCGTCAACTCGCCCACAAACAGGATTAGCAACAAGTAAATTGGAAAGATCAACGCGAAGCTGATCGTGTAGATCGTACCCCGTTCGCTGTGAGCTAGTTTGCGGAGACGCCGCATATTCAGTTTTCGTATTCGTTTGATCAGAACGGTCGTGACCACAATCAACGTGATCGTACTGGCAGCCCACATCCACGCGAGACCCGACCTGGCGATGTCGGCTAGCCAGTCGTTCATTGGGGAACTCGAGTCGATGAGCGTGTTGATCGCATAGGTTACGTCTCGATGGCTACATGAAAGGCCAGGCTGTAAACACTGCGTTCATGTGATCGAACTGAACCAGCGTTCTTTTGGTTAGCACCACGGCAGCAACGAACAAAGGAAAGATCAGGAAGATGAACATCGCAACTTCGATTGTCACGAGGCCAGTTCGGTATCGTCGTAAACTACGATGTCGAATGGGCGTTAGCATCGGCCAAGCAACTCGTGTCGTAGTGGACAAGGTTACGAGTCCTGCAGAACGGGACTCGTAACCTCGTCGACTACAAGATCGGATGGTCATTTTACGGTGTACGCTTAGTTCAGTCATTTCAAGATATCCCAATACATCACAAGTGCTGCGAGAAAAAGCATTGGAGCGAAAGGGAGTCCCTTTGATGCCCGCGTCGAAAGTCTCGGAACGAACTCTCTCAAAATTTGTATTACGAGCATCGAGCAAGCACTCAGGACAAGCCCGATCGCCAATAACAACATCCCCTGTGTCGATCCAAGGAAGACACCAACGCCGCCCATCAGCTTGACGTCTCCACCACCCAAGCCGCCAAGCAAGTAAGCGAAAAGTGACACTGCCATACAGACGGCACCGCCAACGGCAGCTTCTGCAAGAGGAATTGTGCCTATCGATGGCCACACGCTAATGAGTTGAGTGCATGCGGAAACGCACAATCCTAAGGCAATGTTTCCGTATGTGAGCGAGTTATTCACGGTGCCCAATCGAAAGTCTTGAACTGCACCCACAAGCAAAAAAAGCGTTAGTAGATACAAGCTGGACATCTCGATTAATTGTCTTCAATTGACTTCATTTTCTTGCCATCAACGGATGCGTTGTCAATAACTTTGTCAACGGAATCCGATGCTTTTTCAGTGGTCCGAGTCGCGATCTTGTAGATGACCAACGCAACCAATGCCGCAATGAAGATCATCACAGCGATTTCAACAGTGGTTGCCCCACGGCGAACTGCATTTCGGTGGCGTGTGCGTGAGGTAAGTATTCTCGTAACTATTCAGCCTGCTGTCAGAGCTTTGGGTGGCAGCGGTGGCAGAATGCCTGTTTTTGAGTAGTCGGCCAGCGAAGACAGAATTGTATCCAGAGGCTGGTGGCCTCGCACTCGCAGCGTGCGAAGTACTGACATCA
>JBGSIA010000096.1:0-80774 GCA_041751935.1 Pirellulaceae bacterium | reverse complement strand
GCGCGCCGGCCGGTCGGTCGCGGCGCTATCGATTGCTTCGCCGCTCGGTAAATCGAAACGACCAGCGATCTGGGTCCAGGCGCGGCAGCACGCTTGGGAGAGCGGTTCCAGTTGGGTTGCGCGGGGCTTGATTGAGTGGCTGGGGTCGGACGATACCGCAGCAAAAAGATTGATCGAGATAGCGGACCTGATGATCGTGCCGATCATGGATGTGGACAATGTGGCAAGCGGTAATGGTGGCAAAGAGGCCGATCCGCGAGACCACAACCGAGACTGGGCGGAGCAACCCGTGTATCCAGAGGTTGCAGCTGCACAGCGTTATTTACTTGACTGGGCTGAACAAGAGCGACTCGCACTGTTCGTCGATTTGCATAATCCTGCGCCCCAGGACAAACGTCCGTTCTTTTTTTGTGGTCCACCTGAATTGCTGAGTGAAGTTGGACTTAAGAATCGATCACTCTTTCTGACATTTGCCCTGCGTCACATCCGCGATCCACTTCGCGTCGAAGAGAAGCCTCGAATCACTGGCGCAAATTACCATCCCCTTTGGCGACAAATCAGCGGCCAATGGGTCAACGAACATGGCAATCCCGATACCGTTGCCGTGTGCCTGGAGACCGCTTGGAATACTCCACACAGCACAACCGCAGGCTATCGAACCGTCGGACGACAACTTGGCGCATCGATCGAGAACTATCTTTCCCAGGTTGCTAGCCATGCGCAGCAGGTGCCGCTAAGCAACTGACCAAACAACCGCTACGATTCTCGCTCGAAGCGGAACTCGAGGTATTGTTCCATTTTGGAAGGTATTGACCGAACTGTCGTGCTTCGTTGCGGCCAGCCGAATCCGTATTGAACGTTTCGATGATTCCGCTAGCTCGGGCTCGATCGGCTCGGGCAGTACCTTCACCTTGTTATTCGAGCAAATCCAAAATTTCGTTTTTGCTTTTAGTAACGCGGTCTCCGCCGAACAAGTAAGCAACGACTCGCTGGACGTCCGCCGAACCAATCTCGCTTGCAATTCGCATGGACTTCAGCCGTGGCAAGCTCGTGTTGTTCGACAACCGCTTCGATACGCTCGAAGGTTCAAAGCACTTCAGAAAAACTTCCGTAGAGAAGCTATGACAAAAATACCAGAATGGTTTCAGAACGAAAATCGACGAGGTGCAAAACTCACATCGCGATGCAACGGGCCTTTGCTAAAACATCGTCGAGTGTCAAGCCAACTGACTCAGTCCGAGTTAGCAAAAGCCGCAGGATTTTCCGAACGGTTAATCGTTAAGGCTGAAGCGGGCGGAACGCTGTCGACCAACACGCTACAAATCATTGCGCAGGCACCTACGGATACAGGTTCTGCGAATGTTGCTATCGAAGATCTGACGAGCATTTTGAACGCTAATCTCGAGCCTCCGCAAGCGATTAGTTTAGAAGCTTGAATTGCAAAGATTCACAGAATAGTTCGTTGCCCTGGGCGGGGCTCACCATCCCTCGCAGCATCGTGCTATACTGTGCTTCCTGCCGGTCGCCGAGATGCTTGGCGCCATCAACCTTCACGCTCTATTTGCCCCTCAATTCTCAACTTTTATGAAGACTATTTCTGAAACTTCATTTGCAATCTTTCTGACGCTATTGTGTCACTGTCGTATTTCGGTCGCCGACCAACCGTTGCCGATTGATGCGGGACAGCGGATCGCATTGGTTGGCAATTCCCTCGCCGAACGCATGAATTTGTATGGAAATTTTGAAACGCAATTTCAGCTTCGCTTTGCGGAGCAACGTCCGTTATTCCGCAATTTCGCTTGGCCAGCGGATGAAGTCGGCAATCAGCAGCGACCTGGCAATTACACGCTGATTGATGATCCGCTCGAGGTCTACTCGCCGAATTTGTTCCTCTGTTTTTTCGGGTTCAATGAATCCTTTGCAGGAGATTCACCAGAAGCGGTATCGAGTTTCGTTGACAAGTACCGCGCTTACCTTGCGGAACAAACTCGGCGTTTCACTCGCGATGACCTAAAGCCTCGATTTGTACTTGTGACTCCAATTGCATTCGAAGCAACAGGGAGCCCTCTGCAACCTAGCGGCGATGAAGAGAACAAACGATTGCGAGCCTATGCAGACGCGATCACCGAACTGGGCAAGAGTGACGGTTATCGAGTTGTCGATCTGATCAGTGAAACTTCGCGTTTGTTCGCGGCACAACCGGGAACGCAGTACACGATCAATGGCGTTCATACGAACGAAGCGGGTGATGAGTTGGTAGCTCGGTTGCTTGACGAATCTCTGTTCGGATTGCCGACTAAAACGGTCGACACGACAGGTCAAGAGCGATTGCAGGCGGTGATCAACGACAAGTCCTGGTTACACCAACAGGATTACCGCATGCTCAATGGATGGTACGTCTATGGCGGACGGCGGACGTGGGACACCGAAACGTTTCCCACTGAGTTTCGTAAGATTCGCGAAATGGTGGCGGTTCGTGATCGTTATGTCTGGGACCTTGCCGCCGGTCGCCAGGTACCGCCAGAGCCTGATGATTCTGTAACGGGCGACGTCGTCATTCCGGAAACAATGTTTGGTTCACGGGATGATAAGTTTCGCGAAATGCGAGAACCAAAGACGCTCGTGTATCCGACGCCCGAGGAATCGATCGGCCAGATGAAAGTCCCTGAGGGTTTCAAGGTCAAGCTGTTTGCCTCAGAGCGAGAGTTTCCTGAATTAGCGAATCCGACACAGATTAACTTCGACTCTCGTGGTCGATTGTGGGTGTCGTGCATGGTGAATTATCCGCAGTGGCTGCCAGGAACCTCGCGTCCCAGTGACCGGTTGCTGATCCTAGAAGATACCGATGGAGACGGGCTCGCGGATACCTGCAAAACCTTCTACGACAAATTGATCTGCCCAACCGGGTTCGAGTTCATCGACGGTGGCGTGTTGGTCGTTGATGAGCCGCGAATTATTTTCTTGAAAGATACCGATGGTGATGATCGCGCCGACGAAGTGACGCAAATCATCGATGGTATTGCGACAGACGATACGCACCACGCGATGGGCGCTTGGGAATATTCGCACGGCGGCTTATTGCACATGCTCGAGGGCGTTTCTATGTCGACGACTTTGGAAACACCCTGGGGACCGTTCCGCAACCACGGTCCGTCAGGCTGTTATGTCTGGGATCCGAAATCACTGAAGGTTCGCCACTTCCGCACGCCATCGTACGGCAACCCGTGGTGCCTTGTATTTGATCGCTGGGGAATGGGAATCATCGGTGACGGCACGAACGCACAGCAACACTGGGCGAGCCTTCTCAGTGGTGCGGCGGTCCAATCACGTAGCAGCGTTCAACCCATTTTTGACAACGAGGGAATGCGTCCTGCAGTCGGTAATGACTTTCTTTTTTCGCGTCACTTTCCGGATGATGTACAGGGACAATTCATTTACGCATGCGTGATCAACATGCACGGCATGCCGCGGTTCCGAGTTGGCGATTCGCCGGATACCGCGGGGCTCGTCGGGAAACGAATCGAAAACTTGTTAGATTCTACGGACATGTTCTTTCGGCCGGTCGATCCGATGATCGGTCCCGACGGCGCATTGTGGTTCGGCGATTGGTGCAACGCGTTGATTGGACACATGCAGTACTCGCAACGTGACCCAAACCGCGATCATGAACACGGCCGTATTTATCGGCTCGTCAACGAAAACAAACCTTTGTTACAGCCAGTGACACAGGCCGAAAAAAGCATTGAAGAGTTGCTTGATCAGTTGACCGAGTACGAACCGCGAACTCGCTATCGGGCACGCCGTGAGCTGCATGACCGCAGCGCAGATGATGTACTGAAAGCGGTAACGCGTTGGATAGAAACGACTGCTGACCCGAATCAATTATGCGAGGCACTGTGGCTTCAAGAATCGTTTCATCGAGTTGATCCGGCGTTGGTCAACCGCATTCTCGATTGCGATGATTTTCACGCTCGCGCGGCCGCGATCCACGTTGTCGCAAACCAATGCGATTGGATCGATGATCCGTACTCGCTGTTGTGGCGAGGTATCGCTGACGAACACCCGCGAGTGCGATTGGAAACGCTACGAGCGACAAGTTTTTTACAGACGCCAGAGGCCGTCAAGGTCGTATTGGCGATCGGCAACAAACCACGCGATATGTGGATCGACTATGTGCTCGAACACACCTTGCAAGCTTTAAAACCGGTTTGGGGCGAGACACTGAAAGACCCGACCTTGTTAGCCGACATTGATCCAAAGTCACAGCAATTGCTCAAGGACTATCTGTATTCGACCGGGCCGGGGGCCGCCATTTATGGTCCGCTTCGGGTCGTGGCAAACGTTGAGTCCAGTGAAAAAGACAAGCGAAAAGCGATGGCCGAATTGGTTCGCGCCGGTGGCGGCACAACCGACTCCGGAGCAAAAGTTTTTGAACGCACTTGCTCCGCATGTCACTTGCACGGCAAAGTGGGCAAAGTGTTTGGACCTAACGTATCCGACATCGGCACGCGAATGACTCGAGAGGAAATCATTCGCTCAATCGTCTGGCCAAACGAAGCGATTTCCAAAGGCTACGAGACTGTATCGCTGCTGACTTACGACGGCGTAGCATTTACCGGATTCATTTTAGCGGAAGATGCCCACGCTATTACGCTCGGCGTCGCCAATGGAAAAATCGAGAAAGTCGCTAAAGAAGATATCGAGATCCGCAAAGAGATGAAGGCAAGCAGTATGCCGGAGGGGCTACTTGAAACGATCGCCCCGGGCGAGTTCCTTGACCTCTTGGCGTTTTTGCAGGATGGCTGGATTCAGTCTAGCACCGACAAGAAGACGCCACTTCGCAAGTTTGGTGAGTGGGTTGAAGTTTCACGCGGCGCCGGATTGAAACTCGGAGCAAATTTCCCAGCGAACTACTGCGCGGAAGCTGCAAAATTCTTGAGCCCAGAAAAAATCTCCGGTTTTGATTTCGCGTTCCATTCTCCTAACGGCAATACCGCGAATACATCCGTCACGATTCGTTTGGCGGCACCGGCTGATATTCGACATGTCGAACTGGTCAATCGTTTGTCCAACGAATTCATCAATCGAGCCGACGGACTAGCGTTGTGGGTCAGCGATGACGGCGAGGCCTGGCGAGAGGTATGGAAAAGCGACAAGCCGAAAGCAACGTGGTCCATCGATTTACCCGCTGGTACCAATGCTCGCTACGTACGACTGGGGTTAACCAAGCCCGGCATCTTCCATCTTTACTCAGGGTCGTTCTACGGAGAGCTGTTGCCCGAGTCGGGCGTTTCCAAGTAAAACCGAGCTCGTGGCGAAAATTGGTCTTCCAATACCCAGCATAGCCTTGGCTATGCTGGGCTAGTGCTAGCACGGACGTTGAAGTTCTTCACGAAGAGATCGTAAAATGTTGCGTCAATATGGGTTGGTTGTTTTCTCACTCGCGTGTTTCACGACATCGGTCATGGGTGTGGAACCAGTTCGTGTGGAATTTGTCACTAGCGAAGGACCGATCCTTCTCGAACTTTCGCCCGATCAAGCTCCCAAGACTGTCGAAAATTTTCTGCAGTACGTCCGTAGCGGCCATTACGTTGGAACGATTTTTCACCGCGTGATCCCTGGGTTCATGATCCAAGGAGGAGGGATGATGGTCGACCACGTGGAGAAACCGACGCAACCGCCGATTCGCAATGAAGCAGGAAACGGCTTGGCAAACGAGAAATACACGATCGCTATGGCCCGATTGAGCGCGCCTCATAGTGCGACCAGCCAGTTCTTTATCAATACCGCAAAGAATGACAGCTTGAATCGTGCCGAGTCACAAGATGGCTTTGGATACGCCGTCTTTGGAAAAGTCGTCGAAGGCCAAGCCGTCGTCGACAAAATCGAAAAGTCCGCGACTCGCGTTGTTCCTGACCCCAAAAATCCTGGTGTTCTGATGGAGAACGTCCCCGTCGAGCCCATTACGATCCAAAGCGTCCGCATTCGCCAGTAGCCTCCAGTGCCAGCCGGACTTCATAGTATCTTAACGATTTGATCATCGAATCAACTCGGTTTCTTCTCATACTTCTCGCGCGAAGTTTGTGAGTAGTGGCTGCGATTTGCGGCCCTCACGCTTCGTCGCAAACATTTCTTGGTGCAAGGAATAGAAGTATGGGTCGCTCTGGATCCGCATTGGAGCATCGGTTTTCACAACTTGTGCGAATCAATTTATTGGTCATCACTTTTGGTTGGATGGGTTTTTCCCACAGCGAGGATTTTGGGTCGCCCACCATCGAGCTGATTGGAGTCGCACAGGTCGAAGGAACGGCTCGTGATCTCAGTGGACTCACGGAAAAACTGGAAGACGGCTCGCCCGCAGATCAATTTGGCGGTCTGTCGGCGATCGAATATAGCGGCAGTGGCGATCGCTTTATTCTGTTGGGTGATCGTGGTGCTGGGGATGGACAAGTGACCTATCCCTGTCGCTTCCACGAGGCGGACTTAGTCGTCAATTCGCAAACCGGTCATATAAACTTGAAGTTGGCGGCGACAAGACGCCTCACTTCTGCATCTGGCAAGCAGCTCGTGGGCTCGCTGGCCGCCAGCGATGAGGACTTGCGTTCGCCAAACAAGAACGATTGGACGGCAATGGATCCAGAAGGCATGCGACGTCTTGCCGATGGGGCGCTGATTGTTTGCGATGAGTATGGACCCCATATCGCGACCGTTGACACATTGGGCCACATCATTGGCGAAATGAACGTTCCGGAACCGCTACGTTTGCATGAGCCAAAGGGCGGCGTCTATGAAGAAGGTATTTATCCAAATCGTGGCTTGGAAGGAATCGCGGTCACACCGAGTGGAAAGCGAATTGTCGCGGCCCTGCAAAGTCCGCTGGTCCAAGATGCTCGAATGAACGGCTACAAATGCCAGGGATTGAATGTTCGTTTTCTGGTGCTTAGTGGTGACGGCGAATTTGATCGAGAAGTTGTCTATCGTTTAGAGAATCTGTCGACATGCATCAGCGAAGTTTTGGCGATCGACGAAGAGCGATTTCTGGTGCTTGAACGTGACAGCGATTTCGGTCCCGACGCCAAGATCAAGCAAGTGTTCCTCATCGATATTAGACAAGCCGATGACGTGACATCCTTTGGCTCGCTTCCCTATACCGACGCACCAAGTGGAGCGCGTCCATTACAGAAAGTTCTGTGGCTGGACTTACTCGATCCCCGTTTTGGCCTCGGCGGCGACTTGGCTGCCGAGAAGCCCGAAGGACTATGCTGGGGCAAGTCGCTCCCAGACGGTCGTCGTACGCTGTGGGTTTGTTGTGACAACGACTTTGAGCCTGCACGAAAAACGGAAGTTTATTGCTTTGCCGTTTCGGCCCAGTAGTCGATCACGACAACCTTTTCGAGATGTGGCTTGAGGACATCGACGAATGCCATGTGCGCGAGATGCGGCAGGTACGCGGCGCGGTCCTCTTCGCTCTTAAAGGAGACAAGAAAGCAATGTGTTAGCCCGTCGCTAAGACCTTCGGGGCTATTGTTGGTGCCGTACTCCAGAGCCGCAATCGCATCAATTTTCTTGGGCAATTCGGCGAAAGCATTAACGACTTTTTGCACATCCGCATCACTGCTGGTTGCTTTGAATTGAAACATCACCACGTGACGCAGCAAACGCCCCGAGGCGTCGCTTTTTTTGGATTCTTCTGCAGTCGAGGTCGTGTACATGATGGCTCCGACAAGGACGGTCAAGGCGACAAGCATAGATAAACGACGGATCATAGAGAGTATCTTTCGATTTGGAGGATGTGAAGCAAAACGTTACGAGCCAAATTAACTACCTATCCGAAAACTGTGAGCCGACGGCGCTAGCCGCAGGTGTTTCTTAGGTTTCCAGATAGATTCTAGGTTGCATCGCCGCACAGACAACGAAGTTCTTCATCGACACGCAGCAGCAAACTGCCTTGAGCATACACGGGACTGGCGCCGACTGGTCCGCCCAAATCAACTTCGCCAAGTTTGACAAATTCGTCGCCGGTACCGAGTAGGGTTGCTTGTCCATCTAAACTGATGACGAGCAACTTGTCACCGACAATCAGCGGCGAAGCACCAAAGTTTCCTCCGATGCGTTTGCTCCATACGAGTTCGCCTGTTAGTGCATCAATGCTCGACGCGATCCCAGAGTCGGCCACAAGATACAGGCGACCGTCCTTGAGTGACGGCGTGGGGACGTAGGGTGCGAAGCGATCAATCGCATACACTTCTTCGACTTCACCACCGGGCTGTTTGGGAATGCGAACGGCGACCAAGCGATTGCCACCACCGCCACTGCCGTGGCTGGCGATTGCCAAGTCGCCCACAATCACAGGCGTGCTGACGCATCGTTTATCGAAGACCTGTCGGCTCCACAACAGCTTTCCGCTCTTCGCATCCAGACCAAACAAGCCGTTGCCAGTATTCGCATCTACGATTTGCTTACTGCCATCGGGAGATTGATAAACAGCGGGCACGCCGTAACACGATCGCGTCGGACGCAACGGCGTGACCCAAATGTCTTTACCCGTTGTTCGCTCCACCGCAATCATGCGACTCTCGCCGGGAGCTTGGTCGGGTTTTAGCTCGTCGGCCTGCTGGTCGTTGAACAACAGTAACATGTCGTCGACAACGCGAGGGGACGTGCCGAATCCATGTTGACTGGTCCAAGGCCCAAAATCTCGAGTCCATACTTCTTCGCCTTCGTGGGTAAAGCACTTCAGAAACGTATGCTGCGGCTCGCTCCACGCGACATAGACATGTGAGGAATCGCATGCAGGCGTGCTTGATGCGAGCGTATTGCGCGCATGCAAGTGATGCGGTTGCTGGGGATAGGCGTGCGACCACAGTAGCTTTCCTGTCAGCAAGTCAATCGCCTCAAGTGAAATTTCTTGCGATGCTGGCTTGGAAACGAGCAAAAATATCTTCCCTCCGGCGATGGCTGGAGAACCGACGTCACGTGAGCCAAGTCGACGCCGCCAGCGATAATCGCTGTCCGTCCAGGTTGACGGGATAGTTCCGTCAGCAACATAACCATGGCCGTCGGCACCGCGAAAGGACGGCCAAGCCAACGATACATCCACCGCATCTTGGGCAAAAACGTCATCGGTAAGTAGGGTCGAGAACGGACAGCAAACCAGGACAAGCAGGCGAAGCAGGGATCTCATCAAAGTCAACCGTATTTGAAAGGAATTCTGGTGGTAGCGATTAGGCAGGTTATCGCGACCAAGGGGAAGTGGACTGCGACAACATTATAGACCATCGCCAGCCGCAGGCCGCCCCGGGGACTCGGTTCGACGTAGGCTTCGACGACAGTTTTCTGACTGACGTCGTAGGCTCTTCCCGAACCCCAAACACAACAATCCCCGATGTATTCGATCGAAGTCACGTCGCAGCTTGAACCCTGGTTTGAACAACCGGCGCTTTGGAAGTCTCTTTCACGAGGCGTTCCCTTTCGCCAAACACCCTGGTTGGCAGCTTGGTGGCGCCATCTAGGAAAAAACCTAACCGCCTACTTGGTGATCGCGCGTTCAAGTGACGGAACGGTTCAAGGATTGCTGCCGTTGTATCGTGACGATAACGCGACCCAGGGAAGAACACTGCGTCCTATTGGCGATGGAACCGCATGTACCGACGACGTTTCCGTACTCGCGATGCCCGAGCATGTTGTGCAAGTGAGCGCGGCGATCGGGCGATTCCTGGCAAACATTGCATCGGATTCGAAATTTGGTTGGGACTTGCTCGATCTTGACGGCATCGTCGAAGCCGATGAAGCGTGCACTGCCCTGGCCAGGGGACTCAATGAGAGTGGAGCAACTTTACATTCACATTCTCGCATGAGCACGTGGTACAAACCGTGCGAGTCAAGTTGGGATTCGTACCTTGCAAGCCTAAGCAAATCCCACCGTCGCGCATTGGTCCAGTTACACAAAAAGTTCCAGAATTGTAGTGAGCTCCAATACACAGTCGCCCAAGACAGCAACGACATCGACAGTTCATTGCGACAGCTAATCGAACTGCATCAACAACGTTGGCTCGCGGCGGGCCAGCAAGGAACCTACGCCGAACCGGAGTTCCGTGACTTCATTGCCGACGTTGTGTCTGGCTTCAGCGGACAAGGAATGTTGTTCTTTCCCACATTGCGTCAAGCAGACAAAATCATCGCGGCCGAACTGCACTTCGTTGGCTGTAACAATCGAACGTATTGCTACAGCACCGGCTACAACATCCAGTCCGCAGCCCTGCAACCGGGACGCCTACTCAACGTGCAAGTCCTGCAACACATATACAATCACGGATGGTCCGGAGTGGATCTGTTGCGCGGCGACGAGCCATACAAGGAACGAATGGGCGCCAAGCCACTTCGAGTGCTTCGAGTTCGCGCCGTCGCTCCGGCAATTGTCCCACGACTACGTCACATTGCATGGAAAGCCGGATTCGATATGAAGCAATGGATCCGACGACACTCTGGCCGTAAGCCAATCGACGTCGTCCAAATTGGGGATTGCGCTGCGGCACAGTTGCAGTAAGCCTCGCTAACGATTCAGAACTGTCGTAGGACTTCTCCAGCAGCGTCGATGGTTTCATCGATCATAGCGAGTGTGTGCGTGCGACTGAAGAACAGCGACTCGAATTGACTGCAAGGCATGTAGACGCCCCGGTCAATCATTCCCCAGAAATACTTGGCATAGGCAGTGCGATCACTGGCGTCGGCATCGCTCCAATTGCGAACAGGATTAGCGTTGAAAAACAACGTCATCATACTGCCGATCTGTTGAACTTGATGAGGAATGCCGGCTGCACCAGCAGCAGCGGACAGCCCTTTTGCCAATCGCTCTCCCAACGAATCCAAGTACGTGTAGGGTGGATCTTGTTTCAATATCCTAAGCGTTGCTGAGCCCGCCGCGACTGCGACAGGGTTACCACTAAGCGTGCCAGCTTGGAAGATTTTTCCCGCTGGCAACACTTGGTCCATGATGTCGTAGCGTCCGCCGTACGCAGCAAGTGGCATGCCTCCACCAACGATTTTTCCCAGCGTCGTCATGTCTGGTGTGATACCAAATCTTTCTTGTGCACCGCCAAAGGCCAATCGAAAGCCAGTCATAACTTCATCAAAAATGAGAATCGCCCCGTCATCCAGGGTTAGTTTCCTCAGGCACTGCAGGAAATCGAACGATGGCAATACACATCCCATATTGCCAACGACTGGCTCGAGAATCACTGCCGCAATCTGCTTGCTGTGCTGGGTAAAGGCTGCTGTAATTGCCGCGATATCGTTGTAAGGAAGCACGATCGTATCTGCGCCCGCACCGGGCGTGACGCCCGGTGAATCAGGTACACCTAATGTCGCAGCGCTACTCCCAGCAGCGACCAACAAACTGTCGACGTGACCGTGATAGTTTCCTGCGAACTTAATGATTTTGTTGCGAGCGGTCGCCCCCCGAGCGACTCGAATTGCACTCATGGTCGCTTCGGTACCGCTATTGACCAATCGCACCTTCTCGATGCTCGGAACGGCCTCGATGATCTGCTCTGCAAGTACAGACTCAGCTTCCGTGGGTGCACCGTAACTTGTGCCTCGCGACACCGCTTGCTGAATCGCGTCGACCACCTCCTCATGAGCGTGACCGAGGATCATTGGCCCCCACGAGCCGATGTAGTCAAGGTATTGGCGGTTATCAATGTCATAGATGTAGGGACCATTGGCGTGGTCGATGAATAGCGGCGAACCTCCAACACCGCCAAACGCGCGTGCAGGGCTGTTCACTCCGCCAGGCATAAGTTGGCACGCTCGTTCAAACGCGGCGATGCTGTTGGGGCCGATGCTATGTGTCACTGGATGAGACATTGAGTTTTCTATGAGGTCGCCGAAACTTGATCAAACATCAAGATAAAGAAATATTGGATACCAGTTGTTTACTGCTGGGCAGGTAGGTAATCGAGCCTAACGATGTAACTTCAACAGATGTAACGGCTAAAAGCGTGTGATGGTCTCGTGCAAATTCAGAATCACACGACAGACTTGGGAAAGGGCGGCTAGACTCGCTAAATCTGTCGCGGCCACGGAATCGTGATTGCCCACGGTAACTAATTTTTCCGCCTCGGATGCGTTCGAATTGTAGTACTCCAACTGGCGTCGGTACAGCGATGCTAACGCCTCTCGCTCCTGAGCACTCGGCTCGCGGGCGACTGCTCGCAAAAAGGCAACGGTGAGCAACGAGTCGAATTCCGCACCTGGATTTTCGCTCAACAGACGCTCTGCAAACGCGTGAGCCGCTTCGACAAACTGCGGATCATTCAACAGAGTCAGTGCCTGTTGCGGACTGTTGGATAGTGGCCGATCAGCGGTGCACTCGTCGCGCGTTGGAGCATCAAAATTCACTAACATTGGATGCAAGAACGTCCGCTGCCAATGCATATAAACACCGCGACGATACTGGCGGTAATCGGAGCTTGCGGTGTAGGTGCGATCCGGAAATTGGATATTATTATAGTGGCCGTCGGGTTGATAGGGGAACACACTGGGCCCACCGACGTATTCAGCCTGTAACAATCCGGCGATCGCCAAAGCATTGTCGCGGATCATTTCGGCCTCCAGCCGTCGGGGCGATTGCTGGGCAAGCAAACGATTGTAAGGATCCGCTTGTGCAAGTTCTTCACGGACGGCCGCCGCTTGCCGGTACGTGCGACTATTGACAATCAATCGTACAAGATGCTTTGTATCCCAGCCACTAGCAACAAACTCTGACGCCAACCAGTCAAGCAACTCAGGATGACTTGGCCATTCACCTTGGTTACCTAAATCGTCCAACTTGGCCGACAGACCGTTGCCAAGGAATTGCTTCCACGTGCGATTAGCAAAGTGCCGCGGAGTTAACGGATTCGACTTTGACGTTAACCAGTTGGCCAAGTCCAACCGCGTTAATCTGTCATTGGCGGGGGCGTTATCGTGTGGCAGGAATTCTGGAAACGCTGGCGGCGCCAGAGCACCGGAATCGTCTTGCCAATTCCCTCGTGGACGAACGCGGCTAACTGGAATTTCATTCTCGGCGACCGCTTGCACGATCAACGACATCGCCAACCCCGAGTGACATTCCAAGATCGCGTCTCGGTAACGACGACTTGTTGCCAGCTGTTCACTCACGGGCAACGTCGATCGATGCACCGCACTCACAAGCAGCTCGATATCTTTCTGCGAAAGAGTCGATTTGGGAATCGTGACCGCGCGACGCAATGCGTTCGATACCGCTGGCCAACCAGCGATCGCCTGACCAATCGGCGTAACCGAAAAATGCACGCGACCAATATCGGCACTCTCGATATTCAGTTGCAATTGATGGTCCGGCGTGATCAGGACCGGCTCAGCAAGATGATAAACAGCAGTATGAGTCAGTGACGTTTCATGATCGGGATACTGCCAACGAGTCGGGCCGCTATTCCAGGCCCCAGAAATCGTTCTCGGCGGTGCGCCACTATCGTAACGGCTGGGGTTCGATCGATCGGCTTCAACCCAAGCGAATTCCAGAGGTTGCCCCGAATCATGGACGATAGAATCCGGTAGCGAGTCAATTTCTAATGATGGCGACGGCGTTTCTGGCGAGAGTGCGAAAAGCTCGCGTCGATTAGAATCGAGCAACACGACCCGGTAATTTGACAATCGTTTTCCGAAATCGCCGTCGGTGCGATTCCACAACACGATCTTGGCAATTTTAAACGAGCCGCTTAGGTCCACTTCCCACCATGGGTCGTTGGTTTCGTTGTTGTGGGTGACGGAATACGCTTTGTGGTAATCGCCCTCAGTGTTACCGTCGATCGCGTGTTCCGCTTCACCGCGTCTGTAGGTGGAAATCTGAGTCGCCTTTCCTTGAAGGGCGATGTTTTCCAGCTCACCATTTTCAGATTCGACAAACACTTGGACTTCGGCGAGCGACAGGATCTTCTGCTTACCTGGCAGCTCGATTCGCACAAACTGTGGCCGTAGCGGCCTGGGTCGCGTCTTCTCAGCCTCGACATGGTCAGCCAGCTTTGCGGATACGTTGACGCTGAAGCGACCACCCTCTCCTCGTCCCACGAAGCCACCGTTCCGCTCGTCGGGAAGCACCCTCATGCGGATGGAATTGACCCACATCGATTCGTTCACTTTGGCTGTGAGCAAGTGCTTTTCGCCTTTAGATTGTTCACCCGAAATTAGCAACGAGCCGTCGGCAAGCAACTCGTCGTGTGACGTTCCGCTCGCAACTGCCGACTCGATCTGCAGCGGCTGCCAGCCATCGGCATGTGACTTAACCAGCTTCGTTAGATCGCCAATCCACTTACGAGCCAATTCAGTTTCCAATGATTTTTTACCGAGTTGAGCGAATAGATCTCGGTCGCGGTGATGACATAATTTCTCGATCTCGCGCGCTAGGGATTCACTCTGCAAGCGTGTCTCAGGCGGGAATGGATAATCGTTATTGAAGCCTTTCAAATCAGCATTGGGAGTGTAGCCATAGTCGGAGTAAACGCCCCATTGCCGCAAGTCGTCAAAAAACGCACCAAAGGAATAGAAATCTTTGGTCGTAAACGGATCGTACTTGTGATTGTGGCATTCACAGCAGGCAAGCGTTGACCCCAG
This sequence comes from Pirellulaceae bacterium, assembly GCA_041751935.1. Classification (GTDB taxonomy): domain Bacteria; phylum Planctomycetota; class Planctomycetia; order Pirellulales; family Pirellulaceae; genus JBBSJZ01. The sequence continues at coordinate 66,143 of JBGSIA010000096.1, read as the reverse complement.
CCAAGCCGTGCCTAACGCTCGCACTCGATCTGCCTTGTACTTCGCCAAGTATTCACCGGGCTGTGCACCGCCTTCGCGCGTCACTAGATTCAGCCGCAGCAAGCCGGTGGCGGTCAATTGTTCGGGCGTCGGCTCGTTTCCGTCGGCCCCATGCAGCAAATCGCCAGCAAGCTGTTCTCGAGTGAACACGTCAAACGGTTTGTTACTGTTAAACGAATCGATGACGTAATCGCGATAAGGGAAAATTCGTTGGTTCTGGTCGCCGTGGTATCCGACGGTGTCCGAGAAACGGACGATATCAAGCCACGCGATCGCCATTCGCTCGCCGTAATGCTTTGATGCAAGCAGTCGCTCGACCTGGGCTGAATAGGCATCGTCAGATTCATCCGCAAGGAATGCACGAAGTTCTTCTGGGGTGGGAGGCAACCCGATGAGGTCCAGGCTCAATCGTCGCAATAGTGCCGACTTCTCAGCAAGTTCGCTGGGTTTAATGCCTTCACGCTCCAAGCGTGCAAGCACAAAGTTGTCAATTGCGTTGACGACTTCATCAGCATACACGCCCTCGCTGGGAACTTCCGGTCGCACGATGGGAGCATAGGACCAATGCTGGGCATACTGGGCACCCTGTTCAATCCAACGAGCAAAGAGTGCCTTATCGTAATCGCTAAGTTGATGTCGGAATTCTGGTGGCGGCATTTGTTGGCCGTCGCTGGCGCCCGTGATTCTCAAATAGACTTCGCTGGCTTGCAGATTGCCGGGAACAATCCCCACGCGTTCATCATCCGATGGCAGTGGCCCGGTCGCAGACTCAAAGGAGTCAATACGAAAATCGCTTTCGGCCGCCGCTTCGTCTGGTCCATGACAAGCGAAGCAGGTATTGGACATCAACGGCCGGATATGCGCATTGAACGAAACCGTGTCAGGTAGCTTATGTCCAATTTCGGCAGCAGTTGCCACGCCCAACAACAGACACAAATTAATCAACGGAAGGTATTTGAGGTTCATGTCGCAAGCAAGTCGTGGCTGGTTGAGCACATCGTCATATCGAATTATTGGCCAGCGGCTTCTTTGTTGGTTTTCGTCGCTTGCTTGACGTTCGATTCCTCTTTCGCATTCAATTCCTCTTTCGCATCCAACTTGTCTCCCGATTTTGGTTGATCCTCCACTCGGATTACCTCGGGCAACTTATCGCCGTCAGCAACAAACCGCATCGAGATGCTGTTGACGCAGTGGCGAATGTTTTTTTCTGTGAAGCGTTCGCCTTCAAATACGTGCCCTAGGTGGCCACCGCAATTATTGCAAAGGATTTCAATCCGCTGTCCGTCTGCGTCTATCTGTCGATCCACTGCACCGTTGATCTCGTCGTCGAAGCTCGGCCAACCACAGTGGCTCTCAAACTTGCTTGCCGACTTGTAAAGTGGCAGATTACAACGACGACAGATATAGGTCCCCGGTTTCTTATTCGACGTGTATTCGCCAACACCCGGTCGTTCGGTTCCCTTTCGGAGAATGACGTAAGCTTCTTCGGCAGTTAGTTCGTTGTATTGTTTGGGCACTGCGGTGGCTACTGTTTTTTCGGGTTCAGGTTTTTCGGTGGTCGCCGGTTTAACTTGTGTAGCGGTGGCTGGTGGATCAGCGATCGCTGAGGCATATGCAAACGCCAAGCCAACTCCTACGACACCAACGAAAAGGACACCGACTATACGGCGTTCTGTGATCTTGCGATTAAGTTTCTCGTCCATCGATTCGTTTCGCTCCAAACATACGAGTCATTGGCTCAGGTACTCGGGGACTGGCTCACCGGCCAACTCGTCAATGATTCCCTGACTTCTTTCCTGAGCATTGAGAACTTCCATTTTACCAACAAACAGCATCACTTCGCCACCTTCAGGCATGGCGTCTTTGATCAATTGACCAGCCGCACGGCCAGCCATGTAGTTACTTGTCCCCAAATAAAAGCGGCGACTTGACGCCGGGGCGTCGCTGTCTTGACAGATCACGATCGTCGATTTTGCCGCTTCGTTGATCATCCCCACTTGGTTCTCAGGATCAATAGGGCTGATTGCGATACCGTCGACTTTATTGGCAACGTTCGACTCCAAGTAGCGTTTTTGTTCCTCAATCGTACCTCCGGACGGCATTTGCACGTCAACTTCGCAGCCAAATTGTCCGGCAGCACGGTTGCATCCATATTCAGCTAACTTCCAAAACGGGTCCGTGCTGTTGGTGATATACGCGACTCGAATTCCCTTGCCATCCAATGCCGAATCCGACAACAACGGCCCTTCGCCGGCGCGAATGGCTTGGATGTCGTCGGCGAACTCTTGAACATTTTCTGCGGTAATGGAGCGGTGGGGAATGTACAGTAGCCCCGTTTCGGGCACGTCAACTTCTTTGCCCAGCGCGATTGTTGTCAGCCACTCGACACTACGGTAACCGAACGCATATGGTTGTTGGACGACGGTTCCATGGACAATTCCTTCGCGAATTCCAGCCAACGTTTCGGGATGCTCGTCGAAACCAACGACTTTTACCTTGCCCACCGCATCACTGCTACGCAGCGCCGCGAGAATCATCGGTGTGTTTTGACTCCACAAGCCAACCAAACAGCCGACTTGGGGATGCCGAATGAGCGTCGTTTCCGCATTCTCTTTCGCTTTGTTGTTGTCCTGGTTATCCGTCAATATGCCCAGTACCGAATACATGCCGGCTTGCCGAGGCCAACCGTCCTCACTCGACGGCGCTGCCAAGGACGACGATGCGCCGCCACCAGAATTTGTTGCTTGAGGCGAAGTGTCTGGCGACCGTGACGAACATCCGGCAATGATAACGCAACTCAGCAATAACGAAACGTTACGACTCGGGAACATCAATCGGACTCGGTGTTGAGAGGATGATTGGATCGCACGAAACGAAGAACGATTCCGGCAAAATTGTCGTCGCTTGTCGCTCACAGGTCAATTACCAGAGCGAACGCATGACGAATCGCGGACCGATCCGTGAGTTTGTTAGCGAGTGAACCAGCAAGTCGCAGCCACTGTCACGATATGAAGCATGGTCACAACGGCGAATTTAATGCGAAAAGAGGTTTTCGACGTTTTGTGACGCAGGCGACGACCGCAAGTGATCGCCGCAGGCCAACCTCCCAGCATTGACCAAAGCAAAAGGGTCCTCTCTGAAACTCGCCATCGACCTCGCTGTGCGGCTCGTTTGTCCCAGACGAACAAAGCTGCGGTGACGATGTTAATGAGCGTTAAACTGCCGATGAGTACGAGCATTACGGGTAGCGTCATTCTTGAAAGCCCGTAAAACGTCGTATTATTCCCTGTCGCGTCGTCATTGCAAAATCGTTATTCCCTATGTCTCGCTCGCCCCGTCATCAGTCGCCGACCGTTCGTGTTTTATCGCTGGACCGGATTGAATCGCCAGACCAATATTTTGAATTGATCAGCCGTTGGTTGAATCTTGAAGCTGATGCCGAGCGGGCGAGAATGGCAATCCGACGTCAACTGCGAAACCAACGCGACGTTGAGCGCGGAGGTGAATCGCTCGTCAAAATGTTGCTTTCAGACCACCGCACTGGACTTGCCGGACGGTTCTTGTTGGACTTCAGCAAGCGTGGCAACGACGTCTTACCAATGAACCGTTTGCGAGTCGGAGTACCGGTGATTGTCTCGGACAATTCCGATCCGACCGATGAAGGCATTTCCGGGGTTGTCTCGCGTCGCAACGCTTTAAGTATTCAAATCGCGACGGAGCAATGGCCCAGCGGAAACGAGTTTCGTATCGATTTGTCTCCCGACGAAACCACACGGCGCAGACAAATGGCCGCCATGTCGCGGGCTCGCAACGCAAGTGGTCGCACAAAAAAACTGCGAGATGTGATCCTCGACGCGAGACCACTTCGCTTTGCCAAAACACCACAAGTTGAATTTGTTACTGCACTCAATGGTCCGCAACAGGACGCCGTGCGATTCGCGTTATCCGCTGAAGACATCGCGATCATTCACGGACCTCCGGGTACAGGAAAAACGACCACACTTGCTGAAGTGATCGTGCAAGCGGTTCGTCGTGGAGACAAAGTGCTCGCTTGCGCACCTAGTAATACCGCTGTGGACAACTTGCTCGAAAAACTCGTTCCGCTCATCCCTTCGGCGCTGCGTGTCGGACACCCGGCACGTGTGTTTGAGTCCCTACGCGGACACACACTGGACGAGCTAGTGGAAAATGACCCATCGACGCGAATCGCCAAAGAAATGATGCGCGAACTGGAGAAACTGATGCGGGCTGCGGCCAAGCCCGTGCGAGGTCGCGACGGATTCATTCGAAGAAGCGAACTGTACGCCGAAGCAGGTAAACTGCGAGGTGAAATTCGCGGCACTGAAAAGGCTGTCATTCGCGGTATCCTCGACCGAGCAGACGTTATCTGTACCACAACCACGATCGACGATGACTTGCTCAGTGACCGTGATTTCGATGTAGTCGTGATCGATGAAGCTTGCCAGTGTACGGAACCGGGAATTTGGCAAGCGGTTCTTCGTGCTGAGCGGTTAATTCTGGCGGGCGACCACTTTCAGCTACCACCGACGGTCCTCAGTGACGAAGCGGTAAAACTTGGCATGCGTCGTTCGACGATGCAACGACTGGTCGAGCGACACGGTGATGAAATTTTTCGGCGATTGATTGTCCAATATCGGATGCACGAATCAATCATGGCTTTCTCGTCAGCCGAGTTCTATGACAACGAACTCGTTGCCGATCAATCCGTTCGAACGCACGTGCTCAGTGACTTACCTGGTGTTGAACCGAATGAACTGCTGGACATTCCCATCGAATTCATCGATACCGCCGGAGCCGAGTATGACGAAGAACTGGAGGCGGAAGGCTCCAGTAAACTCAATCGCAAGGAAGCTGCACTCGTCGTCGAACTGGTCGACCATCTGCTCGATGCAGGCGTCGCTGCTGAAGATATTGCGGTGATCGCACCATATGCAGCTCAAGTCCGATTGGTTCGTGACAACATCTCCGCTCGCGCTGTCGAAGTCGATACGGTGGATGGCTTCCAAGGTCGCGAAAAGGAAGTGGTGGTACTGACGATGGTTCGCAGCAACAACATTGGCGAAATCGGATTTCTCGCGGACACGCGGCGGACAAACGTGGCACTGACGCGTGCCAAACGTAAGTTGATTATCATCGGCGATAGCGCCACTCTCGGAGGCAACGCTTTTTACGCTGCGATGCTCAAGTACGTTGAATCCAACGGCAGTTACCAAAGCGTTTGGCAAGTTACGTCGATGGACTAACCGTAGAGTCGTTCTTCTATCGGCTAGACCTTCAGGACACCGTTGCTGTCGCCGAACTTATCGACCTTTGCACCCATTTGCTGCATCATCCATACGTACAAATTACAAAGAGGCGTGCCGTTCTTATAGCGAATGTGTCGCCCCGATTCGATGCGACCGCCTGCGTTACCGGCCAACAGAATCGGCAAGTCGTCGTGATTATGTCGATCACCGTCACTGATGCCGCTGCCATAAACGAGCATGCAGTTTTGCAGCAAAGTGCGGTCGCCCTCGTGCACTCCCTTGAGCCGCGAAAGCAGATAACTGAATCGCTCGGCATGATAGCGATTGATTGCGGCAATTCCCTCTTGCTTGTGCTCACTCTTGCCGTGGTGCGACAACTCGTGATGACCTTCATTGATGCCAATTTCGGGATAGCTACGGTTGCTGCCAGCGTTGGTGAACATGAACGATAGAATCCGCGTACTGTCGGTCTGAAACGCAAGTGCCACCATGTCCATCATCAATTCACTGTGCTTGGCAAGTTCCTTTGGCACGCCACTAGGTCGAGGATAGTCGGGCACTCCGTCTTCTCCCACCATCAGTCGTTCGGCACCGTTGACTCGCTTCTCCACGTCACGGACGCTGTACAAATACTCGTCGAGCTTTCGTTGGTCTACCGCAGGCAATGCACGGTGAAGTCGTTGAGCATCTTCAAGCACGAAATCCAGAATGCTCTTGCGATACTTCTCGCGAACACTTTTCGCTGTGCGAGTCTCCTTGATGGTTTGGCCAGCGAACAAGCGATCGAATACAGCGAGCGGATCGATTTCTTTGGAGACAGGGTTGGTTGGGCCTCGCCAAGACATGTTAGAAGCGTAAGCACAGCTATACCCGCTATCACAATTCCCGGCTTGGCTACTTGCTTCGAGTCCCAATTCAAGTGACCCAAAACGAGTCGCCTGACCTACTTGTTGCGCCGTGGCTTGATCGACGGAAATCCCATTTTGAATATCAGCACCATTCGTTTTGCGAGGATGCGCGCCGGTCAAAAAAGCCGCAACACTGCGAGCATGATCGCCGCCACCATCACCATGGGCTGCGGCGCTGTCAAGCGTTAGCCCCGTCAGCACATTGAAGTCATTTTTGTGATCGGCAAGCTTGGCCAGCGTCGGCTTCAGATCAAAGCCTTTGCCTTCATTGCCCGGAGTCCAATCGGGCATGTGCATGCCGTTGGGAACGTAAAAGAAACCCATCCGCATGGGCGACTTGGATTCGGCAGCCGCTGCTGCTAACAACCGAGTCGGCGACATCACGTCCAACAGTGGCAAGGCGATCGCGGTCCCTAAACCACGCAGTACGGTTCGTCTGGAAAGGCTTACAGGCATTTCTAACTTCCTTCTCGTTGGCCGATTCGTTGAAACGGATCACTCTCAATGATAGCTGAAATCAAGTACGCGAATTTGAAATTATAGCTCTTGGCGTCGGCCATGATCTTGTCGATGGCACATTTGTCGTAATACTCGGTGCCGCGACCGGTAGCGTAAATTAGCAACTTCTCAGCCAAACAACGCACGAATTGGTCACTGCGTTGGTTCGACAACAAGGCTCGCAGATCTTCTACACCATTGAATTTTGAACCATCGGGTAATTCGCCTCTGGCGTCGATCTCGTCGCGCCCGTCACGAGTCCGCCAACGACCCACAGCATCAAAATTCTCCAGTGCAAACCCCAGTTGATCCATAACTGAATGACACGCCGCACAGGCGGGATTAACGCGGTGCTGTTCCATTCGCTCACGCAAGGTGCCAACCAGTTTCCCTTTCTCCAACTCTGGTACATTCGGTGGCGCCGGCGGTGGTGGCGTGTTGAGCAAGTTTTCTAAGATCCATTTGCCACGTTTCACAGGACTGGTTCTACCAGGGTTGCTCGTCACGGTCAGCACACTGGCATGAGTCAGCAATCCGCCGCGATGGGTGCCCGACAGCGATACTTGGCGGAACTCCTCGCCACTGACTCCACTGATGCCATAGTATTTGGCCAACGGTTCGTTCAAGTACGTGAAGTCGGCATCCAACAGTGCCGTAGCCGGCATATTCTTGCGCATCACTCCAGCAAAGAATGTCAATGTTTCCCTTTCCATCAACTCGCGGATCGAATCGTCAAATCCACGAAACCGGGTCACGTCAGGTTTGACATTATCCAGATTTCGTAGTTGCAACCATTGTCCGGCGAAATTTTCCACGAACTGGTTCGCTCGTCGGTCCATGATCATCCGCCCCACTTTATCAAGCAGCTTCTTTCGATCGCGCAGTTCGCCTCGATGTGCCAAGAGCAGCAGCTCGTCGTCCGGCATACTACTCCACAAAAAGTATGAAATTCGGGTCGCCAACTCGTACTCGTTGATCGGTTGAACCTTTCCGCGTGCATCGGGGCTCAGTGGTCGCTCCACCCGATAAATGAAATGCGGTGAGACGAGGATCGCTTGCAACACGACTTGAATGCTCTCCTCAAAACTGCCGCCATCGGCGCGAACTTGCGCGGCCAATCTGCCGAAACGTTGGACCTCATCGTTGCTTGCCGGTCGACGGAACGCACGACTCGCCAAACGACTAACAACCGAGTTCGTCGCTTGTTCAACCGAAACACTTTTGCTCGGTGACACGAACAGGATGTACTTGTGGCTATCCGGCAAGTTATCGGGCGCAACGTATTGAAACCGCTTCTCTTCGCCCTTCAGGTGCAGATGGTGCAAGTGCAAATTACGATCGATTTTTCCCTCCACGTAGAAATCATTGATGAACGTCAGTTCAATCGATCGCTTGCCGGTTGCTAATTTCAAGTTAACCGGATAATCGCTTGCCGTCTTACTTGGAACGTCCACGATTTGCTTATCGCGACCGGAGACAACTTCCATTTTTACCGGTTCGTCGCCGCCCTGATCTCCGCTGGCTGTAATCGTCAACACAAAATCCCCACGAAACGGCACGTCCACTTCCAAGGCGACTGTGCCTTTCGAGGCGAGCGTCACACGATCGCCTCGCGCGTACTTTTCCGCATCGCTTAACGAAGACGGAGCACGATCGATCTCGAAGATTTGTGGTGGTGGCGGTGTGTAGATTGCTTGTCCGGCAACTGCTTCGGCGGCATCAAGGTACTTCTCCACAAGCAGAGGCGGCAGCGACAGTACATCGCCGATATTGTCGAATCCGTACCCGACATCGTCGCCAGGAAAGCCTTCTGCGGCAGCGTAATCAACACCCGTCAAATCGCGAACTGTGTTGCGATACTCGTTTCGATTCAGTCGCCGCAGTGCGACCTTTCCCGCATTGGGGTTGCGCACACAATCGACCGCATTGGCCAACTCGTCGATCAGCGAAATCATGCGGGATCGCGATGACGCGTCCATCATTTCACTGCCAGCGGGCGGCATCGTTCCCGCCCGAACTTGAGTAAGCACGCGCGTCCACAGCACACGATTCTGCTGTAGCTTCTCCGGCGAGTTGTCCGCATCCAACGTGACATCGCCTTCGCCATCGGCACCATGGCAATCGAAACAATAGGTTCTCAGCAGCGGCAGAAGTGCATCGCGGAAAGCAGCTTGGCGTGACGATTCGTCTGCAACCGCATGGGCCGAGATAAGCGAAACAAACAGTAGAATAAGCGAGCGGTTGGGGATGGCGCGACTGAGCATGAAGAACATTTAGCGGAGAGATTTTTCAGTCCAACGATTCCTAATGAACATACTCGATCCAATAGCAATCGACCAACGCAAAACACTATCTGTTGCGACTCTCACCAGGTATTGGTCGTCAAATTAGCCAAGAAGCGTCTTGAGCATCGGGAACTTGGCGAGTACTTGATCAACAACCTCCGCCCCTGCCTTTTCCTTGATGTAGGCGATGACCAATTCGAGAAAGCCGCCGATCTTGTCTTTATCGACCCCGGCTCCTGTCAGTGACGCTGCCAATTCCAAACCGCCTCCAGCCTCGCTGCCCAATGCGGTCGACGCCATTCCGATTAGCTTGCCCAGCATTCCGCCCGAGTCTCCCGCAGGTGCGGCAGCACCCTCGACCGCGGATTCATGAGCCCCAGGAATGGCCGCACTGATCTTACTGAACAGGTCGTCACCAACGTGCTCTCGGACCATTGCCATTGCTTTAGCCGTCGCGGTTTTAGCAACAGAAGCATCAATCCCCAGTCTACTCGTCAATTGTTGAATTAGTTCGTCCACGTGCGTGCAACTCCGAAGGGTGGTACTGCCAAAAATGGTATATTAACATCCACCTGTCTACGCGAATAGTCGTAGCCATAACCGCACTAGTTCGCCAAATCCGCTACTGGCATAAGTTTTGATTCGGCACCTAAGACCGCCTTGGCTGCGGTGGGGCTGCGGTCGAGCACGAACGGACCAAGTCGCTGGTCCAGATTGAAAAGAAGTAGCGTGTCCGTTGTTGGCGGCAAGCGTTTCTGGGGAGTGAAGTCGACCTCATAAATTGCTCGGCCGGACAGCCGAACCTCGTCCACACTGCCGAGGAAAGCCCGAGTCGGTTGTCCGCTGTCGCTGGTGTCCGCTCCAATAAACAGCGGTAGTTCGTTCGTTGTCCGCTTGCCTCGCCCCGCTTGGCTAGCCACGATCTTTCCATCGACATACAGCCGAACTTCACTGCCATCAAAGACCCCGGCGATGTGAGTCCAGCGATCATTGATTAACACGTCTTTCGCTTTGGCCATCACGTAGCGTCCGCTCAAGTGCACATCAAATTGCGGAACGCCTTCGTCCATGAAAATCGCATATTCGCTATTTTCTGTTTTTGCCACGACTCCACGTTGACCAGGAGATTGCTGCGGCCTGATCCATGCTTCGAGTGTGAATGGACCTTGGGGAAGATTGAATTCGTCAGATGCAATGCGTGCCGCCGATCGCTCGCTGTCGACTTGCAAGCAGTGGTTCTTGGAATTGGTGAAGTAGTCCGCAGGGACCGCCGCCAGATCAAACGAAATCGGCGTGATCACAAGCGGCAATGCAATCCGCGCCGTCTGTCCCACATACACTATATCCAAGCGAATTTGTGGAGTCGTCAATTCTGCTGTGAGGTCCGCATAGCGATGCAAGCCCACACGAAGTTGCTTCGTTTCACCAGCCTCGATTCTAAAATGATCGTGATCCAACGTCGGCACCCAATCACGCCCGAGCGTTTCCATCGACGCGGTGACATCGATTGCTTGTGAACTCGTATTGGCAAGCGTGAAGGTGACGTCCCCGTTGGCCGAACCATCCGTTTGCATCAACACGTTGTTTGCGGATTCGACCGGTCGCACGGCCCTTGCCTTATCGATCTCGGCAAGAAATTCCGGCGTGAAATCTTTCGGATCGATCACTGCACCAATCGGTAACGCCGCCACAGTTACGGATTCGCGACGTACCGTCACTACATTCAAGTGATGCAGAAAGCCTGCATCCGGAATTTCGGCGGACAATGAACCGCCGGTGGTTGCTAACGTGTAGTACGCAATACCGTCTTTCGGGCCGTCAAATCGCATGTGGTGAATATGACCAGCGAACACGGCGCTGACGTTTCCAGCATCCTTCAGCATCTGGTGAACGGTATCCCAATTCCCGTCGGTGTAACCAGCGCCGATCCAACGTGGGTGATGCAAGAAGACGAACTGGTGCGCCAGCGATTTATTCTTTTCCAGCGACTGTTTTAGAAACGCCAATTGAGCGTCGCTCATCGTTTGCAATCGTCCCGAGTTAAAGCCTTTTTCATTAGTGGTCGCATCACCTTCGTCGCTGTACAACACAATGAAGTTGGCGTTCTTATGCTCGAACGAGTACCACAGGGGGCCAAAGTGTTTCTCGTAGTTCGACTCGTGCTGACCAGTGGGAGCCTTTCCCAGACCTCGCCAATAGACGTCGTGATTGCCAGCAACAGGGAACCAACGCATGTTCAATCGATCCATGATCGCCTTGTAGTCGGCCATTTGCTGCAGCCACTCGGGCGTATCGTTGTAGCCCTGGATCAGGTCACCCACCGTCATCACTAAATCGGGATCGAGCAAGTTAGTATCCACAACGGCTTGCTCGAGCACTTTTAAACCTGCCGGCACACCACCAGTCCGGTCGCCATAGACAACGAAATGAAAAGCGTCCTCTTGTTTGGCCAGCGGTAGCGACAGTGGGCTATCGCGGGTGGTGAACACACCCGCGGCGTTCTCGTCCTCCAGGTTGCTGTGTTGATGGCCGGCCGGACCGTCATGAGCGAAACAAATGCAGGTAATCGCGTTAACCAAAACGGCAGCGAAAACGCGTATAGCGGGACAAATCGCATTCATCAAACAAATACCAGAAAAAGGCAAGAGAGCATCAATGTCGTTAAGAGCAGTTTAATCGTTATTGTGATGACTCCCAGGTGAGCGACGGGACAATCAAATCCAACTCTCCAAAACAGAGATCCAACCAAACGTTCACCGTCGAATCCGTCGCGGGATACGGCGAAATACCTGAGAACGCACATGTTTCTGGAAAATTTTTGTCGTCTTCGCGCCTTGAGTGCTAACTTTCTGGTGCCCGCTCTATGGTACGACTCCCCTTTCTTGCATTCAGAGGACACTTCCGGTGTCAAACCGTTACAACAATCCAGACGCTGCTCGCGACGATATGTTACGACGAATCAGTAGTGCTGGAAAAATCGGCAGTGTAGTTTTTTTAGCCGTCGTTTCACTTCTTGGTTTGGCCGTTTGGGTGTTCATGTTCTGCCGCATCGAAGTGCCCAGTCGGATGATCGCAGTGCTGACACGCAAAACGGGCCAGGAGATTCCCAACTCCATCGAAGTCGTCGCTGAGAATGATTTTGGCAAATACAAGGGCATTCAAGAAAAAGTGCTCACCGAAGGTCGCTATTTTTACAACCCGTGGAATTGGGACTGGGACGTTGTGTCGCAGGTCGAGATTCCCGAAAATCGTCTCGGTGTTCGCATCCGATTGTATGGCGACGATTTGGGTTATGGAAACTTGATCGCCACAGATGCAACACATAAAGGGATCGCCGAAGAGGTGCTTCGGCCGGGCCGTTATCCACTCAATGCGATCGTCTATGAAGCTGGCAGCACTCCCGAGATCGATCGTCACAACTACGTTGAACTCGTTGAGTTACATGAACCAGTCATTATTCCAGCGGGATTCAGGGGAGTGGTGGCATTGCTCTCGGCACCGCTGGCGGAAAACCCCAATGAACTGACCGTCGAAGCAGGCAAGCGAGGAATTCAAGCCAAAACGCTGGACTCAGGCGTTTACTACATCAATCCCTACGTCGCCCGAGTGTCGCTGGTCGATTGCCGCAGTCAACGATTCAATCTCGACACCGGCGGCGAAATGGGTTTCCCCAGCCGTGACGGATTTTGGGTCAAGCTTGACGGACGAATTGAATTTCGTGTCGACCCCGAACGGGCCGCTGAAGTCTTTGTAACTTATAATGATGCAACAAACGATAACGGAATGGATGCACGTGTTGAAGAAGAGATCATCCAAAAGATCATTCTGCCCAATGCACGATCGTTTTGCCGGCTTCGAGGCAGTGATCATTCGGGGCGAGACTTCATTCTAGGTGAGAAGCGACTGCAGTTTCAGGAAGACTTTCAGCAAACTCTCGCCAAGACTTGTGATGAGCAAGGCATCGAAATTGTCCAGGCTTTGATCACACGAATTTCGCCACCACAGCAGATCGCCGAGCCGGTTCGTCAGCGACAGATTGCGACGCAAGAGGCGGAGCAATATCAAAAGCAAATCGAACAACAAATGAGCGAGCAACAACTGCGTATCGAGCAAGAATTGGTCGCGAGAAAAGAAGCACTCGTCGAGGTGGAGCAGGAAGTCGTTACGCTGACGACCGAGGCTCAGCGAACCCAAGAAGTCGCGGTTATTGGGGCGGAACAACGCAAAGCGGTGGCGACAACAGAACTAGCGGCGGCAGAAGATCAAGCTCAAGCGATCACAGCACTTGGGCAAGCCGCAGCCGACGTCATCGGGTTCGAAAACGAAGCCGAGGCCGCTGGATGGGCTAAAGCTGTTGAGGCCTATAAAGGAAGCGGTGATGAGTACGCACGCTGGGTCATGCTTCGCAAGATGGCTCCGAGCTTCCGCAAAATGATGGTCAACACTGCGGATAGCCCACTGATGGAAATCTTCAAAGATTTCAATCAAACCGTGCCACCAGTATTGACAACGGAGCCGGGCGCGATTGCCCAGTCGAACGAAAAGGCTACCACAGAAGTGATCAACGCCCAACCAGTGCCCGGTACCGAAACAATTGTCACACAATCGGCTGGAGAAGAACAATGAACTATCGACAAGCAAAATCTTGGATTGGACTTGTATTCAGCAGCCTATGGATCGTACTGGGTCTGTACTTCTGTTTCCAGTGGTTTGTCTGCCACATTTATGTTCCTGAGGGACACTCGTTGCAATTGCGATACAAGGGTCCCATGGTCATGCGACAAGTCGAATCGGAACCGGGTCGGTTGTCACGTGGCAGCGAAGTCGGCGTACACGAACAGATGCGTGGACCGGGAAGACATTTTTATAACCCAATCTATTGGGAACGAAATATCGTTCCTGATGTCGTGATTCGCCCCGGAGAGATTGGCGTTGTGGCGAGCAAAGTCGGCGCGTCTCTTCCACCGGGAGAATTTCTTGTCGATGGCGATCTCGAAGGTGAGAATCGCGCCAAGCATCAAGGCATATTGCGAAAAGTGTTTGGCCCTGGTCGCTATCGGGCGAATCCGTACGCCTATGAGTTCAAGATTGTCAAACGTGAAACGACTCACGTTGGCGACCAGGAAAAAACGAGCGGATGGGTAGAGATTCCTGCAGGCTATGTCGGCGTCGTGACGATGCAGACCGACAATCCGCTGTTGGGACTATTTGCGGGGATTCAAGAGAAGGTGCTGCAACCTGGGTTGTATCCAATCAATCCCAAGGAACAGCAAGTCGATATCATCAACATCGGGTTCACTGAATCGAGTATTCAGGTCCAAGAGCAACTGGATGCTCAGGGATTGCCTGTTCATGACCCGCAAGGCGAACCTCTGGCTGTGGCTGAGACGGGAATTAATTTCCCTAGCAACGACGGCTTCGATATTCAACTGGATTTCTCCGCAATCTGGGGCGTGATGCCTAAGGATGCCTCGCAAATCGTTAAACTATTCGGGAACATCCAAGCCGTAGAAAAGAAAGTGATTGAGCCGCAAAGCGAAAGCATCTGTCGCAACAATGGTTCCAAAATGGGCGCCGTCGAACTGCTTGTTGGCGAGTCGCGAGAAAGCTTTCAAGCGTCGGTAAGCGAAGAGTTTAGGCAAGTACTGGCGACCAAACACCTGACGTTGCTATACGGATTAGTGCGCCACATTTACATTCCTCAATCGGTACGCGAACCAATTCAAAAAGGTTACGTCTCGGACGAACTGCGACTGACCCGTGACGAAGAAACCAAGACAGCTCGTATCGAGGCGAATCTGCGCGAAGCCGAACGTAAGGTCGAATTAGAAGCAGAACGCATTCGCGTCGATACAGAACGAATGAAGGCAGGAGTACTGGCCGAAGGTGAGAAAAAGGCTCGCGAGATCGAAGCGGGAACCAAACAATTGGTTGCGGTGATTGACCGAGAATCCGCCGAGTTGGATGCACAGAAAAAAGTCACCCTTGGTCGTGCCGAAGCCGCAGCGAAACAACTATCCGCTGAAGCTGAAGCGGATAAGTTCCGCTTGGCTGTCCAAGCCTTTGGCTCCCCCACCGCGTACAACAAGTGGCAATTCGCTGAGCAGTTGCCCGACGATCTGGAATTGCAATTGTTCTACGCTGGCGAAGGAACCCTATGGACTGACCTGACGAACATCCAACCCGTCGTACCGGTCACGAAGTAAGGCTGCAAGAACCGTTCGTGGAGAACCGTTTTTCAGATTCCAAATTAGTCTTTAGCTTGCCGTCGTTCGTGTTCTTGGAACATGCACGCGTTCATGACTTCTTCAGGGCTTTGAGCCTCGCGGTAGGCACGTGTTCTCGCGCCGAGTGCATTGAACGCTGCCATCGTTCCCGCCTGAGTGCCTCCATAAGACAAAGCCGCAGCAGCAGGAATTCCAAATCTTGCCGCTGACATGATCGCGTCTTGGTTCGCACCCAGGAACACAAACTGCCACGAGTACTTATCTCGCTGCTCCGCGATCATCTCGCTGATTTGGTGTGGTTTGAATTGCTTGCTGGCATTCTCAAACCCATCCGTTTGAACAACGAATAGCACTTTATCTGGCCGTTCGTTCTCACGCATTTTTCTCAGTCGTTTTCCTGTGGAAACAATCGTCCGTCCGATTGCATCCAATAGCGCGGTGCATCCCCGCGGTTGATAAGTTCGAGTGTCCAAGTCGCGGACTTTGGCGATTGGCACGCACGTCATTACCGGTTCATATTGGTCATCGAATTGGATAAGCGACAACTGGACGTTACCCGGTCCATCCTGCTGTGACCGAACATATCCGTTGAATGCGTCAATCGTCGCGTCGCGTACCGAGGCCATCGAACCCGAACGGTCCAACACGATGATGATGTCGGTGAGTTGAGTACGAATCATGTGAGGTTCCTTACTGCGTCAAAGGTTTAGTTGCGAGCCCTGAACAGGGCCCTCTGACATTCCATAACGCAGGCGCCGTCGCCTCCGGACAATCGATTTAAAATAAATTCGGCGAATCTACTTCTTGTCTCCATGGCGAGACGCTAATCGTCGGCGAAAGTGCTAAACCGATGGCATCAAAACGTTTTCTATCACGCTAGGATTTCTGGCCGACAGCGAACAGGGAACTGCCAAAGGGCATGGCGAGCCCCAAATTGATCAATCCGTTCTCCACTTGCATCGTTCCACCAAAAAATGCATTGGCCAACCAACCTGCGGGCTTCAGCGCGGAAGCTGCCGCCGAAGCGTCTGGACTCGGACGGAGCATCGAAGGCAATCGACTGGCGACCAACAACGGAAGCAGTCCACACAAACGATAGGTGATCAGTTTTTCTTGTAACCCTAACTCGTTGAGCAATTTTCGTAGCTCGGATGCCACGAATCGTTCGCTGGTTCGAATCGCCAAATCATGATCGCTCCGCAGCCAGTTGTAGGCTGGCAAATTAATTATCAGCAGACCACCGGAACGCATCGATCGGACGATCTTTTTTAATCCTTCCTGAGTTGCATCCAGTCCTGGGATGTAAATCACATCGCAACTGATGACAACGTCAAGATCGTCACAGTGCAATTCCGGCGAGCGAATATCGGACAGGTAAATATCAGCGTCGCTACATTTGGATTTCGCGTGCCGTGTTGCTTGCTCGGAGCAGTCAAAACCGCCGAGATAGCTGGGCTGGAAATGCCTTTGAAGAAACCGCAAATTTTCGCCGGTTCCACAACCAGCATCCAAGATATTTGGCCTACCGGGCAACTCGCGTCCGAAACGGATCAGGGTGCGAAGCATTAAATCACGCAGCGAGCGGTACCACCAGTGATCGGCTTCGACGGCTGACATGATTTCGTATTCACGTGGATTCATCACTGGCAAAGAACGTTGATCACACGTTCGATCTCGTCGTCACGCAAACCAGGAAACATTGGCAATGAGAGGATTTCCTTAGCGGCATGCTCAGTCACCGGTAGGGAGCCGCGCGTGTACCCCAGAAACTCGTAGGCTGGCATTAAGTGAATGGGTACGGGATAGTGAATGCCAAACCCAACACCACGCTGTTTCATCTTTTCGCAAAGGGCATCGCGATTCGCCGAGCGAACAACGAACTGGTGCCATGAGGGCACGACGGTTTCCATGGAAACGGGAAGTTGCACCGGAGCAAAAGCCAGTCGCTGCAAGTACTGCCGGGCGATGTGCTGTCGATGTTGCTGACCCGCTGCGAAGTGCCTCAAACGTACGCGCAGCATTGCGGCTTGCAGCTCGTCCAACCGACTGCACACACCCTCGCGATGTGCGATGCGATCGTTGCGAAATCCATACTGACGCAACTCTCGCAATTTTGTCGCTGACTCATCGCAATCGGTCACACACATCCCGCCGTCGCCCAAGGCGCCTAGGTTCTTGGTGGGATAAAATGAATAGCAACTGATATCAGCAAACGTTCCCACCTCGCGGCCATGCAGGCGAGAACCGAACGCCTGGGCACAATCACCAATCACAGGAATCGTCAGGGAATTCGCGAGCCGCTGGATCTCGGCGGCTTCCGCAGGATGTCCATGCAAGTGAACGGGAACGACGCAGCGAGTACGACTTGAAAGTGAGGCTGCGAGTGCTACTGGGCACATTTGCAGAGTTGCCGGATCGACATCGATAAATCGCGGCAACGCCCCGACGGCTCGAATTGCCGAAACGGTGGGAACGGCGGTATTGGCAACGGATACGACTTCATCCCCAGGCTGTATTCCGCAAGCTCGCAGGGCCAGAATAAGCGCATCCGTTCCTGACGCAACTCCGATCGCGTGCTTGACGCCGATCTGAGCAGCAAACTCTTGTTCGAACAACGTCACTTCCTCCCCAAGAATCAACCAGCCCGAATCGAGAACACGAGAAACGGCAGCATCGATTTCTGCTCGGTAAGTTGCTAGCTCACGGCGGTAGTCAAAGGCGGGGATTGTCTCATCCATTGCTCCACCTTACGGGCTTTTTCAAAAAGTATCGAATCGTTGCCTGAATCCCATCCACGAGCGATACTTTGGGAGTCCATCCAGTAGCTTGGTTGAACAGCGAAAAATCAGCGATGTAATCGCCGATGTCGATTGCTTTTCGATCCGAGGGAAAGGGGACGGTCTCGAAATCAAACTGCGCATGCCGACTGAGGAAATGTACGACTTCACGCAAGCTATGACTTTGGGGGAAACCGAGGTTAAATGAGTTTCCCCAAATCGAATCGTTACCGTTGGCAGCAAGCAGCAGTGCGTCGACGACGTCACTAATGTAGTTAAAGTCTCGCCGTTGCTCTCCGTCGCCATAGAGCTGAATTCGATCGCCCCGCAGGGCTCGGCGAATAAATACGCCCATGAACCCTTTTTGATCGCTGTGCAGATCCATGCGCGGACCATAGGTATTCGTCAATCGTAAATTGACTGTCTGCATCTTATAAACGCGATGATATAGTGAAAAATACATTTCAGCAGCGAGATTGCTGACCCCGTTTGCGTCAGCCGGTACCAAAGGATGATCTTCGGTGACGGGGAAGCTTTGCGGACGACCGTAGACTTGTCGCGTGCCAGCAAAAACCAAACGGACCTCAGGATTGTTTAAACGGCATGCTTCGAGCAAGGACAACTGGGCTCGACAATTGATATCCAGATCCGTCAGTGGATCAAGCATGCTGTCAATGTGACTAACTTGACCGGCCAGACTGAAAATGTAGTCGTGGTCGCGAACTAGGTAACGCATGCTATGAGCATCGCGAATGTCCGAAAAGTTAACTCGTAGCCGATCGGCAAATTCAGCAACATTGTCGAGCGTTGCACCGTACCGAGGAATCATCGAGTCAACCAGCGTGACGTTGGCGGATAGCTCCACAAGTCTTTGTGCGAGATTACTTCCAATGAAGCCAACGCCTCCGGTGATCAATACACGCTTGCCGTCAAAAAGATTCGTCGCTTCGGTCGCATTGGCGGATGGCATATCGTTCAACAAAAATAGGTCGACCACCGGTGTATAAAAAAACTCGCCCCACGTATTCGCCGATTGTTCCGAGCACGATGAGCTGGACACCGGAGAACATTGCCACACAGACGAACAAAGTGGGAATTCCCACGGTCACATTGGGGTTAATCCACAGTTTATCGACAATGATCGCCAAAAGCGCGAATACACTTACCAGGGAAAACAAAAAACCCAGGAATATAGATAGTCTTAGCGGTAATATCGAGAAACCCAGGAACATGTTCAACCACAGCCGAATGAGTTTCCTTAGCGTGTAGCCGGACTCACCCACCAGTCGCTGATCATGTTTCACGTCGAGCTGGCCCAAACGCGATGTCGACTGGCAAATCAGCCCATCGATATAGGGAAATGGGCCTCGGTATTTGATGATCTCGTCGACGACGAAACGGGACATCACTTTGAAGCTGGAAAGGTACAGATCCCGAGGCTTACGCAGCATCAGCACCGCGACGCGGTCATTGAAGTAACTGCCAAGTTGACGGTACCAGACATGTTTTCGCTCCAGGTAGCGACCGAAGACAACGTCAAGATTGTTGTCTTTTAAATGCTGGAGCATCCGCGGAATCTCCTCCGGCGGATTTTGCGCGTCATCGTCCATAATCGCAACGAAGTCGCCCGCAGCATGATTGAGTCCGCAGATCACCGCGTTGTGTTCGCCAAAGTTTCTTGCCAGTTGTACGAACACGATTTGGTTGGCGTGCTGTTCGACCAATGCTCGACAAACGGATTCGGAATGGTCTTGCGAGCCATCGTTGACCAGCACGATTTGGCAGCGGCAGTTCGCGAACGTCTCACGAACGCGTTGGACGACCAAAGCGATCGAATCAGCTCCGTTATAAACCGGGATGACAATCGAAATATCCGTCCCTGGATGGTCGATTGCCAGGTGCTTTGTCGTCGTCGGTAGAGTCAAGTCTTGTACCTTTCGTGAAGGGGGCGATACCGCAGACCTCGGGCGGTACCAGCGGCATCGCCGCGATGCTGGCGATATCGTACACCGTGATATTTCGTTCCGCGGAACGGATCTCAGAGAAATTTTTCCTGCGTTTTTGCACGGATAGCCACGAAGCGAGCCACTAATACCGGTAGTGGCTTGTTCATTGATTGAAACACTGTCGTTTTTAAGTGATTTCCATGCGTTTGACCCTTCGCACCCTATTGGCCTACTTGGACAACACGCTCGATCGCGAGTCGTCTGAGACTTTACGAGGAAAGATTGCCGAGAGCGGATTCGCCTCGCAATTGGTCCAGCGAATTCGTGCATCGTTGTCGTTGCGGGCGCTGAGCGCCCCGTCGCCGGACGCGGTTGGGCCTATCGAAGATGCGAATGTGATTAGCGAGTATCTAGATAGCACGTTGCCGAACGAGCAGGTGGCTGAAATCGAGCGAGCTTGCTTGGAGTCTGAGCCGCTGCTTGCCGAAGCGGCCGGATGTCACCAGATTCTGACCATGGTTTTGGGGAAGCCGGCGGAAGTATCTCCCACCTTGCGAGAACGAATTTATGGTCTGCCGCAGTCGGACGAGGCAAAGCAGTTTGCGACGATATCGACTGCCGATACATTTTCTTCATTGGCGATTCCCGACGAACCGACGTTGGGGCTGGACTCGGCGAATTCTGAAACGCCCACGTCCAGCCTAACCAGTGCTGGCCCAGCCGTTCGTCCTGTCGGGCCAGCCGATTCTGGCGTCAGTGATGCACCGACTCGATTGCGGAATGCGGGCCTTGTCAATGAAGAAGCGAATGCCCCCGATGCTGCAGCGATCGCGGGTAGTCGCCCTCGTCCTACGCATCGTACCGATATGTATGCGGACCCGATTCGGCCTTCGCGGATAACACCATGGTTGGTCTCGTTGGCGCTTGCTGGCGTACTACTGTTTGCGCTGTCGCAAATTTTCTCGCCGCTGCTGAATCATCGCGCGGCGAAAATGGATGGCGATGAACATGTGGACTACATCGATTCGGTACCGGGAGATAAGGATGAACCGGTGTCTGCGTCACAACTTAACGATCAAGCTGCATCTAGCACAGAGATCGAGGTGCCTGCGGAAATGGCACCACCGATGATACCGGTGGGTGAACCAGCACGAAACTCGGACACGGCGGGTGAGTCAAAAACAGTCGACGATTCACTGCCTGAGCCAAACGTTGCTCAACCTGGAACAAGTATGCAGGAACCGGCATCAGCGGTGGATGCATCTTCAAGCGAAACATCGCAACCGTCGCCAGAGCCCGCTCGTACTCCAGATCCGATAGCGGGCAATAGTGATGCTGTCGCACCTGCTGCTGTTGCCGAAGTAGCGACGAAGATGGATTCACAGCCCGCCGCGGAACAGCCGGAAATAAAGCAGCCAGAAATGGCTACAGCATCGCCAGCATCCGAGCCCACTGCATCTGTCGAGCCTCAGCCTGTCGTCCAACCGGTCGCTCCTGCAGTTGTCGAAGTACCCGCTGCTGAAGCTCCAACCGGGGTGGCGACGTTGTTGAGCGACAGCACGCTGGTTGCTGTTCGCACCGCGGATACCGAGTGGCAACGGCTAGCCAGCGGTGGAGCGGTAACCACGCAGATGATCGTGAATTGTGCGCCAACGTTTCGCGCTAAATTGCAAGCGTCCGACGGGTTGAACATCACCATGTCAGGACCGACAGAAATCAGTTTGACGCAAGAGGGCGAAGAGGTTGGGTTGGAATTGTATCGAGGTCTGTTGCTGTTGCGTCAACAGTCGCCAGATCAAGTTGCTCGCGTGTCACTTGGTGATCGTCCCGTCACTGTCAAATTTTCTAGTCCCGACTCATTGCTCGCAATAACACTGAGCCATTCTCGTGCCGCCGGTGCCGATCCCTTGGTCGATACGTCACGCACTCCGGAAGCCACGTTGATGATTGTTCAGGGAGCGGCCGCGTTAACAAGCGGTGCGGTCTCGGCGACGCTCGACACAGGCCAGCAATGGCAGCTCAATGGTGCTGCGGATCCAGTGCCATCAGTTGCCAAGGAGATCCCAGAATGGATTGATGAGCCCGATGTGAACGAGACCTCGATCGACTCGCTCGCCAGAAGTGGACTGTTATCTTTGTTATCGGACAAGGAACCCATCGAACTGTCGCTGCGCGAGGCGGTGTCGTTTCGGCGAACGGAAGTCGGAGCATTGGCGGCGAGATGTCTGTTGCAACTCGGTCGTGGCGATGTCTACTTTGGTGGCGACGGGATCCTGAACAATTCACGCCAGAAAGCCTATTGGGATGACCATTATCTTACCCTGATGTCCGTCGTCGACGAGAGTGCCCAATCGGCAGAGAACTTGCAAATGGCGATCGCACGCATGGAATCGGCGGATCGTGACCAACTATTCGAGCTGCTTACCGGGTATTCCCAGGAGCAACTGAAATCCGGCATGGACGCAAAGTTGGTCAGTCTGCTCGATTCACCGTCCATGTCCGTTCGTGTGCTGGCCCTGCAAAACTTGAAGCGAATCACCGGCACAACGTTGAACTATCGCGCCGACCAAGACAACGCGATCCGTCGATCCGCTGACGTAAAAAAATGGGAGGTTCGTGCAAAGAAGGGCGATATTCGCTGGCCTGAAGCAGTTCCTGAAGCCTGATTCACGTTTAGTCCCGGCTACTCGGACGCTACGGATGAGTTTACAGTAAGCATCGACAAACTTTGATGTAGGTAAACTTCGCTTCTTCCACACAGCAGCCGGAGACTGTAAATGGCCCATACGATCGTAATCTTTGGCGCGTCCGGTGACTTGACCAGCCGGAAATTGGTTCCGGCCATTTACAGCTTGTTTAAGAAAAAACGGTTGCCGGAATCGACTCGAATAGTCGGTGTCTCGCGAAGTCCTTACGAGCACGACCAATGGCGTGCCGCGCTGAGAGAATCAACCAGCAAGTTCACCGGCGGCAGCTTTGACAACGAGACTTGGGAAAAGTTCTCGAAAAACATCTTTTATCAAGCTGGCGACATCAAGGATCCCAAGGATTTCACTTCGCTGGCCAAGTTTCTTGATGAAATCGAAAGTGGACAGTCAAGCGGTCGCGTTTACTACTTGTCAACGATGCCGCAATTGTACGAAGAAGCAATTCGTCAACTGGGACAAGCCGGTTTGGCAGACGACAGCGATGGCTATCGCCGTGTGATCATCGAGAAACCGTTTGGTACGGACTTGAATACTGCGCGCGCTCTAAACGAATCCATCCACCACATGTTCCGCGAAGATCAGATCTATCGTATCGATCATTATCTGGGCAAGGAAACGGTCCAAAACATTTTTGCGATGCGTTTTGCGAACAGTATCTTTGAACCAATTTGGAATCGCAATTTTGTCGATCATGTTCAAATCACTGTCGCTGAGGAAGTGATTATCGGTCGGCGCGCCGGATACTACGATTCGTCCGGTATTCTGCGCGACATGTTCCAGAATCATATCCTGCAACTGATGATGATCACCGCGATGGAACCGCCGGCTCGATTTGATGCGGCATTGGTTCGCGATGAAAAGGTCAAGGTACTGCACAGCATTCGCCAGATGACCGGCAGTGACTTTGCCAACAATACGGTTCGTGGCCAATACAATGGTTACCTAAAGGAAGAAGGCGTGCCGAAAGGCAGCCAAACAGAGACCTTTGCGGTTCTGAAGCTGTATTGCGACAATTGGCGTTGGCGAGGCGTACCATTTTACTTGCGCAGTGGTAAAGGGATGTCCTGTCGCACCACGCAAATCGTGATCCAGTTCCGTGAGGTACCGCACATTCTGTTCGGACATAAGACGAGAACGCCCGTGGGCAACCGCTTGGTGATTCAAATTCAGCCTGCCGAAGGCATCCAACTGATGTTCGAGACAAAGGTACCAGACTCGGAAATGAAAACTCGAACCAGTACCTTGGATTTCAGCTTCCAGTCCGCAGGGGCAGGGGAAGCGAATCCAGACGCTTACCAGCGGTTGCTGCTGGATTCGATTGTTGGCGATGCGAGTTTGTTTGCTCGCAGCGACGAGGTCGAACTCGCGTGGGGAATTATTGACCCAATTATCGCGGCTTGGAAAAGTCCAGCAGCTCCCCAATTGCATACATACGACGCTGGCCTGTGGGGGCCAACCGAGTCAACGGAATGGATGACGGATCAAAAGCGAGAATGGTTTGACGTTTGCCCGGTACTGCGAGCACCGTGAGTCCCGGTAATGCGAGCTCCGTGAGTAACGTAGGCCTACGGCCAAACGGGTTCGCGTTTTTCAAGAAAAGCACGAACACCTTCGGTGGCTGATTCTGTACTACAGACCGTGGCGCTGCCTGCGGCCCCAGCAGAAAGTTGGGTCAATAACTGCTCACCGATGCCTTCGTTGAGTACTCGCTTGGTCGCCGCGATCGCTTCGGGTGATCCTGCGGCGCACTTTCGCACCAGTTCACGGGCTACGACCCAGATCTGATCTGAGCTAACAACGCTGTAGCATCCACCGACTCGATGCAGTTGCTCAGCATTAAAGTTTTCGCCCGCTAGCAACATCCTCGCAGCGATTGCGCCACCGAGCCGGAAATTCACTAACGCAGCCGTTGCGCCTCCAACCAAACCGCGGCGGACCGCGTCGGCAGCCAGGACGGCGGACTGAGAAGCGATGATGAAATCGCTGGCCATGGCCAATCCGAGCCCTGAGCCAATGGCGGCGCCATCAATGGCCGCAACGATCGGTTTGGGGAATCGCAGCATAATCTCGTAGAGTTCGGTCAATCGACGCCAATGTTCCAGCCATTGGATCATCGCATCGGCCGCGGGCAAGGCCGCGATTTCACTAAACGTCGACAAATCCATACCGCTACAGAAATGCTGGCCGCCGCCGGTGAGAATCACACCTCGAACTCGTTTCTCTTGATGTACGTCAGAAAATGCAAGCATCAACTCCTCGATTAACATCGGGTTGAGCGCGTTTCGTTTGCGGGGACGATCCATCATGATCGTCGCCACGCAATCATGTACCTTCACATCAACGTGCTGCATGAGGCGCTCAGTCGACCGGTTTATCCATATACTCGGTCTCGCGTTTGATATCGCTACCGTCGGGTGTCTCGTCGTTATCGATATCGAACCACGACTCCTCGTACTTGATGTAACCGCCCTTGCCGGAAGCGGATTGCTTCAATGCCAAGTTCGCCGTCAACGCAATCACCGCATCGCCCATGGCAACGGCAGGATAGCAACGAGGAGTGTTTTCCTTGTCGGGGTTACGGATACAGTAAGCCCAGTGCTCAATCTCTTCACGGTATCCACGACTGACTGGTCCAGCATCGGCAGCCTTGGCGATTGGTGCAGCAAAGTCACCGCTGGCACTGGTATCCAGCGCGTAACCGCCCTCCTTCTTAGCAACACCGACTTTGCTACTGGTATCGCTATCACGATAAAGCAGCACGTCCGTTTCGCTGTCAAGAATCAGCGTGCCTTTGCTTCCCATCACGACCTCGCCCCAGCCGCCGAAGCCGTTGCCATTGATCGACGAATAGGTTGCTACGACCTTCTTGTTGGGATCGGTATCGTAACCAGGAACAGGACCGTTGGGGTACTTTTCCACGCGATCGTAGTAGCCGACATCGAACGTCGCGGAGTACTCGGGGCCGGGGAACTCGAACATACAATACACATGGTCTTCGACTTCACGATCCATCGGCATGATGTGTCGACCGCCGACGGCATGCACACTAAGCGGATGCACTTTTTTGCCGTCATTTCTCAGCGACGAAAGGAAGATGCTAATCGCGTCCAGTTGGTGACTGCCCAATTCCGCCATCAGCCCCGCGCCGGTGCGGTCGAACAATCGCCAACGATGCAATTCTTCCATCGCCGTGAATACGCGGTCACCGGCAGAGAAATCTTGGTAGCCGAACTTCTTCGGGTCCACATTCTTGTCCGAATCCCAAGCCTTCCACTGTTCCAATTCCATCTTTAGCCGCGCGACCTCTTTCGGGTCGGTCGCGGCAGCAAGCGCTTTTTCGCGGTGCTCGATGTCCTTGACAATGCGATCGAATAACTTCTTTTCACCGGCAATCTTTTCACCGCCAGGGATCGGCATCGACCAAGAATCCGCACCCGGCAGATTGCCTCGATGCCACTGGGCGCGAATATGGTGCAACTGGCCCAACAGACCCCAGCGAATCAGATTCACGGCGTTATCGTACTTGACGTTGTAGTGCCGTTGGTGCCCGGTCGCCAAATGGAGTGGATTGCCGGCTTTATCTTGTCCCGAGGCCGCCAGTCGCGACATCACTTTGCACTGGGCAACGTTGTGTGCCATCAACTTTTCTGTCAGCACATGCAAGCCTCGCTTCATCGCCTGAGCAGCGACGGCGGCGTGCAGCCACAACGGCAACGCAATGATCACCGCTTCAATATCGGGATCATCCAAACAGGCCATGATACCGCCGTTGTTGGCGCCATAAACCTTCACCTGCTTGCGTGCTTCGGCTTCGTTCTTATATCCGGCGACATTGATCAAACCCGGCCGACGGCCCAGCGCCGAAGGACTCGACCAGTCACCGTGAAACGCACGAAATTCGCTGAAGGGGCGAATGTCACAGATCGCTTTGACCTGGACGTAGTCAGGGTTGCAGCCACCGATGAGCACGTTGCCTTCATCGCCGGTGCCGATGATCGCAATCCGCACCGGATCATTGATCTTGGCGTAGCCAAAATAGGCTGCACCCAGACCCGCACCACTGACGGCTCCCGTGGCGACAATGCCTCGCAAAAAGTCGCGTCGGTTGATGTCGTAGTAGCTGCCAACGGCGGAGTAGTAATTGCTCTCGCCAACATCGCGTTGTTCTTTGGAAAGTTTATCTACCATGGGTTTATTCCTAATCGGCACTCGGTGCCCAAATGCGGCGAACAATTAAGTGAAAGAAAAAGTCGAGACCAGCAAATCGTCCGGCCCCGGTACTGGCAAGCACGAAACACGACATGCACTCGATCAACTGGTAATTGCTCGACGTCGGCCCAGTCGTCGGCGGATATTGGCTGAGAAAAACCGATGCCAAAAATCCGGCTGCCGCCAAAGCCGCAACTGGTGTAAACAATCCAAGCAGCAAACAAATACCAATCGCCATATCAAAATACGGGACGATCTTGTTAATCACCGTCGTGTCCATGGGAGCGTTACGAGGTCGCCCCAATTCAAACGGTGGATGACGCTCGGACTGCTTACGCGTCGCAATCATGTTTTGGGAACTCTCGTAGTTCTCCCAAATCGTGTTGAGTTGGTTCAATGTCGGCGTGATTTTCGCTGTCCATTCGCGACGAATCGTATCTCGCTGGCCACCCAAACTGGATACTTCATTACGCATTGGATCGCGATCAAGTTCCTCCATACGCTGGCGTCCAAGCTGATATTCCTCTAATTCCAAAGCGTTTTCCAAGACGACCCAATCAAATTGTTCAACGGCCTTGGCATAGTTGACTTGGGCTTGTTGCTGTTGCCGCTGGTCAAACCCGTAGTATTCACTGATGCGGTCGCGATACACGGCCCACCACTGCATCGTTCCCTCCTTGTCCAAGCGAAGTTCGCCGTCCCAGTCCCAAACGAGACCGCGATAGTGATCAGCAAACGGGCCTTTGGCATTGGCGAAAAAGGGACCAGCGTCCCAGTTACTAGCGCGATACTTGTCCACGCCCTCACTGTAGAAGTGCCAGCCAATGGATAGTCGCAAAAGAACTAGCATCCCAATCGCCATTGGACCTAAGAGCCGGGGCGATACCCCCCAGCCAACTAGTAGCCGCAGCGGGGCAAACAACAATTTAAGCACGAATTCGGGGCTCCGAAGAACAGGCGGCCGGGGCTGGCGAAGTGATCAGCACCGAAAAGGACAGATCAAATTTCAGGGAACATTGTCTCAAATAGAACATTGTGCCAAGCAAGGCGAGAGAAATCGTTCTCTAGCACGACCGTCCGCCACGGCACCGGTGGATCAAGCATTATGGCAGACGATACGGCACTCGCCAAGCAGTTTTGATGCTGGATTTTTAGCTTCCGTAAACTCGTTCGGGCGTACCTTGGTAGCTAGCTCGCCGAAACCCGCTTAACATATCTCCACTGCCAGCACCCAATTCGAACTCTCTCTCATTGTGGAAACCGAACGACTGTGAAGTTAATCATTGCAATTATCCAGCCCGCGAAGTTGGAAGCTGTCAAGGAAGCGCTCACGCAGGTCGAGGTTTTCCGCCTAACCGTTATGGATTGCCAAGGCTTCGGACGCCAGAAAGGTCAAACCGGCGTCCATCGGGGACACGAATTCGGGGTTAATTTGCTGCGCAAAGTGCAATTGCAAATTGCTGTCAATGAACAGTTTGTGCAACCCACAATCGACGCCATCCTTGAAGGTGGCCGCAGCGGTGAAAGTGGTGAAATCGGTGATGGCAAAATATTCGTGCTCCCCATGGACGATTGTATCCGCATTCGTACGGGCGAACGTGGCAGCGAGGCAATCTGAGTAATGAATCCGAAAGCCAATTTGCCGCTCTACGGTCAACGGGTGCTGGCCTTCACCGGCGATGTCTACGAAGACCTGGAGCTTTGGTACCCCAAGTACCGGCTGATCGAAGCCGGTTGCGAGGTCGTCGTCGCTGGTCCTGAAGCGAACCAAAACTACACGGGAAAGAACGGCTACCCATGTGCCTCCGACATCGCAATCCGCGACGCCCAGTCGGCAGGATTTGACGCGTTGCTCGTTCCCGGTGGCTTCATGCCTGACAAATTGCGTCGAGACCCCAAGGTGCTCGATATCGTCCGCGCGTTCAATGATGCTTCGAAACCGATTGCAGCAATCTGTCACGGTGGCTGGATTCCCATCAGCGCCGGCGTCTATCGCGGTGCGACCGTCACCGGATCGCCGGGCATCAAGGACGACCTAGTCAATGCGGGAGCGACGTATCTCGATCAAAGCGTGGTCGTCGACCGCAATCATGTCACCAGCCGCAAACCCGACGACCTGCCGGATTTCTGCCGTGCCCTGATCGAGGTCATGGTCACCCGCGGCTAGTCAGCCGCACGACAAGTCAGCTGCAGCTTGAAAATCGGCAGGCCATAGTCCCCGGTCGATGGAACTTCGAACCTTTATTCCCTTCGCAAGTGATGCCCCTGGGGCCATAACCCCAAAGGTTGCTTTTCACAGTGCAGATCAGCTATGATCATTGGTGACGTCAGCCGAACCACGACTCAGAAATAGCCAGGTTAATCGTGCTGGTTTGGGCCGGCCGATAGGTAACCCGCCAAACCGTCAATCCCGCCGCCTACCTCCCTCCTTTGCTACGCGAGGCAACCATGTTGTCGATCGTTGGATCCAAAAGCCGCTTTTGTGATGGTGTTTCAAGACGCAGCTTCTTGAAAATTGGAGGCTTATCTTTTGGTGTCGGCGGATTTTCGCTGGCCGATTTGATGCGTGCTGAGGCAGCATCCGGTACGACGAATTCACAAAAGTCCGTGATCAACATTTTTCTCGCTGGTGGCCCTCCGCACCAAGATATGTGGGAAATCAAGACCGAAGCGCCCAGCGAAATACGTGGTGAGTTCAAGCCGATCAAAACCAATGTTCCGGGTATCGAGATCTGTGAAGTCTTTCCCAAGTTGGCTGGATTGATGGACAAGGCCGCGATCATTCGCAGTGTAGTCGGATGTAGCGGCGGACACGATGCGGTGCAGTGCTTGAGTGGATGGGCGCCCAATGATTTGAAGAGTGTTGGTGGTCGACCGGCGATCGGTGCCGCCGTCGCAAAACTGTTCGGGCCTGTCGATGCCTCGGTTCCTCCGAACATTGGTTTGTGCAGCCCAACCTCGCACCTGCCCTGGTCCGACAGTGGATCGCCTGGATTCCTGGGTTCAGCTTTCGCGCCCTTCAAACCGGATGGGCCTGGTATGAAAAACATGACCCTCAATGGGATCACTTTGGATCGATTGAGCGATCGACGCAGGTTGCTCGCACAGATGGATACGATGCGACGCGATATTGATGTGACCGGTGCGATGGAAGGTATGGATGCATTCGGCCAACGTGCGCTCGATGTTCTCACCAGTAGCAAATTGATCGATGCCCTTGACCTCAGCAAAGAAGATCCCAAAACGGTTGAGCGTTACGGTGATGGTAAGCCGTATCGATACCAATATGACGGAGCCCCCACTTGCAACGACCAGCTTCTAATCGCTCGCCGCTTGATCGAAGCGGGTGCGAGAGTCGTTAGCTTGAGCTACGGACGATGGGATAGCCACGGTCAGAACTTCGATCTTGTACGCGATCACGGTGGAAAGCTGGACCAGTGCCTCAGTGCGCTGATCGATGATTTGGATGCCCGCGGGATGCTGGACGATGTCAGCATCGTCGTCTGGGGCGAATTCGGACGAACTCCGAAGATCAATGCATCAGCCGGACGTGATCACTGGAACAACGTTAGCTGCGCGTTCCTTGCCGGTGGTGGCATGCGGACCGGGCAAGCCATCGGGGCAACCAACCGACTCGGTGAAGAACCGATCGAGCGTCCAGTTCACATGCAGGAAGTCGTCGCCACTCTGTATCACAACCTCGGTATCGATACTGCTTCAATCACGATTCCCGATCCGACCGGTCGACCGCAGTACTTGGTTGATCGCGAGCCGATTGCGGAGCTGATCTGATGCTCGCACTCCGATTCCATCTAGTTGTGCTGGCGATTACGGTGGCTTGCACGCAAGCGCTGACGGGTGCGACTTTACAATTTGAACTTTCTGAAGGTGACATCGTACTTCGAGGCAAGGATGCCCGGCTGCAGTTGGTGGTTTCCCAACGAGACGGTGATAGCCTGCGGGATGTCTCGCATTGCGTATCTTACAGCGTGCAGCCGGAAGGGATTATTGACATTGACAACAGTGCGTTGGTCGTGCCGTTGACCAATGGTGCTGTGACGGTTTCAGCGCAAACCGAGGATGGATTGGTTGCTCAGATGCAACTGACGGTTTCCGAAACCGATAACGAGCCACCACTGAGCTTTCCCAGTCGCATCGTGCCAATCTTTACTAAACTCGGCTGCAATAGCGGTGGATGTCACGGTAAAGCGGCAGGGCAAAACGGTTTCAAGCTGTCTCTATTGGGCTTTGAACCTCGCAATGACTACCAATACATCGTCGCCGAATCGCGTTCACGGCGGGTGTCCCACTCGCAACCGGATCACAGCCTGTTGTTGACCAAAGCTACCGGCCAGACTCCTCACGGCGGCGGACAACGATTGGTCAGCGATAGCTACGAGTACCGTATGCTGAGGCGTTGGATCGCCCAAGGTGTACCTTACGGCAATGACAATCCACCACAAGTCGTTTCGATTGAAGTATTGCCCAGTCAACGACGGTTATTCGCTTCAGCGACTCAGCAGCTTTGCGCCATCGCTCACTTTTCTGATGGTTCCCGCGAAGACGTGACTCGCGCTGCTGTATTTCAATCGAATGATCCAGAGATGGCCGACGTTTCGACAACCGGACTGGTCACGTTAAAGGATTTGGTAGGCGATGTAGCAATCATGGCTCGCTACCAAGGTCAAGTAACAGCATTTCGCGCCGACATTCCGTTTACACGCGAAGCGACAAGCGAAACGGTGCCCCCGGTGGAAATGCCGCAGCCTAACAACCTGATTGATACGTTCGTATTCAAGAAGTTGAAGTCGCTTGATATTCCAGTATCGACTCTCTGTGACGATGCAACGTTTTTGCGCCGAGCGTCACTGGATATCGCCGGGCGATTGCCAACTCTCGACCAGATCCATCAATTTGAATCGGATACATCGACTACGAAGCGACAAGCGCTGGTCGATCGCTTGTTGGAAAGCCCAGGTTACGCCGACTATTTCGCGAACAAATGGAACACGATCCTGAGGAACCGTCGTCGCGGCAACGAATTGTCGTTTGCCACCGTCGCGTTTCATCAATGGATTCGCGATCGCATCCGCCAAAACGTTCCCTACGACGAGTTTGTGCGGGCGATCATCACGGCATCGGGCAGCGTTGCGAGTAATCCACCGGTGGCTTGGTATCAACACGTCACGGGAATTAACGAACGCGTCGAGGATGCGGCGCAACTTTTCCTGGGACAGCGTGTTCAGTGTGCTCGTTGCCATCATCATCCGTTCGAGAAGTGGAGCCAAGCGGATTATGCACGACTCTCCGCCTTCTTCACGACCGTTTCGCAGAAAGGTGATCGCGACCCCGCAGAGCCGCTGTACTTTGTGCGTGTCGGCGGTGCCTCGGCGCCTCATCCGAAATCTGGCCAAGCCTTAACGCCAGCCGGACTGGATGCCCCGAGCGTTGCGATCCCACCGGATCAGGACCCGCGCACCCAACTTGCTGATTGGATGACCGATCCCACGAATCCGTTCTTTGCTCGCGCCCTGGTAAATCGCTATTGGAAACACTTCTTGGGGCGTGGCATCGTCGAGCCCGAAGACGATTTGCGAGTGACCAACCCGCCCTCGAATCCTGAATTGCTCGACGGATTGGCTGCCGCGTTTATTGAATCTAGATTTGATACAAAACAATTGATCCGCTTGATTGTGTTGTCCAAGACCTACCAATTATCGAGTGAACCGCTGGAAAACAATCTTGCCGATCGGCGCAGCTATTCCCGGTTTTATGCAAAGCGGTTGCCAGCGGAAGTGCTGCTCGATGCTGTGGACCATGTCACACAATCACAAACGGTATTTGATGGAATGCCCGTCGGTACGAGCGCCATCTCGCTTCCAGACACGAATTTTGCTTCCTACTTCTTGCAGGTATTCGGGCGTCCGACATCGTCAACGGCCTGTGAGTGCGAACGCAGTCAGGACGCAAACCTCGCGCAAAGTTTGCATTTGCTGAATTCCGAAGACATGCAAAAAAAACTGTCATCAGACACCGGACGTGCTGCCAAGTTATTAGCCGACACCACTCGCCCACAGGAAGAAAAAATTCGCGAGCTGTATCATGTTGCGCTGAGTCGTACCGCAACCGACAACGAATTGAAGTCTGCGCTGACTTACTTGAGCGAAAAACAACATTCCCGTGAAGCGTATGAGGATCTCGTCTGGTCACTCATCAACTCCAAAGAGTTCCTGTTTAACCATTGAGTCGATCTTTGCGCGGTAATCCTTTCCCTCTACGGGCGAATCTCATTGCGTCACGGGCGATCGTTGCGTCAGGTGCGATTGTCTTATGCTTGCTTGTTCTTGTTGTTGAGGGGAATTGCTACGCTCAATTTCTTCCAGCCGAGTTACGATCACTTTCCCAGACCGGTGCGCAAGCGGGATCGCAATCGGATCTATCCGTGGCGGGAGATCGTCTCGACGAAGTCCGTGAGCTGCGATTTTCACATCCCGGGATAACCGCCCATGCCAAAACGCTCACGAAGCTTGCTTTTAGCGACGAACCCGTTTTGCAGTTTGGCCATTTTACCGTATCCGTGGATACTAACCTTCCGACAGGACGATACGAAGTCCGAACGGTTGGTCGACACGGCGTATCGAATCCTCGCGTGTTTCTGGTCAGCCCTCTGCAAAACATTGCCCCATCACCGGTTTCGCATGACGTCTTGACGCCTACCAAGCTCGCCACGGGAACGATCGTGCACGGTGCATCGACCGCTGCTAATGTTGATTTTTTTCACTTGTCGATCGCAGCCAAAGAGAGCGTTCGCATTGACTTGCTCGCGCAGCAACTTGATTCACGTATGTTGGGTCAGTTGCGACTTTACGATCCTGATGGTCGCGAACTCGCCTCGTCGCGCGGTGCTGACACTGTGGATCCATTCCTGGTTTTGGACGATCTACCTGCTGGCGATTATGTGCTGGCAGTTCATGATCTGATGTATCGTGGCGGCGACGACTACCACTACCAGCTAGCGATACAACAAAGCGAGTCAGCAATCGATTTTTCGAACACCACACCGAATGTGCCAGGTAAGTTGCCGCAATCGTGTTTACCCGAGTCCAGCACGGTTTTGATGGTGCCTCCGGTGAACACTGCTGTACAGTCACCGAGTTCCGAGCAGTCTATCGACTTGCCTCACGAGGGTGATTGGTGGTTTCCAGCGAATCACGAAGAGCATCGATTCGAGTTTGCCGCAAAGCAAGGTGAAACTTATGCACTGGAGATAGTTTCCCAGCGGCTGGGTGAACCGACAGACGCAAGGATGATTGTTCAGCAAGTTGAAACATCCGATTCGAATGCAACAAAATATAAAGATGTGTTGACAATCGACGACAGCCAAGAGATTGGTGATGGTGCATTGACGCTACGAACACGTGATCCCATCAATCGGTTCACCGCACCGGTGACAGCGAAATATCGCTTGGTCATTCGCGACTTGGACGTCGGTGAATCGCTGCAAGCTCGACAAGCATTCCGCTTGCAAGTCCGACATCCCCGGCCCAACTTCACGCTTGTCGCTTATCCAGTTTATCCTCATAAAGACATCAACCAATCTCGTCCGCTCGGATCGAAGTTATTTCGCGGTGGCACCGAATCGATTCGCGTATTCGCCATTCGTCGTGATGACTGGACCGGTCCCATCAACGTTTCGATACAAAGTTTACCTGCGGGCGTTACCTGCAATTCAGTAACGATCGCAGCTAACCAGAGCCAATCATTGCTAACGTTGCTGGCTTCCGAGGACGCTGCGAGCGAAACGTTCGATTTCCAAGTCATCGGACAAAGCTCGGATAAATCGATGGCTGTCACTGCAGTTCCTGCGGCAATGGTCGTAGCGCGCGGTGGGGGTCGTAATTTTGTCCTATCCCGAATCACGACGGGTCTGGCTGCACATGTTTCTGCCGACGATGTCTCGCCGATCACGATCCAATTAGGCGACAATTCGGAGCTCGATGTCAAAAAAGGTCAGTCGCTTTCGTTG
This sequence comes from Pirellulaceae bacterium, assembly GCA_041751935.1. Classification (GTDB taxonomy): domain Bacteria; phylum Planctomycetota; class Planctomycetia; order Pirellulales; family Pirellulaceae; genus JBBSJZ01. The sequence goes on along the minus strand of JBGSIA010000096.1, from coordinate 31,253 downwards.
CCAGTGAAAATCACACGACGTGAAGGCAACGCTCAGCCGTGTGTGTGTCGACCGCGGGATCTTGGGCCAGGCATCACTGCCAGCGAAATCACGATCGCCGGTGACAAAGCCGAAGGTAACCTCGACATCAAGGTCGATGCGAAATCGGTCGTGGGGTCGTATTCACTATGGTTGCAAGTAGAAACGAAAGTATCGATCCGCGCCAATCCACAGAGCCTCGCGCGTGCCGAAGCTTACCGTGACTCGCTTGTTAAGCTTAGGGATGTTCCGGCACAAATGACAAACTTGGAAGCGATCAAGGCCGCTATTGTCGAGGCCGAGAAACGGGTCGAGGCCGAGAAAGCGACAGCCAAGCCTCAGGATTTGACCGTGTACCTTCCCAGTACCACCGCCACGATTCGGGTCGTTGATTGATTCGCGAGTCCCATCGAGTCCAAAAACGCTAGCGATGACGGCAAACATCACGCCACCTTCTCCGGACGGGCCAAAACGGTTACGCTTTTCATCTCTCATTGCAGAAAAGTAGAAAGCATGGGTTTCTGTTAAGAATTATGCTGGTGTTGTTTGCTCAGACGGCTGGCCGAAGCGTCCCACTGTCAGCAACTCGGAGAAAGCGTTCTGATGCGCAGTGGAAAAGAATTATTGATCGCCAGTAAACAATACGCTCATGAGATTCGCTGGAAAAGCTGGTGGCACTTGTGGTCGACTCTGACGATTACGGTAGCACTGCTGACGGTCGCCTGTCTGGATTTGCCCTGGTACGTCTGTTTAGTGAGTAGCCTTCTGGCGAGCCTTGTCCTGGTGCGAATGTTTATTCTGTACCACGACTACATGCACGGTTCCATCCTCAGTGGTTCAATCATTGCCGGTGCCATCTTGAAAACGTATGGAACGCTGGTGCTAAGCCCACCGTACATATGGAAGCACTCGCATGACGACCATCACAAGAACAACGCCAGAACCTACGGGCCGACGCTGGGAACGTTTCCGGTGATGACCACGGAAGATTATGCCCGAGCATCGCGTTGGGAGCGGTTCAACTATGTCATGTCTCGACATCCGTTGACGATTTTGTTTGGTTACGTCACGGTATTTGGTTGGGAAATGTGCCTACATGCGTTCATCATCAACCCGAAGAAACACTTTGACGGTGCTTTAGCCGTTGCCTTGCACATCGTCGTTGCGATCGGCATGAGTTTCATCTCGCTGCAAGCGTTATTCCTAGGGATGTTGCTGCCCATGGCGATTATCACCTGCATGGGTTCCTATCTGTTTTACGCCCAACATAATTTCCCGGGCGTAATCCGTCGCGATGGTGGCGAATGGGACCACGTGTATGCTGCATTGCACTCGTCCAGCTTCATGCGAATGGGAGCGCTAATGCATTGGTTTACCGGAAACATCGGCTACCACCATGTCCATCACCTGAATGCAAAGATTCCTTTCTATCGATTGCCTGAAGCAATGGCTGGGTTGCCAGAACTGCAATCGGCCAGCGTCACAACACTGCATCCGCTGGACGTCATGCGATGCCTGAGCTTGAAGCTGTGGGATCCCAAAACAAACCAATTGCTGACATTCAAAGAGGCTGCAAAACTCGCTGCCTGATTCGTGACCTAGGGTAACAGTGGTTCGGCGGGTACGTTGCCGTCTTTTACTGTCACGGGGTAGAGCGCGTTGTGCTGCTCCAGACTGGCGACTAAGGACTCCATCATTCGACGCAACTGTTGAGGTTCGGACTCAGCTAAGTTTGTCGACTCGAACGGGTCACTTGCCAGATTGAACAATTGGTAGTGGCTGTTCTCTGAAGCTTCGGATGGGAAGTAGTGATACACAACCTTCCAGTCACCATCGCGAAAGCATGTGAAGTAGTCGCTGCGATGCGGCGCATGCGGATAGTGCATGAGAAACTTTTTCGCGCGATCGGCATCCGGCTTTCCCGTAAGTAAGGTGCTCAACGTCGCCCCGTCAACCAAGTGAGTTGTTGGTGGAGAAACTTCGATCACGTCCAGAATGGTTGGAAATACGTCAACCACGGACGCCGGTTGGCTTTGGATCGCACCTGCGGCGATCGGTACTCGCTGCTGATGCGGATTGTCGCGATTGGCTTTCCCCCAAGCGGCGATAAACGGCACACGCATGCCGCCTTCGTAGTGGGCACCTTTTTTTCCGCGCAAGGGAGCTGCACAAGCTACCGCGTGTTCGTGACCCAGTGGAGCGTCAGAACCGTTGTCCCCCATAAATAGAATTAGCGTATTCTCCGCCACACCAATTTCATCGAGATGATCCAGCATGTCACCGAGTGATTTATCCATGCCTTCGATAAGCGTCGCAAAGGCTTGCGCGTTCGCCGGTTTGTCGGAGTCCTTGTAGTGTTCAGCGAACCGAGGGTCCGATTCAAACGGCGCGTGGACGGCATAGTGAGCAAAGTAGAGGAAGAACGGTGTGTCATCTTTAACGGAATCCGCAGTATGTTGCTTCGCTTCAACTGTCAACGCTTCCGTCAAAAACGTTTCGCTGCCGTGGTATTTCTCTAAATGAGGGACAGCATTTGTCGATCGCTTGGGTAGACCGTTACCATAGTTTTTTTCGCCGTAGTAACTCCCCGGGGCTCCGACCGAACATCCGCCAACGTTGATATCGAAACCCAAGTTGAGTGGTTCAGCACCCGCAAACTGACGCGGCCCAAAGTGTGCCTTACCCACATGTATCGTGCGGTAACCAGCAGCCCGCATTACTCGCGGGAGCGTCACGTCGGATTCTTTGAGTCCCTGCCAATTCCAGTCGGGCGGTCCCATCGGACCACGATTATCTTTGTCAGGATTCAGCCAGTTGGTTGCACGATGCCGCGCGGCGTTCTGGCCAGTCATGATCGAGATTCGCGTTGGCGAACAAACGCTCATCGCGGAAAACTGATTGAAACGTATCCCTCGTTTTGCCAGCCGTTCCATATTGGGCGTACGATAGAAGTCGTTGAGCGGGTACCGCTTTGCCTGACCATCGGCGTCAGTCAAAAACGGCAGCGACGTATCCATGACACCCATGTCATCGACGAGAAACACGACAACATTCGGTTTGTCAGTTGCAGCGACAACAACTACTTGCGTGAGACCGATGGTTAAGAACAACGTCAGTAGCAAAAACGTGATGTGTTTCATTTTGGATCGTGCGTCGAGTTTCAATTCTATTTTCAAATCACAGCGATACATCTTACTCGGAACCGACCCCGAGTTCGTTCGTTTGAGTCTCGGAAGCTTGAGTCTCGACAGCCTGTTCCATTTCGTCTCGCATCACCAGAACCGGTTCGCCCCAGGCGGCATTGAACGTTTGTCCGCACTTGTTGCACAACACCTGTGTACCCAGTTTCTGGTCGTCGAGTACTTGATCGGTATCGCAGTGAGTGCAGATAACTTTTACGTCGCCGCGATCCGCCGCCATCGCTGCTAAATGGGCTTGAGAAATATCCACCACTTCGATGTCCCCTGGTTCCAAGGTCGTTAGCAGTTCTTGGTTGATCTCCTCCATTGATGCCAAGCGGTTTGCCAGCCGACGGACGCTGCGTTCAAAACTATTGCGCGATGTTCGTCCATTGCCAAAGTGACGATCGCGTCCAATGTAAAGATAGGTAAAGCCGCGCAGCAATCGCCGCCGCGACTCAGTGGGCAGCTTGTACTTTGCCTTCTCGGCAATCAGTTCGTAAATGCGGCACAATTCCTCGGGAGAATAATCGTCAAACTCCATGGTCGTGCCGACGCGTGAACTCAAGCCAGGATTACTGCGAATCATTCTCGCCATTTCGTTGGTGTAGCCGGCGAGGATCACCACCAATCGTTCTCGTTGGTCCTCCATTCGCTTCAGCAACGTCTGCACGGCTTCTCGTCCGTACTGATCCTGTCCACTTTCATCGATCAGCGTGTAGGCTTCATCTATGAACAGAACACCATCGAGTGCTTCATCAATCTTGGCGTTCGTTTTGGGACCCGTTTGTCCAGCGTATTCGGCAACCAATCCGCTGCGATCGGTTTCGACAAGATGCCCTTTTTCAAGAATTCCCAGGGCACCGTAGATCTCGGCGATGATCCGTGCAACAGTCGTTTTTCCAGTGCCGGGGTTGCCAACAAACGCCATGTGCAGACTTGTTTGTGTCGTTGGCAGGCCCGCTTCGACTCGCTTTTTTTCCATGCTCAGGAAATTCGCCAGCGTTTGAATCTGTTCCTTGATATCACCCAATCCGATCAAGCGATCAAGCTTTGCCCGCGCTTCGGCGAGTCGCTCCTCAGGCGTGCGATTGTCAGGCGGCATCGCTTTTGATGTGTTTGACTTAGAAGGTTCTTTCACTGCTGTTGCCGAAGTCGGCCCCTGGGGCGTGGCCGTCGGCTTCTCGGCTTCTGTTACCGAAACACCGTCACGCAATCGTTTCGCTTCATCTCTCAGCCACTGCAGGGCATCGCGGGCATTGTCTACGTCGACTTGATGATCCACATGCTCAGGGACTCGGCCACCGAGTTCCGCCAACTGGCGGCTAACGTTAGCGATTCGCTCGGTGTCGTCGCTGCTAACGTCGCCATCGATCGAAGCAACAAGGTTTGCCATTCGCATGGCCAATGTTTCCAACTCTCCCCAGCGGTCGCGTAGCGCTGGCAGTTCAACGAACGGCCGCACCAAATCCTTCCAACGAAACTCGGACGAAGCATCAAGAAGCCACTGCACCGCTTCGTGAAGTTGGTTGCCCATCACGGACTTGCCCCAGATATGCTCTAGCAACACACGGCCAAGTTGGCGTTGCTCCAGTGTGCGTGCCTCGACTTTCGGCAGTACGGCCGCGAACACCTTCATCACAAATCCTTGATGCAGGTCATTCATCTGGCTAGTCACCGTGCTTGAATCTCCAGGTTCGTTTTCCTGTATCCAGCCGTACGACCCGTGAATCGATTGGCCGCTTCCGATATACAAAGCTTGAGTCTGTTGCAGTGCCTCGCGGTACAAACGAATAGATTCAACAATACGTTCATCGGATGGGCTTGGCATGCTAGTCACTCGGTGGAAATGAACGAGAATGGAATTTACAGAGTGTTGACGATTGACCATCGCCGTGCCAGTAGAGAACGGCGGACCGACACTCATTGTTCCGAGTCTTTAGCCAGCGTCAACGCACGTGCATCACTTCCTGATTGAACAACTCTTGATCCTGCTGACGACGGGCTTAATCGCCGGCATCGCCTGCCGCGCATGGTCATTGCCGCCATTGATGGGATACCTCGTTGTCGGTGCAGTCATCGGCAGCGGCGGTTTGGGCTGGGTTCCAGCGGAACATGATGAAGTCAAGCATCTCGCAGAACTCGGAGTGTTCTTCCTGTTGTTCTCAATCGGACTTGAACTCTCCCCAGATGAATTGCGGCGGATGAGCCGGTTCCTGCTCAGTGGCGGCCCGATCCAAATGCTACTGGTAATCCTCCCTTTGACGACAATTTTGGTTGGGTACGGTTTAGATTTTGCGACGTCGGTGCTGGTTGCTTCGGCATTGGCATTTAGCTCGACGGTATTGATATTCAAAGCACTCGGCGAGCTTGGTCAGACGTCGTCGAAGATGGGTCGCCGAACGATCGCGATCTTGCTTTTTCAAGATGCTGCTCTTGTGCCACTGTTGCTTTGTGTGCCGCTGTTAGCGAGCAAAGACGAGGCACCAGGATTTGAGGTATGGCTGCGATTGGCGGTGATCTCTGGGTGCTTTCTCGGTTCGACAATCGCCCTGCGGTGGTTTCTTTCGGTGGTCGCTATCCCACGAATCACACGTCATCGCAGTGCCGATGTCGTTGTCCTGTTAACCCTGTCGGTACTCGGCGTCGTCACGCTGGTCGCCGATGAACTCGGACTGCCTCCGGCGATCGGGGCATTTGCTGCAGGCTTGGCATTCGGTGGGAATCGTTGGAGCGAGCAGATCGATTCGTTGATTTTGCCGTTTCGTGAAGCGCTGGCGGCGATCTTTTTCGTAAGCCTCGGACTGTTAATCGATCTTTCGGCGATCGCCCAAGACCCTGTTTTTATCATTGAAGGGGTCATTGTCCTCACGGTCATTAAAGCGGCGTCGGCGACGATTGCTTTATCCGTCACCGGATTACCATTGAGCGTGGCTATTCGCCCGGCGGTAGGACTGGCCCACGTCGGCGAGTTTGCATTTGTGCTGTTGCTGATCGCGTCGTCGGCCAACCTTCTGTCGATCACGGATCAACAACGCGTCATGGGGATCGCAGGCGGAACACTGCTTATCTCGCCACTGTTAATAAGGTGGGGATTCCGTCAACGTGACCAAGATTCAACTGCAGATAAGCACGAACCGACCGAAACACAGTCAGTGATGTCCTCACGAACTGCGGTCGTCATTGGCATGGGGCCGGTCGGTCGCGCTGTGGTATCGCGATTGGAGACGCTTGGCTACGAAGTTCACGCAGTCGATTTAAATCCGCTGAACCTGCATGAATTTGCACAATTCGGATTTTCTGTGGTCGCTGGCGATGCGACTGATCCCGCCGTCTTGCGAATCGCCATGGTAGATACCACTGCCTTGCTGATCGTTTGCGTTCCGGTCGATGAAGTGGCAGTCCGTGTGACCACTACAGCTAGAGGGATGAATCTCACGGCAAGCATTTACGTACGCTGTCGCTATGCGAAACATGTTGCGGGTCTGAGACGGGCTGGGGCAAATTTCGTTGTCGCCGAAGAGGCTCAAGCAGCGAATGAGTTAGTCAAGGTTATCGAGCAACGGGAAAACGGCGTTTGAAAGCGACTCAAGCTATTTTCGAAAAGTTAGCAAAATGACAGTCATTCGGCCTGGACGTGAACCAGCGGAATGCTGGATATAGAAGTAGGCAAAAAAAAAGCCCACGCAAGGGATTGATTGGGGCAAAATCAACCCCCAGCGTGGACCGTAGAACTCGCCGCAGAGAGGGTGAGCTCAAGTGTAGCGAACGCGGGGCAAGCGTTCGCCAACACTTGGAGTATCGCAGATTTGCGTTCGCTTGTCCGCAACTTTTTTCACAAAAACGAAAAGTTTTTGGATTTTTTTGACTCCCGTTCTTAAACGCAAACAATCTGCCGATGTAATCTGCTCGTAGTGCATTTAAGGTTGAGTCGAGAACGCTTAAGCAATCGATGGCGATTGAGCAAACTACTTGATTTCAAGCAGTTCCACTTCAAAAACCAGCGCCTCGTTAGGGCCGATAACCCGTTCGCCGTCTGGGCCGAAAACCGGGGCACCATTGCGGTCGACAACGCCTTGTTCTCCATAAGCCAATTCTGGCGGGACGTGCAGTTTCCACTTGTCGCCGACCTTCATTTTTTGCAACGCGGCCTGCCAGCCCTTGATAACGCCACCGACCTTGAACTCCATTGGCTCTCCGCGATCGACGGAGCTATCGAAGACTTTGCCACTGGTCAAACGCCCGGTGTAGTGAGCTGACACGGTGTCGTCCATGCTCGGCGAACCACCGTCCCCGCTTTTGAGAACTTCGTATTGAACGCCACCTTCGAGTGTCTTGACGCCTTCCTTCTTGGAATTCTGCTGCATGTACAGCTCACTCTTTTCTTTATTCAATAACGCTGTCTTCTTCAGTTCAGCCATCTGCGATTCTTGACGAGCCTGCAAAATGGACTCGATCTTACCGCTGATTTCAGACAGTTGTGTTTGGGTCAAATTCGGCTCGCCGCCAGCAAGTGCTTCGTTTAAGCCCTTGGACAGAGACGGAACATCAAAGTCCCCTTTCTTGAAGCCCTGGGAAACCATGTTTTGGCCGACGGAAAATCCGAGGAAGTAGCCGATGGATTCCTCCGTCGTCATTTCATTTACTGGTGCCTTTTCGCTGGCGGCCTTTTCTTTGTCTTGAGCCGAAATCGATTGAGTCATCAGCGAGCTTACCATCATCGAGAATACGACGAGGAGTGTCCCGCCGTGAGGTCGAAGTGCTTTACACATAAGAGATTTCCTGAAGCCTCTGGCGTCATTGTGACAACAGGGCAAGTTGAGAATTTACGGCTAATGCCGATCGTTGGTGGGTGGGCAGGGTCGACGGACAAAGGTCAACCGTGGCTTTAGAATAACAAGCCCGAGTCTGTTTATCAGGGGGATGCGGGGCGATGGCGAGCAATTTTATCGATTCGCGAAGATCGCCACAGCGGCGATTGCAGCTACGACACCCAACAGGGCAAGCATTTTTGTCCAGCTAACATCCGCTCTTGGCGATCCTCCCATTCGCACTTCGATTTGGCGACTCAAAATTCGTCGCCCCATATCCGTTACCCGTTCGGCAGCAACATCCTTTCCCGATCCAACGGGCGTATCGGTAGCACCTAGACCATACTTTTCTCCAATTTCCAGCATCACGCCCTGAACTTGCCGCGAATTGAAAGGACGATCTTCAGGTCGTTTAGCTAGCAAGTGGCAAATGATTTCGTCGAGTTCTTTCGGACAGTCACCCACCAAGTTACTGATGTGGGGCGGTTCGGCTCGCAGGTGCTGCTCAAAAAGCTGAGCAAAGTTGTCTCCAAGAAACGGCTTTCGACCACTGAGCATTTCAAACAAGCAGCATCCCAGCGCGTACAGGTCAGCCTTTCCCGAAATCATTGCATCGCCCGTGATCTGCTCAGGCGACATGTAGGCATGCGTACCAACGGTCAGTCCCTGATCGGTCAAATCGCTGCTGGTGACGTCCCGTGCGATTCCAAAATCGCCCAGCTTTACCTGTGCTTGTCGAGTAAGAAATAGGTTCCCCGGCTTCAGGTCTCGATGAATCACACCGTGGTTATGAGCACATTGCAAGGCAGAACAGATTTGGCGGGTAACGTCCACAACCACTTGCCAGGGGAATGGGCCGCTGGAAGTCAGCAAATCTTTTACTGTGCCTCCGTCAACAAGCTCCATCACGTAGTACAGCAGATCGCCGTCTTCGCCACCGCCGTAGTAGGCCACAATGTTTGGATGACGCAGGCGAGCGAGAATTGTCATCTCACGTTTAAAACGAGCGCGAATCAATTGCGATTGGCTAACACTCGGATGCAGCTTCTTAATCGCCACGACCTGGCCAGTCTCAATCTCCGTCGCAGCGTAAATCGTCCCTACCGTGCCGGTTCCCAAAACCGCACCGATGCTGTAATCGGACAATCGAGAGGAAGGCAAAGGAAGTCTCCCGGTGAGTCCAGAGAGCAGCAGTTATAGGACAAAAAACAGCCCCACGAGCGACTCGCGGGGCCTTACTATAATCTCAATCTCAACCGATGGGACTCTCAATAGCTCACCGAATCCAGCAACGTCATTTACCGTTTGACTAGCTGGCTGCGATCGCTTCGATCTTCACACGGGTGTGCAATTGGCGATGTCCGGTCCGGCGTTTGCAGTGCTTTCGACGGCGAAACTTCTGCACATAAATCTTCTTGTCCTGCTTGGGGCCAATCACTGAAGCGGTGACGCTAGCACCTGCCAGCGTGGGAGCACCAAGCTGTAGGCCGTCGCTGCCACTGATCGCAAGCACCTTTTCAAAGGTGATGCTCTCGCCCGACGCAATGTCGCGGTAGTCGACGTCAACTTCCATCCCAGGCTCAACCCGGTACTGACGACCGCCGTCGACGATGATGGCATACATAGATCTTCTCACTTATCTGGCAAAACGATTATTTTTGGGCTCAATTGAGCCGCGTAGTGTAACGAGGCGTCCAGCCGCCGCAAAGTCCTAACGAAAGAAAAGTTTCGGCGGTATTCAGCCCAGTTACGCCAAACCTTCACGGGCGATGATGATGTGGGCACCGGTCGACATTTGCTTCAGCTTTCTTGCCGCTTCGGGCTTCTCCATTGTCCCTTTCTTGACTCTCGCCAGAATGTTTGCAGTTTTCTTACTGCGAGCGCGACGACGACGGATTTCACGAGCACGTTCAGTTCCAGCCATAAATTCTCAATTCCCGTAAAAGTTGCAAGGGGGTGTTTTTAGTTGCGAAAGCATTCGATTAGCCGGAACGCTCTAGCGTCCGGTTCTTACACGGAAAACCGGGTGCTAACGCACTTCGGCTGATCCTAAAATGCAAATGGAACAAAGTATTTGTCTGTCGCTCGTCTAATTAAAGCAACCGAGAGGGTGAGTTGTCATTAGCACTCACGTTTTTTTCTTGGCGATGCCCTTGGTTTTCTTCTTAGGAGCCTTTTTCTTCGTTGCTTTTTCGGTGGTCGTTTTCTTAGCGGTGGCCGCTTTTTTCGGTGTCGCCGCTTTTTTCTTTGTCGCTTTCTTCTTTTTACTCGGCCCAGCGGCTGCTCGCTCAGCCAACAAATCTAGCGCCGCCTCGAACTTCAGTTCTTTGGCGTCAGTGCCACGGGGCACCGAAGCATTCGTTTCGCCGTCGGTGACATAAGGACCGTAGCGCCCTTCGAGGATCTTCACCACTTGATCCGTGACGGGCGATTTCTGCTCGTAGGTGACGATCGGCTCCTTGGGTGCCGCACGCCCGCGTGTCTTGGGCTGTTTAAGCAACTCCATCGCCATTTCCAATGTCACTTCGATTGGCGACACACCCTCCGGCAAAGATCGTGTGTCCTTGCCGCTACGAATGTACGGTCCGTAACGTCCATCGTTGGCTTCGATCGGTTCACCGGTTTCCGGGTAAATGCCCAGATTGCGAGGCAGCGCCAGCAACTTACAGGCAATTTCTAGCGTCAAGTCCTCCGGCGCCAGACCTTTCATCAACGACTTGTTCTTTTTCTCGTCATCATCGTTTTCGCCGAGTTGAACGTACGGTCCGAAGCGACCGACTTTTACATAGATCGGCTTGCCCGTTTCGGGATGCATCCCCAGCGGTTTATCTTCCACGCTGCTGGCACTGAGCAGCTCCATCGCTTTGGCTAAATCCAGTTCGTCTGGTGCCATTTCCACAGGAATCGCGCCCTTGCGCTCTCCCTGCTCGATGAACGGTCCATATTTGCCAACGCGAACGTAGACATTTTCGCGATGCTCGCCCGCGCTGGGTGCGCCCAGTAAGAACTTCGCCGTTTCGCGAGGATCGATTTCTTGGACCTTGGACTCGAGTCTCGGCTTGAGTCCGACACCGCGAAATTCGGTATTGGCATCATCGCCGAAGTAAAACTCTCGCAAGTACGTCAGGTGCTCGGCTTCATTTCGGCTGATCGAGTCCAAGTAGTCTTCCATCTGGGCCGTAAATTCGTAATCCACCAGTTGGCCAAAATGGTCTTCGAGCAACCGCACGACGCTGAACGCCGTCCAACTGGGAACCAGCGCTTGGCCTTTTTTGTAGACGTAATCTCGGTTTTGGATCGTGTCGATAATTGACGCATACGTACTGGGTCGACCGATGCCCCGCTCTTCCAGAGCACGCGTCAACGTCGCTTCGCTGTATCGCGCTGGCGGCTGAGTCGTGTGGCCCTTGGGGTCGAGATTCACGGCGTCGAGTATATCCTGCTCCTTAACGTTGGGCAGCAGCGTTTCCTTGTTCGCCAGTTCAGCGTCAGGATCGTCGCTGCCCTCGACATAGGCTCGCAAGAAACCTTCGAATTCGATGCTTGTGCCGCTGGCCGAAAACACCGCACCGCCGCCCTCGATGTTGACGCTGATGCGTTGCTTCTTAGCGTCAGCCATTTGACACGCGATCGTGCGTTTCCAGATCAAGTCGAACAGTCGGAATTGGTCGCTGTCCAGTTCGCCACGCAACTGTTCTGGCTTACGGAACGTCGTGCCCGCTGGACGAATCGCCTCGTGAGCCTCTTGAGCGTTCTTCACTTTGCTGGAGTACGTTCGAACGTCCGGATGCAGGAATTTGTCGCCGTATTCGCTGCGTACTAAGTCTCGAGATGCCTTAACCGCTTCGGTGCTCAGCGTCGTGCTGTCGGTACGCATGTAAGTGATGTACCCGTTCTCGTACAAGCGTTGTGCCGCCTGCATCGTTCGCCGTGCGGTGAACCCCAGCTTGCGGTTTGCTTCTTGCTGCAGCGTGCTGGTCGTAAACGGAGCCTTGGGTCGCTCGGTGAACGGTTTGACCTCGACCTTGGTGACTTGAAAAACCGCCGCGCTGAGCCGATCAGCTAGCTGTTTCGCTTGTTCCTGGTTCAATTGCAGAAATTCGGGATTCTTCAACTTGCCGGTGCTAGAATCAAAATCTTTCCCTGAAGGAATTTTTCGACCGTCGACCGACGACAGCGTTGCTGGCAGCGACTCCTGTCCAGCGGTGCTGAACATCGCTTCCAGATCCCAATAGGTTGAATCGACGAAGGCGATCCGCTCGCGTTCACGTTCGACGATCAACCGCACGGCGACGCTCTGGACACGACCGGCGCTCAGTCCGCGGCCGACTTTTTTCCATAGCAATTGTGAAACATCGTATCCGTACAGCCGGTCGAGGATTCGTCGAGTCTCTTGGGCACGCACCAAGCCGACATCGATTTGCCGCGGCGACTGCAGGGCGTGCTCGATCGCTTCCTTCGTAATTTCGTGGAAAACCAGCCGATGAACAGGCACTTTGGGCTGCAAAATTTCGAACAAGTGCCAACTGATGGCTTCTCCCTCGCGGTCCTCGTCCGTCGCCAGATACAGCTTCTCAGCGTCTTTTAGTGCCGCTTTGAGTTTATCGACCTGTTTTTTTTTGTCCGCCGGCACGATGTACACCGGCTCGAAGTCGTTTTCCGTGTTCACACCCAGGTACGCCCAGGGTTCACCTTTGAATTTTTTGGGAATGTCCTTAGCGCCGCCGGGCAAATCGCGGACGTGACCGATGCTTGCCTCGACTTGGTAATCCTTGCCGAGGATTTTCGAGATCGTGCGTGCTTTAGCCGGTGATTCGACGATCACCAGACTCTTGCCCATGCTCTTGGCCATAAAAGTTGTCGTATAAACGCAAGAAAGGTGATGTGAAGACAGTGAATCCCGCTTGACCCTTGAAAACCACGGGCGATACCCTGACGGCTTGCGGCATGTTTGTCGCTGGGTACGCCCGAGACCTCTCGATGCAAGTTTTCGTGCGCCCCGTTTAAATTGAAACGCCCAATGAGAGTTGAGGCCCGTCGTCGGATTGTCAAGACGACTCTCGCTCTCTTTTGCCAAAACGATTCGTAGAAAGCAACCGCGATGAGCAACAGCCCATTTGAGATTTTCCGCAAGAACCTCAAGCCGATGATGGTCGTGCTGACCCTGTTGGCATTGTTCGCCTTTGTGGTGCTGCCGGCTCTGCAAACGTACTTGCAGCAAAGCGGTGGCGGCGTCACGGACGCTAAACTCGCCAGCTTTAACGGGATTGAGCTGAAACAATCGCGAATTACCCACTTCACCCGCAATCACGCGGCAACAGTACGGTTTCTGACGGAATTGGCCCAAGAAACCATCGCTCGGGGAGGCCAGCCCAAAACGCCAGGTTTCTCGTACGACACACAGACAAACCAAGTGCAAGGAGTTGGGATTGACCCAAATCCTAGCGATTTCGCCAGTATTCGAACGCTACAGTACTCGGCCCAGGCATCCGATTTGGGATTCGAACTTGACGACACTGCAATCTCCACTTGGTTGACTCAGTTCACCGACGGCACGCTCAGCGATGGCGAAACAATTGCCTTGCTGATGCAAAGCACGCGAAATCAAATGGGTAAATTCCATTTGTATGACCAGTTGCGGCACCAATTGCTCGCCGAGCTGTACCAACGCGGTGCGCTCGCTGGAGTCGTCGACGGCCAACTTCCGATCACGACGCCTGTGGAGCAGTGGGAAAACTTTTTGAAGCTCAATCGCCAGGCGACCGCCAGTGCTTACGCAGTGATGACTCAAGATTTCCTAGAACAAACAAATAAAAATCCTGGTGCCGCGGATATTCGCAGCGTTTACGAAGAAGGCAAGGAACGCTATCCCAACGATCAGTCTCCTGAACCTGGTTTCCGACGCCGCGATTCGGCGACGTTTGAATACTTGGTGGCGAACTTGCAGTCGTATGTGGATCGCGAAGCCGCCAAATTTACCGATGAACAACTCAAGGCCGAATACGAGCGTCGCTTGGCTGGCGGCGATTTCCAATTGCCCGTGGATGCACCGGCTGAGTCTCCGGCAGATGCTCCTGCGATGGACGCTGATGCGAAGCCCGCTGCCGAAGTAACTCCCGCAGTCGAGGAAAAAAAAGCTACTGAGAAATCCGCCGGTGAAGAAAAGCCTGCTGCTGAGGCACCCGCCGAGCCAGCGACTGAGCAGGACGCCCCCGCGGGTGAAACAGACGCTCCGTCAGTCGAAGAGAAATCACTGGCGACGCCAAGTACGTCCGTTCGTCTGGTCGTATTCCAAGATGATGAATCCGACGCCCCAGCTGATCCGCCAGCGGAAACGTCAAAGTCTGAAGCAGAAGTTCCTGCTGGAAAAGAGACACCTGCTGAAAAAGAGCCCACAGCGGATAAGGAAGCACCTGCGGATAAGGAAGCGACTTCCGACCAAAAACCGTCTGGCGATCAACCCGCAGAAGCAAAACCTGAGATGACCAAGGAAGAACCAGCGGCTGAGGAAAAAACCGCTGAAACGAAAGCGATTGACGATAAACCGGTTGCGGAAACCAAACCGGTAGAGAAATCCGCGCCGAAAGTGGAGTCATTCGAGGATGTGAAAGAGCAAATCGCCGATCAGCTCGCGTTGCCCGAAGCACGGCGACAGCTCGATGCGGCCGTCCAGGAGGCGACGAGTGTCTTGCGTCGCTACTTCAACGAAAAATCAATCCATGAAAGTGATGTGAAGATCGGTCGCGACTCACCGGCTCCTGTTCGTCCTGACTTCAAGGAATTGGCCCAACGTCTGGACATGGAAACCAAACAAATTGGTCCCCATACCGGAATTACAATCGACAGCGAATCGATCTCCCAGTCGTTTGAACCAGGAACCGAAAGATTTCGTCGTGGTTACTCATTCCCCGTGATGATGTTCGGCGTCAACAATAACCAAACATTCGTACCTGCCCAACAGTTGTTCTCTCCGTTGCAAACCGTCGATGATCAATCCGGCAAGAGTTACGTTTCGTGGAAGATCGACAGCAAGGATGAATACATTCCGGAGCTGGACGAAGTGCGTGAAGAAGTGATCATGGCGATCCGCATGAAGGAAGCCCGCAAGCTGGCCCGTGAAGCTGCCGAAGCACTCGCTAAGCAAGCGAACGAGAAAGCCGATGCGAAACTGTCGACGATTGTTCCCGAAGGCAAGGAACAATTCCTTCACGAGGACCTGGGGCCATTCAGTTGGATGAACTCTTTCGGCTTCGGTCGTGCAACCATTGGCAACGTGCCACAACTGGATAACGTCGGCGCGGAATTCATGCGTAAAGTCTTCACCAACGATATTGGCGAAGCCGGAGTTGCTCCGAATCAATCCGAGCGAGTCTTCTATGTGGTCCAGCCCAACGGTTTCCAGCCACCCGTCGACGAATTGAGGCAACGTTTCTTGCAGCCGCAAGAAAGGATGATGGCCATGATGTTGGGTAACGAGGACGCTGGGGCGATCATGCAAGGCTTCTACAAGTCGGTCGACGATGCGACCGGTTTTGAATTTACGGCACCTGAGCAGGAGTAATCGCGGCATGAACGATGACCCATTCCGTTACGCGATTTGTAACGAGACGTTTTGCGATTGGCCGCTTGATAAGGCACTGGCGCTTGCTTCGGCTAGCGGCTACACGGGCTGGGAAGTCGCCCCGTTCATGCTCGCCGAGGATGTGCGAAACTTTTCTGCCAGCGAACGATTTGCTTACCGCACCGCTGTCGAAGATGCAGGGTTGCAACTGGTTGGCTTGCACTGGCTGTTAGCGAAAACCACGGGCTTTCATCTAACCACGATGGATGATTCCATCCGCGCAGCAACCTCCGCATACATGCAGGAACTCGTGCGTTTGTGCAGCGACTTAGGCGGCAACTTGATGGTGCTCGGCTCGCCGCAACAGCGAAACGTGCCCGAGGGACAATCCATGAACTCGGCATTGGATAACGCAGCCGAAGTCCTGAGAACTTTGGTTCCGCTTCTGGAAGAATGCGATATCCGAATCGCCGTCGAGCCACTCGGTCCCGAAGAGGGCAATTTTCTCAACACCGCCCGTGAAGCACGCGAATTGATCGAGCGTGTGGATAGCCCGCAAGTGCAACTGCACTTGGATGTCAAAGCGATGAGCAGCGAAGCAACGCCGATCACGGACCTGATTCGCGAGTTCGCCGACTTGATGATCCACTTCCACGCCAACGACGCTAACCGCCGCGGACCGGGGATGGGCGACATCGACTTCGTCCCCATCATGCAGACGCTCTGCGAAGTCGGCTACGATGGCTGGGTCAGCGTGGAGGTCTTCGACTACACGCCGGGCATCGAGCACTTAGTCACCCAGAGCATCCAAAACTTACACGCAGCGACGACCGCGGCTACGTAAGAACAATCCAGGTTCGCGATCCATGATTCGACGATTAATCATCTTGTCGATCCTCGGCCTACTGACTACCGAGTCAATTTCTCGTGCCGAGAGTCCCAACGTTTCTCCCACTGATTACTCGAACTGGAAAAACGGAATCCCGATTGATCCCGAGTTCTTTCCACTTGCCGTTTGGGTGCAGAATCCTCGCAACGCGGCACGTTACAAAGCTGCCGGTATCAACACCTACGTTGGTCTATGGAATGGGCCTACCGAGGCTCAACTTGCAGATCTCAAACAAGCGGGAATGTTTGTGATTTGCAGCCAGAATGAGACAGCACTTGCCTCGGACCATGCGGATATCATCATTGGCTGGATGCACGGCGACGAACCAGATAACGCCCAACCACTTCGCGAGGGAGGCTATGGTCCACCAATCTTGCCCTATGTGATTGAAGAGAATTACAAACGAATCCGCTCCCGCGACCCATCGCGGCCAGTGCTGCTGAACCTAGGCCAAGGTGTCGCCTACGATGACTATGTCGGACGCGGAGTTCGTCGAAACAAGCCCGAAGATTATCCTCAATACTTGCGTGGCTGCGATATCGCTTCATTTGACATTTACCCTGCAGTGCACGACAAGCCTGAGGTCGCCGGGAAACTTGAATTTGTTGCCAATGGTGTGGAACGTCTACATAGGTGGGCAAATCACCAAAAGATCGTTTGGAATTGCATCGAATGCAGTCGAATCAGCAACGTACACATCAAGCCGACGCCAGCTCAGGTTCGCTCCGAAGTGTGGATGTCACTGATTCGGGGATCACGAGGGATCATCTACTTTGTGCATCAGTTCGAACCTAGTTTCAAGGAGGCATCCGTATTCGATGACCCTGGGCTTCTGGAAGCAATGACATCACTAAACCATCAAATTCGTGAACTTGCACCTGTGCTGAATTCTCCAACAGTGAACGATGCGATAGAGATTCCGCGGAGCAGTGAGAAGACACCAATTGAAGTAATGTGCAAGCGCCATGATGGTTCGCTTTACCTCTTTATCGCCAATATGAGTAGTGTTCAAGCCACGGCGGAGATGAGATTGAAACAAGACGTCGCTACGAATGCACAAATCGATCCAATTGCCGACAGCAGCCCCATTTCATTGAAAGATGCTACTCTTGAAATCGATCTGCAGGGTTACGGTATTGGATTATACCGTGTCATCGAAATGCCAGCCAAAGGGACAAGTGAAAAAAGGGAAAAGGAGTAGATCCCAAATGCTTTGCTCCGCCCTTTTCCAAGTCCCTAAATTCGCGACAAATTCGATTCAACCAGGGCTGTGGGACGCGCGGTACCAAGAACCAAGGATGGTTGGCAACAGCCTAGTTGATGGATGAATCGGGTCCAGGAATTCCAGAAGGAATTGCCCAAGGGGTTCCAAGCACCAATTCCTTTAGAGGTTCGTGCGGCGTCAACGGACATCATGCTGTTCGGCCTCGAATACATGCGTGAAGGCGAGACGGAGTTCATACGGGTGCGCCCGCCTGAGGTCAAAGCACGAATAGGGTACGCAGAGTATTTGCGTGAGAAATCAAAAGAAAAATGGTCAACTTCAACTGACGCGAAAAATGCTTTAAAAAGTCGGGAACCACAGCGGGAGGAGACAAGACCGAAATCAATACGGTGGACCGAATTCCGAGCATGGCGGGATTCTTAAGACAAGTATAGCGTAATCGCCATCTTGGTCGAGGTTTCTAACAATCACGTCGTGCTCAAGAAGCGAACCGGTGAGATCGTACGAGTTCCCTTGATGCGATTAAGTGATGTTGACCGCAAATTGATTGAACGAAGACTCGCCGAGTCAAAAATCGTTCGGAGAATTTGGTAGTGCAACACCCTCATCGCAGGTAGACAGTTCAAACCCACCACTTCAATCGAACCTCAAGTGATTGCAGGGCAATTGATTGAGGCGACCCTTATTTTGCACAACTTAATGCCAGCTAGCGGTCGTCAGACGTCGAGAAAAGCAGGCGGATGCTCAGCTACAGAGAAGAGCGTGTCAAAGTCAATCGCTGGTCCGTGTGGAATCGGCGGTATAACGCAACCTGCAATTCAGAAGGACAATTAATAGATTTTAGTTATACCGACGGTATGCCTTACGGCTTTTCGGCCCATGGCTTAAAATGCTGAATTTGGCTGGTGTCTCGCCCCCCTGGCGACGATGGCCCTCGAGTTTCGCCTTGTGCAGACGAGTTCCGTCCAGAATCGCTTACGCGGACACAGTATTCTCGCTAAGATTCTCTGCGGTCAGATAACTTAGAAATGAATTGATTTTTGCACCCCCGTGGGTGGCTGGGGTTGTTACGCTTGGAGAGAGAAACGAACGATGGTACGTCTGTTCGAAGGGACGCCGTTTGATCGACCACCTCGGTGTGATGCGTGCGGTGAACTCGAGGAGGAGTGTGTGTGTCCGCCACCGGTGAAGCAGTGGTTGGCGCCGGAAAAACAAACTGCGACCGTACGCGTGGAAAAACGCAAGGCTGGCCGAACGGTCACCGTCGTCGACGGGCTTGATGCTGACGAAAGCGACTTACCGATGTTGCTCAAAACCTTGAAGGACATCTGTGGTGCCGGGGGGAGTTTGCAAGAGAATCGCATCGAAGTTCAGGGCAATCACCCCACCGCCATTGTGGAACACTTGCAGTGGATGGGATACCGCACACGGTAATGCAAACTTTCTCTCAGTGCTTGATCAGCTTCGGTAGTAATCTCGGGAATCGTGACGCAGTGATTGCGGACGCGGCGCGAGCGATTATTCAAGCCCCGTTCATCGAAACGTTTCGTACAAGCCGATTGTTCGAGACGCCCGCGATCGGTGGTCCCGGCGGCCAAGAACCGTTTCTCAACGCCATAGCTGCACTAGATACACGCGCTTCGGCACGTGAGATTTTAGCGTTATTACAGAGCGTCGAGGAACAATTGGGGCGACAACGCAAGCATCGCTGGGGCGCGCGAAGTATTGACTTGGATGTCGTCTTGCATGGAGAACTTGTCGGCGGTGGTCGCGGATTGATCGTGCCGCATCCACGTTACACCGCGCGGCAATTCGTTTTGCAACCAGCGTGTGATGTTGCCGCTGAGTATCGCGACCCACGGTTCGGTTGGACGCTGCGCCAGCTGACTGATCACCTCAGTGCCGGAGCTCCATCATTGGCGCTGATCGGCGGCGACTTGGCAACGCGATTGAAATTGTGTGAGAGATTAGCGACGGAGCATGGCATCCGCGTGTTTGCTGACCGTGATCTTCCAGAGCCCATGTCGGTGCTGGGAAACGTGCCGGCTGGCGGAGTACCGTTCATCACATCGGGCGATGTTCAAGGTTCGTCGATTGGATTGCGTCGGCTAGTACCTGATGCCATTCATGCAGCCAATGATGCGCCCTGGGTATCGGCATTCGTTCCACCGCTGCCGCCGCTGGACAGCCCACTAACCGGCGCGGTGGACGTGCCGCGATTGGTTGCCCGATTGCAGTGGTCAACTGCCGAGACTCGCTGGCCAGCACCGCATCAAATGTGGCCGACAACGTGGCAGTGGCCCGAGTATCGACTCGAGATCGATGATCTAGACTGGACCGTCGGCGAAATCGTCTCCGCACTCGATTCAATGCGATGCGAAGTTCGCCCGGTAACAGAAAGCGGCGATTGGTACTAGCTGGCCACTACACCATTTTCCACTGGATATTATTCAGCTCAGCCAATCCCAGCAACAGAGCTTGAGTCCCGCACCGTCCGTGCCCATGAGCCGCGACGGCTTGGTACAGTTGATGAGCTAAGCCGAGGCCGGGCAGCGCCAGATTCATTGCCGCCGACTCATCGAGAATAATCTTCATGTCCTTCAAAAAGTGATCGACAAAAAATCCTGGTTCAAAATCGCCTGCGATCATTCGTGGGCCAAGATTAACAAGCGACCAACTACTCGCTGCGCCGCCAGAAACGCTCTTTAAGACGGTTTCTAAATCCATCCCAGCGCGGTATGCATACAACAGTGCCTCACAGGTCCCCATCATGTTGTTGGCGACCAAAATCTGGTTCACCATTTTCGTATGCTGACCGCGGCCGGGCCCACCTTGATGAACAATCGTTTTGCCCATCAAGCGAAACAGTGGTTCAAGCGTGGCAAACGCTCCCGCATCGCCGCCGACCATGATGGAAAGCAATGCATGCTTGGCACCGATATCTCCACCGCTCACCGGAGCATCAATGGAAGTGACGCCCACCGCATGAGCCTTTTTAGAAATCTCGACCGCCAAAGAGGGTTGGCT
Source organism: Pirellulaceae bacterium (assembly GCA_041751935.1). GTDB lineage: Bacteria > Planctomycetota > Planctomycetia > Pirellulales > Pirellulaceae > JBBSJZ01. Next base: position 10,543 of record JBGSIA010000096.1, on the reverse strand, counting down.
CGTGGACATATCCACTACGATCGAACCCGCCTTGGCACCGGCGAGGATACCTTTCTCGCCAAGTACAACGTCACGAACATCTGCTGGAACGCCGACCATTGTGAACACAACATCACTCTTTGAAGCCACTTCACTAGGCGAGGACGCTTTCGTTGCGCCGGCGGCAATCAGCGAGTCGGCCTTACTCATCGACCGTGTGTAAATGGTGGTTTGGTAGCCGGCCTTCAATAGGTGCCCGCACATGCTGCGGCCCATCACGCCGGTTCCTATCCAGCCAATTCGAGTCGATTCAGGATTCACCGTTTTTGGTTGCATGTGCAAACTGGGAGCTAGAAGTCAAGGAGTAGGAATGCGTAGAGTATAGAAGCTTTGAACGACGAATTGGGAGTGGGAGCGACAAAAAAACTCAGCACCAAGCTTGAGTCCTGCGGTCTGGAACGAAGAAATTGAATTCACCACTTCCTGGTGGCGGCTCGCGACGAAGCTTGATGGTATTCGCTGTGACGCCAACAAACTCGAAGTGTGATTGACGGTTGCAAATTTGCGAATCGATACCGCTTGATCGACAGCACGCGGGTGACACTTTGATTGCCAATGAACTACGATGATCTCCCCTACGATCACTCGCTACGGGGGGCAAGCACCAACGCAGGCTTGCTCAGGGAATAAAAAATGTCACGACTCGTAAGTCTTTCAATAATTATTTTGACTCTCGTTTGCCAGACACAACGAATTGGCGCCCAGGATGCGGTAGCTGGCGGTCAAGATGCGGCTCGAGCTGCCGGCGTGCTAGACACCGGTTTGTTTCGCTGGAGAGTCAGCGAGCCACTGCTTGCCGTCGATCCTCGTCGGCTACCAGATGGTGGCGAGCATCCCTGGGTTTCTGTGAAGGACCCGAGCATCGTGCAACACAACGGACGGTGGCATCTGTTTTGTACCTTGCGGCGAGCCAAGCAAGGCGATGGACGAATTCGTATTGGCTATCTCTCGTTCGCTGATTGGTCCGAGGCGAGCAAATCGAACTGGAGCATCCTAGACCTCACGCTCGGATATCATGGTGCGCCACAGATTTTTTATTACACACCGCATAAGCTTTGGTACTTGATCTATCAAGCTGAGGACCAAACGCGAGACCTGAAATACGGTCCCTGTTACTCCACCAACGCGAACATAAATGATCCCCGCAGTTGGACGCTTCCTGAGACGATGTTCGAGTTCAAGGAGGGCGTGAAGGCAGGTCTTGACTATTGGGTAATTTGCGACGATGAGAAAGCGTATTTATTTTTAACAACCAACGATGGCAGGATGTGGCGTGCGGAGACAGAGCTTGCGAGATTCCCTAATTCCGGTTGGAGTGAGCCAGTCGTTGCTTTGCAGGACGACATATTCGAAGCCAGCCATACCTACAAACTGCTCGGCCAAGATAAGTATTTTACGATCATCGAAGCCCAAGCCGAAAAACGAAGATACTTCAAAGGATACTTAGCCGAAAAGCTTGATGGCCCATGGCGCCCGCTTGCTGCCTCGCACGAGAAACCGTTGGTCGCGGTGCAAAACGTGGTCAACCAAAGTCAGTCGTGGTCAACGTCGTACAGCCACGGGGAATTCATTCGCGTCGGAATCGACCAACGAATGGAAATTGAACCGCTGAATTTTCAACTGTTATTCCAAGGTGTGAACGACCACGAGTACCAACGCGGCTACGCCGATATCCCCTGGCGACTAGGGTTACTGTCCGCTGAGTAAAAAAGGTGTCCGGTACCTTTAATGCACATCCTGAGAAATGGTACCGGATGCCTTTTCATCAACGAAAATCAACATGTGGCTTCAACTGCTTCAGAACCAATGTCCAATGGTCTTTGTGTGCTTGCTGACCGTCATGTCCGTCGCGGCAGAGCTGCCTGCCCAGGGCGACACGCCGGCCGTGAAGCGAGACGAGTTGGTCACTGTCCTTACCGGCTCGATTAATGATGAAAATGGTATGCCTCTGGAAAACGTGCGTGTGAAAGTAGCCGTACCTGCGACTGATATGCGATTTGCAAATTCCGAAGCGAACCATTTGTTGGGGTCAACCACGGACAAAGACGGGAACTATCGAGTTGAAATTCCTGACGTCAGCGAAGCGATCATGATTTCGGTCGATGCCATGAAGCAAGGATTTCGCCGCCGGTCGGGGATGCTGATGCGCTGGGACGGCGAAACGAAGGTGCAAGTTGAGCCGGAAAAGACTACGGAAGCCGACATGACGCTCAAGCCGTCCGGCTACTTTGCCGGGCTCGTGGTCGATGAAACGGGGAAACCTATCGCTGGTGTAAGCATTGGCGCAAACGCCTCCGGCGACACATTCAGTGCAGGTATCGAGCGCACATCCACGGATCACAACGGCCGTTTTGAAATTTTCAATTATCCTAAAACTCGCGCTGACCTTGGTGACGAGTTCACCAGTTGCAAGATGTACTTCAACCACGACGACTATGTCCAAGAGGAAACGCAAGATGTCTTTACGATCGACGATGTCGATCGCACCGACTTGCGTATCGTGATGCCAAGAGGATACCACATCACCGGCACAATCTTAAATGTCTTGGGCAAGCCATTTGCTGGAGCCATGGTGAAAGTGGTTTCAACTAATGGCGGGCACCGCAAAGGAGTTATCACAAACTCAGAAGGCAAGTTTGCCTTGAAAGGTGTTGCCGGTGGTGAGGTCGAACTCAGTTGCATTGATCGACAATCCAACCAGAAACGAAAGCTCTCGTTGAATCTGAACGCGGATAAGTTGGAGTTCGACATGCGGTTGTTGCCAATATCCGTTTCATCGCAAATTGAAATCTACGAAGTGCTCGGTATGAAATTGACCGACGTAACGCCAGAACTCAAAGCAGCGTATGAGTTCTGGTCAGACGAAGGAGCGATGATTGTCGATCCAGGGACTGACCACGCCCGTCTGGAGATTGGTGAATTGGCCAAAGGCGATTATTTCTGGTTGGCAGGCAAGGAAAAGATCGCGAATGTACAAGAGTTCGTTGCCAAGGTAATTGAGGAAGCCGAAGACCCAAAAAGCGAGTTAAGTGTTCGGGTCGTCTACAGCTTCTCTCGCCCGACAATGGATGGCAACAACACTCAGTACTTGAAGTTGACACCTGCCGACGTTGAGCAACTACGAACTGTGCTTGAGCAAGCTAATGACAGTGACAAGCAAGAATGAAAAAGATACCGGACACTTTTTTTAGGAAAGCAGTTCGGCGGCTAATTCTTGTTTCGCGGCAGCGATCAGTTGTGCGACCATGGTGTCGGCCTGGGTACCGCTTAGTGTTTCATCGTTTCGTTGGAGTTGCACGGTGAGCAGGACTCGTTTGCGGTTTTCACCATCCTTTTTGACGTCACGATAGGTCTCGCGATAGCGGACGTTGGCTAGGTCCGTGCCCACGGCTGCGCGGACGACTCTTTCCATTTCGCTCCAACGCACTTGCTCATCAACCACAAAATTTAAGTCGCGCTCGATCGATGGGAATTGACTGACCATCTGCTGCTGGGGCACTAGCGCCGCTGTTTCAAACAAAGTTGGAAGCGACAGTTCGGCGACAAATACAGGTCCTGGTACCTTGAACGACTTGAGCAGCTTGTCGTCAACGCCAGCCAAATATCCAAGCAAACGGTCCTGGATCTTTAGCTCCACCGTCGCCCCACTCGCAAGTCCGTCTCGCTGGACTGACGTGATGGCAATGGGTTCGTTTATCCCTAAATGACCACAGATCGATTCGACGATTCCTTTGAGACTGAAGAAGTCACCGCCGGCGATCATTCCCAGGCAATAGTGCTCGTCGGGTAGCGTCTGGTCTCCACTGCCTGAGTCGCTGGGCAAGTAAACGTGAGCGATTTCGTAAAGGTTTGCGGCAGTACTGGACGAAGCCCAATTTGATGCTCGGCCTTGCAGCAGGCTTGGCAACAAGGACCGTCGTAACCGTCGCGAGCCCTCAAGCATTGGCGTTTGCGTCCGCAGGGCTGGACGCTCGGTCCAGGGACTGATGGTTTCATCGAGCCTGTCGACGACAACGCTTGGCGTCATTGCTTCGCACATTCCGGCCGCCATCATCACCGAACGAATTCTTTCGACGCCGACATCAAAGGAGCGTCGAGCGCTGGGTGCGACGCTGATAGGCGAATCCTCAGGGATCTTGTCGTAGCCGTGGATGCGAGCGATCTCTTCAATCAAATCCACTTCGCGCGTCAGGTCGTGACGCCATGACGGAGGCATGTAGCTTGGCGGCGTCGTAGCTGAATTGGTTAACGTGCAACCCAATCCCGTCAAGATTCGATTGACAACTGCTTCGGGAACCTCGATCCCCAAGACTCGCTCGATCTCACTGGCTCGCAACACGACCGTTGGACCAGTTGTTCGAGCTGGGGCGGTATCGATAGAGCCACTGGCAACTTTTCCGCCAGCTGACTGGACGATCAATTCACACACGCGACGATTGGCCCAATCGAGTTGCTCTGGATCGACGCGTCGCTCAAAACGAAACGACGACGGGCTGTGAAGTTTTAACGCTCGTGCAGTTCGTCGAACGGACAGCGGTGTGAATATCGCGGACTCGATTACCAAGTCTCGCGTCGCTTCAGTCACTTCACTCGCTGCGCCACCCATCACGCCGGCCACTGCCACGGCATCGGATGCGTCAGCGATAATACACATCGATGGCTCAAGAACGTAGTTGCGATGATCGATCGCTTGAATCGTTTCGCCTTCGTTGGCGCGACGAACGCGGATTGTGTGACCAGCAAGTTTGGCATGATCGAAAGCATGCAGGGGCTGGCCGCATTCCATCATGACAAAGTTAGTCGCGTCGACGACGTTGTTGATGCTGACAATCCCGATCGACGCCAACAAGTCACTCATCCACTTTGGACTGGGGCCAATTTTTACACCCTGGATCACTCGGGCGATGTAACGCGAGCATGCTTCAGGAAACTCGTTCTCGATACTAAGTAGCGAGCTAATGTCGGTGCTGGAATCAGTCAACTCGTTGAGATTCGGTTCCGGACTACAGACTGACAGGTCGTAAAGGACGGCGATTTCACGAGCAACGCCGAGGTGCCCCAGACAATCGCCACGATTGCTGGTCACTTCCAAGTCGATCACGATGTCGTTGGCGACCGAGTGCGTCGACTCGTGGTTGAGTCCCGAAAGGCTCAATCGCGACGCAAGTTCATCGTGAGAAACCGTTAAATTCAAGTAGCGTGAAAGCCACTTCCAGGAAACGAGCATGGCGAAACCGAGCGGATACGGTGAACGGGGACGGGGCGGAAGTTACGTTGACGTACGTTTTGTGGCATGAGCGTACAATAATCCCCGGTTTATTCCCAGACGCACCTGAATTGGCGATGCCTAGCAAAAAAACTTGCGTTTGTTCGCAGATGCTTAGCTACGACGCAAACGATTGACTAGGTTGTACCGGCAGCACGAGGTCTGTGCAGAGCCAAGAAAAGGCTCGGCAGGGGCCTCGCGCTCCCATAACCACATTCGTCTGGTAAGTTTTAGGGGCTTTTTGGATACTCCCTGCCTTTCTTTAAGACCCGAGCGTATGACTGCGGAAGACCAGCGTTTACAACAAAGCCAACAACGTGAACAAAATTGGCAACGCTGGGGACCGTACCTGTCCGAGCGACAGTGGGGAACTGTTCGCGAGGACTACAGCGAAGGGGGCGACGCAACCTGGAGTTACTTTCCTCACGACCACGCCCGCAGCCGCGCGTATCGTTGGGGCGAGGACGGCTTGCTCGGCTTTTGTGATCGGGAGTGCCGGTTGTGCTTCTCGCTGGGACTGTGGAACGGTCGCGATTCGATTCTGAAAGAGCGATTATTCGGCTTAACAGGTCCCGAAGGAAACCACGGCGAAGACGTCAAGGAGTGTTACTATTATCTCGACAGTACTCCGACGCACTCCTACATGCGGGCGTTGTACAAGTATCCTCAAATCCGATTTCCATACGAAGAATTGGCCGAAGTTAGTCGGATGCGAGATCGCTTGCAACCGGAATATGAGCTCCGCGATACCGACGCTTTTGATGAATCACGTTACTTTGACATCGGGATCGAATATGCGAAACGATCGGCAGATGATATCTGTATCCGCGTGACGATGACTAATCGTGGACCGCAACCCGCCGTGCTGCACGTGTTGCCTCAGTTATTCTTTCGCAACACTTGGACTTGGCATTGTACCGACGAAGGCTGTACGACCCGACCAGCCATGAAATTGCGAGGGGAGTCGGTATGGACGCTGCACGAGTCATTGGCAAATTTTTGGTTTACCTGTGACATGATGGGTGATCCAGATTCCTGGACGTGGTTATTTACTGATAACGAAACAAACGCCAAGCGGCATCCTGGACTGCCCAGCGAGTCGGATTACTACAAAGATGCGTTCAACAATTACGTTGTGTTGGGCGAAACAAAATCGGTTAATCCCAAGAACAGCGGCACCAAGTGCGCAGCGTACGGCTTGCTGATGATCCCACCAGGTGAATCGAGAGTGGTTCGCTTGCGGTTGACATCCGCTGGTGATGAGTTTGCCACCCAAACGTGTGCGGGTAAGATCGACAATTATCATGCCGCAGCCTTTGGTGAATCGTTTGATGAAACATTCACGCAGCGAATCGCCGAGTGCAATGAGTTTTACGATTCAAGAATTCCTGCCGTATTATCAGATGATTGCAAACTGATTATGCGACAAGCCTATGCGGGCTTGCTGTGGACAAAGCAGTTTTATCACTACGTTGTGTCGACTTGGTTGGACGGTGACGCGGCGGGTCCGAGTTCGAGCAAGCGTCGTCAGCGGGGACGCAACAGCGAATGGCGGCACCTGTTCAATCGCGACGTGATTTCGATGCCCGATAAGTGGGAATACCCTTGGTACGCAGCCTGGGACTTGGCGTTCCACATGGTACCTATGGCTGACATTGACACGCATTTTGCGAAAGAGCAAATGATTCTGTTCTTGCGAGAATGGTACATGCACCCAAGCGGCTTGATCCCAGCCTACGAGTGGCAACTCAGCGACGTGAATCCTCCCGTTCATGCTTGGGGCGTATGGCAGGTTTATTTGGCCAGCGGAACGCCAGAGAATCGCGATAAGACTTTCTTGGCGAGAACATTTCAAAAACTGCTGATCAATTTCACCTGGTGGGTCAATCGTAAAGATCCACGTGGAAAGAATATTTTCGCCGGTGGCTTTTTGGGGCTGGATAACATCGGCGTTTTCGATCGCAGCAAGCCGTTGCCTCAAGGTCACTTGGAGCAGGCTGACGGAACGGCATGGATGGCATTTTATTGTGCATCGATGCTGAAGATCGCAATGGAATTGGCTGATGGTGATATCGCTTACGGTGATATGGCGAGCAAGTTTTTCGAACACTACGTGGCGATCGCCGAAGCCATGAATTCCATGGACGGCAGCGGATTGTGGGACGAGGAAGATGGTTTCTACTACGATCATTTGTTCGTCGACGACCAATCCATTCCGATTCGCGTGCGATCGCTCGTGGGATTGATTCCCTTAATTACCGGCGTGCTGCTGGAAGAAAGCGTGATTGACAAACTGCCGGGTTTCAAACGACGGATGCACTGGTTCTTGGAGCATCGCGGTGATCTCAGCAAGCATATGACGTACATGGAAAAGGGAGATGGGTCCGAGACGACGACCAAGACAACGTTGCGGATGTTGGCAATCCCCAGTGAAGAACGGTTTCGCAAGTTGCTAAGTCGAATGCTGGACGAAGCGGAATTCCTCTCGCCGTTTGGGATTCGCAGTTTGTCGGCAGCCCATCGCGACGCGCCGTTCGTCTTTGACTTTGGCGGCCAAAAACATGAAGTCAGGTACGTGCCCGGTGAAAGCGACAGCGGAATGTTTGGTGGCAACAGCAATTGGCGCGGCCCAATCTGGTTCCCCACCAACTATTTGCTGATCCAGTCCTTGCGGCGATACCACACGTTTTATGGTGATGATTTCCGCGTCGAGTGCCCGACAGGTTCCGGCAACGAGATGACACTACTGGAAGTCGCACACGAGTTAGAACGACGACTGATCGCGATCTTTGAAGTGGACAAGTTTGGTGTACGGCCGGCTCACGGTGAGGACTCCAGCTACGCAGCCGATCCGGCTTGGCGTGACCTGGTCCTGTTTTACGAGTACTTCAACGCAGACACCGGCGAAGGCCTTGGGGCCAGTCACCAGACCGGCTGGACTGCATTGGTGGCCTCGCTGCTCAAGAGTCAGGCAGAGGTTTTAACCTAGCAAGCACGTGAGCGACGAACGAGCAGATTGAAGGCGATTATTCGCGGAGGGCTCAACCCAGGTTTCGTGATCAAATCAGATCGAGCATTTCGCTGCGCAATCTCCGCAGCACTTTGTGTTTGGCCTGGCGAACAACTCCGAGGGTCATCCCAAGTGTCTCCGAAACTTCATTTGCCGATATGTCGTCAACGGCAGTCAGCAAAAATGCGTTCCAAGTGTGCTAATCGTAGTTGTCACGCATCAATTCGAGTGCTCGCCGCAGCATCAGGGAGACAGCCCGTGTATTGAAAGAGTTTTTCAGTCGCGTGTTGCGATGACGATTTCTACGGGGACCCACATCGACTCTATTTCCGCCGTTTGAATCTTGAAACCTTCGGACTGCAACAGTTGCCGTACGTAGATAGGGCGACAATCGATCAGGTTGGGAAAATGCTTGTGGCCGCACTCGTAGATGCGCAGGACCGCGGTTTCGTCACCTTCGTGACTGACGCTGACAACACCCAGCCGACCACCAGGACGAAGGACCCGACGAATTTCCGCAAGTACATCCGCAAGCTCCGGTGTGTCAAACAGTTCCAACGTGAACGCCATGAACACCGCATCATAGCTAGCGTCATCACTAGGGACTTTGATCGCGTCGCCGACAATGAACGAGACAATATGATGAAGTTCCAAGGCATGCACATTGGCTTCAGCTTGGCGGATCATCTTGGGTGCCAAATCCAGTGCATCGATATGTCCGGAGTCTCCCACGGATTGGGCCAACTCGATCGTCGAATGCCCCGTGCCACAACCAATTTCTAAAATCCGTTCGCCAGAGGCTGCGGCGAGCAATTCCAACCCGCGATGCCTCATGGGGTCTTCCGCCCGTTCACTGAGCAAATCGTACACTCCGGAAATCTTGTCGTAGTACGCACGGGTCGATTCCCGCGTCGTTAACACGCGTTGAGTATGCGGCGGAGACGGATCGCTCATCGATCAAATGCTCGATTGGAATCAAAAAGAAATGGTAGCACGATTGGGAACCCCCAGGATACACTGTACGTTGTCTTGAAGATCGCTATTTCTCTAGAAGTCGGTGCGAACCATGCAACCTGGGATTGTCATCATGTTGAAGCGTTTTTGTGTATTTTTCGCGATGGTCGGGTTACTCACTGTAGGCACATTGGTTAGCGCCCAGGAGGCCGCAAAAACGCCAAAAAAGCAGGCGTCAGCTAAGAAAACGGCACCCGCGTTGCCTGCGCCTACGGAAGCCAATGTTGCTTACGGAGAGCATCCGCGACAAGTGCTCGATTTCTGGGGAGCAGAATCAGCTGAGGCGACACCGTTGTTATTCTATATCCATGGTGGCGGATGGATGGCCGGCGACAAGGCGCGCGTCGCGGACCTGCAGCGTTTTCTGGATGCGGGAATCTCGGTCGCTTCGATCAACTATCGCTATGTTTCGCAAGCTCACGATGCGGGAATTCGCCCGCCGGTGCAAGCACCGCTGCATGACGCAGCAAGAGCCCTGCAGTTCGTTCGCAGCAAGGCGTCGCAGTGGAACATTGACAAGACTCGAATCGGTGCATCCGGGGGCTCCGCTGGTGCGTGCTCCAGTTTGTGGTTGGCATTTCATGATGACTTGGCCCAACCCAATAGCGATGATCCGATCGCTCGGGAATCAACGCGTTTGATGTGCGCTGCGGTCAACGGAGCACAAACTACGTTGGACCCACAGCAGATGAAGCAGTGGACGCCTAACAGCCGATATGGAAGTCATGCGTTTGGGATCTTCAAAGAAGATGGAAAAAAGTACACACAAGACTTTGACGCGTTTCTCGCACGACGTAGCGAAATCGCAGATTGGATCGCGGAGTACTCTCCCTATGCCTTGGTGACGCAAGACGATCCACCGGTATATCTGTTTTATTCAGCACCACCAGGATTGGGTGAAGAACAAAAGGACCCAACGCATACATCAAACTTCGGCGTCAAGTTACAGGAACGCCTGAGCGAAGCTGGGGTTGCATCCGAATTAGTCTATCCCGGTGCGCCGGATGTGAAACACGCGAACATCACGACGTACTTGATTAGTACGCTGAAAAAGTAAAGAGGCTGTTGATTTGGAGTAACTATTCAGCCTGCTGTCAGAGCTTTGGGTGGCAGCGGTGGCAGAATGCCTGTTTTTGAGTAGTCGGCCAGCGAAGACAGAATTGTATCCAGAGGCTGGTGGCCTCGCACTCGCAGCGTGCGAAGTACTGACATCA
>JBGSIA010000095.1:0-4191 GCA_041751935.1 Pirellulaceae bacterium | reverse complement strand
TCGTCACGCCACCGATGCGGACGGAACAAATCGTGAGGAATTCCAGGAAACATGTGGTCCAATTGGGTTGGTTTCATCGGCGTGTGCGTCCCCAGTGCGGGCATGATGTCCGTCACTCGATCGCCGAGTAACTCACGTGTGAGAACGGTCAATTCGCCCGCTCGACTGAAGAAACGCGTTGCATCGGGCGGCAGCAGCAGAGCCCGGCGCGGCATCCCCCGTGAATCAAAAGTTTGCTGAAGAGCGTCACGAAAATCATCGGCGGTAAGCGATTCGTCGCGCGAGCCACGGGCGTAGTAAATGGTCATGGAAAGCAAGGGTGAACGATGGGGAGTGATTTGCCTGTCATTTGCTGGCGAAAAATCCAAGCTACCAGATTCCCGAAGCCGTGGGAGGTGCTTTCGACCGCTTGACGCACAGGAGTCGCTTTGCGTCTGATTGGGGCCTATGCTTCCATCACTGCCGGAGATATTTCATGTCCATCGAGAACGCTGCCGGTGCGATGACCGCAGCCGAGATCGAGCAAGCGATCCCCCACCGATCCCCCATGTTGCTTCTTGACGAAGTTCTTTCGCGAGACGAGTCGCACCTTGTCGCACGCAAGACGTTTCGCCCAGAGGAGTTTTTCGTTCAGGGCCATTTTCCGAGCTATCCGCTCGTGCCGGGTGTGATTTTGTGCGAATGCTGCCTGCAAGCTGGTGCCATTCTTCTGCAACAACACACTCCGAATGAGCCCGACGTCGTTCCGGTCGCCACTCGGATCGATTCCGTCAAGTTCAAGCAAATGGTTCGGCCGAGTGATACAGTCGAAATCGACGTCATATTGAAGGACCACGTTGGTTCGGCATTTTTTCTGACAGGCAAAGTTCTTCTCGCTGGTAAGGTGGCCGCCCGGTTGGATTTCGCTTGCACGGTCACCAGCCCACGCGGTGCATCATGACGACTAAAGAGAATTTGACGAATGTCAATTTGGCTCCGACCCGCGAACCCGTGAGCGATTTTCTCGGTCTAACCGGCAAGGCTTACTTGGTGATGGGCGTGGCGAACAAGAAGAGCGTAGCCTACCGCATTGCCTGTCAAATCGAAGCTTGTGGCGGCAATGTGATTTACAGTGTCCGCAGCCAATCGCGAGCGGAAAGCCTTCAGAAACTACTCTCCGATCGACCTGTGATCGTTTGTGACGTGGAAAAACAATCGGACATCGATGCCCTCGCAACGAAGTTGGCGGACTCCAAGGTCACGCTCGCTGGGCTGGTGCATTCGATCGCCTTCGCCGACTACAGCGACGGCATCCGTCCGTTCCATGAAACGACTCGACGTCAATTTTTACAGGCTATCGATATTTCAGCGTTCTCGTTGACGTCAGTATGCAACGCCCTGCGTGATGTCCTGGCGCGTGATGCGTCGGTGGTCACCATCGGTATCAGCACGACGCGAATGGCCAGTGAGAGCTACGGTTTCATGGCACCGATCAAAGCGGCTCTGGAGTCCTCGCTGGCATTTCTTACGAAATCCTTTAGTCGATTCAGCGAAGTGCGGTTCAATGCCGTCGCGGCCGGCTTGCTCAAAACCAGTGCCTCTGCTGGCATTCCCGGCTATGTTGACTCGTATCTCTATGCTGAAAAAGTGATCCCCCGCGGCCGAGCAATCGAAACGGACGAAGTCGCTTCGGCGGCAGTGTTCCTGCTCAGCCCTCGCAGCAGCGGCATCACCGCCCAGTCAATCGTCGTTGACGCCGGCATGAGTATCAACTATTTCGATGCCGATGTGGTCGCCGCAGTCAGCAACCAACATTAGAATCGCTCACTGCAAACATTTCACTTCTCACAATGCGTGTTCTATGAGTCTGCAGATCTATATCAACGGTGAATACTTCTCCAAAGACGATGCCAAAATCAGCGTTTATGATCATGGCTTGCTCTACGGTGACGGCGTTTTCGAAGGCCTGCGAGCCTACAACGGCAACGTTTTTCGACTGCGACAACACCTCGTTCGTCTGTGGGAGTCGGCTCGCGCGATCTCCTTGGAAATCCCGCTCACAATCGAGCAACTTGCGGCCGATGTTCAAGCGACTGTCGCCAAGAACAACATCGGCGATGGATACATTCGCCTTGTCGTGACTCGAGGCAGCGGTGCATTGGGGCTGGACCCGTACAAGTGCTCAAATCCGCAAATTATTATCATTGCTGACAGTATTACGCTGTACCCAGAGAAGTTCTACAGCGAGGGACTGGAGCTGATCACTGCGGCAACGATCCGAAATCATCCAGCGGCACTTTCGCCGAGAATCAAGTCACTGAACTATTTAAATAACATTCTCGCAAAAATCGAAGGGCTACGAGGCGGTTGCGTCGAAGCCGTGATGCTCAACCACAAAGGCGAAGTGGCCGAGTGCACTGGCGATAACATCTTCATTGTTAAGAGCGGCCGATTGCTCACCCCTCCTATCGATGCAGGTATCCTCGAGGGCATCACGCGCAACGCGGTTCTTGAACTTGCGGTCGCGTCCGGGATTGAGACCGCTGAGGTCGCACTGACTCGCCATGACTTGTTTGTCGCCGATGAATGTTTTTTGACGGGGAGTGCCGCTGAAGTAATCCCCGCTGTAAAGCTCGATGGACGAGTGATTGGTGACGGCAAGCCTGGGCCCATGACATTGAAGCTCAACACGCTATTCAAAAATCTAGTTCGAACCGCCGAATAATTGCTGAAGAAACGTGATTACTGCCGAAGAAACGTCCTCGCCTTGCACATCGGCTTACAAGCGTTAATCGCAAGTATAACCAAGCTGTTTTGGTTGCCCTGTCGAGTACGGCGATAGACTGCGAGATCGCCCATTGATTGCCTGCCGAATAATAACAGCAGAGAAAAACAATGATAAAAAATTCGCTGCAAAAGATGGCAGCCTTGATCGGCAATTCGATCCCAATGCCCGCGTCAACTGGTAGCGAAGTTGAGCTATTGGCACTTGGGGCACTGTTGTCAAATCAGCAGTACTCGATGACGTCCCGAAACCTCAATGACTATGAATTTCGGATATTTAGCCAATCCGGAGACGACGGGATTATCCAATACCTGATCAAGAATCTCTCCATCGAGAACGAAACGTTCATTGAATTCGGCGTGGGAAACTATCTTGAATCGAACACACGATTTTTGTTGATGAACAACAATTGGTCAGGATTCGTGATGGATGGATCCGACCAGTTGATGGCTTCATTGGCAAGCCAGAGTTGGTACTGGCGTTACTCCCTGTTCCAACAAGTCGCTTTTATCGACAAAGACAATATCAACGCGTTACTAGCGAGTACGGGTATGTCCAATGTCGGATTGCTGCACATTGACCTTGATGGAAATGATTACCACATTCTGACAGAGGTTGATTTCACGACGTTGAATCCTTCAATATTAATCATGGAATACAACAGTGTCTTCGGAAAAGATCGAGCGATATCAATTCCTTATAGCAAAGATTTTCATCGAACCGTTGCTCACTACAGTAATTTGTTTTGGGGAGCGTCGCTGCCGGCGATCACCTACGCGGCAGCGCAAAAGGGTTATTCACTGGTTGGTTGTAACCGTGCTGGCAACAATGCGTACTACATCAAAACAAACTTATTGAATGAAAAAGTGGTAGAGTCCACGATCGAAACATCGTTCAGGGAAAGTAAATTCCGAGAAAGCCGCAATGTCGATTATTCGCTGTCGTATTTGGCTGGAAATGCGAGGTATGAAATGATAAAAGGGCTGGATGTCCTAAATGTCGTCACGAATGAAATGGAGAAACTGTGAGTGACTCCGAATAGATGATTCGCATACGAGCGACACACACTGGTAGCAACCAGAATCTCACTGCCATCGCAAATCGATGCCAGTAAATTTTCGATAGATCTACTATTCACGGACCTGGCACTGAGAATAGAAGGAATCAGCGTCGCCAGTGAACGCAACGGCTGGAGTACCGAAGTAAACGCCGGAATTAAAGTGTGATAGAGCTTTTAAGGAGTGCGCAACAGTGATCCACCAGGCGTCAAATCGTTCAGTATCTTAGCTGGACAGCGCCAGTTTGATGTTTTTGGTTTTAGTTTCACGGGAATTTTAGTCGACGCTTTTGATTTGGTCAGGGTCGATTCCAAGATCATGATAGTCAGCGATGCGTCTCTTGCGATGGCAACGACTTGCTTCAGCATT
>JBGSIA010000094.1:0-3218 GCA_041751935.1 Pirellulaceae bacterium | reverse complement strand
ACGCTTCCCAGTGCCGGCTTTTGTCCAGCGACGGCTGTTTCTCATTTCCCATTGCAGCGAATCCGTTCGCGGTTCAGAATCAGTTTCGACCAACCGAGATCTTAGCACATCGGGCGAGCATGGGCCTCTGCGACGCGTCGCTAGCGATCAACCGAGTCGCCGTCGGCCATCGAATGACCCCAAAAACACCTCCAGTAAGGGAAATTAGATGCGTTCACCCTGCCGTCTCATTGCTCTCTGTCGCCAACAAAACCCTACAAACGGAAACAAACGAATCCCGAAGCGGCAGCGACTGTTGAATGTTCTCGTGAATGGTGACGCACCATGTTCCCTCCGAGTCGCGACTGTATTTGATTCGGAGTTCTTCGAGTGTCTCTACCAACGCAATGGTATAATCAGTAATGGCAAGGGCCAGGCTACCCTTACCCGTCTCCGCAATTGATTGCATCCGCTTTACGATCGTGGTTGTCCGAGATGTAACCGATGAGGGACTCGAGAGATGGGCTGGCTTCTTGCCGAGTTTTGGTTTGGTTAGTTCTGGGGCTTGGTGGAGATTTCGGAGTAACCTTTCGTAACTTTGTTGTTCAAGGTCAGGGTCTGAAAAGTCAATGTACTTCCTCCCCTTTAAAAACGTTGGCACACATACATTCCCGTCGTCGTCTCGTTCAAAGATCAGTGGTAGAACCTTCGTTTGTTTGATATCTGAATAAACCTCGGGCGAGATGATCTGTGTTTCAGTGCCAACGCCTCCTGCTCGTCCGTCCGCCTTCTCCGCGTAAACTTTGTCGGCGATAACGAGAATTCGATCGACGGACGAGTCTGTCACCATTGATTCCATAAATGCGGTCACGTCGTGGCCATCTTCAAGCGACCACTGATCCAAGGCAACGTCCACGCCGTCGTCCATCAAGCGGGTCGCGAGGTCAGTCACTCTCGAAACATGGTCACCGTTCGTCCAGCTATAGGAGATAAAAACTTTGGGTGTTTTCGCTTCCGCAGTCATTTTCTATATTTACTTTCGATTCGGGTTTGATGGATTGCAACTTCATACATGAGTTTGAAGTTCATCAGCAATCATCTCGGCTTGCTTCAACACCGTTTCGGTTGCGAGAAGCTGCATGTCGGGTGGATAGCCGTAGTGACGCAAAAGTCGCTTGACGATCACACGTAATTTGGATTTGACGCTTTCTTTGATGGTCCAGTCGATGGCGGCGTTCTCGCGGACTTTTTGCGTGAGGACGACGGCCAGTTCGCGGAGCTTGTCTTGCTGCATCAGCTCGCGGGCGCTGTCGTTGTTGGCGACGGCGGTGTAGAACGCATACTCGAAATCCGTGAGCCCCATGCTCTTGGCTTCGCTGTCGGATGCGACGATCTCTTTGCTGACCTTGATCAGCTCTTCCATCACTTCGGCGGCGGTGAGAATCTTATTTTGATAACGCTTGATCGCCGTCTCCAGCATTTCGAGCAACGCCTTGCTCTGGACAAGGTTCTTCTTTGCTCGGGATTTGAGTTCATCGTTGAGCAGTTTCCGTAAAACTTCAAGAGCCACGTTCTTATATTCGTGGTCCTTTAGTTCCGCGAGAAATTCATCCGACAGCACCGAAATTTCAGGCTTCTTGATGCCCGCCGCGTCGAATACGTCGATCACCTGGTCCGATACCAAAGCTTCGTCAATAACCTGCCGGATCGTGGTCTCCAGCTCGATATCACTGGTTCCCTCACCAGCCGGTTCAAACTTGACCAGACGGGCTTTAACCGCCTGGAAGAATCCGACCTCGTCTTTAGCTCCCATCGCCTGCTCGTGAGGCACCGCGATCGAGAATGCTTTTGATAACGCCGTGACAGCATCGATGTACCGTTTTTTGCCGTCCGGCAGTCCGAGAACGTGGTTCTCGGCTGCGAGGATCGTACTGAGCTTCGTCGATGTGTCGGCATCGAAATAGTCTTCGTAGGGAAAGCCATGATACATGGCCGAAACGACTTCCAACTTTTCCAGCATGATCTCGACGGCCTGCTCCTGCGCGAGCGTCGGATCACCCTTGCCACCGGCGTCGGAGTAGAACGACAACGCTTCCTTCAGGTCGGCGGCAATGCCAAGGTAATCGACAACCAATCCGCCGGTCTTGTCCTTGTGAACACGATTCACCCGTGCAATCGCTTGCATCAAATTGTGCCCCTTCATCGGTTTGTCGATGTAGAGCGTATGCATTGAAGGAGCGTCGAAGCCGGTCAGCCACATATCGCGAACAATGACCAATTCGAGCGGATCATCGTCATCCTTCATCCGATCGGCGAGAGCTTTGCGTTGTTCTTTGTTGGTGTGATGTTTCGCCAAGACAGGTCCGTCACTGGAAGCGGCAGTCATGACCACTTTGATTTTGCCTTTATCCAAATCGTCGTGGTGCCAATCGGGGCGCAGTTTGATGATCTCGGCATACAGGTCGGCTGCAATCCTTCGCGACATACTGACGATCATGCCCTTACCTTTTTGGACCGATTGCCTTGCATCAAAATGCTGGACGATATCGGAAGCAATGTTACGGATGCGTTGCTCGCTCCCGATCAAAGCTTCCATCTTGGTCCACTTGGCTTTAGCCTTTTGCGTGTCGCTTAAGTCTCGCTCGTTGAGCTCTTCATCCAATTGCTTGATGAGCTGCTTACCTTCTTCACTGAGCGCGACCTTGGCCAATCGGCTTTCGTAGTAGATGCGAACCGTCGCGCCATCTTCGACGGCTTGAGCGATGTCATAAATATCGACGTAGTTGCCAAACACGGCAGGCGTGTTGACGTCCGTTTTCTCAATCGGTGTTCCGGTAAAACCGAGATATGTCGCGCTCGGCAGGGCATCACGTAGGTATTTTGCAAAGCCGTAAACAATCCGTTTGCCGACCACATTGCCCGCATCGTCCTTCACGTCGACATGCTTTGCCTGAAAGCCATACTGGGTTCGGTGGGCTTCGTCGGCAATCACCACGATATTTTTGCGATCGCTCAATTGTTCGTAGACGTTACCGTCTTCGGGCTGGAACTTTTGGATCGTAGAGAACACCACCCCGCCTGCCGAGACTTTCAATAGTTCCTTCAGTTGCTGACGGTCATCCGCTTGAACTGGTTCTTGCCGCAGGAGTTGTTTTGCTGATGCAAACGTATCGAAAAGTTGATCGTCCAGATCGTTTCGATCGGTTATGACCAATACCGTCGGATTGTCCATCGCAAGA
>JBGSIA010000093.1:0-10840 GCA_041751935.1 Pirellulaceae bacterium | reverse complement strand
CCGCGAAATGCTGCGAAGTGAATTTTTGAGCGATCTGCAAAACGCCGCCGACCAAGCAAAAATCCGCGACCGACTTGAACGCCTACTATTCTTGGCTGCCTGACGAAAACTTTTATCCTCACAACTCACCTAAAGTGCAGTATCGATCATTCAGCGAAGTATTGGATCTACAGTATCGGCCGCTCGCGGCGTTCGATGCGGCCTGTACCGCGATGCGTTTAAATCCGGCTGAATCCGTCCACTCGATTCGTCTGGTCGAAGTCTTGAACGAGATTAGTGACAGCACGCGCCGAGAAGAGGCATTGGCGCTTTTATTGCCATTGCTTGACTCCCAACCGACCGACGCAGCCGGTTGGGAGTTGCGAGGCCGAATTCATGCGGCGATGGGGCACGTCGATCGGGCCGCCTCTGACTTCCTGGAGGCGATTGAAAGTTCTGAGGATGGAAGTTGGCACGCGATGCCTCGCAAGCTGGTGGCGAGAAATCTGTCCCAATCTAGCGAAGTTTTTAGCCAAGTCGCAAATTAAGGCCTAATGATACAGCACTTTGGATCGGTCGCAGCCAAGTGCACGCAATGCGGGGATTTTGGAAAGAGGTGATGGATGACTACGCAAAAGTGATCGATATTCGGCCCATTGGTGACGACTCTTTTGAATACGCTGCCCTGCTTTTAATGTTGAACGATCGATCGCGATACAATGAGTTCTGCCAACAACTCGCAGCGCGCATTGGCGATCCGCGTGGCATGGACGCATACTTCTTGGCACATGTGTGAGCGATCGGTCCCGCGGATGGGATTGACCCGATGCAAGTGGTAAATTGGGCGAGCCAAGAAATCGCGAACCCAACGCCGTGGAAGCTGACCGTTCTTGCATTGGCCGAACTTCGTGCGAATCAATTTGAACTTGCCGCAGAGTACTTTCAGAGATCGTGCGAACTGCCAGGCTGTGAGTACTTGAGGGCACATAACGCGTTCGGACTCGCTTTAGCCAATTTGCGGCTCGGTCGCATGAATGCTGCCCGTGAGTCGCGTGAACGAGGTCGCCTAGTGTTCCAGCGCGCTCACCCAACCAAGCCCGGTGGAGCAGCCTTACCGTACTCCCCCGGTGAATGGCTTGAGCAACAACTCTTATCTCGCGAGACAGAAACGCTATTCCGAACGCCTGTCAGTTCCGATTTGTAACGCATTGATGCCGATTTCTGATGCGACACCCACTTTTGCTGACGAATCCCAGAATTCCATCGAATTCTATCGGGTGATCTTAGCTCCATTCTCGCACTCAATTCTAGGTAGATCGTGCATTGATACAGGCAATCGGAGCAAAACATGGCGTCACTCGCAGCAATCATTCGACGAAAACGGCATGACCGTCGTGCAAAGAAGAGTGAACGCAGACTCGCGTTTAAGCGGCGGCCAGTAGTCGAAATACTCGAGTCACGCCGATTGCTGGCTGCGAATTTGATCCACGTGTCCGACTCGCTGGATGATCAACTGGTGACAATGCAGAGTCGGCTGACGGGCGTGCTGAATGGACTGCATACCGGTGCGACGTCAAGTATCCCCATCGTGGGCGATCAGTTAGGAGTGGCGGCGAATATCGTTTCCAGTTTCCGCACGGAATTGCGCGAGGCCCTTGAATCTTTCGGAACCTCCACTCCGACCGAACTGCAATTGCAGACGGTGCTTGCAGAGCATTTGGGTTCGTTACTGGGCGACGCCGGACCGTCAGGGATTCAAGTGACGGACTCAGGTAATATCACGACGGTCGAAATGACCCTGCACGGGTCGGCGGTGCTTGATGAGGTGGACATTAGCTTTGACACAGGTCTGCCTTCGTTGCCGATCAGCTTCACCGCAAATGGCTCCCTGGAACTGTCGGTAGGCTTCGCGCTGGAGGTGGCTTTCACGATTGGTGAAACGACCGGAGTTGTTGCTTTGGTTGACAGCGATCGCAACTTGACCGGAGTGACTGCGCCCGATGCGGCGCATCCGGTTGTTGATACCAACGGTGATCCGGCGCTATTTGTTTCGGCGGGGCCGTCGCCCGACTTCAACGCCAAAGCCGTCTTCGGGTTCGTCGAAGGATTTGCCACTCTGCTGCCTGGCGAAGCAAATGGACTATTTGCCACGGTGCTGGTCAGCGATCTGTTAGGGACTCCATCGATTCGAATCGATGGTTCCGCCGACGCCAACCTGCAGCTGGCCGGATCGTTCGCCGGTACGAATGATGACTTCCCAGGCATCAGCACCGACTTTCACTTTCATTGGGGACTTTCGAGTGCCGATCCGAGTTTCGAACCACCCACGGTGGCCTTTGACAATGTGTCACTGACTTTCGGAACGTTTTTGTCCAATGTGCTGCGACCTTCGCTGGAGCCGATCAAAGACGCACTTGACCCGCTCAGCCCCGTGCTACAACTGCTGGCGACAGAAGTGCCCGGCATCAGTGATCTGAGCGAGGCCGGTGGGGCGGGGCCGATCAGAATCCTGGACTTGGCTGTCCTCGGTTCGAACCTGACTGGAAATGGGCCGCTGGGGGGAATTGGCCGGAAAGATCACCAACCTGCTGGCCAAGATCGATTCCATTCAAATCGGCAGCAACATCTCGCTGCCGCTGGGCGGGTTTGACCTCAATAGTACCACCAACGGCGATTTACGTTCGGCTGTCATTGCGGGAAATTTCAAGGACCTCAGCCTCTCGAGTATCAGTCCACTCTCGGCTGCCAATCTGAACAACTTGGCGCAGTCAGCGTCGCAATCTTTGAACGAACTGATTGATGACTTGGCTATCAGTGAAGATTTAAAAAGCGAACGGCATGGGCTGAACGCGCTTCAAACCCAGAACGGCTTCCAGATCGGGTTCCCTATTCTGAATGATCCTGCTGGTGTCGTGTTCAATATGCTGCTGGGGCGAGACGCCGATCTGTTCTTTTTCCAGGCGGATGCTGTTGCGGAGTTGGAGGGATCGCGAGCAACCGGACTGTCTTTCGCCGGTCAGCCGATCGAGTTCTTCGGACAGATCGACATCGATACCCATCTGAGGTTCGGGTACGACACGTTCGGACTGCGGCAGCTGATTGCGAACCTGGCGGCGGGCGATGCTTCGCATATCGTCAGTGATATTACGGACGGGTTCTATATTAACTCCGATTCCTACTTCAAAATGGCGGGGGCGATTGGCGCCGAATTCGGGGCGTCGGTGTTTAACGTCATCCCCATCTCGATCAGTGGGGGAGTCTACACGCAGAACAGTGGTCAGGATCCGGTCCACGTCTATATCGAGGATCCGAATGCTGATGGCAAACTGCGTTTCAACGAGTTTCACCTAGATTCCAATAACCAGCCAGCAGCCTTTCAGTTAACGGGTGAACTTGCCGCTGAACTGAACATCGGAGTTGGATTTCCCGATCTGGACCCATTAGACATATTTCCCGCTCCTCCGAATCAGCATTTTAACGCCGCTCGCGACGTGCTGATTCGATTCGCTACATTGACACCGCAGAATCTCGCATCCCAGCCGGACGCCAACGGCGAAATCACGCTCTATCTAGGCGCGAACGCGCATCTGCGAGCGACGGGTCAGAACCAGGACGACGGCGACGAGAAGTTCATCATTGAACACCTCCGTACCAATGCGAATGGAAGCGAAGACATCAAAGTGCGGGCGTTCGGTATCAATCAGGAGATCAAGAACGTTCGCAAGATCCAGGCCACCGATCAGGTCGGCACCTTGACCATCCTGGTCCAGCCAGGTGTGACGTCGGATGTCGACTTTGATGGTGGTCAGGGGGCGGCGTTTTTGACATACCTAGGATCGGGGGTTGCAAACCTCACAGGCGGATTGCTTAGCAGCAACACCAACGCTGTCGATGCGGCTGGCGGCCATAATACGGTCATTCTGAGCGCGCCGATCTATCACCCGTCAACCATCAGCGGTGGAACGGGTTTAAATAACGAACTCCAGATCATCGCCAATGCTACGACGACCGGCATAACGGCTTTCCCGGCTGGGGAGCTGGACACACGGGTGCTTACAGCTTGATCGAAACGATTCAGGCCGAAGTAACCGTCAACAATGCGGCCTTGCGTGTCATCGCCGATATTCCATTGCCGCCGGGTTCGCCAGGAGCTGGCAGTCGACCGGATGTTGTCGTAGCCAGTGAACGGATCACGGGCATCGCGGGAGCCTCGATTCACTTTTCGAATTTGGCTGACTCCGTGTTTGTGGGCAGCGTTTTTCAAGAATCATTGGACCTTTTAACAAATCGACTGCCAGGGCTGAGCATTCAATTACCCGCTCTCGCCTCGGTAGACACGACGATCCAGGATACGCCCAGTAGTGCGACCACGCATATCACGAACGTATTGTCGTCGAGCAATGCCACGTTCACTGACGGATCCAGCACCGTGCTCGGGACAACAGGCGCGCTCGTGCTCGGGGAACTTTACGGCACGATCATCAATGGCTTTGGGGGCGTTCAATTCGCTTGGCCGCAACCCGGGACACCAAATTTCAGCACACGCTGGTCGGATGGAATTTCCGTATCGCAGATCACGATTGGGAATAACGGCAGCCTGCAAGACATCCTCGGGCCAATCCTGCTGAAAGGCGATTCCCACACGACCAGTGCGACCGTGACGACGATCGACGGTCGCAACGATTCAAGCCGTCCGAATGTCAGCTTCACCAGGTTCTCCGCCAGCCAATCACCCCTGGCGACCGAGCCATTTTTCATCTACCAGCAGGTCGATGGCCTCGCGGCGGCGCCGATCTATTTTGGTAGTTTTTACGAACGACCCCATGCGCTCAATATTCTGGGCAGCGCGGCGAGCACTTATGATGTGGTCTCGGCCCCCGTCACGATGAAGCTGTTCGCAGGGGAAAATAGCGTCGCGACGGTCCGTTTTCCTTCGCTGAGCGTGATCGGCGCTGAAACTGTCCATGTGCAGCTTGATGGCAGCTATCCCGTTTCCAATCTCCCCGGCCCGCCGGAATTGCATGTTGAGCAGGATCCAGCACATCCGCAAGTCGTCAATCTGCAGTTTGATCAGTCTGGATTATCTCAACAGGGTGCGACGCTGCGTTTGGAAAGCGCTGGCAATGGTCTGCTTCGCGTGGCGCGGACAGTCGTGGAATCACCGGATGGCTGGCGCGTGGTTTATGACGGCGCTGACGTGCATCCCACTCTTAACTATGGCAGGATCTCGGTCACGGATACCGGCGCTGCCGGTACGGTCGTCAGCTCAAAGGCGTTTTCGATCAACATTCTGGCGACCACTTATCCGCTGCAAATACTCCCTGTCGGTCCGCGGACGTCCAACGCAGGCGTTACGTTGGGAAACGCGGAGGCCGTCACATCGCTAAATGCAGGCAGTATTCAGGACATCCTCGGTGATATCGAGATCACCGCTCCGTTCGTGACGCTCGACAATCGCAACGATGTCAATCGTCGCGTGGCACATTTCTTCACGGATGTCGATGGCAGCACGGTCATTACCGGGCTTTCCCCGGGTACCATCCGGAGCTTTGCAGAACCCGGTGTAGCCGTTTATGGAGGAACCGGCGGGACTGATTTACATATCGATAGCCGTTTGAATCCTGTCTCATCACGGTCGTTTAGCATCGACGGTCGCTCGACATCGGACGTATTGATCGGTCCAGATCTTCCTAACAGATGGCAGGTGCTCGATCAGAATGTTACTTTTCTCAATAGCAACGTGGTGGTCCGCGCAGTCCCGAACCTGCGCGGTGGTTCCGATCATGACGCCTGTAGCATTGGCCAAGGGTTCAACAGCACCGGTTCGCTGACCGGGAATTTGGATGGCGGGCCAGGGAACGACTCGCTCTATTATCTGAAAGGGACTCTTAACGGCGTCATCGACCTGCCCAACCATACCGCGCCGCGCATCGCCGGTCAGACACTGAATATTGAACAGACCGGAACTTTCTCCTCATTGACAATCAGCAATCAGGGACCGGTACGAGCGAGAATCCTGGTCCCAATGACTCCGGTCACAATCAATGCGATTGGTGGCTTCGGTCAGAAGCGGTTTTCCGCGACGGGTCTGCCGACCGGCATCTCGATTGACTCACTGACAGGTGTTATCAGTGGTACGCCCACTGAGGAAAACTATGCTGCAACCGCGATCGTCTCGGTGGCCGATGACTCAGCGACGAGGTCCATCGGCTTCGCCTGGACGACGGCGCCGGGACTTGAGATTACGGCTGTGCCAAACCAGACCACTCGCATATTAACGCCCGTCAATCTGTCGATTTCGACGGTAAACGTTTACGCAACCACGGTGACTTACTCTGCCACGGGTTTGCCAGCCGGATTAAATATTAACGCCCAGACCGGCGCGATCAGCGGCACGATAGTCGACGGAGCACACTTGTCGTCGCCGAATCAGGTGACGATCAACGCGACCGATGGCACACGCTCGGCGTCGGTCACATTTAATTGGAACGTGATCAAATCATTCAGTTTGATCAACCCCGGCAATCAGATCACGCCGGAGACCGTGCCGATCAATTTGCCGATCCAGGTCACCAACGCAACTGGCCCGGTGACGTATGCAGCCTTCAACTTACCGGGTAATTTGAGCATCAACTCGCAAACCGGCGTGATCAGCGGTTCGATTGCAAATTACTGGTATTTCTACCGCCAGAATTTCACATTCAACGTCACCGTCCAGGCAACCAGCTCGCAGGGAACCGTTTCAACGAATTTCACTTGGCAGACTTTGCCTGGCTTCATTCCGCAAGGCGTGTTTAACCGCACGAACAACGTCGGCGATGCTGTTTTCGCACAGATTTACGCGACCGATCCTTATAACGGCGGCCAGTTCACGTACTACTTTACGAATTTGCCCGCTCGCCTTAGCTTCAATCCGGCCACCGGATATGTGCAAGGCAAAATCGACAATTTTGCTGACCCGCAATCTCCCTATCACTCAATCGTCACGTTCCATAACACGGTGTTCAATTACGATTACTCGAGATCAATCCGGTCACCGGCCAAATTTCGGGAACCGTGGGCCCACAGACATCCAGTTCAACCAATCAATCGGTGTCGATATTTGCGTCCGATGGAACAAACAGCTCAAGTGTCGGATTTCAGTGGCAGGTTGCTTCGGCGGCAGCAAATGTTGTCGTGCTCGCCGACACGACCAACGGAGGAACGGTGACGCTCACGTCACCGATCGGTACGACGTTGATCGCCTCGCTCAATTCGCCGTTGGATGTCTTTCCTTATGAGGTTCCGTTTACAGGGATCCATTTTGGATCTGGATACCTCAATTTGCGCGTCGAAGGCGTGAACCCAGGTGACGCGGTGAATGTGACGATGACACCATCATCGCCCAAGGTCTGGGAAAGCTTCTACGTTTATGGTCCCAGCCCAAGCGAACCGGAGGGATGGTTTCAGTTCCTGTACCAACAACCAACCGATGCCAACGACGCCAGCACAACGGGGGCAGAGTTTCTGCCCAGTGGACAAATTGTCTTGCACCTAGTGGACGACGCGCGCGGCGATTTCAATCTGTACGAACCGGGCGTCATTGAATTGGGATGTGGTCCAACGGTCACTCGTCTGTTGATAACGAATCTGGTCGACACGGTTTCGGTTGTCGGAGACTCGATCAGCCGACCTCTTCAAACTCAATTCGCACACGGCACCGTGAACTTCTCCGCCACGGGTTTACCAGATGGATTGTCGATCGACGCTCAGACCGGTCTGATCACCGGTACGATAAGTTCGGCTGCGGTGGCGACGGAGGTAACGGTCACAGCGAGCGATGATATCGACACAACAGAGATCACGTTCGCTTGGCGAATCCTTCCCGCAGGCCTTGCGAATTACATCTCAGTCAACGATCCAGGCACGCAGACTTCGCACGAGGGAGACTTCGCGTACGTTTACATCAATGCGTTTAATTCGCTTGATTTGCCGCTGACCTACACAGTGACCGGACTACCGCCAGGATTACAAGTTTATTCGAGCGAAGGTTCTTACAGCATCTACGGATACATTGACCCAGGCGCGGCCGCGGCGTCACCATATCAGGTGCAGATCTCCGCAACCGATGGACGATGGTCAGGCGAAGCTTCCTTTGATTGGATCGTCACAGTCCCAGGCACAGTTCAAATCTACTCACCAGGTCCTTGGTATGCTTTGGTGAATGACACGATTGATTTTTCAATCGCCAACTACACCTATAGTTCACTGGGCGAGCAACTGACCTAAAGCGCCACGGACCTGCCGACTGGATTGTCGATCGATTCGCAGACAGGAATCATCAGCGGTACGATTTCGCAACTGGCAGCACTGCCGGCTCGATTCCAGTCATTGATTACCGCGACGACCCCGAGCGGCAGCGATACCACGACCATTCTGTGGACCATCAGCAGTACGTACCAGTCGAACGTCGTCACACTTCCGAACTTGATCGACGGCGGCTTCTTCAATGTCACATCACCCGAAGGCACAGCGCTGTCGGCATCGATTTCAACCACCACGGATGTGATGCAGCCAAATGGAGTCTCTTTTCCGCTAGGTTTTCTAACTTTCAAGATCGAGTATCTGCCGGTTGGAGCGGAGGCTGAACTCCAGATCAACGGCATCAATCCGGGCAACGGCTACTACAATTACGGGACAACGCCCGCCAACACGAGCGATCACTGGTACAACTTCCTTTTCGGATCGCAGACCGATGGCGACAGTGCCGTGGACACGGGCATGCAGCTTGCAGGAGAAGGCGTTGTATTGCATCTACTCGATGGTATCCGTGGTGACAACGATCTTATCAAGAACGGCGTGATCTTCGGCATCGGTGGGCCGGCGACTGCCGACGTGACGTTGAACCACCCGCCGACCATTGCCCCGATCGGTGACAAGTCGATCGACGAACAACAATTGCTAAGCTTTGTCGTCACCGCTGCGGACAGCCATGACGACCCGCCTAACAACGTCACTTTAGGCGTTTCGCCGTTACCCCCGGGCGCTACCTTCGACCCGGCGACGGGACAATTCAGCTGGACGCCGACAGAATCGCAACAAGGAACCTACTCGCTGACGTTCACGGCCACCGACGATGGTATCCCACCTTTGAGTGTTTCCGAGCAGATCACAATTACCACGGTAACCGAGGTAGATTCTGGGCCGAAGTTGCAGACGGCGGTGGTTGATGTTTCCTCGACGGGCTGGACCACCGTGACTCTGCCGCAGAGCTACAACGAAATGGTCGTTGTCGCTACGCCGGTGACGGTTCGGACGAATGCTGCTGTCACAACGCGGATTCGCAATGCGACCGGCAATAGCTTCGAAATCATGTTGCAACATGCTGGCACGCTCGGAGGCACTAGCCCGTTGACCCTGCCAGTGCACTACACGGTCGTCGAAGCTGGCGTGTACACGGTCGCTGAACATGGCGTGAAGATGGAAGCGATCAAGTTCACTTCCAGCGTTACTGATCGCAAAAATTCGTATGTTGGCGAAAACCAAACGCCCTCGATCGTCAATACTTACACCAGCCCGGTTGTCGTCGGGCAAGTGATGAGCTTCAACGATCCCAAGTGGTCAACCTTCTGGTCGCGTGGCGCAAACAAAACTTTGCCCGCTAGCGGTTCGGCTGTTTGGGTTGGCAAACAGGTCGGCTCGGATCCGATGACGACTCGCGCCAATGAAGAAATCGGCTTCATTGTCATCGAGCAGGGCAGCGGCACGATCGGCGTCGGAACGAATAGCGTATTCAATTATAGCGCCGCTCTTGGAGCCAAAACGATTGACGGCGTGTTCAATGACGGCAATAGTTATGTGAATCCACTGATCGACGCCACGACGGGCGTGACCAGCATCAGCGGCTTTACCGGACCCGATGGTGGTTGGTCGGTGTTGTACGGTAGTGATCCGCTGGGGTCGCAAATCCGCTTGGCGATTGAAGAGGACCAGGCTCAAAATTTTGAACGAAGTCACAACAACGAACATGTGGCGTTTATCGTTTTTGAGCAAGATTTTTCCAGTAACCCGGCGCCGACGGCGATGCCACAAGTGGTCGCGGCAACCGAAGACACTAACGCCCCGATCACACTGGTCGCAAATGATGCCGAGAACGATCCGCTCAATTACATCATTGTCACTCAGCCGAGTCACGGATTGCTGTCAGGAACCGGTGCGAACCTGACCTACACGCCAGGGCCGAATTTCCATGGCGACGACTTCTTCACATTCAAGGTCAATGACGGACAACTCGACAGCACTGTCGCCAGTATCTCGATCCAAGTGGCGCCGGTGAACGACGCCCCGACGGCGAATCCACAAGAGGTCACGACAGAACAAGATACGCCGCTGGCGATCACGCTCACAGGCAGCGATGTCGAAGATGATCCGTTGACGTTTATGGTCGTTGATCAGCCGACGTTGGGAACACTTTCCGGTACAGCTCCCGATTTGGTTTACACACCAAATCCTGGAGCGATCGGCCAGGATAGCTTTACCTACAAAGCCAACGACGGAGACCTGGATAGCGAAGTCGTCACCGTCACGATCGATGTGACAGCCGTCTCCACTGGACCGAAACTGGTAACGGACATCGTGAACGTTTCTACCGGTGCGTGGACGACGGTGACGCTCGGTGACTCCTACACCAACATGGTTGTGGTCACGACGCTGAACACGATCAAAACCAACCCGTCGGTATCAACGCGAATTCGCAATGCAAACGGGAACAGCTTCGAGATTATGCTGCAACACGCGGGCACTCTGGGAGGAAACGCCGCTGTGACTTTGCCGGTACACTTCGTTGTTGCTGAAGCTGGCGTCTACACCACTGCCCAGCATG
>JBGSIA010000092.1:0-2019 GCA_041751935.1 Pirellulaceae bacterium | reverse complement strand
ACCATCTTTACTAACTGTTGGCGACTGACTGCTTCCGTTTGCTTCGTAACCACCAATGCCAACACTGATTCGTTCAGAATGTCCATCGAACCGGTCAAACAAATAGATGTCGGTCGCACTATTTGTATCGCCGGTAACGATGTTGTTAGCGGATGATGCGAATGCCCAAATTCGTCCATCGCTGCTTAATGACGAACTTTCTCTCACAGCATCGAACTGCAACGCTTCAACTGGGTGCGACGAGACGCTGGTGATGCTGTTATCGACGACGACGAGATGGGTAAATCCTGGCGTAACTTGGGTAAGCTCAAACACCCCAGACTCGTTCAGGTTTTTTGTGCTGGCATCATCTGCAAGCGTTTCGCCTACGATCTCTGCCGGGTCAATGCGACCATTTGCGTTGGCGTCGACCAGAACTGTGGTGTAATGCATCGACGGAAATGAGACATTCGACAAGTTATGATTGACAGGCTCGCTAACCCTGGAGTGTTCCATTGAGCCAATCAAAAAAACGTCGTCAAAGATCAGCCGCGGACAAAATGCGGATCGTGCTTGCGGGCATGGAAGCTGGCACGGAGATATCGGAACTGTGTCGTGTCGAAGGAATCAACCCGACCCAGTACTACAGTTGGAAGAAACAGCTGATTGGCGGCGCTGAAGCGGTCTTCGGCAAGCGCCGCGGCGGTAATGAAACTGCGGTGGTTGAAGATCCGCATGAGCGTGAGCTGAACCGAATGCGAGCTGTGATCGCGGAAATCACGGCGGAGAACCTGGAGCTAAAAAAAACGCTTTAGAGCTAGAGGATTACGCTCACTTGCCGGCTGAACTCCAGCAACAAGTGATTTCGCAAGTTGCCTTGGCCAAGGAGAGAAGTCAAATGAGGGTGAATGATTCACTGCAACACCTGGGAGTACCACGAGGAACGTTCTACCGTTGGAAGAAGGAGCGCGCATGGGAACGCAAGAAGTCCGAGCCGATCACTCCGGTACAAGCCTTCGAAGCGTTACCTGAAGAGAAGCAAGCGGTAGTAAAGTATGCGCTTTCGCATGCTGAGATACGCCATCGCGAGTTGTCTTGGAGGATGATCGATGAGGACGTGGCGTACCTCAGCGCGAGTACGGTGTATCGTATTTTGCGAGCTGAAGAGTTGATGCACCGCCAGCGTGGGCGCGAAAAACGTTACCGCGAAGACATTGAAAAAGCATCGCGGCCGGATCAGATTTGGGCTACCGATCTGATGTACTTGAAGGTGGGCGGGGTGCAGTATTACTTGATCACCTTCATTGATGAATATTCGCGTTACCTAGTGCATTGGGAATTGCTCACGAGTATGGACGGTCACTCGATTAGCACCGCAGCGCAGCGTGCGATCGAGACGCTGGCGGTTGATCGCGACGGAAAACTGTCGGTAACGCCGACCATTCGCAGCGACAACGGAAGCGGATATATCTCGGGCGAGTTCCTCGGATTATTGGCCCATCACAAGTTGACGCATCACAGGATTCGGCCTCATTGCCCCGAAGAGAATGGAATTCAAGAGCGATTCAACCGCACGCTTCGCGAAGGGATTGAAGAGCACGACTTGGACAGCCGATACGACTCAGAGGAAGTGATCGGAAATCTGATCAGGCACTACAACGAAGTTCGGCTACACAGCTCGCTGGGCTTTCAGACACCAGCGACTTGGTACCGCGGCGATCCAGCAAAAGTTGAACGCGGGCGACGTCTGAAACTGTCTCAGGCCCGGCATCGCCGCAAGCAGATAAACCTAGGAATCCGTCAACCAACTTTACCATTTTCCAACAACTGAATCTGTCTCTTGCAACCGACTCGAAAAGTCTCACTTCCCGCTGCAACAAATCAAAAGGCCTGGTGGATGCTTCGCATGATCTTCACGCCCGATCCACTCTCTGAGCGATTGACTTTGATGTGGCACAACCACTTTGCTACAAGCAATCAGAAGGTTCGTAACTTGAGTTATATGAAATCACAAAACGAGCTACTCAGAAAACACGCCAA
>JBGSIA010000091.1:0-8452 GCA_041751935.1 Pirellulaceae bacterium | reverse complement strand
GCGAGAAGGGACCCACCGAGTTCACGCTGCAGTGATCACAACCACCTCACAACGATCGTCAGCGCTAACGCCGACGGTCAGCGCCAACCACTCTAGCAACATCCAACCAAACTCTTAAGCCGAGCGGTTTAGTTCAACGTTAGCAGTCACCTGGGACGTACGATTGACTTTCCATTGGGAAAACCACGCAAGCCGTCCTCAGGTGCACGCCGTGGTTACCAAATCCACATATGTTTTCTGCGGGCAAGGCGACACGACATCCACTGATCAAGGGTTGGAAATAGACGTCGCATTTGACCGGATGTAACGCCAGCGATTTTACCATACACCTCGTACACTCGTATGGCGGGATTGTTGGTTATCCTGAGCAAACGTTCGTAATCTGACAATACGGTCGCGTAAGTGGTGGCCGCATCTGTCGGTGGTCTACGATATCGCTCGGTCGCCAAGCTCGCTATCGCGAGTGCTTCGCGAGCGAGAGATGCCTCCGAAGCCAGCTAAATTCCAAGGAACAAAAACAAGCGATGGACTAACCAATAATTCGAGACAAAATGGCCCAACGCCGCTTATAATCCTCAGACTTCATCGTAGCAACGATGGAAATTCGCTTCGTGCTTTCGCCCCAGACCTGCGCGGCCACACACTCATCGAACAGTGGCCATGGACTAACGGAACTTTCAGTCATGGACCAACGGTTGACTCGGCCGACACCTATCGAGTGTGGATCGTTCAATGTCTTGGTAGCGGCCCGACATGGTCACCTGCTAGTGAATCGGCACGATCTATACATCGGCCGTTCGATTCGTGAGCTGGGCGAGTACTCGGAGGGCGAAGTAGATTTATTTCGGCAAATGCTTCGCCCTGGCGCACTAGTCGTCGAGGCGGGTTCCAACGTCGGCGCTCACACAGTGCCGATGGCCAGGTTGATCGGCCCGACTGGACATCTTTGGGCAATTGAGCCACAACGCTTAGTCCACCAAACTCTCTGTGCCAATATTGCTCTCAACAGTTTGACTAATGTAACTGCGTTTTGGGCGGCGGTTGGTCGAGATCCCGGGCAACTGTTAGTTCCCTTCATGGACTACACGCACGACAACAACTTCGGTGGATTAGGCCTGGAAGGCCGCTCGCAAGGCGAACCTGTATCTGTCTTGACCATCGACAGCCTGAAACTGCCGCGATTGGATTTGCTCAAAGCCGATGTCGAAGGCATGGAGCAAGCCGTTTTAGAAGGCGCAGCCGCGACCATCGCCCGATGCCAGCCATTGATATACGTCGAAAATGATCGAGAAGATAAATCGACCGAGTTAATAGCCTGCTTGCAACACATGGGTTACGTCGCTTACGCGCACTCGCCGCCGCTCTATTCGCGGAGCAATTACTTTGGGGAAACCAACAATTCGTTTGGCAACGTCACTTCGACGAACGTGTTAGCCATTCATCGATCGGTGCCAACCAACATCCAGGGCTTGAAACGATTGATTTAGACGTGCATGTGCTCTCAGCAAGATAGTTACCGTGCCGAAGTTGGTGAACTTTACTTTTCAGAGGATTTTTATTTCGATATACCATTTGACGCGGACAAAGAGCCATACCTCAAAAACTTACAATGGGCTCCCACTACACTTTGCAAATTTGTCTTTTGCCCCCTCTCACGTGGTGGTTCCCAATTAAAGTCCGAGATAGCAGATCCAATTTTTTACATTTTCGGTGGACGATCCGTCGACGCATCCGGATAAGAAATAGGAGTTCTTCCTCTAAACATTTCAACGTGGAACTGTCGACATGAGCCATGCCTCAAAAACCGCTGCGTTCGATTGTTCGGACGTCCCGTTGAAATTCATCGATATCGAAACGGCGAATCACCTCCTGACATCCGTGACTCGAATTGCAGATTCAACGACCGATCTCGCCGAGCGACGAGAATTGCTGCTGAACGTATTGAGTCGCCTTACCGGAGCTTCGGCTGGCCATTGGTCATGGGGACGTGGTCTTGCGAACGCGAACGCACTTTTCCCTGTTGCTGTCATTGATGTTGGCTTCAGCGAACAACAGAAAACAACGTTCATTGAAGTAGGCCTGGGGCCGGATGCCGACCGTGAATTTCGTCAACCAATCATGCGGCGGATGCAAGGTCATTCCCAGTGGTCGTCGCTGCGCCAAGACATCCATG
Organism: Pirellulaceae bacterium; assembly: GCA_041751935.1. GTDB lineage: Bacteria > Planctomycetota > Planctomycetia > Pirellulales > Pirellulaceae > JBBSJZ01. The sequence goes on along the minus strand of JBGSIA010000091.1, from coordinate 6,279 downwards.
AGGATTCCGACTGGCCCGCGACAAACTTTCGCCGCCATCTGAACTCGTTTGGTTTTGATGAATGGGCTCATTCCGTTCGCTACAATTCCGTGGGCGATTGGGCCACGTTGGTGCTCTTTCGAAACTGCGGAGATGCCCCCTTTCGCCTGGCCGATCGCGCGGTGATTCATGTCGCGATGGCCAGCATCACTGGGCTAGGGGCGACGGAATCGCTACGCGGACCTCCAGACGCGACCGTCGGGCTTACCGCTCGTCAACGCACGGTTTTGCTGATGTTACTCGATGGCCAGGCGCGAAAACAAATTGCCCGCCAGTTAGGAATCACTGAAGAAACGGTGGGTGATCACATCAAGCAAATCTACAAGCACTTCGAGGTCAACTCCGCTGGCGAACTGTCCGCACGCTTCCTTCGGGGCAAATGAATCAAAACCATCCCCGAATCCGGGGATGGTAAACCTTCCAGCTAACAGTACTGTTAAGGGTAGCGTCCCACACGCGAAACACTAATAAACCAAATCATGCGAAATAGTCAGTCAAAACGCCGGTCGCCTCCCCGCCGTACGAGAACAAGCAAAGCGAGGTTTGAAACGCTGGAATCTCGCATGCTGCTGACGGCCGGGAGCCTGGATTCAAGCTTTGGCATCGACGGCAACTTTGGAAATGACGGTTTATTATTCTCGCCTGATCTGGGGGGTGATGTCCTGTTTGCTGACATGGTTCAGGCCGATGACGGTTCAATTGTCGCCGTGGGAACAATGCAAAGCAGCGTTCCAGCAAAACTGGTCATCGCAAAATACAAACCGGATGGTTCCGGACTCGATACTGCCTTTGGTACCAATGGCAAATTCACAGCAAATCTGAGCACCGACATTCCACTTGCTCTGAATATCGATCAAGTCACTGGCGTTGTTCTCCAGAGCGACGGTGGTATTCTCGTGACAGGCTGGGGCACAGAAGTGACCCCTGAAATTTCGTTCGTCGTACGTCTTGATTCCAATGGAACACTTGACGGCTCGTTCGGAACAGGCGGTGGGCTGAAATTTCAGTATTTAGAAGTCGGCGAGAGCCGGGCAAGCGACATTGCCGTCACACGAACGGCAGGCGGCGCTGAACGAATTCTCGTTGGCGGAACCTTGTTCAGTGCAGCGAGTGGCAATCGGGACTTTGCAGTTTCTGCGTTTAACTCAACCGGCCAGACAGACGTCAGTTTCGCCTTGACAGGGGTTCGCGTGATCGACCTGAACGGAGCAGCCGGGGCTCCTGGCGATTACAATGGCTACGACCAAGTCAATCGAATTTTGGTTCAGCCCGACGGCGGAGTCATCCTTGCAGGACATGTTCGCGGCTTCAACTTTCAGCCTACTGCTGGCGCACTTGTCCGTTTAACGCCGGACGGAGACCTTGACACCAGTTTCGACGGGGATGGCCTCACTTTTACGACGGGTGGGACGACGGGGTTGCGTTCAATCGATGGAATCGCTCTTCAATCGAACGGCAGTATGGTGGTCACAGGACTGGGAGGCCCAGAATTCGGCTCAGGGGTTTCGCAGTTTCTTCCCAATGGGAGCCTCGATACGTCTTTTGGGACTGCTGGCTATCGCGATTTAGAACGTCGGACGTCAGGCTTGATTGTGGCGCGTGATGTCGCGGTCCAGCCCGATGGAAAAATCGTTGTCGGCGGTTACTCGTACGTCATGGGGATGCCAGATGCGTTGGAATTCGCCAGCACGCGACTGAATGTAAACGGTACTGACGATTCGACGTTTGGTTCTGACACCGTTTATGGAGCTGACGGTCGAGTCTTCACGCGAATCAATACCTTTTTCGCAGCAGTGGGCACGATCCCGTTCGCTGGCACGACAATCATCCAACCTGATGGCCGGATTCTGATTGGCGGAGGTAACGCTGGATTGCGAAACTCCGCAACTTTCGCATTAGCCAGATACGTGGGAGATGCCAGTACCGTCAACGAGCCGCCCACCGCCAGCGCCGACTCGGCTACAGTTGCCGAAGACGGCGGTGTGACGATCACGGTGCTGGCCAACGACTCGGCAGGGCCGGCCAACGAAAGCGATCAAAGTTTGACCGTCATCTTCGCGTCGGCCACGAATGGAACGGTGACGATCAATGCCGACGGCACGCTTAACTATTCTCCCGCTGCCGACTACAACGGTTCCGACATCATCACCTACACGATCCAGGATAACGGCACGACCAACGGTGTTGCTGATCCGCTAACCGTGTCGGCCATCGTCTCCGTCAACGTTATCGAAGTGAACGACGCGCCGAACGCCGTTGACGACAACGCGACAGGAACGGAGGACACGCCAGTCACGATTGCGATCTCGACATTGCTCCAAAACGACTCGCCCGGAACTGGTGAAACGACTTCACAGTCCCTGTCGATCACCAGCGTCAGTACTTCGGACGGTACGGTCGCAGTTGTTGGCACGGATGTCGTTTTTACCCCTTTGGCGGAATTGAATGGCGATCGTACCTTCACCTATGTAGTCACGGATTCTAGTGGTCTGTCCGCAACTGCCACGGTTACTGTAAGTTTGTCGGCCGTCAATGATCCACCCGTCGCTGGACTTGATGCTGCCACAACCGACAAAGATGTCGCACTCCAGATTTCTGTCGCTGACTTGCTTGCTAACGACGCTGCTGGTCCACCTAACGAAAGTGATCAAACACCACTGAGCATTGTTGGGGTTTTGAATGCCGTGAACGGCACGGCTTCTCTGAATACGGTTACGAGGATCATCACCTTCACGCCAGCGGCTGGCTTCTCCGGTGCAGCGTCTTTCGAATATACCGTTCAGGATAGTGGGCCAACCGGCGGAACAAATGTGAATTCGGTAACCGGTACGGTCAACGTTTCAGTGCGAGATTTCGTGCCAACCCAGATTTCCGGGACGGTTTATATTGACGAGACGAATGATGGAAACATTGACAATGCTGAACTTCGATTGGGTGGCGTAGAAGTGGTCCTGTCCGGCAACGCATTGGGGATTCCCATCACGCCACGGACCTATATTACACTGGCCGATGGAAGCTACCATTTTGATAACTTGGCTCCGGGGCAATATGTCGTTCGATACGTGCCACCACCCTACACGATCGATGGAAGGGATGTTCCCGGCGGGATGGGTGACGCGGATAACATTCCTAACCAGTTCACGATCAACGTTGCGCAACCCGGTGGCGCAAGCGGATTCGGTTACAACTTAGGAATTGTAGGAGTTGACGCGACCTATGCCCGTAATCTCGACCTGCTAGCTTCGCGGTTCTTTTTGAGCAATCCGACTCAAATTTTCAATGGTCTGTATGCGGCCGTTGGAGCCGATAATACGCTCTTATGGTATGTGAAATTAGACGGATTCGATTCCATGGTAGCAGGTGAAGTTGTCATCAATCCTGCAGGCGATCGCGTGCAGTTGACAATGGTTGATGCTAACGAAAACGTATTCACAGCTTCGGTTGATCGGAGTCAGTTTGTAGTAACCACAGATCGCGCTACAGGTAACAGGATCATTCGAATCTTGGGTGATGCGAGCTCGTTGAACTTTCAGCAAATCAGCGTTGCGGCGCCACCGGTGGTCACCATCAATCGGTATCTGGAAGCAATCGACACGATCATTGCTCAAGAAGGTTGGGATTGCGGCGGCGATTGCGGCGGAGGTGGTGGTGTAAATCGACTTATTTACAGTGGTGGCCCAGCCGATGACACTCTCTACGTGAATGTTGACGCAGGCACAATCCGCCTCAATAACGGTGTAGACTCGCCCATCAACTTACGAGAAATTGTCTTCGACGGAATGGGCGGCAACAATTACATGCGCATCAAAGCTGGTGGTAGGGATGTGGACTATTTACCGGAGCGTGATGCTTTTGGAAATGGGGAAATCACCATCGCCGGAGGCTTGCGAATCAGGTTTTTTAACTTGACACCCATAGACGTGGAGGACGCTGGGACGGTGACGTTCAGGCCCATGGGAGGTGATGATGTGCTGCAGATCGTCAATGACTTCAACACCGTTATCACGAGTCTGAATGAAGACCCCGGGACCGTTCCCGCTTGGAAAATATCTGGAACCAGTGGCGGAGTCGCCTTTGAGCAAATCCATATCATTCGCGCACAGGCGGTTGTGATCGATACTCGAATGGCCGATGGAAAGGACGACGTCCGAGTCGCCGTTTCTAACAATGCAATGGTCCGTGGGCTAGCCATCAATACGGGGTTCGGTGATGACCGAGTGTTGATATCAGGCGCCACGTACGTTTCCGACTTTGTAACGCTCGAATCTCCACTAGTTGTATTGAACGCCGATCTTCAAGCACCATCGGTAGTCGTTACGGCGGATACGGAACTCCGAATTCCCCAAAATTTCGCACTCACCGGAACTTTGGCCGTTGAACTTGACGGTAAGTTGGTGCTGGACGGGTTGATTCAAGGAGACGTTCACAACCAAGGAACGCTGTCCGGTACCGGTAAATTAGTCGGCAACTACGATGGCAACGGAGACGTTGCCCCTGGTCATAGTCCTGGTATCTTAACCTTTGAAGGCGATTTCGCTCCAACCGGTCCCCTTCAGTTGGAAATCAATGGACTGACTGCCGGTGTTGATCATGACCAAGTCGTCGTTGCGACAGGAGTCGCGGACCCGAGCCAAGCAACTCTGCATGTCACTGTCGGTTATGCGCCGCAATTGGGCGACTCGATCACTCTTCTTTCGGCACCTGCTATCACCGGTACGTTCTTGGATGCCACGTTCCCACCGCCTCCAGCCGGAACGCGTTGGCAAGTCACGTATTCAACGACCTCTGTGAAAGCCTCACTCATCGATCAACCTGAGGGAGTGGATGATGGGCCGAAGTTGCGGACGGCAGTGGTCGATGTGTCCTCGACGGGTTGGACGACTGTGACTCTGCCGCAGACCTACAACGAGATGGTCGTGGTCGCCACACCGGTGACGGATCGGACGAACGCCGCTGTCACAACGCGGATTCGCAACGCTACCGGAAATAGTTTTGAAATCATGTTGCAACACGCAGGGACGCTCGGAGGCAACAGTCCGTTGACTCTGCCAGTTCATTACACCGTCGTCGAAGCGGGTGTGTATACGGTCGCCGAATATGGCGTGAAGATGGAAGCGATTAGAACGCTTTCGACGGTTACTGATCGCAAGACCTCTTACGTCGGCCAAAACCAAACGACCTCCCTCGTTAATAATTACACTCAGCCGGTTGTCGTCGGTCAGGTGATGAGTTTCAACGATCCCAAGTGGTCGGCGTTCTGGTCGCGTGGGGCAATCAATACATTGCCCGTTAGCGGTTCGGCTGTCTATGTTGGCAAGCATGTCGGCTCGGATCCGATGACGACCCGCGCCAATGAGGAAATCGGATTCATTATTATCGAGCAGGGCAGCGGCACGATCGGCGTGGGAACGAATAGCGTGTTCAATTACAGCGCCGTTCTTGGAGCCAAATCGATTGACGGTGTGTTCCATGATGGTAGTAGCTATGTGAATCCGCTGATCAACGCCACGACGGCGGTGGCAAGCGTCAGTGGCTTTACTGGGCCCGATGGTGGTTGGTCGGTGTTGTACGGTGATGATCCGCTGGGGTCGCAAATCCGTTTGGCGATCGAAGAGGACCAGGCTCAAGATTTTGAACGAGGCCACAACGACGAACACGTGGCGTTTATCGTCTTTGAGCAAGATTTCTCCAGTAACACTGCACCGACGGCGAATCCGCAGGACGTCAGCACCATCGAGGATACGCCGCTGGCGATCACGCTCACAGGCAGCGATGTCGAAGATGATCCGTTGACGTTTATGGTCGTTGATCAGCCGACGTTGGGAACACTTTCCGGTACAGCTCCCGATTTGGTTTACACACCGAATCCTGGAGCGATCGGCCAGGATAGCTTCACCTACAAAGCCAACGATGGAGCCCTGGATAGCGAAGTCGTCACCGTCACGATCGATGTGACAGCCGTCTCCACTGGACCGAAACTGGTAACGGACATCGTGAACGTTTCTACCGGTGCGTGGACAACGGTGACGCTGGGTGACTCCTACACCAACATGGTTGTGGTCACGACGCTGAACACGATCAAAACCAACCCGTCGGTAACAACGCGAATTCGCAATGCAAACGGGAACAGCTTCGAGATTATGCTGCAACACGCGGGCACTCTGGGAGGAAACGCCGCTGTGACTTTGCCGGTACACTTCGTTGTTGCTGAAGCTGGCGTCTACACCACTGCCCAGCATG
>JBGSIA010000090.1:0-20492 GCA_041751935.1 Pirellulaceae bacterium | reverse complement strand
GCGAAATGCTGCGAAGTGAATTTTTGAGCGATCTGCAAAACGCCGCCGACCAAGCAAAAATCCGCGACCGACTTGAACGCCTACTATTCTTGGCTGCCTGACGAAAACTTTTATCCTCACAACTCACCTAAAGTGCAGTCTTGTAATGCGCTGAAAAACTATTGAACGTTCAAATTGGCCGATAGTAAATTGTTCTTGACTCGGAAAAGTTGCAAGATCGCATCAGTGACGACTTGTAGGCAAGCAAAACGAATCATTTCAGCATCTGATCCAAAAATTCGTACGCCTGCAACCTCGCGTCGTTGGGAAAATCATGCTCGGAGTCGGGATAGGCCACGACGAATCGATCTTCGACCCCCAGTAGCTTGTAGACCTCACGAATTTTCGGTTCTGCTATCTTGACACCGTCCGCTACGAAGTTGCTGTCGCGAAGCGGACTAACAGAAAAGAACGCACGAGGAGCGATCGCTGCCGCGACTTCATAAAAGTCGAATGGCATCTTGTCCGGATCAAGTCCATACAACTCACGAATTCTCGGCATGTAACGATCGCTCGCCCAACCCGCGATTTTGCCACCGTAGTAATAGTGAAAAGGGTCCCAACCACAACTGGAAACCACCGCCTTGATCCGTGGATCGAACACGCCGACGAACGTCGAATTGTGACCGCCCAACGAATGACCAATCGCAGCGATTCGCTCAGGATCGACTTCATCGCAACGCAGTAGCAGATCAACGCCGCGTCGATGATTCACGATCGCCGCCATCGTTCCTGAAACGTAGCGATCAGTGTGGAAGTCATAATCCAATTGATCACCGAACGACGGATAGTCCGGTGCAAGAACCACGTAACCTCGCTCGGCAAGTTCGACGGCATATTTTCGATTCGGCAGGGGGCCCTGGCCAGCAACGACCAGTTTCCCCAGATTCGACGTCGGATGCAGTGCTAAGACGGCCGGGTACCTGCTTGTGTTTCCTGAAGGTTTGGTCTTTGGCAAATAGAGATGCGCCGAGGCTTCACGATTGGCATCGACGACGTAGCGCATCAGTACTCGGCGATACAAATCAAAGTCCTCGGTTTCCAACTCGCGAAATGCAAGCGGTGGCAGCTCATCGTCGGCAGGAAGCCGACCCATGACTTGTTGCATCGACTGCAAGATATCGTCACGCCGGCGAGACCAATCTTCAGTCGTTTGTACCGGTTGCAGTCCGCCGTGATCGTCTCGCCATACTGTCAAGTCGGAATGGTCGGGGTAAACGCGGGGCGCAATTGTCAGCGCACGGTCAGAAGCTGGACCACTCAAAGCGGCAACTTGACGCCGCACTTCGTGAACGATCGCATCTTCGCTGGACGTCGCCCACGCGCTCGGCAAACCATAGTAAGTCATAGCGCCGCCTCCTTCGTAACCACCTTCGCGAAGTACACGGCGCGACGCGATGTACGCCATCACATCATTGCAATAACCGGCGACCCAAGTCTTGCCAGCTCCCAATTCTTGTTTCAATCGCAACGCGTAATCGACGACCACTTCGCCGCCGAGAAACACCCACGTTGGACCGTCACCGAGACGCCACGTTTGAACTGGATAGGGGTAACTGGTCGGCAGCTCACCTTCACGATCCCACTGGGCGATCAGCATCCTTGCACGAGCAGCTTCGAAACGATTTTCTGAGTTCGCGGAGGCATGCAACGCGTCACGACTTGGAAGTTCGGCAAACTGCAGCGGAATCTCTGCATACTGACTGTCGATGGTACCTTGAATTGGAATCATGGGTCGCGACAACGCTTGCGCGACCGCACTATCAATCGCCGTTCCATACTGCTTTGCCAATTCGACGTCGCGGCGAGGCAACGGATTTTGATCGGCACCACATCCGACCCAAGTCATCGCAATTGCTCCCGGGTAGCGAGATTCGAGAGCGATCTGTGCATATCCCGGCCAATCGCCACACCATTCGTAGCCCGACAAAACCGTCGCGTGACAGGCATAACCACACAGAATGGCTCGCTTATTTCCACTCGGATCGGTCACCAGTAAAATTGGAACATCATGGTCTACCGGACCGCTCAGACGATCTGCCAGTCGCAGTTCCGGCACGTCCTTTTCTGAGTTATTGCGACGGTTGACCGCAAACGTTGCTCGTCCCACGGACCATTGGATCGTTGCTGGTTTCAAATCCTCGATTGAGCGTCCGACCACTTCGACGACGTTGTCGATCAACTGCTTGGTATACGATTCGACTAACCCCCACGCTTCATCATCCAGGAAATACATCGGTTTGAGATTGCTGCCGATGACCGGCCCGCTATGAGTGTGCGAAGTCGAAAGAGTGATCGATTGACGTGAAAGCGAGTACTTGTCCTTTACCTTATCAACAATTGTTTTCGTTGTATCACGATCAATCCCTACCAGATCGAGCGTCACAATCACTGATCGATTTCCATCGCCATCTTCGATCGCCAGCGACTTGGCCCAAAGTTCCGTCAGCATCCCTTCAGCCGGTCGTTCTCGCGAACCGTAACCCGACATCCACATCGGCTCACTGGGTGTAATGACTTGGCTCGCGACGCCGACTTTCCATTCTGCTTTGGCCGGAGAGCCATTGACTAAGCCGACAATCAGCAGCATCCAAGTAGTGACAATCGCGGACATCCAACAAAATTGAAACGCAAGATATTATGTGCGGCGTGAGTGCCGCGACGAAGATACCGCCATGACAAACTGAAGTAGTCGACGTATTGCGGATAGACCGCTGCGAACGGCAGCATGTGAAATTTTGCATTGCGGGTCGCACGAAGGGGCTGGTTTTCGAATGGCGGGACGGCGTCGAGCCGTTATCGAACGCGTCGCGTGTTAAGCCCCCAGTTATACCTCAGCCACAACGTGACAGCACACTCTGTAAGCGATTTATTGTGCTGAAGTCGAGGAGTCGGTTTTCATTTACAGCGGAACGACGTCCGCTGAAGATCGCTACCTGTTGTCCAACAGTGACGCTAGCACGACGCGAACGACTGGCACGGAAACGCTATTGCCGAGCATCTTCCAGCGTCGACGTTTGCTATAGTGCTCGGGAAACGCAAACTCCGGCGAAAAGCCAAGCAATCGTGCCACTTCTTGTGGCGAGAATCGTCTTAGGCCTTCCTTGCACTGAAGGTACGATCCACAACGGATAATAGACTTGCCATAACCGCTCGCGAAACAAGCCGCGCGTGACGCTGCGTCTTGAGGATCAATAACATCCATCGCAGTCCGATATGCGGCCGTTACACTCGGATCGATGAACAACTCAGGTGCAGGATCGTCGTCCAGAATCTCGGCGATTGAGAACTGCCATTTTGTTCCTGATGGCGGGACGCGCGGCGGTTCAACTTGAGTGACGTCTCGCTGCGCGACGAGGTAGTAGCGAAGCCGTCGATTGGGGATACCGAATTGTGTCGGACATAACTCGCCACTCCAAGTCGCGTAGCCTCGTTGATGGAGCACCGACAACAGACGCTGGCCATCAGCGGAACGAGCGAACTCTGGCACGTTCTCTAACGTGAGTGAACTTGGTATCACCGCTGAGTTTGAAAGGAATTCGGTGATTGAATGAATCGCCTCGCACCTCGGATCGCGCAGAGCATCGCTGCGTCCACGTCGACAGTACGGTTGGCAGGGAGGCGATAACCACCAGATCGAATGATTCTCGTCGGAGACAAACGGGCTCAAATCCAATGACTCGATCGTCCGTTGGTCGACAGCGACGCCAAAGTTGTGCTCGTAGACTTCGCCACAGCCGCGATCGATATCGATCGCACTTCCAACTTCCAGTCTGGTTGTGCCGATGTAAGAAGTATTCGACTGGCGGATGGCTTCGGCAACACCGCCCAGTCCACAAAAGAACTCGATTACCACCGAACGACCGCGGTGCCCCAAGCCAGTCCAGCGCCAAAGCCACACAGCAGTACCAAGTCGCCGCGTTGTATGCGTCCAGCACGGGCTGCTTCGTCAAGCGCCAGCGGAATGCTTGCACCGGAGGTGTTTCCGAAACGATCGAGATTCACGAACACTTTTTCCGCAGGAACTCCGAGGTCGGAAACCGCAGAGTCGATGATTCGCTGGTTCGCCTGGTGCAGCACGACCAAAGCAAGTTCATTGGGCGTGATACCGGCTGCCTTGAGGACTTGTTTGGCACTCTCGTCAAAGACACGTACGGCCCACTTGAAAACGCCGCGCCCGTCCATCGTCAGGTACTGATGCCCCAATGCATGCATTTCGGGGGTAAGCTCTTGGCGAGTACCACCGGCTGGAATACACAGCATCTCGCCACCGCAACCTTCGCTGCCGAGTTGGTACGACAGGATCGATCCGCCGCCGTCGCTCGGGTCACTGGAGAGAATTGCGGCTCCGGCAGCGTCACCGAACAGAGGATAGGTTTTGACGTCCAACGGATTCACCGTGCGGCTCATCAAGTCCGCGCCAACAACCAACGCATACCGACTGTTCCCGGCCACAACAAACTGGGCTGCGGTGATCATGCCGTACATAAAACCGGCACAGGCAGCGTTCACGTCAAACGCAGCCGCGACACAACCCAATCGCCGTTGCAGGTGACAGGCGGTCGAGGGCGTCGGATGATCTGGAGTGATAGTGCAGACGATAATCAAATCAATGTCAGCCGCCGAAAGACCGCATTGGTCCAAGCACCTTACCGCTGCTTCGTACGACAGATCGCTGGTCGCCTGGTTGGGCAGTGCATGACGTCGCTCGAGGATTCCCGTGCGGCGTACGATCCATTCACTGTCACAGCCAAGTGCCGCGAGGTCTTCGTTGGTCACCACTCGCTCTGGAACATACGAACCGGTCGCCAGCACTCGCACACCCAGGGCTTGTCCCATTCGTCCACGAGTTGACAGTTGGGGCGACGGAAACTCAGCACTGTTAGTGGGTAATTGGGGAAGGGTCGGGTCGGTCATTCTCATCGCGGGAGGTTATGATAAGGCGGTTGCGTCAAAGACTGGGTTGGAAACCTGTGCCACTTATTTCAGGACAATCCGTAGTGCATACAGGATGGTTTTAGGGATCGAAGTATAGCGGTCTATCCCCGCGACACCCAGCCATCAAATGAGGGATCAAAATCGCCATGCTGTTACGACGGGTCTCGCGACGCCTAATTTTTCTCCTGGGTGGTGCCGCACTCGCCGCTGCAGCTACGATTGCGGCGGGTTGGCGACTGGGACAACGCCACCAAACGCCGCAGCAATGGACCCATCGAGTCAGTGGTGGTTCCATGTGCCCAACCCTCTGGGGCGAACACTACGTTTTGAACTGCCCGAATTGTAACATCGTGCTGCGTGTGGACGCATCGCCGACCAGCACGCTGTTCCAATCGACCGCGACGAAGCTGAAATGTTGGCATTGCGGCGAGTTTTACAAACGCCCCAGCGGACCTGCTGCAGCGGGCAACTTGATTGTCATCGATCCTGAGAAGTCGCCAAAACGCAGCGAACTTGTGGCGCTTCACCGCGAGGGCCAATTGTCAGTCAAACGCATTTTTGGCCTTCCAGGGGATATGGTCGATGTTGCAATCGATGAAAACACGCCGGGTCGACTGACTTGCAATTCTCAACTTTTGCCCACCGACGCCACAATGATTCCCATCGATCGGGATGCCCTGCGAGACCCGTCGCGTTGGCAAGGTGGTTCAGCGTGGAGCCGAACCGAAAGGTCATGGAAGATTCAACTGACTAGCAATGATGACGTCGCCCTCTCCAGCGCAGGCGTGTACGAATCGGGACAAAACTTTGCTGGGAGAAACGTAGGTGAGGAAGCGTGGTTACGTTATCACCATCGCAGTGTTCACGACGGAAACCAACCTTCTGCGATATTCGATGATTGTCCGTCAAATCCAATACTCGTTCGCGCGATGTACCCAGTGTCGCAAGCGATCGTATCGATGCAAGTTACGTGTTCGGCGCCGATCAAGTTGTATGCGGCCTCGCTAACTGAAACGGAGTTGTTGCTGGGTACTCATGAATTGGCGATCCCCATGGCTGCCGATGACATTGCGATCGCTGTATCTGCGATCGTTGTCGCCGCTAACGGCGAGTCGGTCGAAGTAACGATCCGGAATCTGGCTATTGACCGCGCGATTGAATATCGCTTGCGGCCTGGCGACGAAACCGCTTGCTACCCGATACAGCTCGCCGAGGACGAATACTTTGTACTGGGCGACAACGTGCCAATCTCGATTGACAGTCGCGACTACGGTCCTATCAGTGGCGAGGATATCGTCGGAGTTGTTACCCTCATTCGGGAATGACTTCGCCGCGCACCAAGTCCGCAAACGTCTCTCGTGCGCGAATCAGCTTGGCGACACCGTCCTCGATCAACACTTCTGCTGCACGCGTCTTGCTGTTGTAATTGCTGGACATCACAAATCCGTAGGCACCCGCGTTCTCCAGGATCACATAGTCACCCACCGTCACCATCGGCAGGCTTCGGCTATCGACAAAGCCACCTTCACGCTGTGTAAAAATGTCACCGGATTCGCACAACGGTCCACCGACGATGGCGTCAACATGTTCTCGTGACGAGACGTCGCCCTGGGCACCGCAAACGGAGATCGGATGATGTGCCCCGTACATCACCGGCCGGGCCAAATCATTGAAGCCGGCATCAAGCAAGAAAAACAGATTCTCGCCCACTTGTTTGACGCTGCGTACCTCAGCAATCAGGAATCCGCTCTCTGCCGACAAGTAACGGCCAGGTTCAATCTCCAGCGACACACGATGCCCGAACGCATCGCTAAGCGTATTGCGAGTTGCATCCCACAATGAAAAGTACTTCGGAAGATCGACGTACGAATCACCGACTTTGTACGGCACCGGCAATCCGCCACCGGCGCTGATCGTGCGAACGGTTCGCCCTACTTCAAGAGCCGTTTTCTCCATCGCGTCACATACCGCGCTCAAGTGTTCCAAGTCCGTGCCCGAACCAATGTGCATGTGCAAGCCAGTGATCATCACGCCGTACTTGTCCGCTCGTCGTAAACAATCATCAATTTGCGTATGCCAAATTCCATGCTTGCTTTGCTGGCCGCCGGTGTTCGTTTTCTGGCTGTGACCATGTCCAAACCCAGGATTGATTCGCAGGGTGATTTCCGCTCCCGGCCACCGTTGGCCTAGCTGGTCGATCATGTCCGGCGAACCGCAGTTGACAGCCAGCTTGTGCTGGACGATCAATTCCAGGGATTCTGCATCGAAGATATCCGCGGTGTAAGCAATCTCGTGACGAGTGGGGTCCGTCGAGAAACCTGCGGCGATTGCGCGTCGAATCTCACCGGCGCTGACGGCATCAACCACGACCCCGTGTCGGCGCATGCGGTCTAGAATCGCAAGATTACTGCACGCTTTTTGCGCATAGCGGATCACATCAAAGGCCGCCAAGTCGGAAATTCGCTCGTCAATGACGTTGCGATCATAGACATATAGCGGAGTGCCGAATTGGCGAGCAAGGTCTGTAATCGCCAGACCAGCGATCTCAGTGCGAGTGGTCGAAAACGCGGGGATTGTCAACATGGTGGACCGTTTCAGCATGAATGGGTATCGATCCGTCTACTGTACCGCGGTTCGTCGCCCGGGCAATCCGTTTAGCTCTGATAAATTTGAGTCGGGTTTTTAGCCTTAGGGCGGCGAACCCGCAAACACGTAGGCGAGTCTCCCCAAGACTCGCGGGATTCGACGTCTCGGAGAGACGCCGCTACGTGAGTCTTACTTTCGCACTTCGGGCCGACGGCCCAGCACTTTGCCTAGCCCAGGCCATCGGGTTGGTAATTGGCCATATTTATGCCGCGATCAATTCGCGATGATGAGCGGCGCAGGTAATCCACTCGTTGATCTCAGCCAGATCGGGGATCGTGCCGCCACGAAGGATTCGCTTGCCTTCACGCGAGTGGCTGATGGGATCCACTTGGCTCAACAACCAGTCCGGGTCACACTCTGCCAAACGCTCAGGTTCCGTGATTCCGGCGGCAACGAGAATCTGGGCATCATGACCGCGAAGCATCGGCACTCGACAAACTAACGTCGACTGCTGTTGCCAGCTTCGTACAACGGCTTCATCAATTCGGCGATGCTCCAGTTGCTCGGCAACTGAGGCTGGGTCGGCTTGCAGCAAATCGTCGACAGTGTGCAGACCCATCGTCATCAGCTTTTCAGCCATTCTCGGACCAATAGACGGTGCATCAACGATCGGACTTTCGCGATGCAGGTAGAACCGAAGCGCAGAACTGGATTCTTCCACGTCTCGCTGTACAAATTTTCGCGACTCGCGCTCAGCGTATTCGAATGTCTTGTGTTCACCTGGGGCTCGCTCGCTCGACGTTCGCTCTTTTCGTCGTTTACTTCGACGATCCGAATCGCCGTGGCTTGAATCGCCGAAACTGGATCGACGCGACGATCCACTGCTGGAACGCGAGGTTCCAGAAGTTGAGCCTGGCGATAGCGTATCCTGCGATGCTGAGCGGCTCGCAGCACTCTTGCGGGAATGCGTCGTCGAATTTCCATCGTACACGCGGGCTCCGGTGTATCCGCTAGCCTCTCTCTCGAGATCCGAATTGCGAGTCGTCGATGAAACCACACGAACCGGTTCTTTGGTCGTATCGTCGCTGGAAACGGTAACGCGACCGTCGGCATGATGCGTGCGGATGACGCGTCGACGGCGAGTTCCATTGCTTCGTTCGCTAGCGAGTTCTCCATCGTACTCGTAACGATCGGTGTCGAAGTCGTCGGCGTCACGCACCAAGCGGGCGCTGACTCGTTTCCCGTCGACAACGACTCCACCGACACTGTCGCTAACGCTGCGGTTGGCGGATGCGATCCAGCGAGTGATTCGCGACAGTTCGTAACTTGTTCCGCTAAGCAGAATTTGTTGTCCTCGCTCGGTAGCGAGAAACGTCTGGACACGAACCAACAGGTCGTTCGGCGGGATGGCGGCAAGTTGAGCAGGATCCGTGATGCCGCATCCAACGAGGATGCGAGCGTCGAAGCCTCGCAATTGAGGCACGCGGCAAACTAGGCGACACTCACTCTGCCAGCGACGAATGGTTGCCGCATCGACGTTCGTCAACCCAAGCGAATCAGCGAGCCGATTGCTGTCTTGACGCATTAAATGCGTGATGTGAGTGATGTTCAAATTTCTCAGTCGCGCCGCAGCGACCGCATCAATCGACGGAGCCTGGTCGATGGGGCTATCGACCGTAAGGAAAAAAGGGCGCTGGGCCGCCTCCTGACGACCCGCAGTGAGCGCGATGCTGTGCTCGCTGGCGATTGCAGCTGAACGGGGCATGTCACGACTCGGTGCCTGTTCGACCCATTGGCCGTAGTTGTCATAATTTTTCGGCGACACGTGCGTGTCGGTCGTGTAAGTATCAGCGTAGTAGTATCCGTCACGGTGCTCGACACCATCGCGGGCGCGATCGGTGTGATGGACGTAGTCATTGGCGCCATAAACTTCATGCCAGGCAACATCCAAATCTCGGTTCACATCGGTCTCGATACCTGCGCCATGCGGATACGGACCCACATAGTGTTCGGTGCTGTGATTGGATCGCCAAACCGGACGATGTGCATGAACGATTCGCTCGGCATTGATTCGGAAGCCGCGACCGCCCACACGAATAATTTCGTCGGCGAGCGATTGGTTGCCGGTCAACAGTAACACTTGGCGACCTGCGCGAGTGTAATCATGCAGTGCTGCCGCCAGCGGATGGTTACTGCGACCATCAAGACTGTGCTCTCGCAACGCCCAAGCAGTCCCGTCGTAACGCTCGTCGGCGTACGAATCGTGTGACGTTTCGTAAGTCATTGCCGCGGAGGTTTCGATAATTAACGGAACACCACGACCGGTTCTGGCAAGTAGATCGCCTGCTGCCATACGCACAGCGAGCGATGC
The DNA here is from genome assembly GCA_041751935.1 of Pirellulaceae bacterium. Lineage (GTDB taxonomy): Bacteria > Planctomycetota > Planctomycetia > Pirellulales > Pirellulaceae > JBBSJZ01. Next base: position 10,558 of record JBGSIA010000090.1, on the reverse strand, counting down.
CAGTGCACGATCCGTCGCGGCACATTGGCCCTCGGGACGTCCATTGATCCGCACCGTGGACTCGCGAGAATCTTGACGCGAGTTAGCCCCCTGCCAATCAATGCGATTCAATCGACCAGCGGACAAACGCACCAACCAGCGACTGGCTTGGTCAGCCAAAGGCGACGTCGACCTGGAGGGACGACGAACGACTCTCAAAATGTCGAGCAGTTCAGCACGTCGACGCTGTAGCCAAGCAGTACGATTGCTACTGGTGAGTCGATGTTCGATCTGACGCAGCTCTGCTGACAACGCATCGCGATCGGGCCACGAATTGAAGCGTGATTCAACATAGCGAGAATCAATGACCGGCAAGTAACGCATCTGGCGACGCACGTCCGCAGCTTCGCTTAAACAAGCATCAAGTTCACAGCGAGTGCGGCGCAAGTCGTCGATTCGCTCGGCTCGTTCCGCTTGCCAATTGGGACTGACCCACGTGTTTCGGTTTGGCTCCGAAGCGATTCGCGTGCCTGCGGCGCCATCAAGGATCGCGTTGCGGTAACGAACCAAATGATCGATCGCGCTGATCAGCCAATTCTCGCTTTGTTGCAGCTCGGTCCAGCGGCCATGCGTTTGATTGTTTGCCGGCGGTGAGTAAGTCCTGCGCTGCTCCAAACGCACGTGGTCCAGCTCGCTGCGGATCGCTCGCAACGTATCGGCGATCGTCGTTGCGTCGCCATAATACATGGTCGGTGGAAGCGAGGCGTACCAATCACCACCTGCAAGCGGATGATTGTATCGTTCTAACAACCAGTCGATTTGCGATACGGCTGCGCCAACGCGCACATCAACGTCGTCGATCGCTCCGAGAGGTTTGTAGGCGTCGCCATAGAAACGGTCCCAGCCGGAGCGATAGTCGTAGCGATCAATCGCATGTGCAAATCCGCTTAAGCGTCGCTTACGCCACGCCACGTCGTCGATTGGGCAAGCATAAACTTGCTCATCGCGGTGTACCATCATCAGCGAACGCAACCCGCGAACTTCCGATAGGGCGCGCCGCAAGCGAATCAGTTGTGCATTGAAGTCGTCCAGTTGGCGGCGAACAGCGATCGGCAAGCTCGATTCACTAGAGTGGCTGTAGGTTCGTCTGTCGTCGTAAGCATGCGCTGCGTGAGTTGGCACAGCGAGATACGCCGATTCGGATTCGATATCGGTGATCCAATGTCGAAGTTGTTGCTCGCGAGCACGCAAACGATCCGCTCGCTCATTCAATTCAAAGAGTCGACCGCGAAGCGAGTCGTGACGCCCAGCGTCATAATCATGCGTGTGAACGGGAGCAACGCGATACGTCGAGTATTGTGGCGCGCGATTCAGTTGAGCAAGGATCGCTTCTCGGCGGGCGACAAGTGCCGCATGCTCTTCGCCAGAAATTCCCAGACTGCTAAGTTCTGCTTCGACGTCAGCGAGTTCAGCGCGTGCAGCCAAATGCCGACTGCTGGTGTGACGCAATTCGTACGAGGATTCCGAAGCGAAATCGTCGCTGTGGCCTTGCGCGTATCGTTCGCTCAGTGGCAGTCCTTGGTAGATCGCGGGGTTGTCCAGACCGGCGCGGACGCACGCTGAAACCACTCGGGCGACATCAATGACTGCGGTGTCGGTGACAACGCAGTCGACGATTGACTCAGGAATCTGGATGCTGCGATGCGCACGACTGGAGTCCGAAGAGGAGTTGATGCCGTTGACCCAACTGTTCTCAAGCGATGTGTATCGCAAGCGTGAATCACCACGTGATTCGAATTCGATCGTGCGGCGTCCCTCGTTCGTTCCGTCTTTCTCACGACGACAATGAACCAGCCCGTCGGGCGTTGCCCACACGACACGACCTGTGGATGAAGAGAGCATCCCGAGAGGATAGCGGCGATTGCAAAGGGAATCGCGAACGAAGCGTGCGATCGCGGTCTTGCCAGAGTGCTCCGCGCCCCAAACAACATTCAAGTGTTCGGCGAACGGTCCTAGCTCGACGCGATTTAGTGGTCCATGCGCGTCGATGTCAATTCGATCCAATAACATGCTCTGGCTCCTCCATTGCCACTGTGTCAACTCTCACACTCGATCGTAACTGGCGAAAATAGGCCGCTCAGAAGCATCTTTGCTGCTGTGGATCAGCGACCATTTCTGGAGTGTGTTTCACGGGTAGTGGACGAGTTGTAACCGAAGTACCGTTTTGGCCGAAAGAGAGAAAATGTGAGAAGTCGGATTTGGTAGCCTGAGAGGTCCCAGGACCAAGCGGGGGAACTGCTTGCGAAACCGTCAGAATACGAATATTCCTCGTAAATTCTTGGACGAATTGGCACGATCGACACCACTTGCCGAATCCCACCATGGCCAGACAACAGCTTTTTTTCTGAATTCACGATGCCCGCGACGACCGCCGATAGACCTTGAGCGACGCCAAAATCATCGCGGTTATCTGGCGTCCGAGTCGGTCGTCTTTTTTGTGTCCATCACCTAGCTTCGGTAACAGTCAGAATGATTGGATTGTCACCTGTATCAATTGATAACGAAGTCCTTCGCGAATCAGTTGAACGCCGCCTGTGCGAACTCGGGCATTTGGAGCCGAAACAGTTTCCGATGACCCAGCGTGAGGTCGTCCGCAACGGAAAGACGTGTGGACTGTACTTTTGTGTCCATGGTCCACGCAGCGTCAAGCTAACCGCGATCGCTGATTTCAAAGCACGTACTCTGATTCTTTATGGCAGCGATGGTATCCGTCGCGAATCAATTCCTCTTCCTTGCCGACGCTCAGCATAACCGCACAGGTACATCCAAACTCGATGCGATAGTGCAACAAGATCATCAAAGTTAGTCTCTGGATTCTGTTCTCGTAATAACTTTTGTTACTGCGAGTCGGCGGTTCGCTTGAGAACAATCCGCAGTGGCTCAGCCGTCTGTGCATTCGACTTCGCTGGTTTAAGCTCGATTGATTGTTCAACTCGCTCAAACCCCGGATGTTCAATTACCAGTAGATGCACGCCAGAGGGGCCATGCAGCAACGAGTCAGCGTCATTCAAGTACTGCTGAACCATTTTTTGTGGATCATCGCTAAACTGAAACAGACAGGGAACGACGACGCCCTGCTCGTCGGTCACCACGACTCGTGCAGTCGCCTTGGCTGAGACGCGGTTCTTTTCGATTGTCAACTCGACTTGCGTTTCGCTGTCTGGGGCGACATCAATCGTCCGCAATGGTTCACCGTTTCGCAGATGGTCACGAAAAAGACTGTATCGTCCCGCCGGTACTTTGCTGATTTTATGGATGCCTTCAGAATTGCTTTTAGAGTTGAAAAGGTAGGCGAACAAACGTTCGTCCTCACTGCGAAGTGTCAACGTTTCTTTCGACGGTTCGCCGTTTTCGTCGGTAACATTTACAGCAACCGTTGCGTTTCCTGTCGGCAGTCGTATCGTTATCGCTGAGTCAAGTTCGGCATCGGTGATAATCGCTCTTTGTCTGACCATAAACTCTCCGGCGGCACTGACAACCTCGTAGTCCCCCGGAGTCACGTTTTCAAAAATGAACGGCGCGTCGGTAGAATCTCGGGTTTTCAAGGTTGCAGCCGGACGACCGAAAAAATACCTCGCACTGTACTGCGTCAGGCTGACACCCTTGGGCAATTCAGTTAGTTCGGTCTCAAATTCAATCTTCAGCGTGCCGGTTCTCTGGGTGATTGTTCCCAAATCCAGATCCTGCTCCGCAGCAACATCCACTTCGCGGACCTTGACCCATTCCGAGCGAGTCCTGGGCAAGGATCGATAAAGTGTCCAATGTCCCGCAGGGGCACCAAAAAACGTGAAGTGCCCTGAGTCGTTCGTGATCGCAAACATCTTCATTGCACCGAACGTTGAATCCAAACCACCGAGTTGAAGTCGCGTGCTTGTGAGTGGTTTGCCATCAACCAATAACTGACCGCCAAGTTTTGATCGGCCGCCCAAATCCAAACGATGCGTTGTTGAGTCGCCGCAGTACACTGCATTCCGCACTACACTGGTGGCTTCCCATTCGCGATCACGACTGATGTAGACGATCGTCTGGGGCAGATGGTTGATTTCGTATTGACCTTTACCGTCAGTAATCGCGTGACCAAAATGCCCTGCTTCGCGATCACCGCCGCCGTACGCATAGTTGTCTTGAAAGTTCAGCTTGATGTTTGGTTCAGGAGAGCCGAGCGAATCGAAGACTGTTCCGCGAATCGTTGCACCGGGCGACAACGTGACCACCAGTTCTTCGTTGGCTGGTTTCAGTTCGATATTCCTTAATTCACTAAATGCGAAGTCGGGATGGTCGGCGCGCACTGATTCAGTACCGACACGAAGATTTCGCAACTCAAATCGACCATCGGCGTCCGTTAGAACAGCACCCTCATTCGTCACGAATCGATCGAGCACTCGATCCATTGCTCCAGCGGACAACGATAACGCTCGCACCGTCGCAGCATCGATGGGCTCGCCGTTCTTATCAACGACCTTACCAGCAAGCGGTATGCCCTTGGTTAATTTGATACTGAGTAGCTCATCGGGTTGATCTTCAGTATTGACGGGAACACTGGTGGCAATCGCGTAGTCATCGGCGATGACCGCCACGGTATAGATTCCTGGACCGAGGACATCTAACTTAAAGCTTCCGGATTCGTTTTTACTGGAATTCCACTGGTCGTCTTGCACGTAGTTCGGACCGCTTAATGTTTGCAGCTTCGTGGCTCGGAATCGAAAACTCTCAACCGGTCTGCCGGATTCTGCATCGACGACGGTGCCCTGAACGTGCGGCTTACCGCGGACGCGAAGCACAAGTTGAAGTGGCTCTTGATTAGGCAGCGTAACATTTTCCAGATCACTTAGCCCCTTGAACTTCCTCAGGTTCATTACCTCGATTTCAGGATGCTCGACACTCAGTTGGTAGATTCCCGGCTTAATGGGTCCCAGCTTGAAACTAGTAGTACCTTTCTCTAAATGGAAATTTTTGTGAGTTTTCGTATCGGCACAGTATCCGACAATGCGAACACCGTTTTCAACAGGCTTGCCAATCCAACGTATGGTCCCTGTTAAAAAGCTATTCGACAGTGGTGACGGATGATCTAGCTCGACTCGAAGAGGTTGCTTCATCGCCCACAGATTGGCACCGGTCAGTACCGGTTTCATCATTGACATACCGTCGCCTTCGGGAATCGAAATTGAAACGTTGAAATTCTCGTCCGTAATGTGCGGTAGTTCGAACCGCCCGTCATGTCCAATCGGTGCGCCACCAGGATAGGAGCCCAAATTCCACCAACTCGGCAATGCATAGATAGTCCAGCCCGCCGCTGGCAATCCATCGTTACACATGACGATTCCCTGGATCGTCTTGCCCTCCTTCATCACCAATCTGTGTGTCTGGATTTCGTCGGGGTTCACTGCGTTGACGATTAGATGCACCGGAGCATGTGATTCGCTACTGGCGGCGATGATGTACTTCGTCGCTGCGGGATCCAAACCGCCGATAGTCACGATGCCGTTGGCCTTTGCAGTGACGCGGCCGGCACTATTGAGTTCACGACCCACCAGAGATTTGTAATAAACGGTTGCGGCGACAGGTTGACCTTGCTTATCGACAACGGTTATCTGGGCCTGACAGGCGCGCCGCAAAGTGAAGTCCAGCTTTTGCGGTTGATCGGGATCAATGGTTACTCGGGGAAGGTTCCTGAAGTCGTCTAGCCCGACCCATTTTTGCGACGTGATTCGCACGCGATATTCACCCGCTGCGCTGATGTTGTCGATGCTGAAGTTCCCTTGCTCATCCGTTTTGGCACCGGTATAAGCAGGACCCTGGATTGTTACGACAGCGTCGGTAACGGGATTGCCCTCGGTGTCGATAATTCGACCCGATAAAGGTGGCTCGGCGCGCACAGTGGCTGGTGTGATCATCATCCCGACGATGATGATCGCGAGATAGAACAGCCGATCACGGGCAATCGATGATTGAAGTGTCATGCGTGCACCTGGCGTTTGGCGATGTGCGATGTCCAAACCGAAACATGATGATTCGATTGTAACGGATCGCCAAACGAAGGCGTGCTTATTTTTCGCCGAGAATGTCCAGCACTCGCTGAATATCGGCGGCAAGCGGTGCCTCGAAAGTCATCGTGACGCCCGTGTGCGGATGCTCAAACGACAGCCGCTGTGCATGCAAGGCTTGCCGATGGAGCACAACGACATCGTCCTGGTCTGTACCACTCGTTCGTGAACCACGGCCAGTCTGGGCAAGCAGCGCGCGACGTGTGATTTCGGCATGTCCGCCGTACAAGCGGTCACACAGAATCGGTGCACCGATGTGACTCATGTGAACACGGATTTGATGCGTTCGCCCAGTTTTGGGCATCACTTTCAAGCATGTGTATCGGCCATGCCGCGCGATCACTTCGTAGAACGTCGACGCTGGCTTACTCGTTACGTGCCCTTCGCGGATCGCCATTTTGTCCCGTTGATAGGGATGCCGACCAATCGGCCGCTCGATTACATCGCGATCACGATCTACGGGGCCAGCGGTGATCGCGAAGTATTCTTTGGCAACGTCGCGATCATGGAACTGTTCCGCCAGACTGTTGTGCACGGCATTCGTCTTAGCGACGACGATCACGCCGCTGGTGTCTCGGTCCAGCCGGTGCACAATCCCAGGACGCGTCGGACCACCGACATCCGACAACGACTTAAAGCGATACGCCAAGGCGCTGGTCAACGTACCTGTCCAATTGCCGCGTGCTGGATGAACGACCATGCCTGCTGGTTTGTTGACAACGACAAGGCCGTCGTCTTCATACAAAATGTCCAGCGGAATATTTTCTGGGATACAATCATCGCCGGCTGGTGGGGGCACATGAAAGTGGATTTTCTGGCCAGCGCGAAGTTTAAAGCTAGGACGTACAACACGACCATCAACGGTCGCGCCGTCTTCCTGAACCGCTTGACGAATTTGTGAGCGGCTGTATCCGTCGCAAGTTTGCGTCAAATAGAAATCGATCCGCTCACCGGCAGCGGACTCGGGCACGACAAAATCACGCTCAATCGAATCGGCGGGGTCAATATCAACAGCGTCCAAGTCGAGCGAGTCGGACTCTGACGCGAGATCATCCTCATTGGTCACGGCGACTCATCAGCAGTCGTCTCTGCAGGTGAAGCCTCTGCAGGTGAAGCCTCTGCAGGTGTAGTTTCCGCCGCCGCAGGTTTAGCCTCTGCAGCAGGTTTATCCTCTGCAGCAGGTGCTGTTTCCAGTGCAGGCTTGGTCTCTGCAGCAGGTATCTCGGAACTCGACGAGTCAGCCTCGGTGGCAGTGTCTGCCTTCATCTCTGGGTCTGCTGCCTTGTCATCACCCAAGTCCAAGTCCGGCAGCGTCAAATCAGGTAAGTCTGGCAACGTCGTGCCGCTGGGCAAAGCTGGCGGGAGAGCTGGATCGGGAGGCGAGAAGTCTTGATCACCAAACCAGGCCAAGAATTCCTGGGTGGCTGGTCGGCTGAGCGAATCGATGCGTTGACCCGCCACCTTGACCATCGCCTCGGATTCGTTGGCAGCGATCACTTCGCGATACTCACTGATCGCTTCATCCGTATTTCCCAGGGCTTCAGCGATGCGGGCCAAGCCATAATGAGATCGCGACCGCAAAATCTTGTCATTGCCGCCAGTGATCGATTGTTGATATGCCGAACGTGCGGACTCCAGCAATTCAGTTGCTTCAGTGCGATCATTGTACAGAACTCGCAATCCGCGAGCCATCAACTCATCGGCTTGATACAAACGAGCCCAGATTCCAGCGGTCGTTTCGCCATACCGTTCGCCTACGATGGCTAGCGTTTCGGCATCGTCTTCGCCAGCGGCAAGCGCCAATTGTAATGTTGCATCGCTGCGGTTACCCGAGGCGTTGCTATGAATCAAGGCGTACGCCAAGCCAGCAAGGATCACACATCCGACGACTACCGCAATCAGTTTCGAGTGCGGCTCGATCGATTCGTTGATTCGAGCGAGATATCCGGCTAGCCAATTGTGCTGGAGTTCGTGTCGGCGTTCGCTGTTCATGGTTCGTGCGAATTCTTTCGCTGTTGAGGTTTTTGAATTCGAGACTATAGAAACGGTCAAAACAAAACGTCAATAGACGCTGATCACGATTCAGCATCAACAGCGTGTTCTTGCAGTTCTTCAAGTGACGCAAATTCTAGCGTCGAGATGTGAGTTGCATTCAGTACGACCGGTGGGGCCATTCCCGCGTCATACGCTTCTTTCCAGCGTGCGGCACACAAGCACCAACGGTCACCGGATCGAAGTCCCGGAAAACGGTAGGCTAAGTTGGGAGTGCTGAGGTCGTTTCCTCGCTGTTTGCTGAACGTCAAAAACTCGTCCGTCACCGCGACACAGACCGTGTGCAAGCCGAAATCGTCAGCCCCGGTATTGCAACATCCGTCACGGAAGAAGCCCGTCATGGGATCAGTGCTACAGGATTCCAGATCCGTTCCTAATACATTCTTCGCCATTGCGGTTACCACCGAAGTCCAAAACGTTCGCCGCCCGTATCACGATTGTTACCGCCTTTGAGCGGGCCGTCATGCATCGGTTTGATCGCCACTTCGCGTTGTGGTTCATCCTCGGGCTCGGCGTCCGCCTTACCACCGGTCGGTTCCGGTTTGGCCAGCGTGGCTTTCATCGATAACGCGATCTTTTGCGACTCACGATCAAAGCTCAGCACTTTCACTTCGACTTCTTCGCCATTCTTGACAACGGAATCGACTTTGGACACACGATGATGTGCTAGTTCGCTGATGTGCACCAAGCCCTCCACGCCAGCGGACAAACGCACAAAGGCACCGAAATTTGCGATCCGCGACACTTCACCGCGATGCACCGTGCCGACAGAGAACGTTGCTTCGGCGACGTCCCAGGGATTCTCCAACAGGTCGCGGTAAGACAAGCCGATTTTGCCACTTTGCTTGTCAATCTTTTCAATTACCACGCGAACTTTCTGGCCCTCTTCGAGTACTTCGCTTGGATGTTTGACTCGATCCCAGCTCAGTTTGCTGATGTGAATCAAACCATCCAGTCCGCCCAGGTCGACGAACGCACCGAAGTCTTTGATGCTGCGAACGGTGCCTTCAAGTTCATCGCCGGGCTCAAATTTCTCGAGTTGTTCTCGTTTCTTTTCTTCTCGCTCGCGTTCCAACACTGCTCGGTGGCTGAGCACCAGATTGCCGCGTCGCTCGTTGGATTCGTTGACCACGCACATCATTTTCTGGCCGACGAACTCACTCGCGTCCTCAACTCGATGCTCCGAAAGTTGGCTGATTGGAATGAAGCCGCGAATGTTGCCCACGGTACACTCGACACCACCGGTATTTGCAGCCGTGATCGTTGCTTCGACCACAGTTCCCTCTTCGATGTCTGTCCAGTCGCTGACACTGATTGCCTGACCAGGCAACGTGGCGACGAACAATCCATCGTCGCTGTTGAAGCCTCGAATGAGTACCTCGACGTTCTGGCCCACAACGGGTTCTTCGCCAGTGAATTGTTCCAGCGGTACGACGCCTTCGTCGGGTCCTCCCAGTGACACAAATACCGAGTCGTTGTGAATCTTCAATATCTTTGCCTGGACCCGCGAGCCTTCGGATAGCGGCTCGCGTCGATCAGGCATCCCAGCGGAACCGCTGAGCATCGATTCGACGTCCGCAGCAGCCAATTCTGCGTCAAGTTCTGCTTGGATGTCTGCGGGCAAGCCCATTCGCATGTTGGGCACCGCAACCTTAACTTTGCCGCCAATCGCCCCTTGCGGTTTCGCTTCGGTGTACGAGTCGTCGGCGTCCGAGTGATGCGCCCCCGCTTCTGGTTTTACCGGTTCGGCATGTGCCGTCGAGCCTTTCTCGCCTGCCAATCGCGGCCGAGGATACGACTTGCCCTTGCCCGATTTCGATTTATTTTTGCGATCTTTGTCGCCCGATTCGCTTCCCTTGTCGCTCACGACGGCCTGCGGCGATGCGGGCTTGGCGATTCCCAGTCCCCGAGCCGCCAAGGGGCCGGAAATTTTAGATAGGGGGGACTTCCCTGCCGACTCGTGCTTCGCTTGAGCGGTATTGCTAGCATCCGCAGCCGCAGATTCAGGCTGCGATGCCGACGTTTCAGGAAAATTTGCCCGTGATTCAGGCGAAATCGCCCCCGTTTCAGGCGAGTGAGCCGTTTCGGTTGCGTGCTGCTCAGCATCGTGCTGGGGAGCAACCGGCTCGCTGGGGTTTTGGCTTGCGGAAGGTGTTTGAGCGGAGGAGTCGCCGACAGTCATCGAAATTATGAATCGAGATTGAGGTGGAAAGTGGTCCAGAATCGCGAAGTTTACCAGTGATCCGCGAAAGTCGATAGTCAAGAAAGCGACACCGTCTTCCCGGATTTATGCTGCTGAGCAAAACTTGCGACCATGAACCTCCACAACTCGCCGCCGGAATCGCCCGCCGAAATCAATTATGCCACTTCCGTTGATGCTGGTGCTAACGCGATCGCCCGCGATCTGTTCCCTTTCGTCAGTC
>JBGSIA010000089.1:0-3002 GCA_041751935.1 Pirellulaceae bacterium | reverse complement strand
TGAGGTGGTCGGGTTTTCACGGACAGTCTGACGCCTTATTTTGGGTGTTAGGGAGACTGTCAGATGGGAACGAAGAAGTCAGAAGAATCGCCGGTGAAGCATCGTCGTCGGTTCACGGATGAGTTCAAGGACGAAGCGGTGCAGATGCTGCTTGACGGGCATTCGGCGGAATCTGTGGCGAGTCGGCTGGGACTGTCGAGTCCGGCGCTGCTCTACCGCTGGAAGCGAGATCGAATCGGCCAAGCAGGCCCGGTGGCCGGCACGCTGGAGTCACGCGTTCGTGAGCTTGAACAAGAACTCATTCGAGTCGAACGGGAACGAGACATCCTAAAAAAGGCTTTGGGCATCTTAAGCCGAAGCGGTTGAGCGAACTTTATCCCGTCGCTCTTCATCTTGCCGAGGAATCGTTACTGCCGCTTTCTGTTATCTGTCAGACGCTCGAGATCAGTCGGTCATCGGCTTATGCGTGGAAGCAGCGAAACGATCAACCAGCCTCTGCGAGTGACACCCTATTGTCATCGTCGATTGGTCAGATCTTTCGGCAACATCGTCGTCGCTATGGCACGAGGCGTATTGTCAAGGATCTCGAATCTCTTGGCATCGAGTGCGGACGTCAGCGTGTCAGAAAGATAATGAAAACACAGGGATTGGTGGCCATTCAGCCAAAGTCGTTCAAGCCTCGATCGACCGAGAGTAGACATCTGTTGGGATACAACCCGAATCTGCTTCTCGAAGCACCTGGTCCAACGATGATCAATCAAGTGTGGGTGACGGACATCACCTATGTGCCGATGGAAGGAGGATCGTTCTGTTACCTGGCCATCGTGATGGATCTCTTCAGCCGGCGAATCGTGGGATGGCAACTGCAGCAGGATATGACCGAGTCACTCGTCTTGGAGGCACTGCGAAAAGCTATCCGTGTTCGACAACCCTCACCAGGACTTCTTCATCACAGCGATCGCGGCGGCCAATATGCGGGAAAGGCCTATCGCGCGACATTGATGCGAGCAGGTATCAAGCAGAGCATGAGCCGGGCGGGAAACGTCTACGACAACAACTTCATGGAATCATGCTTCGGAACAATCAAGACGGAGCTAGAAATGGTCGAATACCAAAAGAAGGAGCAAGCAGAGCGAGAAATAGCCAGCTATATCGCCTACTACAACGGCGACCGAAGGCACTCCTCACTAGGCTACCTGACTCCAAGCAAGTTCGAAAAACAACAGGCCTGCCGGAAATAAGCAACTCAACTGTCCGTGAAAACCCGACCACCTCACTCCACGTTCTCATAAATCCAGTCGACGATCGCAACGACCTTCTCGTAGGGATTGTCAACCTTGCCAAACATGTCCCAGGCAAGTCGGGCCAAGCGATCCGACTGACAGTATCGGCTTGGAAACAAAAATGGAATCGCTTTGCGCTCCATCTCTATCACTGGCGTATAGTCGATCTTTCTGGCGGCGATTATCTGATGTTCGCAATTGACCGTTGCGTCGTACGAAATTGCCAGGTGCTTCTTTTTTCCGGTCTCAAGTCTGATGAATCGGTTGCCATTCCCATCCGCCGTAAATTCCTCAATTTTGAGTTTTGGCTCGATGACGAATTTTTCTTCGAGAATTGTCTGCGCGGCATTTCGCTGTGCATGGACATTTAAGATCAATGTGGAGGGAAACGCGATCTCGTACTCCAATCGACACGAAACCTGAAACTGCATTTGGCTCTTCATCCTTCAAAGTGACCTAGCACCAAACGATCGAATGGCAAGCTCAAACTTTCAATCCAAACCTCACCGCCGTCGTCTGGAATCAATCGCCATTAGAGAGGGACAGGTTAAGACAAATGGACTCTACCGTGGATTTTTGGATCACCATCGACATCGGGACGCGTACCGGCGAGGTATGCTTTTCCAGCTTCGATAAGATACTTGATTCCACTCGTACCGCTGTTGTCCCAATACTCGCCACGCTCGCCTTGGACCTTCAGCAGTAGCAAACTTGGATCATCTTTGCCGTCAGGAAACCAAATCTTCCAAGACTCCTTCCAGAACTCATCCAGTTTCTTCCGGTCTGCAACAGGAAAGACGAATCCAGAAATCGAGACGAACCTCGAACTCGATTGCATGGAGACGTTCACATGATTGTCGGCTGTAATCTCGTCGACTTTACCAGAATCCGTTTGGGTCAAGAACCACATCGTGCCATCGTCTTCGACGTCAGCCATCGCCATCGGACGGGACCGGAGATGCCCCTCTTCCGTCCGAGTTACAAGCATTGCCACATCGAAGTCGTTAAGGAGATTGCGAAGTTTATCTTCTGTTGTCGTTGCCATGATTTCATCTCACTGCAATGGGAGTCTAAGATTCTCACCTTTTCCGAGACAACGACGTCAGTGCAAATCCCAAACCATCATCTCCACTAATCGTGATTCTTGGTATTTGCATGAACGCATCAAAAATTATTCGCGTCAGCACGGAACATAGTAAACTGGGCAAAATGAAAATTCCTGACATGTCATCATTTGGTTAGCCAAGTAATGGTGAGAAAGCCATAGTGGACTAATTGTCGCGCGCCATGACGTGTTGCAATTTCTTGCAATTCGTCGATCCGATCCGAGGGCGTCGGAATCATGATAATGATATGCCCCTGCCTCAATTCATCTAAGTGCCACTTCAGAATTCGAGACTCCATATCGCTAAAAAAGAAGGTATGGATGCGTTCAAGCAGGTGGACACCATCAACACCATCCATTTCCTCAATCTCATCGAATCCAGCAGACGAAAGTGCTCGGACCAATTCGTCAAAACCAGCCCGCGTATCCACGACCCCGAGCACCTTGCCTGTCGGAGTGCTTAGCGTTTGTCCCTCATCTTCAATTCGTTTCACGTTCATCGGACGACCTTTGATTAGCGGGCAGCAGCGTCACACTTCAATGGTCAGGATGTCAGCCTTATGCCGCATTGTTACTCCACATTCAAATGGGGTCTCTTGTTGCACGTATCAGCA
>JBGSIA010000088.1:0-34827 GCA_041751935.1 Pirellulaceae bacterium | reverse complement strand
CCAGCGGCTGACGCAGCTCGTGCGGCACTTGCGGTGTAGTATTGTTTTACCGAATTAACAGCGGGCGCGACCATTTTTTGAGAAATCATCACCACGGGCACTTTTTTCGCGGCCATGGTTCGCGTGCTGACCAATGTCAGTGCGTCAGATGATTCGTTCTTTGTAATTGTATCCGCAGATACGGCTTGGAAGGCAAATGCGGTATAGCCGGCTGGACCAGCAGCGACCAAGCCGTGAATACCGGGCCGAACACCGACGACCGTGAATTGTCCTTGTGCATCGGTTACGTCTCGGGCCACAGCTTGACCATTCTTGAGAATAACGATGGTGTTACCAGCTAGTGAGCGTCCGCCACCACCGAGTGAAATCACTTGACCATTGAGTTCGCCGTTGGGTCCCAGTTCAACTTGGTACCCGAATTCGACGTCAATTCCAATGTCCGCAGCAATGACGTCGTCGGCAAACGGCGATGAATCGACATCGCCAAGATAGTCATCGATCAGCGGCAGCAATCCATCGGCGGAGATATTCAACATGGTCATCCGTGCTGGTGTCGATTCGACTAAATCAGCTTCAATGGCATCGCCGGCCTTCTGTTCCTGGAAAACAAACAAGCTGGCACCGTGAGCGTCGTCATTGGAGGCGACAACTGCATGTGGCCCTTCGGAAGCATTGGTGATGTTGACGATGCCATTATTGTCAGCTTTGAATTCCTTGGCCTCACCTTGGGCGTCCACAACTGTGACCATGGTGCCAGCAAGCGAGGTTTTGCTTTCCATATTGGCAAGCACGTCCAACGCAATGGAAACCCGTCGGGTTGCAGCCGTGAACATGGCCGTGTTGTCAGCAGGCAAACGTCGAGTTTCGTCCTGGAGTGCGATGTTCACTAAACGAGTGCTGGATTGCTCGGCACGTAATCCAGGAGCTAGCCCTGCAAGCGAAGCGAATGCAAGTGCGGTCAATAAGTTTCGATTCGTAGTCACCGAGAAACTCCAAGGGGACGCCAGATTTCAGTTTGGCGTCTAAGTCATGTTGATTTGGAAATCTAAACTCACGCTAGTTAGGCGATAAGTTCAAGGCAAGCGTAAGCTGCAAAATCAACTAAAGTATTCTCGTCAACGTTGATTAAAGTCGTTTCCCCAGTCTCTCACTGGAGATATACAGAATGTAAGGGTAAACGGGTGTGTAACGTCCCCAATCTGGATTGCTAACCCCTGCATGCCCACCGCCAGCACGCTCGTTGCAAGCGACATCGCGGGTCACTCGATCAGGTCGCAGAAGCCGCAGGCACTGCACCTTGGTTCAGGCATTTGCCAATATGGCGAACTGCCTGACGCAAACGTTGTTCATTTTCGACCAGCGACATTCGTAAGTAACCTTCGCCAGCCACGCCGAAACCACTGCCAGGGCTGACCGCGACGTTGCCTTCCTCAAGCAACTTCATGGCGAAATCCATCGTCGACATCGAACTTCGCCATGGTTCGGGTACTCGCGCCCAGGCAAACATACCTGCCTTGGGCAACGTCACGTCCCAACCAAGGCGACGAAGTCCGTTCACTAGAACGTCGCGCCGTCCTTGATAGATGCGAGACTGTTTTTCTACGTTCGCTTCGGTCTCACGCAGCGCGACAATTGCTGCAATTTGAATTGCTTGGAACATACCGTAATCGTAGTAGCCCTTCACCGTTCCTAAGCCGCGAATCATCTCGGAATTGCCAGCGCAAAATCCCACTCGCCAGCCAGCCATGTTGTAGCCTTTACTCATCGTCGTAAATTCGACACCGACGTCCTTCGCACCCGGTGCCGAAAGGAAGCTTGGCGGTTGATAGCCATCGTATGCGACATCGGCATAGGCGAAATCGTGAATCACCATGAAACCATACTTCTTTGCCAATCGCACTACTTCGATAAAGAAGTCCGGCTCAATGGTTGCTGACGAAGGATTATGCGGATAATTGACAATCAACACTTTCGGCACGGGCATCATGTTCTCGCACGTGTACGCAACGTTGCTAAGAAACTTGTTGGGGTCCGCAACATCCAATGCGACAACGCTGCCTGAAGCAAGTATCACCGAATACATATGAATCGGGAAATACGGTGAAGGAATCATTGCCGTGTCGCCAGGGCCCATCAACGCCAAGCACATATGCGAAAATCCCTCTTTGCTTCCCAGACAAGAGATGATTTCTGTTTCGGGATCTAATCGCACACCATACTTACGATGATATTTCGATGCGACTTCGCGGCGCAGGTTCGTGATCCCGTTGGATTTACTGTAACCATGGTTCCCTGGATCACTTGCGGCATCGTTCAGTTTCTGTATCACGATCGGATCTGGTGGGTCCGACGGATTGCCCATCCCAAGATCAATGACGTCATGGCCGGCACGCCGTTTCTGGTACAGCAAGTTGTTGATTCGACCGAACATGTACGGCGGCAGCCGGTCCACTCGCGAGGCAAACCGAATCTCGAAGGGTTTCGGCGGCGGATCGGTCGTCAAGGGTTCGATCGCGGGTGCGTCGATATTCGGCGTATCGGGATTGAAGGGCTCTGTCATAGTGAAACGAGGGTTGCGATGGACGGGGGATACCTGACGCTTGAGGTTACCTAGCCTATTGTCACCCTAGACACCATGGTTCGCCCAGGGGTTAGCGGCGTGTTATTATTTTGTTTCTGAACTCGCATCGATCCTCAATGTCTCCAACGCACCCACCAGGGCTCAAGCCATGACTGACCGTAGACAATTCTTGAAAAACGCCGTAGTTGCGGTGTCGCCGCTTGTCGTCCGCTCGTCAATTCTCGCGGCTGAATCTCCCAGCGGAAGGATCAACGTGGGATTCATCGGCACCGGAAACCAGGGCATGGGAATGCTCAAGCGGTTCCTTGCCGCCGGCTTGGGAAACGTCCTAGCAGTTTGCGACGTTAACGAAGGTAGTTTTGGCTACAAAGAACCGGAGCACTTTTACGGCCGCAACCCCGCGAAACAGATGGTTGACGAGCACGAGGGAAAAAAACGCAAAGGCGGTTCGGCCAGTTCATGCAAATCGTACACGGACTATCGCGAAGTCATTTCACGCGATGATCTTGACGCCGTCGTGATCGTCGTGCCCGACCATTGGCACCGTATCATAACCGTCGCAGCACTCGAAGCGGGCAAGGACGTGTATTGCGAAAAGCCGCTTACTTTTTCCGTCGCCGACGGCCCATTGATGATCGACGCGGTGAGGAAACATAAGCGTATCCTGCAAACCGGAAGTCATGAACGATCGAACCCAGTCAGCCAATTCATTTGTGAAGCTGCAAAGGCGGGTAAGATCGGTCGGATTCAAAAAATCTTTACCAAGGTAGGCTACAACAATAAAGTTGGCCCCGGTCCTGGCTGGATCCCGATG
The DNA here is from genome assembly GCA_041751935.1 of Pirellulaceae bacterium. GTDB lineage: Bacteria > Planctomycetota > Planctomycetia > Pirellulales > Pirellulaceae > JBBSJZ01. The sequence continues at coordinate 31,432 of JBGSIA010000088.1, read as the reverse complement.
CCGGTTCCTCGCAACTTGGACTACAAAACCTGGCTCGGTCCCGCACCGACAGAACCGTACCACGACGACCGTTGTCTGTATCGGTTCCGCTTCAATTATGACTATTCCGGTGGCCAGATCACCAATTTTGGCGCGCACTGTAACGACATGGCGCACTGGGGCATGGGATTGGATGTCGGTGGTCCCACCGAAGTTGAGTGCCTGGACGCAAAATTCTTACCTGCGGGAAGTCTATTCAATTCGGCTACTGAAACACGATTCCGCTGTCTGTACGAAAATGGGGTTGAGTTGATTTGTGAAAGCGGCCCGGAACAAGTTCAAACTCGCTTTGAGGGTACCGAGGGCTGGCTGCAAACAGGCTACAGGGGGACCACGGCTTCGGACCCGAGTTTCCTTGTTGGCCTGCCCGCAAAGCCAACCGGTACAAATGATCCACACAGTGCGCACCTTGCCAATTTTATTGATTGCGTGAAGTCTCGAAACGAACCGCTCGCTCCAGTCGAAGTCGGGCATGCCTCAGCGGTCCTGTGTCATATCGCCAACGCGATGATCCGCCTGTTTCCTGAAACTGGTCCAGGCACCGTCGCGAAATGGGACGCCAAAAAGGAAGCGTTCACAAATAATGACGCTGCGAATCAAATGCTCCAGCGAGCAATAAGTCCGGCCTATTCATGATCAAAACTTCGAGTCGTCGACTGCCGATTGCTTGTCGAAATTGGCATTGATTTCGACAGATATCCACAAGTATTCCTTCACCTTGGCCGATCTACCGTAGTTGAAGCCGAGTTTTTGATCTCCAACGGATGTGAAGTGTAATGAATCGTTGCTTGGTGTTCCTCGTCAGCGTTTTATTGATTCCGGTAGTGAGTGTCGCCCAACAGACTCAGCGGGGTGTGGCACTAGGTGCGATTGGCGGTGCCATCGCCGGTGGTTTAATCGGCGACCACAACAACAAGGCAGGCGCTGGGGCAGCCATTGGCGGTGCACTGGGCGCTGTTGCTGGTGGCGTGCTTGGAAACGCGTCGGATAAGGAACGCGCTGCCGCACAGCAGCGATATTACTACGATCAACAGCAACGTCAGTCGTACCAGATCCAACAACAAGTAATCCAGACACAGTCGGCTGTTTCCACCAATGACGTGGTGGCGATGAGCCGCAGCGGCCTGAGTGAATCAGTGATCATCAACCAGATCCAGCAACGGGGTGTGCAACAGCAACTGCAAGTGGCCGATATTATCGCTCTGCACCAACAAGGTGTAACGGAACCCGTGATTGCAATGATGCAGCAGGCGCGTGTCGGATCGGCACCCATGGTCGTTGCATCGCCTCCGGTACAATATGTTACACCGGCTCCAGTGATTGTGGAGCAACACTACGTTGTCCCCCACTACGCCCCGCCGTCGCGTCACTATCATCGAGCCGTTCCTGTGCGCCACTATCATCACGGATGGTAGAAATAATTCGATTGGAACCGCTGGCAGTTGAGATCTGAAACTTGCGGTAAGCAATCAAAGAACGAAGAACCTTTTTCCGGATGCCGATTACGGTTTACCATCCTTGAAGCGTCGCACTTGCTCGTGCAGGTGCCACTCACCAGGTTCATCTAACAGACAGGCTTGTTCGATGATGACCGCCTGTTGAGATTCCCCGAGTCGGTACAAGACTTCCGCTAGAGTATCTCGGTACACGGCGCTGTCCGGTTCCAGGTACACGGCGCGGCGAGACCAATTCTTGGCTAGCGGCAGGGCTGTGTTATTGATGGCCGCCACCCACGCTAGATTGTTGTGCAGCGTGATGTCGAGAGGAAACGCTTGCAAGTACTCTTGGCCGCGGTCGAGCATTTCAGAGAGTGTCTGCTCCGCAAGCACTTTCTGTTCAGGGGATGTCATTTTGGGGAATACCAATTCCGCGGTGTTGATATCCAGTGGATTGAGCTGTGTGATTCGTTGGAGATGATGACTCGCGGATTCGTTATCCGACTCTTTGACGGAAGCCTGTAACTTCCAACGCTCGACGCGACTAGGCCAAGTGATATAGGCGAACTCGCGAAACAGCAACTCTGGAAGACTCGTTACCGCCACATCCATCCACATCGCTCCGCTTGCTACATCGGAATCCTCGACCATAAACGCATAACTGTTCGCGACGGAATAAAGCGGAGTTCCCTCCCGTGTTCCCAACGCGGTCATTGGCAAAAGAGTCGAGTAGACTTCCGTCGCAAGCGAAAGTTCGCTGTGTTTCGCCAGATATTGTGCCGCTTCCAACCGCAGCGCAGTCGATGGGGAGCACAGCGCCAACCGGATTTCCTGTAGCAGGGTTTGCTCAGCTTCGAAATCCGTTGTTCGTTTGGCGAGCATCCATTTCGCGATCAACGCCTTGACCGCCATCTCACTTCCCACGCTGATCCCTGAGGAGCGAGCCCCAGAGCGTTCACGGGCAACGGCATCCCAAATGGAATCGTAAAGAGTTTCGGTGGTTCGCACGCGCCCGCCGAGAAGCTGGTTCTCGGCGAGTTCAAACGCGGCCTGTACATCTCCCAGGCCCACCATTCGCTGCAGTAGATCATTTGCTAAATCGTTTTCTCCGTGCAGTGAGAACAGATTCACCAGCCCCAGGCTTAGCTGCGGTCGGGCCGCCACGACCACTTGACCGCCGACCCGCTGGATCTCTCGTTTACCAGCCGTTAAGTAATCGTGCAGTCGTTTGAAATCCGTGCTTCGATCCCAATTCAGTGGCAGATCGCCGCTCATCAGTTGACACGCGGCACGAAACCGCTGGTCAAATGGAGACGCAGGATCCAGTCGAGTCAGCGCATCAATCAACATTTTCAGCGTGCCCTGAGTGGCGTCTGGCAACACCTGAAAGATCGCGTCTTGTACATTGCCACTGACCGACGTCTCCCCAGGCAGAACCGCCAAACGAAACATCCAATCGTCTCGCGTGGAGTATGACAGAGTTGACAGCACGATACTCCGCATCGATTCAATACCAATTTGAATTTCGTTGCGTGCAAGCTTGTCCACAATCGTCCAAGCCAAATCGCTGCGACCAATGGAGAGAAACAAACGCGTTGCAGCTAACGCATTCTCGAACTCATCGGATAATTCTCGCGTTTCTATTCGTGATTGCGCATCGATCGCTTGCTGTACCAAATCACCAAGTTGTTCGGAGGTTGGTTCTTTATCGATCCCCAGAAGTTCCATGCCGCGTTTGGTGCGTGACGAGGCAACAGCGAGCATCGCTGCCGTCGCTGGTTTGGATGCAGCGAGCAGCTCGATCGCCATATCCACTTCACCATGAATCGCCAGAGATTTCCATCGCAAACTAACGGCCGACTCGTCGACAGCCGCGGTCTCACTACGCAACGCCTCGATCGCCTCGGTTCTCAACTCATCGAGTCTCGCACGATCCGCTGCGGTCAATACATCGCACCAAAGCCGCGTTTGTTCAATTGATCCAACCTCTGCGGCGCGGGCGGCTTGGGCGCCCTCGGTTGCCAATTCTGTATATTGCTGTGCGAGCAAACGGGCGGTTCGCAACAACGGTTTTTGACGGGACTCCATCGCCGCCACGATCGCTGCATCGTGATTGCCGTTGACCGTATGCACCAGGACTCGAGCTTGGTCTCGCAGCGCCGCGGACCACGTCTCGGATGATTTCGGCAAGAGGGAGGATTCATCGAATTCGATACCCAACAGACGCATCAACTCAATACGAGTTACTGCCATTTCTTTGCTGTCGGCAACGAGATCGACAAGTTTGAGCAAATCGCCCAGCGTGCCATCGCGCCGGGCTTGAACGGCAAAGATGGCGAACCGACGCTGCAGCGCGACCACGACACGCATGCGCACGGCATCACGATCGGCAGTCCCCGCTGACTCTTCGACAGCGACGACCGCAGCGCTGAATTGACCCGCATCAAGCAATTCGTCGATGGCTGAGGGGTCATCGGTGCGTCCGAGTATCCGCGAGATATCCGGTGGCGTATCCGGCAAAGCACCACGCCTCCATTGCCTCAAAATCCACTGTGCCCGACTCGCCACTTCGGGATCGTTGTCTCGAGAAGCTGCCTGGACCTCATCGCGTGAGAGTTCACGGTGACGCCACATCTCCCGAGTGGCCTCTTGTCGTTTCGAATAACTCTTTTCGGCGAGTTGTTCTAAATCAGCCGTCGATCCGGTGTCCCCGGGCGCCGGGACTTGGCCCATCACCACCAGCGGCAATAACAGCAACGCCAAGAAAACGCTTCCCGCCAAACAGGCGAGGATGACGTGCGGACGCACCGGATGGAAGTGTCGAATTCTCTGCATGCAACTCACGAGATCTTCGTAAAGTGAACGTCGGAAAAAATCGCTGCCCTCATGCGGCAAGGCTAGCGAATGCATTATCTTAGCTGATGCAACGAATTGAAACCGCCCGCCGGCCCCACTGTCCTTTCAGGAAGCTTTCGCATGTCACGAAATTGTTTCGCCATTCCCACGCTTAGTATGTTTGTGCTTTCCGCTATCCTGACCCCAGTTCGTGGAGAATCCCCAGAACTTTCTTCCCCCTGGCCACAATGGCGAGGCGCCAACCAAAACGGTGTCGCCCCTGGCAATGGCTTCCCCCAGCAGTGGTCGGAAAGTGAATCCGTTCTGTGGAATGCGCGCGTTCCGGGCAGCGGAGGCAGTACTCCCGTTGTTGCCGCCGGTCATGTGTACGTGACCGCAGGCGAAAAAAAATCAGAAAACGAGGGCGTAAATACCCTATTTGCTTTTGACGCTGGCACTGGCAAGGAAACTTGGCGAGTTGCGTTGGGGGGGGACACGGGCGGCAAACATCGCAAGGGAAGCGGCAGCAATCCATCCGCTGTAACTGATGGAAAAAACGTTTACGCGTACTTTCGCAGCGGTGACCTCGCCTGCGTTTCGGTAGCCGGTGAGATTCGCTGGAAAAAGAATCTGCAGGAGCTTTATGGTGAAGACACTCTGTGGTGGGATCTCGGTTCGAGTCCGCTGTTAACTGAAAATGCCATCATTGTCGCCGTAATGCAGACAGGGCCAAGCTATTTGGTAGCGTTTGATCCAACCAGCGGTGACGAGTTGTGGAAAACGAAACGAGATTTAGATGCGCCCGAAGAGGCCGCGCAAAGCTATTCCACGCCGCTTGCTGTGACCATTGGCTCAGAAAAAGCCATCGCCGTCATGGGGGCTGATCACTTGACACTGCATGCACTTTCCGATGGTCGTGAACTCGGTCGTTTGGGCGGTTTCAATCCAGGAGCCGAAAAGTATTTCCGTTCGATCTCGTCACCGGTCGCCTTGGGAAACATCATTGTTTGTCCGTATGCCCGCGGCGATACGCTGACGGCGGTACGCATGGATGACCTCGTCGCTGGCAAGGGAAAGGAATCGATCGCTTGGTTTCGCGATGACCTCGGCAGCGACGTTCCCACACCTGCTGCGCTTGACGGTCGCGTTTTTGTTGCTGGTGACAAGGGGCTTATCAGTTGCCTGGATATCAAAAATGGGAAAACGTTGTGGCAAGTCGAATTGCCTAAATCGAGGATGGCCATCAGCAGTTCGCCGCTGGTCGCTGGCAACCAACTTTACGTTACTCGCGAAGACGCCACGACGTATGTCATTGGCCCACTTGATCAAGCTAAGCCGGAAATCATCGCTACCAACCAACTTGCTGACGACGAACCGTTTACCGTTGCCAGCCTCGTGCCGGTTGAAAACGATTTGTTGTTGCGGAGTAAAAACACTCTGCATCGAATCGGCGATTAGCTCTTCGTCATGAAACGCCCAGCGTTAGCGATCAACTAATCTTACCGCTGATTACGATCGGCCTAAACGCCCTGCTTGTCCCAGACTGAGTTTCTTGTGCATATTTGCACCAGCGAACCTGCGTTACCAACAGCACCGCTGCTGGAAGTTAGTCCAGATCCGGGCAGTTGAGATTGGCAAGGGTTCTGGGAAATCGCTACAGTCCGTTTGGCGAGTGTACGTCAGTCTCGCTGTCGGTTTCTTCCGCCGGGTTTGGCAGATGATCCGATCTACCAGTGCTTTCAATTTACTTGCTGTAGGAGTTGCTCCCGTGCGACGCTGCTACTTGCTGTTTACTTGTTCGATCGCGTTCCTCGTTCCCGAGGTCGGCTGGCAGGCGACTGTTGCCCATGCCCAGTCAGGAAATGGATTGGCGGAAGGCGAGCCCGTTGTAGCCCGCGTCAACATGAAGTTGGGTGATGGTGAGAAGCCGAACAATATTATCGAAAAGGGCGACGTGCTCACAATTGTGGAAGAGCGCGAAGCTAATTACCTAATCGTCACGCACAGCGGGTCCCAGGGTGTCGTTGACAAGGTCAATGCGGTGAAGGTCGCTGAGTCCGGTGAAATCTATTCACAGTTGATCAAAGAGCATCCCCAGGAAGGTCGTTATTACACGATGCGTGCTTCCAGTTGGTGGGCGTTGGGCAAGCCTGAAAAAGCGATTGAAGATTTTGATAAAGCGATCGAACTTGGCTATGAACAAGCACACGCTTACGCCAGTCGCGGAATGTTCTTGGCGTCTCGCGGTGACTTCGCCAAAGCGATTGAGGACTACAACCGGGCGCTCGAGTTGGACCTCGAGGACCAATCACCGCTGGTCAATCTCGCGGCCGCAAAGATGAACTTAAAAAATTACGACGAGGCGATTGCCGACTATACCAAGTTGTTGGACGCGCGACAAAAAGCCAACGAAAACGCGAATGCGATCCTGAGCCAGCGGGCGACCGCGTATAAAGCTGCCGGAAAAATGGACGAGGCGATCAAAGATTTCGATCAAATTTTGAAAGTTGATCCAACGGATTTTAACGCCGTGATGGGCCGCGGCTACATACACTTTCAGCAAGCGAATCACAAGAATGCGGTCTTGGACTTCAGTCGAGCGATTGAACTGAAGCCAGACGATCCGATAGCGCGCAATAACCGCGGATACAATCTGTTTCAACTTGGCCAGCATGCCGCAGCACTAGAGGATTACAACCAGTCGCTCGCGCTGTCGCCTAAGTATGCCTTAGCGCTACAAAATCGAGCCTGGGTTTTAGCTACATCCGATGTCGAGTCCGTTCACAATCCAGAACTTGCTGTGGAGTCGGCCAAAGCAGCGTGCGAGTTGTCAAATTATAAGAACATCAGCGATGTGTCAGCACTGGCGGCAGCGTTAGCCGCGGCTGGTAAGTTCAAAGATGCCGTGCTCTGGCAAGAGAAAGTGGTTGATATGGTTGGCGACAACTACAAAGATTTTGCCCACAAAACATTGGTGCGATACCAACAGGAGAAACCGTTTGCGGCGGACCCTGGCAAAGCAAATGGCAAAGAGTGAGCGGCTGCTAATAACAGCGAGAAAACAACGAAGAGCGAGCCTACAGCTCGCTTCGGAGTAGAGCCAAGATCTGTTTCGCTCGAAGATGAGTTTTGAACGTTACCTTGAGAAAATCCAACTCATGAAGTTCTTGGTTGGCCGTTTCGCTTATTGCTAAGACGATCCTTGCGGAATCGCGAAACTGGCGCAGTCGATTCGCTTTCTCTCGCAAGTACTCTGGGGTCCAGAAACCGACGATTTCGAGCAGCACTTCGCCGTGTTGGGGATGGCTCAGCAAAAAATCGGGCATGAAGACGGTCTGGTGACGAAACAACACCGTACCCTCACGGGCGATATTCCAGCCATTCGATTCGTTGTTCGTCTGTAGTTGCTGCCAGTCTTTAAAAAAGGCCTCTTCGAGACTGCTGTCGAAATCTTGCGAGTGAATCTCGCTTTGCAGTCCATCGCGGCTGGTCAATCGCAATGCGAATCGGCGTTTGGCCGGCCCGAGCACCGTCGCGTGCATTCGCCAATGACGTGCCGACAATAGACCTGGCAAGAACTTCGCGAACGAAACACCGTACCGACGAGTTTGACGCAATACGGATGCTGGCCCATTGAACTGAAATACATATTCCTCACCGTTTCGCGAGATCGAGTGCATCAGTCGTGCGAGTTTGGCGTAACGCAAAACGATCTTAAAGTCATCGCTGGCCCACACGGTCATCGACAACGCTGGGTACAAAGCTGCTTGTGTTTGTGCGACGTTGTAGCGGGCTAATAATTTCGTGGCATCGAGGTCCTGTGGAGCTTGGCGCAGCCGATGAAATTCGATGACATCGGCAAACAGGCTCGCTTCAATCATGGTCCATGTCATTCCCAAGTCATGGGCAATCTCCGCTTTGATTTTTGCTTCATCTCTATCGAACAGTTGGTCACTGGTTTGAACTAGGGGATGCGATTTTGCCGCTTGCGAGAAGACTCGCTTTCTCAGTCGTGCGGCGTCTGCGGATTGAGTGTTTTCAAACTCGCTGGAGTCATCAAGCAGCTTACAGAAGGCAGCAATTCGCCGCGTCGGACAGTCCAGGACATCTTGCAAGCGTCGGCGAACGCGATCATGCAGATTTTTCCTGACCTCACCCACATGGTCTTGGTAAATCCGCAGTAAATCCTCGACGACAGCAAGGTAGTGACCGTGCGTGCGTCGCACCAATCGATCAGGAATCACGATTTGTCGCTGGAAGTCAAATTCCGCGATGGACTGTTCTTTTGTCAGCATTCTTCATGCTTGATTTTTTGAAATGCTTCGTCGCGTCTTCGAGCTCGTGATCGCAGCTCGTCCCGTGTATTGGCGGTCACAATTTCGTAGAAACAGGCGCGACCGTAGCGATTCTTACGCAGCACTCGTCCCAACCGTTGAAGTGCTTGCCGAGTGCCGCTGCCACCACCGACAACGATCGCCACATTCACTTCCGGCAGATCGATGCCTTCATCCAGCACGCGATTGGCGACCAGCGCCGGATAACGTCCTTCTTGCAAACCCGCCAGTATGTCTTGTCGCTCTCTCTTGCGACAATGGCTCAGTAAGCAGGGGATCAAGAACCTCAGTGAGATATCCCGAGCCATCGCGTTGGAGCCACAGAAAATGATGACGGGTTCTCCCGTGTGTAGGCGAAACAAGTCTTCAATAATGCGTAGTTTCTCGCCAGCTCGGTCCTCGATCGATCGCTTGGAATGGAAGGCGATCATTGCTGCTCGTGCACTTGGGTTGTGTCCACTGTCACTGCACAACGCTTGCCAATCGTAATTGGGAGTGTCTTCGCGTTGCTTAGCGATGAACTCGCGGACAGTCTTTCCCAACGCTTCGTAGCGAGTTCGTTCTTCGGGGGTTAAATGTACCGAAATGCGAATGACATCATAATCGGCGAGCGTTTTACCGCGGGCAGATTTAATGCCCTGGGTATACAATCGCGGCCCAATGATCTCATCCAGTACCTGATGTTCACCGTCACGTCGCTCAGGCGTCGCGGTCAGTCCTAGCCGAAAAGGTGCAGCAGACATCCTTGCCGCATCTCGCCGCATCTGCCCGGGCAGGTGGTGACATTCGTCAAAAATCAGGAACTCAAACTGATTGCCCAATCGCGGCATGTGAATTGACGCGCTGTCGTACGTTGTGACGCTTACCGGACTGACTCGATAGACACCATCACCAATGATTCCCGCGTCAACACCGGTGGCCGACAGGATGCGGTCGTGCCACTGGTACATCAAGTCACGCACTGGTGAAACAACCAGTACACTCGTTGATACTTGCTGGATTGCATGCAACGCTACCTCCGTTTTGCCGGTTCCGGTGGGCATCACGACCACGCCGCGCCGGGTCCGTAACCAAGCAGAGAGCGCTTCGCTTTGATCGGTACGGAGCGAATGCAGATTCTGACGCGGAAAGACAATCGGCTTCCAGTCGGCAACCGCATCGATCCAGTCCGATGCGAGTCGCTGATGTAATACGGCGGCCACCGCTTGGTAGTGCATCGCATCGGTTCGCCAGCAACCGACGCGTGAATCGAAAACCCAAGGCGACTGGTGCCACAATCGGTCGACCAGTCGCTTCTCAACGCCGCAAAGCGTCAACGTCCCCTGCTCGAAACACAATCGCGGTACGCAGGATTCAATCACAACAACTCAAATCCGAAACAATATCGATCGTTCGTTACTAAGCAGCCTTGGTCAGTGCGGCAAGCGCTGCCGCATAATCTGGTTCCTGAGTTACTTCCGGAACGATTTCTTTGTAAACGACCTTGCCACTGGAATCTAAAACGATTACCGCGCGGGTGAGCAGTTTCAGTTCCTCGATCGTCAGCCCATAATCAGTTCCGAAAGCATGCGTTTGGTAATCGCTTGCAGTACGCATCAGTTTGACGTCCTCGGCTCCACAGAACCTTGCTTGGGCAAAAGGCAAGTCGCGACTGACCGTGACGGCGTTGACTTTGTCCCCCAAAGCAGCCAATTCTTGATTGAATCGCTTGGTCTGTGTTGCACAGGTCGGCGTGTCCAGGCTGGGAACGACACTGATGATCGTCGGTTTTCCCTTGATGTCCGCCAGTTTCAATGTCTTGATTCCCGCATCGGCGTAGTGCAATGCGAAGTCGGGTGCCGCAGAACCAACGGCCAAATCGCTGCCAGCGAGTGTCATTGGGTTTCCCTTGAATGTGATTACGCCGCTACGTCCCATCGGATATCTCCAGTCGATGCAAAGTGGTATGGATTTCGTCGCAGTCAATTTCCGCTACGATAGATTGCGAATGAGTATGGTCCTACCCGTCGATTCCGAAAAGTGCCCCAGAAACTCTGGTATGTCTGCATCGCGAACGTATATCCTGGCATGGATTATTTTTTTGGCTCTGTCGGGAAGTGTTGTCTTTAACGATTCCCTCGCAGCAGACTCCTCAAGATTTGCCCACAGCAACTCGCAAGCGAGATACGTCCACTGGATCGAACTCTTCGACACTGCCAACCGCAAGATTACGGCTGAATCAAAGCTTCCGTACTCACCACTGAACACCTGCGGTCGTTGCCACGACTACGAGTCCATCTCGCACGGATGGCACTTCAACGCCTTTGCCGATACCCAGCAGGGGCGTCCCAGTGAACCATGGGTATGGACAGACGTTCGCACCGGGACTCAATTGCCGCTCTCGTATCGTCGCTCCGCTCAACAACGTGTTGGCGTGTTTGATCCTCGCGATGTGGGACTTTCAGCCTGGGAGATGACGATTCAGTTCGGAGCCCGTTTTCCCGGAGGAGGCTTTTCGGCACAGCCCGCAGCAAACCAGCCGGACGATCCAACAGTTTCCCCACGTTGGTCGCTAGCTGGCGAAATAGAAATCGACTGCATGGCCTGTCACGCAGGTTCCGGCAGCTACGATTTTGAGTCGCGTCGAGAGCAAATATCAAGTGAGAATCTCGCTTGGGCAGCGACTGCCGCAATCCATATCGGGTCCGTCCAGGGACGCGTCTCGCGAATCAATGATGATGCTGATGCAATGGATCCCGCGACAATCACGATGTTGCCGCAAGTCGAGTACGACGCCGATTGTTTTGCTGCCGATGGAAAAGTGTTCTTTGATGTGCTGCGCGAGCCAGAGAACAACGCATGTCTGGAGTGCCACAGTTCGGCCCAAGTAATTAATGGTGTCATCGAACCGGGGTGGACACACGACGAGGACGTTCACTTGCGTGCCGGGATGCTGTGCGTTGATTGCCATCGCAACGGAATCTCGCACCACACGGTTCGTGGTTTCGAGGGCGAGTCGCATCCCACTGGCGCTGCAATCAGTACGCTTTCCTGCAGTGGTTGTCACTTGGGAACTGACGAAGAGCGGAACGTTGCCTTGCGCGGCGGGCGATTGGGATCGCCGCGACCGCTACATGCTGGATTGCCACCGGTACACTTTGAGCGACTTTCGTGTACGGCGTGCCATGCGGGACCGATTCCACGCGGCGAATCGTTGCGGATGTTGACCTCGCTCGGTCATTCACTCGGAGCAAGTGCACACCGGAGTGGAACGGAGTCACCTTTCATCCAAGGGCCCGTTTTTGCCAAGTTAGATGACGGAAAGATTTATCCGCAACGAATCCTGTGGCCGGCGTATTGGGGCAGGATGGACGGCAGCAACGTCAAGCCGCTGTCGCCAAATGATGTGTACGATTGGACGCGAAAATCGCTTCGCGTGCGCAAAGATTTTGTGCTTGAAGTCGCCAGCGAAGCTGAGACATTTTCGGAAAAGATCCTGCAATCGCTCGATGCTATCCAGAAGCAAGGTGGCGTCCAACAGGCCGTGTATGTTTCCACGGGGCGAGTCTATAGCAAAGGCGACTCAGGGCTCACTGTTGTTTCAGAAAGTGTCGGGGGCGATGAAAGCGTCAGGTGGCCAATCGCGCATAACGTTCGTCCATCCGGCTGGTCACTCGGAGTGAGTGGTTGTCGCGAATGCCATGCGGATGGGGGCAAGATCTTCGATTCAACTGTACAAGCGATCGGCCCAGCACCTGGAGACTCGCCGTCGTTCACCATGGCGTCCTTGCAAGGAATTGATGCCAATCAACGTCTGTTGTGGAATCAAATGTTTGGTGGCCGCGATAGCTTTAAGCTCCTCATCGCGGCTTCGCTCATGCTGCTGGCGATAGTCATGATGTTGGGAGTCGGCGCAGGAGGCGCAGCGTTGCTGAATCGACCAGCGGCCATCGCAGCAAGTAGTAGTGAGGCTAAGCAATGAGCAGACTTGCTCAAATTGGTACAGCGGTCTCAGTATTGGCAGTCGTCATTGCGCTATTCCTGACATCGATTCCCGCAGTACCGCTTCACGGAAACCGGTTGCTGTTGCACATGATGCTCAGTGGTGCGCTGGTCGTGCTATTGCCGATCTTTGCCGTCAGTTGGCTGGCATTTGTTGTCAATGATCCGAAGTCAAACCTGAAAGTTCGAATCGGATACTGGGGTATGGTTGTCTTGGGGTTTGTCACGATCGCGACGATGTTCCTGTCCATGTTGCCAATCGCTGGAACGGACGACTTGCACACGTTAATCAAAATGCATGGTTACGCTGGGTTGGCGATGGTTGTGGCTGCTGTTGGTTTCGCATTCGGCTGGGTGCGTTCTCGCAAGAATGCGATGCGTTGATCGACGCCTGGATGTAACCACGTCGGTTGGCTTGACGAAGCATGCTCTCGCGTTACTCGCTCAAGGGCCAAGGCGAGTGACTCTGCCGCTAACCGCTCAGTCCCAGGTACCTGTTGTACTTTCGATGATATTTCCGCGGCGAGTCGGCAAGCGAAAACATCCGCATCGTGCTCGGTACGGTAGGCCAGGCTCTTCAGCAGCAATAAAGTCAGCAGGATACCGGTCGTCGTACCCAAGGGGATCGCCCATGCAGCGTCACCGGCGATCTGTGTCACCATCGCCGCGGCAACCCATGCCGGCAAGACTCCAAGCATTCTCAAGGGCATGTGGCGACGCCGCAAATGTGCCGCTTCGTGCAGGATTACCATCGCCAACTGGTCACGCGGCAATTCAGCGAGCAAACGATCCGAAAGCAACATGGTACGTAGCGGAGCGACAAAACCGACGACCATTGCATTGAATGCTGTGTTGCCGGTCTGCCAACACACAACTCGCGTGCGACAAGCGCCGGACGCACCCAGCAGCGACCGAATCCAGTCACGATCACGCTCATCAATCGCGCAAGTTTTGAACAGATATCGCATCAACAATGGCATTCCAATCGGCACACCACCGATGACGATCGACGCTATCACCAGTTGAGAAACAGTATCCGAGAGAGGGATCATGGAAACCAGATCGGCGCATCCAAGGAGAATCAACACGGGTGTCATCAGCCATAAAGCGCCGCCTCGAATCGCAGTGCGCAAGGATTTTAAATGAGCCCTTAAACCAGCGTCTACGTACTGCAGGCGAACACCATACCGGTGCTCCGCTGACCAAGTCGCGACAGTCATTAGTGTTGCTGGAGCAAGCAAGATAAACGATTGCAGCAACATGGAATTGGCGACGATCGGAATCCTATCCAGAATGCGACCTAAGCCGAACCCTACGAGGCATAAAACAGCAACGCCTAGACCGAGAAAACGAAACAGTTCGAGTTGCCGTTCGAGCAGGCGGGCCGCAGCAAAGGGTTCACACTCCCCAGCAAGAACCTGGTTGGCCACAACTCTTGCCGCCACGTGGCACAGAAGTGACCAGGCCGTCACCATGGCAACGGACGCCAACAACACTCGATCCAGCGGCGCATCGCTCGTCGGTAGTGACCCGCAACTGAGTGAAACGATGAGCAACAAAAAGTAGTACAGCGGCATCTGGCTTCAAAGTGTTCGACAATGGGTGAAAGCCGCAGTCTATCCTCGATTGGCCAAACGACCAACGAAGTTGGCATATCAAGTGTGGGAGAAGCTTACGAAACGTAACGGTTGTATCGATTGTACACGTTCCTGCTTGCTCGCAATTCAGTTCACGGCCCTCTGTTCAAATGCCTTGAATGGTGCTTAGTAATCGCGAGTCGAGAAGTACACGCAACTGACGCAAAGCATGACGACAATGAATCCCGCACAGCTAAGCACCGGGCGCAAGATGCGGTACCTAACTATTTCCGGCTCGTCGCCGATACCGCCGCTATCAATTGCCACGCTCGATTCACCGCTGACGATTGCCGCAACAGTTTCACCTAGTTCACCGGTTTGAGGAATGATCATTCTCAAAGGTGACATCACGTACCGGTCGACAAGCCGCCAGCTCGACAGCGATGTTCGAATGCGACGCACCGTCGTGATTGCAGGAGCCAATACCTCGTCGCGCTGCATTTCAAGAAAGTCGATTTGGTCCACGTGATGTGCGACGATCAATCGCTTCGTGACGGCGTCGAAATGGATGGCTTCGATTTCGCGAATCGGCAGTGTGTACGAAGACTGCCATGACGCTCCGGGCGTATCCGACTCACTTGCAGTACCGTTGATAATTCGGCAACGTGCATCGCTGGCAAGAACTGCGAATGAGTCGTCCCGTCCGAGCGACACGGCACGAAGCGGAGCAACGCCAGTATCCGTTGACAAAGTTCGCATCACCTCAAGCGTCTTGCTGTCGCGTAAGTACAAAGGCTCATTCTCGCGAGCGACGAGCAAAATCGAATCACTGCAAGCCAGGACGACCGGTGCTGAAATCTCGCCCTCAAGCTCGATCTCACTGGTGATTTGCCACAAACTGTTTTGCGACGGGTCCACAGGTGCTACTCGATAGAGCCGTCCGCCGCCCGTAACATAAATCGCTGTGCCTTCAGGAGAAAACGCTATGCGACGAGGTGGCGTTAGCGCAATACCCCGCGGCAGTATCGATTGGAAACCCGTCGTTGCACCTCCCATCATCCCGGCCAGCTTGGCAATCCAATCCGGTGAACTGGTGCCCGATGAGTTCGGATCTGTCGGTTGACTGCCCGCCGCTGGCTCCGTCGGTTCGCCCGCACTCCGCTGCACTTCTTTTAGCGTGGTCACGGCGAGTCCGCCTGCGTTGGTGGCCAACAGCCGATCTGGCGGCAACAAATCGATCCGCAGTGTTCCGGTCGGTAAACGTAGACTAGGTACCGGTTCCCAATTATTTCTTGACGAAATCAAAAGAAGGTCGAGCGATCCGCTACCGAACGGATTGAATCGGCCGCCCCGCACTTGGGCTGTCAAGAAACTTGATGTGTTTGGATCATCCGTCGGCATTGCTACGGGGGCCAACACGCGATCGCCGCTAAACACGTCGCTCTCAAAAATCTCTATAAATCGATTGGTGGTTGCATCGAATCGAACCAAGCCACCACCAGACGTGGCGGCAAGAAGGAAATCGTCAACGACCGCAAGATCACGGATTCGAGTTGGTCCACTAACGAGTGTGTCGAAAAGACCGCCAATGATTCCGATCGTTAAGCACATCGCACCAAACATGCAAGTAATTCCAATAGCCAAGATTGACGAACGCCATAGCAAGCCCGCTGCCACTGACACGCTGAAGAAGACCGCGAACAAGAAGACGCTCACCGGGATGCACCAGAGCATCCGCACGTTCCAGACCTCCAGGCGAAAACCAGAGATCAGCCACAGCCCGACAACAAGCTGAGTGACACATAAAAACACAAACACACAGCCGCCAACAAACTTGGATAGCAGTAAACCAGTACGTGACACGGGTTTACTCAATAGCAAGTGTAACGATCCAGGTTCGAGCATATCCGGCACGATCGATGCCGTTACCAAGATGCCTAAGAAAATAAGAACAAAGCCCAGCAACCAATTGATGATGGTCGGTACAACCCACTGGTTCACCAGCGTCAAAAATTGTGTCTTGTCGATGGCGAACGAAGCGGGGAAATCGAAGCCTGCGTACGTCAACAATACCGATCGAGCAGAACGAGAACTGAAAACACCGGGCAATGCCGCTTCAATGCGCAATCGTGCCAGCCGTCGTCGTTGGCTATCGGTCAGCTCCCTGGGCGGAAGGGCTTCGAGTTCACGACGTTCTCTCAGTCGTTGAGTTCCCTGCCAAGCGTCGGCGTCATACCAATCGTTTGTGTCTAGTAAACCATTGAGTGCGTCAGCGAGAACCTGCAAATGAATGCGAACCTCGTCACCCTGACCAACGCGTTCTAGCTGTCGCTTCAGGTCCGCTGGTGTCGCAGTCACGATTTGCGAGACTGCCGGGCTTTGCGATTTGGCATCCGCGAGCGAGCTGGCAAGCATCGCTTTGAGTCGGGTGCCGTTTTCGAAATCGCGAATGCGAAACGAAGTTGTGAAGTCCTCGCGAAACCCGATCGGTGCCAAACACGCTAGCAAGATCCAAATGGCAAGGAACGCGATCCACAATATTCGGGACGCGAATGCGGCGTGGAATGAGTCCAGAATGACAGCATAGTACGGGCGAATCATGTAACTGAATTCTCCGCCGAAGTCGATACGGTTGCTGACGAGGCAATCGACTGTGTGTCCGCCGCGATTGATTCGGCAAGGACCGAAGCTTCCCCGTCAGGAGGCACGGCCGTGTCCACAAGCTTCAAAAATGTCTGCTCTAGCGACGGTCGATTGACCGAAAGCGAAATGATCGAGTATTGCCAGCTTCGCAATAGGTCGATCGCTCGGTCGATTGCCGCTTGCCGTGTCGTCGTCAGCTCCAACCGTATCATTTCAGGCAGCGGCAAGGTTTGAATCAACGTTTGATCGATTTCCAAGCAACGAGCCAATTCGACGGCGAGGTCACGATGTCGATCGGTCGAGTTTCCAGGAACAAGATCCAGCCGCGTTTTCGGTTCGCCGTGCATCCGCGCCAGTTCTGAGATGGTACCCATGCCACGAATCTCGCCCGCAGCGAGGATGGCAACCCGAGAACAGACCAGTTCGACTTCTTGAAGGATATGGCTGTTAAGAAAAATCGTCTTGCCGCTGTCGCGAAGAAATTCCAACACACCTCGCACTTGACTGCGACCTACTGGATCGAGTCCGTCGGTTGGTTCATCCAGAACGAGTAAATCCGGGTCGTGCATCAGCGCTTGAGCCAGCCCCAGCCGTTGATACATGCCTTTACTGAACCGGCGTACCGACTCCCGGTCGCGTCCGCGAAGTCCGACCAGCTCAAGCAGTTCGTCACTGCGACGACCGATTGCTGACTCCGACATGCCGCTCATTCTGCCGTAGTATTTCAGCGCACTTCGCGCCGTATGGTGGCGGTCGATCCGCAGCGATTCAGGGAGATAGCCGATTCGCAAACTGGCGGCCCTCGATCCGCAGGATTGGCTAAACAAAGACGCCGTGCCTCCAGAAGGCCCCACGACACCAAGCAGAATCTTGATCAGGGTAGTCTTGCCAGCGCCATTGGGACCGAGCAGCCCAAAGACTTCGCCGGCATAGGCCGAAAGAGAAACGCCCCGCAAGGCATGAATTTCACGTGATTTTCGACGCGACCAATGGGAGTATGTCTTTCGCAGTTGGTCGACTGCGACGATTTTTGTCGGTTGCATGCAAAGAGTTATTCGTCGATTGGCTACGCAGCCAGTGTTCTGACGAACAGGAAAATTAACCAAGTCACCGTGACAGCGACCATCGCTAATGCGAGCAAGCGATGCGCCGGTTGTTGCCAAGAAGGACGGTGGATCTCCCGCTCGTAGTCGTGGCGAAACCGTTCGCGTTCCCCCGAAGATTCAAAGACGCCATCCTCGACTAATTCATGTAGGCCAAATTGGATCGAATATTCGATGACACCGTAGACACTTTTGCGGCGATCCGCGTCGTCGATACCGACTCCCTCGAAATACCATAATTGGTTTCCAAACGAATTTTCACTTTCGGGGTGATCGTCCATGCAGCGTAGCTGGATAATCTCGCTCCGTTGGGGACAATAGCGACTACGTGCCAGAGAACGTCCGCAATCGAGCCTTACCTGTCGTAAGACGCGTTCGCAAAACTGCTGGGTTCGGGTTTCGGCACTCATTTGGCTTGTGCTCCAAAAAAGCCGCAAGGTGAAAACTTATCGGCAACGGGTAAATAGACGCCTGTCAGGTATTATTGCTGGTTATGGTTCCCGCGTCACGTCCAACCGAGGCGAATTCTGTACCATCAGAGGAAAATGATTGCGGTTTATTGTCCGCAATGGTCTGCTCAATTTGCCTAATTACTAAATTTTGACGCAACTATGCTGGAAAGACGTTCCCTACGAGCCCCGATCGCGCTTGGCGTCGTGATGATCGTGCTGGTGGTCGTGTTGACCGCGGTATGGATTACATCCAATCTGCTGGTGGTTACTGGTACGGACTCACCAGCGGTTTTTTGGATTCTTTTGGCGACCGGTGCGGTCTTGCTTGCGGGAGTATTGGCAGGAGTGATCGCGTACTTAACGTTAACTGTCAAGGCGTTCAATTTAAATCGACGCCAATCAAACTTTATCGACTCCGTCACCCACGAGTTGAAGAGCCCGATCGCCTCGTTGAAGCTGTACTTACAGACATTGGCTCGTCGGAACGTTGATGAGCAACAGCAACAAGATTTTCACCAATTCATGCTCGAAGACGTTGAGCGACTGGATTCGCTGATCAACCATTTGCTCGATGCAGCGAGAATCGAACGAGGACTGAAGCCAGCTCCCGACGAAGCGGTGCGCTTGGATGAATTGCTGGTGCAGTGCAGCACGGCGGCCTGCGCGCGTCATCACGTACCTCAGGACTCGATCCAAGTCCGTTCGGCACCGATCACTATTCAAGGACAATTGATTCAGCTGGAAATCTTGTTTCGAAATCTTATCGACAACGCTGTCAAGTATGGCGGTTTGCCACCGGACGTTTTGGTCGAGGCGACACTGCAAGAGAACCAGGAGGTGGTTGTTTCGATTATCGACAATGGCCCTGGAATTCCACCTAATCAGCGACGGAAAGTTTTTGGACGTTTTGTTCGCTTAGGTAGCGAATTGGAACGCAGCAAACAAGGAACAGGACTGGGGCTGTACTTGGTGCGCAACGTTGCTAAAGCAATGGGCGGCAGAATTTATGTCCGTGATCGCGAGGGTGGTGGCGGCACCGAATTCCAAGTGACACTCGGTCGCGTGGTTCCCCAGAATTTAGAATCAACGTAAGTTCATTCTCGACACGTTCTTAAAAACACAACTTCTTTTTGTTTACAGTTCCATGCGACCTCATATCTTGGTTGTTGAAGACGAGAAACATCTCGGCGTGGGTATCAAATACAACCTTGAAGCTGAAAACTACCGGGTAACCCTCGTCGAGGACGGGCCGACGGCGCTGCGTATGGTCGATACCGCAAGTGAACCGATTCGGCTGATCGTTCTCGATCTGATGCTGCCGGGAATGAGTGGATATTCGGTTTGCGAAGCAATCCGCAACTCAGGACTAAACGTCCCGATTCTGATGCTCTCGGCACGAACGTTGGCCGAGGATCGCACGCGTGGGTTCGATGTTGGCGCGAACCAGTACATGAACAAACCGTTCGAGTTGGACGAATTGATCAGTCGCGTCAAGAACTTGTTGGCCATGTCACAGCGAGAGCAGAACCAGCGACCAGCACGACCGATTCGCACGACGATCAGTGAAGCAAACTTTGGACTCTGTGCAGTAAATTTCGAGACCCACGAAGTCTTGGTTGCCGGTGAGCGGGTCCGTATGACACCCAAAGAATTGCGGCTGTTGCGTTACTTTCTGGAAAACGAGGGCCGAGTTATCAGCCGCAACGAATTGCTCGCCGAAGTCTGGGAAATGTCCGGCAATTTGCAAACGCGAGCGGTCGATCAGTTCATTGCTCGCTTGCGAAAAATCATCGAAGCTGATCCGGCTTCGCCGACACACTTACTGACGATTCGTGATGCGGGCTATCGATTTATCTCCAACTCGAGTTGAGTTTGGCAGTCAGCAAATGCGATTTTCTGTCATTCACGATGACAGTGCTTGACCATGACGATCTCACTGCCAGAAGCGTTGTGCTTGACCTCGTCCATGAAGGTGTTGATGAGCAGCAGCCCTCGGCCACCTTCTTTTTCTAAGTTGGCTGGGTCCGTTGGATCGGCAACGTCACTGACCTTAAATCCAGGTCCCTCGTCTCGAATGGTAAACGTAGCTTTTTGCTTGGTGACGTTCAAATTAAACAGGACACGACGATCGCGATACGGTGCTTCGTTCAGGCGTTGGTCGATCTTTTCCAAAAAAGGCCGTCCGTCGTCCGTCCGGCGAAGTTCGGAACTCACTTCCAAGTTGCCGTGAACCATCGCATTGTTGGTGGCTTCGTCCAATGCCATCGCGACCTGCAGTAGCTGGGCCGGATCACTCAGCCCCATCTCATGCAAAATCGATTCAATCCGGCGAATTAAATTGGGCACGAGAGATTGATGATTGGTCAACGACCACTGGAAAGTCATGCTTTCCAAACATTCGGCAAGATGCGGATCGGGCTCGGCAGCTTGTTTGAGTTCAAGAATTCGCTCCACGGTGGGCAACAACATCGTCGCCAAACCGCTCTTGGGAACGTAACTGGCCGCACCGGCATGCAAGGCTTCCGCCGCGACCATTTCACTGCCAGCAGCGGTGGTCAAAATCACAGGCACATTCAGTTCTTGGCGAGCGATTTCGCGCACTAACTCCAGACCGTCCATCCTGGGCATCTGTAAATCGGTAACTACTAGCGAAAAGACTTCGGACTGGACATGCTCCAAGGCCTCTTCACCATCGCTCGCTGCACACACCGAAAACCCGGCAGCCTCCAACAGCAAACGGATCTGCAGCAGTTGCGTGGCACTATCGTCGACGACGAGGATTCGAGCTTGGTCAGACATTTCCGTCGGTCCTAAGGTTCGAAGGAGTCGACCGCTTGCGGGATGGAATCGTAAATGAACAGCAGGCGACCGTCCAAGTTGGTGACCTTGAAAGCCATCCGCACCACTGGATTCATGTTCGACAATCGAAGTTGCCCGCCACCGCTCTTGACGTATTCCTTGCAGCGAAGCATGACCGCAATGAATTCCGACGAAATTGCTTTGACGTCCTTGAAATTAATCACCAGTCGCGGCGGAGCCTCGGTTTTGACAAACGCGACTAACTCGTCTTGCGTCTCCTGGATCGTTTCGCGGTCGAGCAGTTTGGGGTCGACCAAAAAAACGACGACCGCTCCATGAGTGGTACTCGTCCGTAGATGTTTGTATGCCGTTGTCACCGTGTTCGTCCTATTGCTGTTCAATTTTTTCCGTGCCGTTGCATCGCGGTACAGCCGGTAAGAGATCAGTTACCACTGTGCAAATATTGTAGGCAGGATATTGAATATTGTAGGCAAGACAGCGTTGGGCTGCTGGATTTAAGAATATCTGCCGGCAGGAGTTCGGCATTTTTTCAGTCAGCGCATAAAAAAAGCTCCCGGAAGTTACGTTGTCCTAGGGGGGCGGAGGACGACGCGCAAAATTCCGGGAGCCGGTGGTCACAATTTGTTCGACTGGGACCGAAGCCATCCTAGCTTGGACCCGTCGAACGTTTTTTTCAGTCAGTGAACTCAGTACAACTTCGTTGAGATTCGACTTCCGTGTCAAGGCTCGTTTTGAAGTTCGTCCGCAACGATAATGGATCGTCAGTGCAGGACCGTTTGGATTCGCTGGACCGTCATCGACAAGCTTCTTCGTTTCCGATTGACTGGCGATGGGCGAAGAATAGGCGGAACCATTTTTCGCGGTCAAGGCGAATTTTGAGACCAAATTCGAGGATTTGCAAAACTTCCCAATTGATCGTCGATGACCCAATGCGACAACTCGCTGCACGGATCAACCAAACATGCTCTAATCGCCGCGTCGGCAGTCCCTTGTCGATCCGTGGAATGAGCAGAAAACTCATCAAAAAAACGAAATGACTGCGACTACGAAAATATTCGAAGATCCGATGGCTGTGGCTGCCTATTTTGCAGCAGAGTTCGCTGACTGGGTTCAGCAACAACACTCCGAGAATCTGACGATTGCTCTCTCCGGCGGCACCACGCCCAAGATTCTGTTCCAGCACTGGGCCAGTCAGTATGCGGACACGATCGATTGGTCACGCATTCATTTCTTTTGGGGTGACGAACGTTGTGTTCCTCCAAACGATAGCGACAGCAACTACGGTGTCGCAAAATCGCTTTTCTTGGATTCTGTCAACGTTCCAGAAAAAAATGTTCATCGCGTGTTGGGTGAGTCCGATCCTGTACAGGAACGATTGCGCTACGAGCAAATCATCCGCGAGAATGTGGACGTCGATGACAGCGGTATTCCACAATTCGACTTGGTCATTCTAGGAATGGGTGATGACGGGCATACCGCGTCAATCTTTCCTCACGAAAGCCAGTTCTTAACGTCCCAAGAATTTTGTGAAGTGGCAACACATCCTGATTCGGGACAGAAACGAATCACGTTAACCGGTACCGTTCTGAACCATGCCAAACGAATCGTGTTTCTGGTAACCGGCGACAGTAAGGCGAACGTGTTGTCTCAAGTACTGCATCGGACCGGTGACTACGCCAAGTTTCCAGCCGCGCATGTTCAAGCAGCGGATGTGCGTTTCTATCTCGACGTTGCTGCGGCAAAGGATTTGTAACTCGTTGCCTACAGCGACGGCGCATGTTGTTGACGACGAATCTCGTACAATAAAATTCCCGTAGCAACCGCCACATTCAATGACGTTACTTGCCCCTGCATGGGAATGCAAACGCGTTGATCGCAAATCGCCAGTAACTCTGGAGCAACGCCCGTCGCTTCGCTGCCAACCACAAGTGCACAATCCCCGCTCAATGGCGAATTCCACACACTGGTGTCAGTGTTTGCATCCGCGGCAACTAACGTAATTCCAAGTCGCTGGACCGTTTGAGCTGCGATCATCAAGTCGTTTACTTGGATGATCGGTGTGTAATTCACGGCGCCGGACGAAGATCTTGCGACATGCGGCGTGACTTCTGCCTGGCTAAACACTCCAACAATCACTCCCGCAACACCGGCACCGTCACAACATCTCAAGATTGCACCGAAATTAAACGCATCCTGAATGCGATCGCAAATCACCACCAATGGCCGCAAAATGCCTGCGGTTGCTTGAGCGAACGATTTATCAACGAGTCCCTGTAGAATGTCCATCGACTGATACGGATACTTGCCCAAACGCACAACCAAACCCTGGTGTTCTGTCGAGCGTGACAACTGTTCCAATCTCGACGGTGAGACGATTTCGATGGGGATTCCCTCGCTTCGCTTCCTCGAGAGCAACGTGGCGAATTTAACTGATGCTTGTTGGCTAACAAAGATTTCCAACACGGGCCAGAAATTCGTCGCTAGGGTTTCGCTGACTGCGTGATGCCCCCATAACCAGCCACGTTGATGATTTCCGCTGAAGTGTCGGTTCTTGCTCTTCTTGCGTGACGGTTCGGACATAGGCTATGGCAACGCCGCACGTCGCTTGGGTCCGGCGACTTCCGGGCCTTGATGGCTGATGCGGTTCATGTGGTCGACAAACACAATCCGCGGTCGATGGCTGTCCACGTCTTCTTCAGCAACGAATGTGTAGGTCGCCAAAATGACTTGATCGCCAGGTTGAATCAAATGTGCGGCAGCTCCATTGGCACAGATATCGTTGCTACCGGCTTCTCCGAGAATGACGTAGGTCTCCAACCGCGTTCCCCGGGTGACGTTCCAAACATGGATCGCTTCATACGGAACGATCCCGGTAGCTTCGAGCAATTCGGGTGGAATCGTGATACTGCCCTCGTAGTCAACGTCCGCGCCGGTGATGGTGGCACGGTGAATTTTAGCGGACAGCATTTTGCGAAACGAAGCGTTCATGGAAGCCAAGCGAGAGATTTTGGTCAGACGTGGGAGGGAATTTCACCCGTCGACGCGAGCGCCGGTGTCACGTCGTTGCGACTCGGCGTTTGGGTCTTTTCCTAAGTACGGAGCCAACCGCTCGCGAGTTTCGTCGTCACGCAGCGCCAGCTTTCCGAACCCATGGACGGCGCCCAATTCAATCGCCTTTTCCTGCTGTTCTTCGTAATTGGTAACCAACATCACCGGCACCGCAGCGGTCGCAGGGTCCGCTTTCAGTTGGCGGATGATTTCGATGCCATCGCTGTAGTCACGATCCAGTTTGCGGTTAACCGTGATCAGGTCGACCTGCCGCGTTCGCAGCATTTCGAGCGTATCCTCTGCGCCATGCGTCTGGATGACAACCGCGCCAAAGTTCGCGTTTACCATCTGTCGAATCGCGTTGTAGTCGGGACCGCAGTTTCCACAGTCGACGAGAGTCTTAGTCATTACTTTGGCAAACCGATTGCGAATAACTTGTCCTTGGTGCTGACATAGATCGTCCCATTGGCAGCTACTGGAGTGCTGTAAACGCTGGTTCCCATATTGACCTCAGAGATCGGCTCCTTGTTTTCTGCGCCAAACTCAAAAATTGCGACATCGCCGTCTTCATCACCGATGTACACGTGACCGTCGGTGATTAGGGGGCTGCCCCAACTTTGCGCCAACATGTCGTACGTAAAGTGAACGACGGGCTTGCCGTCCTTGCTGCCAGCGGCGCTTAAACAGTGCAGAAGTCCCGAGAAGTCAGCCACATAAAGAACGTCGTCCTTGATCGCAATGGTTCCAATGGAGCGGTGCATTTCTTCTTCGAAGTCGATCGCTCCGTCCTCGTTTGTATCGAACATGCTGTAATGCCATAGGGCTGCCGAATTCGGATTATCGATCGCCGCTTCGCCCTTTTCCTCTTCCACCGCTTGAATGCGTTTATGAGCAATCGGCGTTCGCTTTCCGTCTTCGATTTTTACGGCCAGTTGTGGAGAAACATCACCGCGTTTTTTGGGATCGATACACCACAAGTGGCCTTCGCCCTCACCGTGCTCGGGGTCCTGGCCAACGGCGATATACACAAGGTCGTTATAGACCACGGGAGTCGCGATTAAGTTATTACGAGTGCCTTCACCGCCAAGAATCCATTTCGACGTCTTGGGGTTACAGTCAAACTTCCATAGCAGTTCTGGCTTGCCGTCTTTACCGCCATCGGCTTTGAAGCTGTACAAGTAACCGTCACCGCCCGCAAACAACGCTTGCATTACACCGCCCAATTCAGCCACCGTGGGGCTGGACCATTGACCGTGCAGAATATTGGTCGCTGGCGAGGCATCGGTCCACAGCACTTTGCCCGTGTTCTTGTTCATGCAGATAAAACTGGGGGCATTGGGAGCTGGCAAGTTAATGTGTGACTCGTCCAAGCCGTTGCTGGTGTTGACGAACAACAAGTCGCCGTAGCTTGTGACGCTGCACGAGCACATGTTGTGTTGGCTCACTCCCAGTTCCGTCATCATGTTAAAGATCCAGAGAACATCTGCGTCTTGTTTGTCATGGGTGCCCAGTGACTTGAAGAGGCTGATCCGTGGGCCGATTTGCTTGATCGATAATTCGCGATCGACACCACCGAACTTGCCGCTAGCGGTCCAAGATTTATTCTCGGCGAGCATCTTCACCGTGACGTTGCCTTCGGGTGCTTCGCCAGCTTCGGTCAACGCGGTGATGATTGCTTCAGTGAACTCACCCTTGTTCAGCGCTGTGAGCGAGTCCTCGAACGCCGATCCACCACCACTGTTCATTAACTCGGCAACGAAAGCCAATTCGTCTTTGATTGGGCCATCATCTTCATCGTCATGAAACCCTTTCGTGTCCAAGCATCGCACTTCGCCGCGACTGGTAACGAACCACAACCGGTCGCTCTCAACCAGCGGCGCACAGCAAATACCTTGAAGCGGCCAATCGTGGACTCGTCCGGTGATCAATTTTTCGCTGTTGTGTTGCCAAAGAAAGTCGCCGTTCTTCTCATCAAAGCACAGCAAACATCCCAAATCGACTTGAGCCGGATATCGCTTCAAGTAGCCAGCACCATTGTTCGTTCCAACGTAAACTTGTCCGCCCGCGACAACGGGGTTGCCATACGTTTGGCTTCCCAAGTTCGCGAACCAGCGAATGTTTTCAGCTTTGGATTTGTCCCACTCGCCGGTCTTGCGGTCAAACTTGCCGATGTTCCACTCGGTGGGCAATCCCGTAACGTTGGGAGCATTGTTACGAAGCCGTGTTCCGCCCCACTGGGGCCAGTCGCCGCCAGAACTAAGAACGTCCTTCGGTTGAGTGACTTCGTCCGTAGAGATGGTAGTTGATGGATCCGCGGCGTCCGTCTTCGCTTCCGCCACGTCCGCCTTCGGCTCGGGCTTGACCTCAGGAACCGCCGCGACAGCGAGATCAGTTACTGCAGGTGCCTGAACTGCAAGAGCCTGGGCTGCAGGAGCTTGGGCGATCTTCATCTCGGGCACGGACGCTGCTGGAGTTTCAGCCAAGGCAGTCGTGACATTGCTGCCCAGATCGGTGACGTTGCTGTCTAAATCCGTAACGTTGCTGTCCGCTTCATCGTCGAAGATATAAGCGTTCGTTGACGTGTTGACCTTGGACGCAGTGTTGACCGGTGGCTTGCAACCACCAAATAACATGGTCGTGATGCTGCCTAAGACAGCGGCGCCGATCAGTACGCTCCAAGTTGAAAATTCTTTTTTTTGCATGAAAATCAGGGGAAGTGCGAAGTTAGGTGGGCTGTGGTTTAAATTCCAGCCTGATCCACTTCGACGTGAACGTGCTGGAAATTACTGCTCAACCAAAAGTGGGTCAGACCCCTTTTCGGGCGGCGTTTTTCTTCTTTTGCGGAACCTATCCTACGAAAAATAGGCCCATTCGGGACTATTGTTTTACTCGTTTTCCTGGTTGTTGGCAGTGCCGTCAAAGCCTGGACCGCGCCAGTACGCCCAATCCGCCTGTTGAGCACATGCAACTGGCGCAAGATACAGTCCAAAAATAAGCAACAGTTCTTGTAGTCGGGCGGGAAACATTCAGTTCGTCTCTGGTTTATTAGCTGTCCGCGCTGGCCAAAGCACGGTCCGGGGCACAACGCTCCTGAAAGCGTACCTACTCATCATCAAAGTGTTCGTCCGCTGAGTCAAACTCAGGGGTACATACGATCAGAACTTTCATCTCCCCAATTGCTCGATGGCGAACGCCGGGGGGGATCAATATCGAAGTGTAGGACTGAACGGGCGTAATCGTTCCGTCCAGCTCGATTGCAGCGTCTGGGCCACACTCCAAAACCACGTAAACTTCAGTGTGGTGGAGGTGATAATGGATGAGAGCTTCTCGGTGGATTTCCGTGTAATGCAAGGTACCTGGGAATTCCGCAGCATCCGCATAGGCCCGCCGGGCAACGCCACAGGGACACGCTATTCCCGCAAGATCGGGTAAATGCACAACTTTAAACGGTGCAGGCGTTGAAGCGTTAACTGCCATCAGTTTAGTGAAGCTGGGCGCTTTCCAGATGGGGCATGGGTGGGCCATTAACATAGTCGATGATAGTGCAGAGGGCTACAGGTACGACCGTTTCATTGGTTTTTTACGGAAAATATGAAGACTGTTGCCCAGCCGGTAAAGCTTAGCAAGCGGGGGAATCTGGGAAGGAAGATTGATCGACCGAAAGATGCTGGTCGATATCTGAACTGTCTCGCTGAGGAAGGCTCGGTTGCTCGTGGCTGCCGCAGAACTGAATCAGCGAAGGGAAAGAAAAGGTCCGGACATAGGATGTCTGGATCTTGTCGATGCGAAGGGGGGCCTTTGCATGAGACACGAATAAAGCGGTCTTAGCGAGCTGAACGAAGTCGGCGGGCAGGGTGTCCCGCACCCGGCCCGTCAAGAGCTCGCAACGGAAACGTGAGGTGTGATCGTCGGCGACTTCGTCCAACGACCGCACCTCAATTTCGCCGCCGAACGTTTCGTGACTCGTGCTAAGTACGCCTTTTTGACTCGCGAATGAAGTGTATGTGAGATTACGTAAGGGAGACGTGGCTCCATGAAAAAATCAATTATGACTTTGACCCTCATCCTCGGCAGCACTATGTGCGGCCAAGGATTCGCGGGTGACCTGTTGGACCGGATGTTGGGCATGAAGTGTTGTGGCTCGAGCAGCAATTGCTGTGATTCGGGTTGCGGCACCTCCGCCTGTGAACCGGCCTGTGGCGCTGAAACCGCTTGCGGCGGTGGATGTGGCTGTGCCGAACCCGCATGCGGCTGCGAAGCACCCGCGTGTGGCGGAGGCTGTGGATTGTTGGGCAAACTTCGTTCAGCCAGTTGTGGCTGCGGTGAACCCGCTTGCGGTTGCGAAGCACCAGCATGTGGCGAATGCAGTGCACCTGCATGCGGCGCACCTGCTTGTGGCGGATGCAGCGAACCGGCATGCGGTTGCGAAGCACCGTCGTGCGGCTGTGGCAAGAGCGGCGGTCTGTTGGCCAAGCTGTTCGGCAATTGCGGATCCAGAGGCTGCGACTCCGATTGCGGATGTGCGGCTCCAGCGAGCGATTGTGGTTGCAGCGAACCAGCTTGCGGCTGCGAAGCTCCAGTGAGCTGCGGTGGCTGTGACTCCGGCTGCGATAGCTGTGGCGGATGTGGACTGCGAAGTGGCGGTCTGCTGAAGAAGCTGTTCGGCAACATTCGTTGCGGCAACGGCTGTGGCGGATGCGACAGTGGCTGTGACGCTGGTTGCAGCGATTGCGGCGGCGGATGCAGCTCTTGTGGCGGAGCCGCTCCGTCGATTGCTCCGATTTACAATTCTGTTCCCATGCAATCAGCTCCAGCACATGCCGTGCCCACGGAAAGTGCTCCAATGCCACCGGCTCCCATCGTGGACCCCAGTGCAAGTGTGACAAGCAAGCGTCGCGTCATTCAGGCCAGTGCAAGCTACGTTCGTTAATCGCGAAATGTAGTACGTGCTGAAACCTCAGACGTGACCCAAAACGACCTGGCCGGGGGAGACCCTTGCCGGGTCGTTTTTTTTTTGCCTGGACTTATCTACTCTAGAATCGAAGTCCGTGTTTCCGAACCCGCCTTGACGATCGGCCCATCGGTGAACTACCAGAAAGGCAGATTGCCCATTCACGCCTTCACGCACGAGACTATCCATGATTCGACTTACGGGATTCTTACTCCTTGTTGGTATGCTTACCCTTTCGGCCAGTGCCGCCGAGATAGTTCGCTACCGTTTGCCCACCTGGAAAGCCAAGCATATCCACGATTCCAAAAAGGCGGACATCATCGCCGACACCCTAGGGAAATTGAAGTGTGAATTGGAGCGAAAAGAACACGATGGGCACATCGACGTCCGCTATCGATGTCCGCAGTGGCGACAGTTGGAGTTGAAGACACACGAAGAAGCCCATAAATGGGAGAAGTGGCTTAAAGACTACGAGTTCGAAACTGAGCACAAACATTGACGTTTCCCATCGGAACGATCGCCGCCGTGACTCAAGCGGCGACAAGCACACGAAATGTTGTGCGGTCTCTGCGTGAAGTCGTGGGGTTCGATAAGCTGCTTGCGGCAAGTGATGCTGAGCTTGCCAGCGAACCTTCGCCTGTCGGCGAACCAAACGCCGATCAATCGCTCCTTGAAAAGACAGTGGCCACGATTCGACAACGAATCGCCGACTTCGGATTGGAGTGGTCCGGCGAATTGTCACTAAGTACGCAAGCCGACGGTGGATTGCGGCTGGAGTCGGTTCACGAGCAGGCCGCAGCCATCGAGATGTCGCTTTCGGGCGATCCAGAACTGACGCGCCTTGTAGCGAGTTTGCACGTAGTGCATCCTGGAGTAAATCTACGGATAGCCTCCCAGCCGCGATCGGATCACTGGACGACTTGACGGACAACACCAGCCAGAGGAACATACTCAAAGCATGCGAATCCTGGAGGATAAGCGAATGGCTAGCAGGCTGATTCGAAATCAGTTGCCCAGTAATGGGTTGCGGGTTCGAGCCCCGTGTCCTCCGCTATCGTCAAAACACCCTCAAAAACGCCGTGTTTTTGAGGGTGTTTTCCTTTGGCACACCCGTGTGTGCCACGAGTGTGCCAAAAGGAGAGTTCTTACCCAACAGGATTGCTGGCGATGTGCCGCAGCTGAATGTCGAGTCGGTTACAAAACTTCTAAACGTCGGAACTCCCGACGCCACTTCCAGCCAACTTCAACTGGTCCATCTTGCGAAGTGATTCGTCATCACTGAGGTGGTAGTAATGCCGAACCATCTCGCTGTCGGAGTGGCCAAGCCAACTCATCACGATTCGCTCGGGAATCGCATTGTTCGCGCAGGTGCTGCAAAAGTAGTGACGAAAGCTGTGCAGCCGGCCGTCTTCAAAACTTCGTTCACCGGTGAACGCTTTTGGAATCCTGGGTGTAAGCGGTTCGATGACTTCACGTACCAGGATGTTCCGAACAGTGTCTGGCTTAAGCCTGCCGCCGCGCGGGCCGAGAAACACCCGAGTGTCTTGACGTGGTAGCGATTGAAGTACGTTTAGCAAGCTTTGGTGAATTGGAATGTGCCGAGTCCTGCTGCTCTTCGTCGACCGGCGCTCGCTGCCACTGTCGGCGTAGCCGCTCTCGTCGGCAATCGTTAACGCCCTTTCATCGAATCGAACATCTGACCATTTTAGCGATGCCAGTTCGCTGATCCGAAGACCGGTACAGGACAGCGCGATGGCAACGCCCTGGAGCCATGCGAGCTCGTCGTTCTCACCGCAGTGTTGGATCATTGCCGCGACTTCCGCCTCGGTGTAGCAGTATGCCCGTTGGCAATCCGCCTTTCGCAGCTTCAACTTCAAAGGCTCACGCGACAAATGCCCTTCGGTGCACAGCTACTTAAAGGCGGTCTTGATCGTATTGAGTTCACCGAACACAGTTTTGTAAGCGTACTCGAGCTCCGTCAGGTGCTCTGCGTACTCGCCAAGCGTTTTCTCGGTGACCTGATTCCAATCCACGATGCGTTTGGTTTTGCAAAACGCGTCAAACTTGTCAAAGATCGATTTGTAGCGTTTTTGGGTGCTCTTCTTGGCACCGCCCACTAACCTTGGGCGCGAAGTGTGATCATCAAAAAGCTTCCGGCCCGCTTTGATCGACAGGTGCCGAGGTCCGGTTGAAGAGGTAGATCGCGGCACCAG
>JBGSIA010000087.1:0-16559 GCA_041751935.1 Pirellulaceae bacterium | reverse complement strand
CACTGCGCCGACCGCGATTGCACTGAGCCAAACTTCAGTCGCCGAAAATGTGACTGTTGGCACGGTCGTTGGTACGTTGACGACGACCGACGCAAACTCGGGCGACACCTTCACCTACTCGCTCGTTTCAGGTACCGGTAGCACCGACAACGGATCGTTTACGATCACCGGCAATCAATTGCTGACGGAGACGGCCCTGAACTTCGAGACCAAAGACACGTACTCGATTCGCGTACGCACCACGGACGCTGGCGGATTGATGTTTGAACAATCGCTGACGATCAACGTCACGAATGTTAATGAAGCACCTACCGTATTGGCGATTAGCCGCTCGAACGTGGCCTCGGGTGAGTCAGTTGGTACCGTCATCGGCTTGCTCAGCAGCGAAGACCCCGATTTTGGCGACATGTTCACCTACAGCATTGTCGACGGCACAGGCGGCGCTGGCAACGACTCGTTCAATATCGTTAACAACGAATTGGTATCTACCGAAGTCTTTGATAGTGCGATCCAAGACTTGTTTTCCGTCCGCGTGCGAACGCAAGATGCAGCAGGTGCATTCTTTGACGATGTATTGAGCATCTCGATCACCGAGGCTAATGAGGCACCAACTGATATTGCTTTGGACAACCAGACGGTAAATGACAATTCGCCAAGCGGCACAGTCGTTGGCACATTATCAACCGTGGATGCCAATTCGTCGGATGAGCACACCTATACACTCGTCGCTGGCACAGGAAGCACGGACAACGGTTCGTTCATGATCGTTGGCAACGAACTGCGAACGAACGTCGCTATCGACAGCGAATCGCCCACAAGCTTCACCATTCGAGTGCTTAGCGAAGATCGCTATGGATTGTCTGTTGAGCAAATGTTTACGATCACAGTGAACGCGTAAGTTACGTCGTTTCGCTGACGTATTTCTAGAATCGGAATTGCAGCCCGGCTTGCAGTCCGTGGGCGAGGAATCCGTCAGTATTGAAATTGAAACGCGGATTTCCCAGCCCGGAAATGGGTTCCGGTGGGAACTGAGACACGCGACGATCGATCTGGTCGGCTGCACGAGCGACGACGCTCCAGTAAAGCAGGCTGTAACCGATCGATATCTGGGTCGAGCGATTGAGGTTGCCGATCAAGGAAATGCCGGCCTCGGGCATCACAGCAAAGTCCGATTGTGAATAGCGACCGATGTTGGTTTGCTGTGCGAGCAATCCGCCGACGAACGTGGATGAACCGCCACCAGGCACTGTGGTAACGGTCGCACCATCAATCAAAACTTCGCCACGGTTCACGCCCACTCCCAACTTCGCAGAAGTTGCAACCATCCACGAGCCTAAATAACGACGATAATTCAATCCGAGCTGAGCACCATGAAATCGATTCTCGGTATCAAACAAGTCGAACAAGGTGTTCGTTGTGCCTGCAATAACTGGTCCCTGAGCTACCGTGATCGTCGAACTTTGATCAATACGAACGCGATCGTCGAGCAACCCGTAGCGATAACCGATCAACCAATCCAGCCGATGACACGCTGATCCGGAAATCCGCTGTCGATGCAG
The DNA here is from genome assembly GCA_041751935.1 of Pirellulaceae bacterium. GTDB lineage: Bacteria > Planctomycetota > Planctomycetia > Pirellulales > Pirellulaceae > JBBSJZ01. Next base: position 15,000 of record JBGSIA010000087.1, on the reverse strand, counting down.
TAACTCGATCGCTTGCAATTGATTTTCCACTACTGCATTGACTGAGCCCGTGAGTGTGCCCTGGGCCGCGATCAACATCGACGCTTCGGTACCAGTACCAGTATCGAATACCGGACGCGCCAGATTTGGAAACATCGCGTTGGACGCACTAAAGTTCGCACCATCGCGATCTATGCCCAGGTAACTCACTTCGAAGCCAGTGGTTTGAGATGGGCTTGTCCACCAACCGAGCGTAGCCCGTCCACCGGATCTTGCGTCGTTGCCAACCGTGTTGTCGCCAAACAAGACGGATGTATTTTGACCCAATACGCCGATGTTTGCCGGTGCGGTTCCCGGGGGACTTGTCGTCACCAGCGCCGGCAAGTGACTGCCATCGAGCGACCATAGCAAATACTCCGCGCGGACCCATAAGCCAACCGGCCCACAGTTTGAAGAGCCTCCGCAAGCATCACATCCGCTGTCGCAACCGCTGCAGGAATCACATCCCAGGGACTCACCGAAATAGCCACTGCTCGACGGAAGCGGCTCGAAAACATCGAAGCTAACTGAATCCACATCGCTTGCGGAATTGACGACAGCATCGTGAAACATCGCCGGACCAGTTTCTTCACCACTGACCTGTGCAACACCATCGTTCTCGCTGACGCTGGGTACACCCATGTCGCCAACATCAGCGCCCGCATGGGGTTGCTTTTTGGGAGCCAGACGCCACGTCATCCGCGACTCGTTAACGCTTGCGCGAGCGCGCGGCGTTGTCGGCTCAGTCGCTTCAGCGGGTTTCGCCGGTACCGGCGCGGCAAGCGTCAACGCGACCGTCATCAAGAAAGAAAGTGCCGCTAGCAATATTCTGCCAGTATGCCACGGCGGATGTCGTTTGATAACTTTCGATCGCAGTATCATCGAATTGCGGTTCTCATACATCAGTCAGTCGGCTCTCAACGGAATTTGCTCCGCCAAGCAAAGTTTTTTCAAACGTGACCATCAAGGGACAACTGGCCTTCTCCGTCACCTGGCCCCATTTCACGTTTACTTTTGAGATTTTCCAGTACACATTTTGATGGATTCACGCAAACGTCAATTTGATTACACGTTCAAAAAATGAGGCATCAAAACCGCCGAAATCTCGTTAGTTTGGTACTTGCCGTACTAGGGACTTACGGCAACTGTGTCTTCCGTTTCTTCGCTGTCGCGGAAGTACGTGCGTTGGCTTTGGGGTAAGGGATCAAGAGCAAGTTGCTGTTTCAAGTAACCCGCTTCCTTGGCTTTTCGCAAGACCGCGATGACGTCACCATAACCACCACCCACAGCTGCGACGCCCGCGATCACACTTTCCACGTTGTTCGGAACCACAGCTCTTTTATCGGATTGTCCGACTTGGAATCGGCTGATGCGGATTTGTCCTGGCGATTCCGGTTCCGGCTTAAGTAAAATGCCGTCGCTACCAAACATAAACTCTGGAATGTCGATCGTTCCCGTCGAACCGAACAGCACGATTTCAGGCGTTTCAATGGTCGACACGACGATTGCCCCAGATGCCTGGGATGCGATTTTGTACAAGCGAAACGAATCACCGATTGTTTTGCCGTTCAGGACACGTTTGCCATCATCGCGACGACGCAATGATCGAAACGCACCGTAGCGTGTTTCTAAGCTCGACTCATCCATCAATCGACGCAGTGCATCGAGTGCTAAATGTTGCTGCAGGCCTTCTAACGCTAGTAAGCCCGAGTAGCGAAATGCCGGTTCGCTTTTGATAGCTGCTTCGAGCGGTTCGATTGCTTCGGTTCGATCCAGATAGGCGAGCGCTTCAGCGGCATAGAAGCGCAATTCGGGATTGCTGACTTGATTCGCGTCCGCCAACGTCGGGATCGCGCTTTCACCTAGAGCTTCGAGTTGATTCGCCGCGTCCGCAGCCGTCGCCGGTTCTCGCAAACGCTTACTTAACTCCACCAGGCGTTGTTGAGTATCCGACGACTCAGGCTTCACACCGATCGAACCCACGATCGTCATCAGTCTCGCTTCTTGGCCACGATATCGCGGATGCACTTCGACTTCGATGTAATCATCTTCGGTGGCTTTAGCGATTCCGCGACGCGTCGTTCCGTCAAAGAAATAGAATCGCCGATTGATCGCGTCAGCCAATCGGACCGCCATTTTCACGTGCTGGTATTCAGGTCGCAGAATCAAACCCAACTTGCGTTCGATTTGCACTCGACCTCCACCGATAACGAAGCCTTCGGTTTGATGCGCCTCGTCGCTACCGCCGTGGATGTCTGAACGAGTCACCACGGGACCTGTTCCGATTACCATCACCTCGCTTTGACGAATCGCGTTTTGCAACATCTGTTGATGGCGTAAGCGAGTATCCATCAACCATCCCGAGTGCAGATTTGATACTTTGCTTCGCGCCGGCGAGAGAACTCGGAGGTCCAACGGGTCGCCTCGACGTGCACCGGCTGGTATGATCGCGTCGACGCGAACGAGTGCCGTTTCGGGCAATTCCAGAAACTGATTCGGATCGACGATATCGTGTCGCTTCATTTCCTCGAGTAACTGATCGCGGAACACCGACGGATCAGCGGGCCCTCCCGTTCCGGGCAGGCCGTTTACCGCTGCGACCCCTTCTACATGAATCGCGTTCAACCCACGAGGAATCGCAGCTTCTCGCACCAGTTCGGGCGGTTCGGGAACCTTCAACAGTTCGTTAAGCCGCTGGTCCTTGTTCTCTTCGCTCTTGCCAGGCCACAACGAAGAGCAGCCGCTAATCGAAAATAATAACGCCAGGACCGCTACACAGCGGACTGCCATGATGCGGTATGGGAACGATTGGAATTCGTATCGTAGCATCCTGCCACGCCTAAAAATTGCGTAATTACTGTGCTTAGACTGCGGGCCAGTCGACTGAGCCGGGTCGGTCATACCCAAGACTGGCTCCCCGAAGCAAGTGAGCTTGTATTTTTCGACCTAGTAATGTGTCCTCGGACCCTACCGAGCGGTTAAACTGTTGACTGCTAAATTGGCAAATGATGGACAACATTCACGCCATTGATCATTCATTCCACCTTTGAGGAAAACTGTTCGTGAAACAAGACAACCGAACATCGGCATCGACACAGCCGACTCGTCGTAACTTTCTGAAGACGACAGCCGTAGTCTCTACTGCGGTCACCGTTCCTTATTTTTTCTCCCAGCCTCGGACACTGGCTCAAGAGACCAAAAGCGATCGATTCCGAATTGGATTGATCGGTGCTGGTGGGATGGGAACCGGCAATATGAATTCGGCGAAAGACTTTGTCGACGTCGTCGCCATCGCAGATGTCGATTCAGGTCGACTCGCCAAGGCCAAGGAACAGCTCAGCGGCGGCAAGGCTGATACGTTTGAAGACTATCGCAAGGTCATCGAACGAGACGACCTGGACGGCATCCACATTGCCACCCCAGATCATTGGCATACCAAGCCGCTGATCGAAGCCATGCTTGCTGGTAAAGACGTGTATTGCGAAAAACCGCTGACACTGACCATCGACGAAGGCAAGAAAATCCGCGAAGTTCAGAAACAGACTGGACGCATTGTTCAGGTCGGTACGCAACAACGAAGCACATTCCAGTACTTCGTCAAAGCCATGGCGCTCGTTGCCGATGGCCGACTGGGCAAGATTCATCGATTGGAAGCCTGTATCGGCGGCGCTCCCACATCGCCCGAGATTCCTGTCGCGGATGTACCCCAAGAACTGAACTGGGATCGTTGGGTGGGCCCGGCGCCACTGGTCGATTATCGTTGGCTAAAGAACGAGAAGAACACGCACACCAATTGTCATTATGAGTTCCGTTGGTGGTACGAGTACTCCGGTGGCAAACTCACCGATTGGGGCGCCCACCATGTCGACATCGCCAACTGGGCGTTGAAACTCAATGGTCAAACCGAAGGACCTATTGAGATTGGTGGTAAAGCCACGCATCCGGTGGAGTTCGAGAATGGTTATCCACAACAAAATGATCGCTACAACACGGCGACTGAATTCAATTTCGTGGTGAAGTATCCTGGCGACACCGAGTTGATCATTCGCAACGATGGACGCAACGGCGTACTGATCGAAGGTGACAAGGGTCGTATCTTTGTCAGTCGCGGTTCGCTCGATGGAGCCCCCGTAGAGCAACTTGCCGACAGTCCGTTGCCGGAAGACGCGATTCAAAAAGTTTACAAAGGCTTGCCCATGGAATACAACGAGAGGAAACAGCATTGGGCGAACTTCATCCACTGTGTACGTGAAAAGAAGGAGCCGATCAGCGATGTGCATACTCACATGCAGATGTTGAACGTTTGCCACTTGGCTGGTATCTCGGCACGCTTCGGTCGTTCGCTGAAATGGAACGACAAGAGCGAGCAAATCGTAGGCGACGACGAGGCCAATGCGTTCTTGGCTCGCCCGTATCGCGACGGATACGAGATCCAGATGTAGAGTTGCAGCTAGCCGCTTGAATGAACTGATTTACGCCGCGTTTCCGCGGCGTTGTTGCTTTCGTAACCGCCGCCGTTCCGCCTTGCTCATCCCAGAATAGTCGACGTTATCGTCATCACCGAAGTTCTCGTTGTCAGAATCCGATTCTGCATCCGAAGAATTTGCGAGGCTGACTGGAGTACTCGGTCCTGAGGCACCCGCTTTTTGTTCGGCCTCTGCACCGCGACGTTTGGTAAACATGCCCAACCCGAAACGTTTTGGCTTCTCACTTGAAATGCTTTCTTGCACAGCCGGTACTGTCGCTGTTACTTGCGGTTTTGACACGGCTGCCGTTGACGGGAGGGGATTGGATGGCGCTGGACTTGATGGCGCAGGACTGGATGGGGCCGGTTTCGCTTCCGCAGTGACCTTCGCTGCTGTCGCTGGCTTCGCGGCAGTTGTGGGCTTCGCGGCGCGCAATCCAAACCATCGACGTGGCTCACGTGGCGTTTCGATCTTGGACTGACTAGCCGACTCAACTTTTGTCGACGGTTGCTCCGACGCTTTTGTCGGTTCGCGGCGACTTCGTTTGGGTGGCAATTTCTCTGGCATGGATTCATCGTCGACGTCACGATGAAAGACTCGATCGCGGAACAGTTGCCATCGCCGGGCGATCGATTCACCATCCTCGACACGTCTTACTTCGCGATACAACATCCGCAGGTAACCGCCCAGTGAAATAAACAGCGTGGTTATTCCTAATAGCTCAGACGCAGTGACGACAACCCAAGCGTTCAACGATTCCACGGCCATAAAATTCCACTTTGCCGCTACCGGAATTGCTAACAGTGACCAGCCGGCGATCATTGTCATCAGCGCCCATCGCGAGCGACGGACTTCGGCAATCAAGCGCATTGCGAGTACGACACCGGCGACGGCCATCACGATGTGAAGCCAATCATTACCGGAAAGTGCGACCCGACGACCAAAGCCAGCATCCAACAACGCGCCCGCCCAATCGACGACCGCAACAAGCGAATTCACGCTCGCTAGTCCGCAGACAATGATAACCAAACGCCATAGCCGATAATGCCCCTTAAAATCATCAATGCGATATCGACGCAGTTGGTAAATCAACAACGACGCACCAGCCGACGCCGCCAACAGAAGTGTCGTTAACCAGGCGCCGAAACTGTCAGGGCGATCCAATCGCAGTGGCCGAGCGATATCCGGCTGGTTGGCTAGCGACGGCCACGAAACGCTGGCATAGTGCATGAATACTAGCAGCGAGGCCATTGTCCACAGCATCGCCGCGACGGCAACAAAAGTGCGGCGGTGAACTGGAACAAGGGAAAACCAACGTCCACGAAGTCGCCGCTGAACTCGCGATCCGTACGCGGCGGCAGGGTTTCTCGCTTCGCGCAGCAGCAATGCATTTCGTCGGCTGGCCGCCGTCGATACTTCGTTTTCGGCAACACCCGACGTGTACAGAACACGCCGTCGCCGATCAGCACTCCGCCGCGAATAAGACATGTTCCAGTCCGTACAATAACAGGACCTCCCACGTCAACCTTGGTTTCACGGCGTCGAATTTACCTTCGACACAATTTCCGGCGAATCATCAGCGCCGACGATTGCCCGCAATCGCCTGAACTGGCTACGGTGTTCTACATAATCCAGCGCCGCAACTCGAATATCCACCGGCAACTCAAGAATCGACGAGTCAACATGCGGGTCCGCTTGGCCCTGCAGTAATCGCACCAACCAAATTGTATCGGGGGGTCGCGAATCAACGTCAATCTTCATCGCAACGTGTCGCAGCATCTCTGGAAACGTTTTGGGAGATCGTTGCTTGGGCAATCGCATCGCCAGCGACCGGAGACGATATTCAGCATCGGCTAGTTGATACGCCAGCTGAGCCGCTTCGATGTCACCTTCAAGATACGTCGCGACGATGAAATTCGCTGAAGCAACTTGCCTTGTTTCACGCTCCCAACCAGCCAGTGACGTATGCTCCGCCTCACCGACAACGCTGACGTCAACAAGCTCACCTCGCCAACCTGGCGGTACGTTCATGGTCAATCGAAAGCGACGTTCGCCTTCGAGCACTTGCGTATCCGTCCAGCGCATCTTGAAATACGCGCCTCGTCCGCGATCCATGGTGCCCGCGGCGATGACTGCCTGGACCGGTGCTGCTCGATCAAACTGGACTGACTCGGATGATTTATTACCACGATCGCTGCCAACGTTGCCCTGTACCAGTTTTCCGTAACTTGCGTCTAACGAAAAACCTGTCGAACGTGTTTTCTCATCCGTTCGTTTAATCTGGATCGGCGTCGTCAATTCACTTGTGACTTCAGTACGCGGCCAATAGTCAACAATTTGTAGCGACGAATCTCGCGGTCGACACCGAACAATACACTGCTGCATCGCTGGCGACTGTGACAAAGACGAAGTGATACATGACAGACGCAGTTCGAAGGTAACCGTTTGCCAACCGGTGGGAATAGGAACGGGTACGGCCGGTTCCTCACAAAGCTCCAATTGATGGTACGCGACGGCCACGCCAGGCAAATCAAATTGTACCCGAGGCGTTTCGCAGCGTGCTGTTCGCGGGGCGATTGACTGCACTACGGTGACGCAAAACATCATCGCGAGAATCGTGGGTTTGTACATAGCTGGCTTCCTGGATGAGAATGCGAACCCAAGCTGGCTCGCAATCACGATTTTGCAAATTCAGAATCTCTGGATCCTCCAAAGCGATTCGCTTTCGTCCCAGTAAGCGGCCCGATCAACATTTCTGTCGGCGAGCAATGAACCATAGGCATGGCCAAGCGGACAGACAAGCGATGCTGTTCGCTCTCACAAATCAACCTTGGTGTGAAACGAAACTTGCGAATACACTCCATCTTTGTCGAGCGTCATCACGAATCGACGTGAAACACTCAGCTATGCATTCGCGGCAGATCACAACCATCAGCAATGATTTGACTTTCCTCGCGAGACAGTTGGTCCAGACGTTCTCGGACGATTTGACGCGAAGCGTAATTCTCTGCCAAGGCAACATAAGTCGTGTGATGCCTCGCTTCGCTTTCAAACAATCCAGCGTAAAAATCCGCAAGCTCGTTATCTCGCTCGCGGATATGCCCGGCCAGCAACCGAAACCGCTCACAACTACGGGCTTCTATCAGACTGGCGATCAATAATCGGTCAACGGCGCGTTGGGGTTCGTTCAACCGAACCAGTGAATTCAGTCGGCGGCCGTAAGGTCCAGGAGGCAAACGTTTGAAGCGAATCCCTCGCTGATCAAGGATCGCTAACACCAGATGAAAGTGTTCGAGTTCCTCTTCAATGATTCGAGTCATTTCCAGGCATAATTCACGATCTTCCGTGTATGCGTTCATCAAGTTCATCGCCGTCGACGCGGCCTTGCGTTCACAATGTGCATGATCCACGAGCAACTCGGCAAGCGAGTTGTCCACTTGCTTGAGCCAACGTGTGGTCGATTCGGAGTGCAGATGCAGCATGTTTGATCCAGAGGATGACGTTAGCTGAAGAGCGCCTTGGCAAAGAACGTCGGATCAAACGGTGCCAAGTCGTCGATGCCTTCGCCAAGCCCAACAAACTTTACCGGCAGATTGAATTGCTCGCGAATCGGCAGGATCACGCCGCCTTTGGCGCTACCGTCGAGTTTGGCGAGAATGATGCCTGTACAGCCCGCCGCTTCGCTGAATCCACGTGCTTGGCTGATAGCGTTTTGGCCGGCTGTGGCGTCGAGCACGAGCAGCACTTCGTGCGGAGCCCCTTCGATCTTCTTTTCCACGACCTTGCGAATCTTTTGCAATTGCTGCATCAAATTCGATTGAGTCTGCAGACGTCCGGCGGTATCGATGATGGCTACATCGGCACCGATCTGTAACGCTGTTTCGACCGTTTGAAAGGCGACACTCGCCGGGTCCGCTTCGGGCTTTCCGGTAACAATGTCACAGCCAATCCGCTCGGACCAAACCGTCAACTGTTGGACAGCGGCAGCTCGAAACGTATCGCCGGCGCCCAGGACGACACGACGGCCTTGACTTTGCAGGTGGTTGGCGAGTTTACCGATCGAAGTGGTTTTACCACTGCCATTGACTCCGACGACCAAAATTACGGTCGGCGTACCGGTAGCAAAACGCAAGCCTGATGTTTCCTGGGACAACATCGATTCGGTTTGAGCCGAAATCGTCTCGATGACTTCATGCAAATGAACGACGCGCCCGCGAAAACGGCTCGCGATGTCGTCGCGAATGGCTTGGGCGGGGCCGATGCCCATGTCGGTGCGGATTAACTTGGCAAATAACTCACCCAGCAGTTCCTCGTCGACCAGCCGACCTTCACTTTTGAACAGGTCTCGGATATCGGTATTGAGGGCGCGCCGAGTCTTTTCCAGCCCGGAACGCATCTTCGACCACAATCCGCCAGAGTCTTCCGAGGCGGTCGGTGGGCTGTGGCTCGATTGCGATTCAGCTTCATGAGCGTCTGTCGTTTCCTTTTTTGCTCTCCAAAATGCCATGAAATCTCGTGGGGGTTTCCAGAAGGTTGTGTCGAGAGACGGGAGTTTAACACGCAAATTGCTGCTTGCACGAGGTACCAGTCTGCGGCCAGCGCCGTCGCGACCCTCACAGGTGGAACATCCCGAAAAGGACGATCCAGCGGAAACACCGAAATTTGCAGAACGATGCGTAGTCTTTTCGTGAGCGTCGCGTTGAGCATCCCCCAAGACCTGCTTTCTGGATTTTGCGTCTACATTTCGATCCCGGCGGGAATCGTTTCCCGATACGTGAAGTGATGACAGAGCACGGAAGCGATGTGTGTGTCACTCACCCAAAACGTCAACTGTTTAACCAGTGAGTGATAACGGTCAGCTAAGCGATCATCGGCGGGTATTCGCTTAGCAGAATGAACGCTTTTTCGTTCGACCGGCAAACTAGCTTCATGCTCTTGGAGCCTTGCAAAATCAACCCTAACGGATTTCGGGAGTTAATAACAAGCAATGAAGCTTAGCAAACTGGCGCTTATCGCAGCGGTAGCCTGTGGCGTTCACAGCAGCAACGTTTTTGCGGCGCAAAATGATATTCAGTTAATTTCACACTGTGCCGGCGCCTGCGATTGCGGCGAGCCGGTTTGTGGATGCGAGTCGGTCGGTGCTACCGCCGACTGTGACAATAGCTGTGCAGCACCCGGCTGTGATTCAGTTGGATGTGACGGCGGATGTGATTCCGGTTGCGGATGTGGCTCAGGCTGTGGCCTGGGACTTTTCGACTGTGACTTGGGCGACCCGTGGCAATTGTTCGGCGAACGCTGCGGATGGTCAGCAGGTGGCTGGGTGCAAGTCGGAACACACTCTTCGGCACTGCCACTGTTCAACAGCCGACCTGACGAAGTGCAACTGCACCAAGCTTGGTTGTACGCTGAAAAGGCCATTGATACGAGCAATGGATTTGATCTCGGCGGACGAATCGACTACCTGTACGGTACCGACTCGCAAGACACACAAGCGTTCGGAACAGGACAGCGTGGCTGGGACAATACTTGGGACAACGGCACAGACTACGGTCATGCTATCCCACAACTGTACGTCGAAGCTGGTTACGGCGATTTGTCGGTAAAAGCCGGCCACTTCTATACCCTCATCGGTTATGAAGTTGTCCAAGCAACCGGCAACTTCTTCTACAGCCACGCTTACACGATGTACAACAGCGAGCCGTTCACCCATACCGGTGTGCTGGCGAAATACAACGTTAGCGAAGACTTGACCGCTTACGGTGGTTACGTTCTGGGCTGGGACAGCGGATTCGATGACAACGGAGACGCGTTCTTGGGCGGTCTGTCGGCTCAGATGACAGATGACTTGAACGTTACTTACGCATCGATTTTCGGCCGCTTCGGTGAAGCGCGTTTCGGTGGTGTGGAAAAGGGTTACATGCAGTCGGTCGTTGCTAACTACAGTGCGACCGATAAGCTGAACTACATCTTCCAAACCGACTGGTTGGACTCCGAAGACGCTACGGATGCTCAAGTACGCGATACGTTCGACATCAACCAGTACTTGATCTACTCGATCAATGACTGCTTGTCGGCTGGAACCCGCTTGGAGTGGTACAACGCCAAGGCCGGTGTCCTCAATGGAAATGACAATGACATCTACGCGTTGACCGGTGGCATCAACTACAAGCCCCACGCCAACGTTGTGATTCGTCCTGAAATTCGCCGCGACTGGGTCTTCGGAGCGGATGCAACTGGCATTCTCCAAGACGATCAACGCGATCAAACAACGTTCGGAATCGACACGATCTTCACTTTCTAAGACCCTGTCTTAAGAGTTGATTTTCTGTAAGGACCCACCATCAGGGCCCGGTTGCTGCAAACAGCAACCGGGCTTTTTGCGTTAGTTTCCGAGCAATCCGAGGCCTCCCCCCAGCCAGCTTGAATAGCAAGGTTTAACAAATTGGACGCCACCTATCCGGATTGCATCCGACGATTTGCATGACCGGGTTTAATTCCTGTACTCATTGCAGTCGATACGCAACAGACGTAGTGAATTGTTACCGACGCATATCGGCGGAATCGTCGGCTCTCGAAACTTGGGCTCACACTAGCGATCTCTCGTTTGGTGCGAGCCCATATCCTGGTTCGAAGGATAGGAGTCCAAAGATATGAGATTAGGAAAATTAGCATTCTGTGCCGCGATCGGTTGCCACGGCATCACTTTGGCAGGCGACACACAGCACGCATACTTCAACTCTAAAGTTTTCGGTACACAACCCGTTGCTCTGGTCGCCTGGTGCGACTGTGATGAAGCCGTCTGTGGTTGTGAGTGTCCAGCCGCGGCCCCAACCTGTGGCAGTGAATCTTCCGGATGTGAGCCAGCCGAGTCTGAGCCAGCAACCTGCGACTCAAGTTCTTGTGCGGCCGATTGTGATGCCCAGATAGAGAGCAACTGTTGCGACGCCAGTGGTTGTGATTCCAGTGGCTGTGATGCATGATGTGCCGAGTGTGACTTGGGCGGTCCCTGGTCGCTGTTTGGCGAATGCGAAAATTGGACGCTGGGCGGCCGGGCGCAACTCGGTTTTCAAACTTCCGCCCTACCGCTGTTCAACAGTCGTCCCGAGCATCTCGGCTCAAGTGACCGATGACTTAAACGTCACCTAGGCAACTGTCGCCGGTCGGTATGCCGAAGCTCGCTTTGGCGGTGTTGAAACAGGTTATATGAGTTCGGTCGTTGCGAACTTGAATGTCACCGATAACCTCAACTACATCTTTCAGACCGACGTCTTGTCGAGCGTCAACGAAGCCGATGTCACGGTGCGAGATACGTTCGACATTAACCAGTACCTGATTTATACGCACAGTGACTGTCTGTCGTACGGAACCCGCATGGAGTGGTACAACGCCAACGCCGGGATTCTTCAAGGCAATGCAAACGACATCTACGCGTTGACCGGTGGCTTGAATATCAAGCCGCATGCGAATGTGACGATCCGTCCGGAAATTCGCTACGACTGGGTTTTCGGAGACGCAACCGGCATTCTCGAAAACGATGAAGACACGCAGTTCAGTTTTGGGATGGACTCAATTTTCGTGTTTTAGGCCCGCAGTACGCACGCTGCTTGTTCCGGCATCGATCTGCACAGTCTCTAGGCACTACCTCAGGCAAGCAAGCCTAGAGCTCAGGCACACTCGACTGTCTTTACCGTCAGGCCAAGCCTATTTTGAAAATTTTTCAAAAATTTAAGTCTTTCTGTACCAATAGCTTGCAACTCAAAATTTAGTCGCGACGACCGTTCTGGCGCGGCCCGTGCTTTCCGCTGTTGATCGACGCGGTCTGCGTCTGGAACTTCATCGATTGACTCGCGAGCAAATCAGTGCATTGGCCCGGGCAGGAGTTGTCGAATGGGAAACCACAGCAGTCGGACCGTCGCCGTTATTGACAGTTGCGAGCGAGCTTTTGTCGCGTGTGCGTCAGCTCGCTGGTTAGGTTTCACTTTTGACAACAGGCGTACAAATCTCATGACTGAAATGTTCAGAGCACCGTGGCTCACAATAGCACTCCTTGTGGGGATGTTGGGGGTCGGCATGTCACTCGCGTCGGTCGCTTCGGCTCAGGAAGAGCCAGCGGCCGCAGTGGAAGCGATCGAAGTTACTGACGCGGGTGGCACGGCCGATGTCGAAGAACCAGGAAGCACGGCTGAAGCTGTAGAAGCGAGCGCTACGGCCGAAGCAGAAGAAGCGAGCGCTACGGCCGCGCCTGAAGAAACCGTGGGCATGACGCAGGATGCGGCGAATAAATTCGCCATTGAGAACATCATGCTGTTTATCTGCGCGGTGTTGGTGATCTTCATGCAAGCTGGCTTTGCAATGGTCGAAGTCGGATTGAACTCGGCCAAGAACACCGTCAACATTCTTGCCAAGAACGTGATGGACTTGTCCGTCGGTGTGTTGCTGTTCTTTGCGATCGGATACGCGATCATGTACCCAGGGTTCAGCGCCGAAGTCACAGAGGGCGAGTATCTTGCCATCGACACCAGTCGCATTTTCGCGATTGCTGAGGGATCAGTTGGTGACACGTTCAACCCACAAGTGGACTTCCTGTTTCAAGTTGCCTTTGCTGCGACAGCTGCGACGATCGTCTCCGGTGCAGTCGCTGGTCGGATGAAGTTCGGAGCGTACTTGATTTACAGTGCGGTTCTCACCGGGTTGATCTATCCCGTCAGTGGTTCGTGGAAGTGGGGTTACGGTTGGTTACACGACATGGGATTCCATGACTTTGCTGGCAGTATTGTTGTTCACGCGGTGGGTGGATTTGCTGGACTGGCAGGTGCGATTTTGCTCGGGCCCCGTCTGGGACGTTTTACCGCGGATGGGAAAAGCGTTCCGCTTCCTGGTCACAACATCACGTTTGCTGCCCTGGGTGTGTTCATCCTGTGGGTCGGATGGTATGGGTTCAATCCAGGCAGCGTGCTTGCCTTCGGCGATTACGATTCGATCGTGACAACAATGGTCGTAGCGGTCAACACGACATTGGCTCCCGCAGCCGGATCATTGGCCTGTTTAATTGCTGCTTGGGTGATGTTCGGCAAGCCTGACTTGACGATGGCCCTCAACGGAGCTCTGGGTGGATTGGTTGGTATTACGGCAAACGCTGATATTGTGACCAACTCCAGTGCAGTGGTCATCGGTTTGGTTTCTGGCTTGCTCGTACTTGCCGGCGTGCTGATTTTGGACAAGCTCAAGATTGACGATCCGGTGGGTGCATGGCCCGTTCACGGTCTTTGTGGAATTTGGGGCGGTATCGCCTGTGCAGTTTTCGGAGGTAAGGCATGGGCAGCCCAATTAATCGGAACCGGCGTCATCGTCCTCTGGGCATTTGGCACGATGTTGATCTTGTTCGGCGCCTTGAAGGCGGTTGGAATGCTGCGAGTGTCCGCCGAAGAAGAGCAAGCTGGATTGGACATTTCCGAGCATGGCATGCACGCTTATCCGTCGGATGCAATTGCTGGCGGCGCGATTAGCTAATGATCTACCCACCGCCACCTCGTCGCTGTCTTGGCTCAACCCAAGCAGCGGCGGGGAACCGGTGTGATACAGCACTGTGTCGAAACAATTCACTCAGTGATTGAAAAGGAGGCTGACACTCTCCAGCATGAATTATGATTCGCCTTCCCAAAGGGTTGCACCCTTTTCGGCTAGGCCCTAAGTGTCCTTCTCGGCTCTTGCCTGGGCCAGAAGACTCCCCAATGACCCGCGTCGAGCGTCCGCCTCGCACGGCGCGGGTCGGGGTTTCTACGATTGATCCAGCAAGTTGACCGTCGAGAGAAAGCCGATCCACCGATGTGGGTCGGCTTTTTTTGCTTTCACCTCACCACTTTCACATCGATCAGTTGTTCTCGATAAAAATCGACAGCGACTACTGCAGTTCAAAGGCGCCAATGTCGCGCGGCCTACTGAACCCTCGTCGCCATCGGCAGTGCGCGATAGAAACCACCATCAGCTTCCCAGGTGAGATAGCTCCTCGCCTCACCCTGCTTGAGTCATGGCCTTATGCCCGTTCGCGAACGATATCCTCCTTATCCTCCTCATAGGGAAGGTAGCTCTGATTGACGCATTGAGTGCCCTCGATCAGCAACATTCTTTAGTTGGTCGTTGTTGCATTCGTAATCGCATTTGCCCAGTCGTAACCAATAAGGATTTGACTTCGCGTACTGCGAGAGTTGAGCCTAAATCTCGTTGAATGGTTTGCGTTCAACCAATAAGGATTTGACTTCGCGTACTGCGAGAGTTGAGCCTAAATCTCGTTGAATGGTTTGCGTTCGTTGAGCCGTTGTAGCTGGAGTGGTCAGCCGAAGCTCAAGTCCAACCAATAAGGATTTGACTTCGCGTACTGCGAGAGTTGAGCCTAAATCTCGTTGAATGGTTTGCGTTCGTTGAGCCGTTGTAGCTGGAGTGGTCAGCCGAAGCTCAAGTCCTTTGTTCAACCAATAAGGATTTGACTTCGCGTACTGCGAGAGTTGAGCCTAAATCT
>JBGSIA010000086.1:0-3246 GCA_041751935.1 Pirellulaceae bacterium | reverse complement strand
GAACCGTAGCGGAATTTGGCGACGGGTCTGGAATCGTTTACTACCGTCAAAGACGTGCTTGCCGCCAATAACTCAAACAATTGATGGAAAACCCACGCAAATTAAATGAAATGCGATGTTACCAAGCCGACTGCACCCCCGAACCGTAGTGTGCTGCAAACGGATGGCCCGCAAATGGTCGATAACTTTGTGACTTCGTTTTTGCCCGGTGGTGGACCGGATGAAGCGTTGCAAACGGTGTCGGATTACATCGTCACAGTCGACGCGCCAGGAATCTTTGCGGTGCTGCCAGATATCAGTAATGACGGAACGCTGACGTTCACTCCAGCGATCGATCGGTCAGGCATTGCCATCGTCAGCGTCCAAGCACGCGACACTGGCGGTCAACTCAATGGTGGTGTCGACACATCGGCGATCCAGACTTTTACAATCACCGTGACAGCGGTGCCGGACACAACTCCACCGACGGTAACGCTGCTATTGATTCCTGGAGGAATCGGTCAATCTATTCGAGAGGTCGAAATCCTCTTTAGTGAAGTTGTTACCGGTTTTGAACCAAGTGATTTGATCGTTCAAGGTGGCGTTGCCGGTGATCTGCTGCGAAGCCGGGACAACACAGTCTTCAACGTGTTGATCACACCGACGAATGACGGAGCGCTGAGGGTCGACTTGCCAACCGCCCGCGTGAAGGATTTGGCGGGGAATGATAATGTGGCTGGAAGCAGTGATACAATTACCGTCGATGCCACAAGACCAACGCCTGTTCTCGCGGGTAAGCCTAGCACTAACAATGGCACGTTCGATATCGATATTGAGTTCAACGAATCCGTAACTGGGCTTACAATCAATGATTTCCAAGTTAACAACGCAGTGCTCTCGAATCTCTTAGGAAATGGCAACAAGTATACAGCGATACTAACAGCGACCAATTCTGGAGTGCTAACGATCACTTTGCCGGAGGAACGTGTGGTGGATGCGGCGTTTAACTTCAACCTTGACAGTAATACGTTGATATTAAACACTGCGACGACGCCTACCTTTGATGTCGTGACACTGCATGCGTTGCAGATTGATCCACCTGACTTGGGATCGACGCAGCCCACGTCGTGGGCTCGCCAGCGAAGCATGCTGGCGGATTTGAGGCTCACGTTTGATTCGCCACGAACATCAATATCGGCCAGTGATGTGGGGCTGACGAATCTCGGCGTTAATGCGCCAGTGGACGCCGATGTTGTGATCACGCTCAGCGATGACCAAATCGCGCTGCGCAGTGATGGGCTGACTGCGACGATTGCGTTTGCGCCAGGACAGATCACCGATGGCGTTTATCGCTTGGAGTTATTGCCGTCGATAACGGGTGGCGCGCCAGTCGTGATCACTGGTGACGCAACGAACAAGTTCTTTGTTCTGCGTGGAGACTGGAACGGCAGTGGCAGTGTTACCAGCGGTGATTTTGCGACGTTCGCTTATTGGTTTGGGAACGGCTTGCCGGCTGCACCGGGCTATGTCGACAATAACGCCAGCGGTTCAATCACCGCCTTCGACTTCGCTGGCTACGCTGGTAACTTCGGCAAGAGTATCACCTTCCCAACGCCCGCGACTCAGGCCGTGACCGCAGCCGAACCCGAGAATGTCAGTCAACCTGAAGGCGAGCTTTTCAGTAACGTGCAACTTATTCAGAAAGGAGCCGTACTTGAACGGCGTCAGACGACACTGACATCCGCGGTCACCGAACCTGCGGGCAACACACTTACAACGCCACGGCGGAGCCAAGTGATTGCGACCAATCGCGACGCCACTTCAAATTCATTATCGACAGTCATTAAAGCTGAGGTAACGAACCCACAAACTCTAGATTCAACCGTCGCCAAGCTCGACGCAACCCTAGCCAGCGTGTGGGACTGGTTGGACGAATAGAAAGCAGTGCAGACGAATGTGGTTTTGTGTAAGAACGATAACTCAGATTCCTGGGGATCATAGTTCGTGCATGTGTCTCTTCGGGGAACGACTTTAGGAAAGCGCAGTACCCTCTGTCCCCCATGGTCCAGCCACTTGGGAATGCACAGTCGATTGGGACTAGCCCGACTCGGCAGTGATGGGGTGTCCATCGACTCCTGAAGTTGCAGGCAAATACATAAACGGCCGTCTACACCCTGGTTTTCAACCCACGTATACTTAAAGTAACCCTGTTGTGATAGGAATTGAATACCCATTTTTTCGTGTCCGGCAGATTTCGATGGAATTATCTCGCAAACGAATAGTTGGTGTTATTAAAACTCACACACTCTACGGCCGCATCGGTAAGCGTCGTAGCAGTCGCACTAAGTTGAGTTATGAACTGCTCGAGCCACGGATCTTGCTTGCAGCGTCAATATCAGGCTCACGCTACCTGGACACAAACGGTAATGGACAACAAGACTTGAATGAAGCAGGGATTGCTGAAACTACCATTCAGCTTTTTCGAAAAGACGGTGAGTCGTTCTTGAATATTTAAAACGCTTCCACTGGCGCCAACGGACTTTATCAGTTCGACGGACTAGCTCCCGGCGACTACTACGTCAATGCCGAAGATTTACCGGGACATATAACAATGGGCGACACCGCAATACTGCGAGAAACTCCTTCAATACTTGCTGTTGACCAATTGCTACAATCGGCGGCCCTTGGCAGCCTCGACAACGATGAGACTCCAGATGTGTTTCTACTCTACGGCGGTTTCGTGTCTGGCAAGCTTGTCGTACTTGATCCCGGGAGTGTTACGGCAAGTCCCATGGTCGAGTTTTCAATACCCGGCGAGGAAGGAGCGTTTACAGTTGCTGACTTTAACCAAGATGGATTCTCTGATTTCGCTGTGACAATTGGATTCTTTAACAGTCACCTTGCCATTTATATTAACGATCAACAACGCGGCTTTAACGAAGTCGCTCAAGTAGCCATCGGAACAAATCCCCGTGACGTCGTAGCCAGCGATTTCGACGCAGACGGAGATTTTGATTTGGCAGTAACCAATGACTTGGCTACTGTATCGATAATTGAAAACTTGGGCGAGAACGCGTTCTTTCTTAAATCGACCGCAATAGTAGCATTAGAACGTGTTTCAAAATGGCAGGGTGAACGCATCTAATTTCCCTTGCTGGAGGTGTTTTTGGGGTCATTCGATGGCCGACGGCGACTCGGTTGATCGCTGGCGACGCGTCGCAGAGGCCCATGCTCGCCCGATGTGCTAAGATCTCGGTTGGTCGAAAC
>JBGSIA010000085.1:0-13537 GCA_041751935.1 Pirellulaceae bacterium | reverse complement strand
GAACCGTAGCGGAATTTGGCGACGGGTCTGGAATCGTTTACTACCGTCAAAGACGTGCTTGCCGCCAATAACTCAAACAATTGATGGAAAACCCACGCAAATTAAATGAAATGCGATGTTACCAAGCCGACTGCACCCCCGCCGGAGATGGAGGCGATGTTGAGCAACGTCGAGGTTTCAAATGGGCTCACATGCGTGGAGTATGGAGTTGTTTTACGACGATTACTCCGCCCAATAGTGGGATTTGTATGGAGCAAAACTACTTTAACAATGGAATTCTGCCAGCCGGCAGTCGTCACCAAGGCGGTTGCCATGTGCTGATGGGTGACGGTGCGGTGAAGTTTGTTACGGATTCGATTGAATCCGGAGATCAGAATAGTGCTCAAGTTGGCAACGCAGCTGGAATGTTGCTTCCAGGCACTGGAAGTCCATTCGGACTTTGGGGCGCTCTGGGTACGAAATCTGCCTCAGAAACAAATGCTGCTCTTTAGGGTCGTGTGTCCCTCCTAACTCAGAATTGGTTTAAACAAGGAATAAGAATGAAGCGTTTTTGGATTTTGGCTATGCCGCTTGTTGCTCTCTCTTTGACCGTCGGTTGTGGCGGGGGCGGGGGTAGCGCTACGGTACCAGTCCAGCAAGATGAACTGGCGAAATGGAATGCTGAAAACCCATCGCCTCCAGAAACTCCAGTTGATGAACCGGCACCATAAAGTCGTTAGTTTTAATCACTAACGTTTAGCGATCGATTGAACTGCGAAACGTCCTTTGGTGATGAATCACCAAAGGACGTTTTTTTTGCCATTTTGTAGTTGGCTATGACTAACAATTCTTATGGTCTGGCACAGCAATAACAATGACTGCTGCAGGATCTTTGACAAGATCCACTACCGTAAGACCAGTGGAATCAGTTGGCTTCTTTGTTGATGGGTTCCTCAACAACGATTGCTGCCGGGAAGTTGGCTGCTTCGCGACCACCTTTCTCCGCCCAACGTTTGTTTTGAGATCCGCCCGAGGGTTGGTTCATCGGAATATCCATCCCACCTTTTTCGCCTAGCATCGCGTACAGTCGGTTTTCCATCTCCTTGGCGATGTTGGTGTAGTCGGGATTGTTGATCAAGTTCTTTGCTTCGCCTGGGTCGGTCGTCAAGTCGTACAACTCGTCGACGTCCCACAATCCGTAGTAAGTGATGTACTTGAATCGATCGCCGCGAAGTGCAAACTGTGTCGGTGACTGCGGGAAATTCTTTTCCCAGTAATACACGTACAAAAAGTAGTCGCGCCAATCCATCTCTGGCTGATTCGGCAGATCCAAGAAACTCATTCCGTCCATGTGTGCTGGTGTCTCCAATCCAGCCGCATGCAACACCGTTGGTCCAATGTCGATGTTGCCGATAACTTGCTCAACGACGATGCCTCCTGAATAGAGTTCTGGGCACTGCATCATCATCGGTACACGGATCGATTCCTCGTACGCGACACGCTTGTCTATCAAGCCGTGTTCACCGAACATGAACCCGTTGTCGCCCATGTACACAACAAGCGTCTCGTCGTGGATGCCCATTTTTTTCAATTGCTCCAGCACGCGTCCGACACTGTCGTCGACGGCCAACAAGGACTCACAGTAACGCCGGTACAGATAGTCCAATCCTTTGTCACTGTGGTAGGCAAAGTCGATACCATGCCAACTGTTGCGTTGGTCACGTACCCAGCGCGGCGTATTGTTCGCCGCTGCCATCTCTTCGCCACGGGGCAGATTCAACTCAACGTTGGCGTATCGTCCGGCGTGCCGTTCGGCTGGAGTGAAGTTCGAGTGAACGGCTTTGTGCGACAAGTAGAGAAAGAACGGCTGGTCACGACCGTTCTGTTCGTCGAGCCACTGGACGGCATAGTCGGTCAGTTCATCGGTTATGTAACCACGTTGCTTGACTCTCTCGCCGTTCACGTTCAATGTGTAGTTCGGTCCCGGCGGCAGGTAATTGCCTTGGCCTCGGAAGCTGATCCAGTGATCGAATCCAGGTCGCGGATCATCGTGCTCGCCGCCCATGTGCCACTTGCCGATGAATGCAGTCGAGTAGCCGGCTTTCTGCAAGTACTGGGGAAAGAAAATTGTATTGTCGGGAACCGCGCGGTTGTTATCGATTACGCGATGTTTGTGGGTGTACAGACCCGTCAAGATCGATGCTCGACTGGGTGAACACAGCGACGTGGTGACCAACGCGTTTTTCAGATGGACGCCGTTGGCCGCCAGCGAATCCAAATGCGGAGTCTGAAGGAATGGATGTTCCATAAAACCCATCGCATCGTAGCGATGATCGTCCGTTAGAATGAAAACGACGTTGCGGGGTTTCACACCACTGCGTCTTGTCAATTGGGAAGTCTCGCCCGGTTTTATTTTCTCAGCCGCAGTCAACGTGACGGCAGACGCGACGACGGTAGCGATTATGACGATTACAGCGGGAAATCGGCAAATACACGACATGGGAAGCTCGTTTCGGTGCGATAGAGTTTTCAGGGAATGAGTTTCACAAGATTTCTATGCTAATCGTTTGGAGGCAATTGGTGGGCAGACAAAATTCTCAGGTCGTCTATGATTGAGCAGTAGGGCCGGATGCCTATACTGTTGGGCCACTAGCGCCAACATGATTCCATTGGACCGGATTTTCCCGACCGCGCACTCCTTGAAAAGGAACATTCCATGACGCAGTACGGAGCATTTAGCGACGATTTTTACGTCAACATGAATCTTGGCACGGAGATGGAGTTGCCGCAGGGCCGCGAATCGGTGCTGCATTATTTTGAGCAAGTCCGTCGGCGCTACCCCATGATGCGGAATTTTTATTCCCGTGAAAAACGTGAGTTCGTGCTCGAAGAAGAAAAAGAATCCGGTGCCTATCGCTGGGTTTCCATCGAGGCCAAACGAGTCAACAGCGGAGTGGTGAACCCCGAGTCCTACGAGAGTGCATGTGAACAGCATCGCCAAGTGTTGGAGTTGATCCCGTTTGAGTTAATGGTCAGCCCGCTCGATTGCGAATCGCTGAGCGTGATGGTCGGTTTCGATTTTACATGTCGAGGCAACCAGAACGAAATTCTTGCTGAAGCGATTGGGATCGCACCGGGCTTAGAAAAATTTTCTGGGCTCCCTTATGGTCAGATTCTGTCCGTGGAACCAGCGATTCAGTTTGCCTTGGACGAAGACTGCAAAACCCAGTGTCGTGTCAGCTTCGAGACTCGGACGAACGCTTTTCAAGTTCGCGCAGATGAATTCCCCGAAGATCAACTGAGTGTCTATCTGACCGTTCGCCGTTACGACAGCCTCGGCCCGGACGAATCGTACGCGAGCGAATTCGAGCGGCTGGCCAGCCTGTGTCGTGATCTCGTTGACGAGCACTTGGTCAGCAGCGTGTTGTTACCCCTGCAGAAAGCGATCTCGCTGCGCTGATGCAGTTCATCAAGTTCCGTGGATTCAAGTTGCACTACGCGAACCGATCGGCTGCGGAGTCGATGGTTCGCCAGATCGATGAGTTCCCAACGTACTTCACGCCGCGCGATGATCGTCCGCTGATCATCGACGGCGGTGCGAACATCGGCGTGTCGATGTTGTATTGGAAAACGCTTTGGCCAGGCGCTCAAATCATTTGCTTTGAACCCGATCCATTCACGTTCAAGATCTTGCAGAAGAACGTCGACTCCGCCGATCTTCCTGGGATCACTTGTATCCAAGCGGCACTGGCGGAGTTTGACGGTAGTACTGATTTCTTTGGTGACATCTCTGCCCAGGGTGATTCTCGCGGCAATTCCATCGACGCACACTGGGGAGCCCGTGATGGCAGCTCGCAAACGACAGTGACCTGCAAGCGGTTGTCGTCGTTCATCGCTGGCCGAGAAGTCGCATTCTTGAAACTCGACGTTGAAGGTGCCGAGCAACGCGTACTCACCGAATCGGTGGATCATCTGCACCGTATTCAGGCGATCTATGTCGAAGTCCACGAAACTCGCCACAGTCTCGCGTACAATTCAGCCGCCGCGATTGGGCGCTTGCTTGACGAAAACGGCTTCGTTTTGGACTCGGAGGCTCGCTTTTACGAACACTCGCTGCCACCGCATTTGGACGATTGGCGCAGGTCCACTGGCGCGCGACAAATCCAGTTGCGCGCCTGGAGACCAGCACCGACCGGGAAATAATTTCATTGCATTGGCTTTCTTGTCGCTAGACTCGCGATGCGCTATCGTAGTACGTTTCTCATAACCCATTTCGACAGGAAACAAAACCATGCAAACGTGGCCCCTTGGCGTATTCGCTTCCATCAACGCGGGACTCGGTGTTGCCTGGGATGTGATTGCGACACTGTCTGTTCCGACGATCCAGTTGCACGCGCCTCACGAGGGCCAGCGAAATGAGGCCGCGGCCAGCCAACTGCATGACCAGTTGGCGTCCATGGAAGTCGCCTGTACGGCAGTGTTCGGTGGCTTTGATGGTGAAAGCTATGCGGATATCCCCACGGTGCAACGAACGATCGGCTTGGTTCCTCCAGCGACTCGTCAGTCGAGATTGGAAGAGATGTTCGACATTGCCAATTTCGCTAAGTGGATCGGTTGCGATACAGTTGCCCTGCATCTCGGTTTTGTGCCCGAGAATCCTCGCGAGGCGGGATACAACGATATCGTTGACGTCACGCGGCAATTGTGCGACCACTGTGCAATTGCCAATCAGTATCTGCATTTAGAAACAGGGCAGGAAACGGCTGAAGGATTGCTGACGTTCATCGATAAAGTCGATCGAGCCAACTTGAAGATTAATTTTGATCCGGCAAATATGATTTTGTATGGAACGGGTGAACCGATCGAGGCGCTGCGTCAGGTGGGCAAGCACGTTCGTAGCGTCCATTGCAAAGATGGTACCTGGAGCGATAAACCAGGCGAGACGTGGGGACGCGAAGTACCGTTGGGCAAAGGCGACGTTGACATCGAAGCCTACCTGCGGACGCTCAAGGAGATCGGCTACGAAGGGCCGCTGACGATCGAACGTGAAATTCCGCAAGACCCCGAACGACAACTCACAGAAATCGGCAATGCTATCGAGCTTCTGAAACGGCTCCGTGGTGAAGTCTTGGCGGCGTAAAATTTGCACCGCAAACGGAGTCCGAAACGTTCTCTGAGTTTCACTGCCGATGCTCAGGCGGAGATAACTCAAGCGGAGACAACACATGGTGACGACTCAAATTTCGGCACTCGATCCGGTATGTGGCATGTCGGTCGTGCCTGGTAAAGCGTCTCAAAGCGAATACGAAGGCAAGAAGTACTTCTTTTGCTGTGAAGGTTGTCGCAAAAAGTTTGAGGCTGATCCCGCCGCCGTATTGACAGCGCGAGCAGCGAAGCGGACGGCGAGTGAGTCAACAAAAGAACCTGCCTGTTGTGGCGGAGGTTCTGAAGGAACGACCGCGAGTACGAGGACTCGCGTCAGGGCTGCGCCGACGGATAGCAAAGCCGTCTACACTTGTCCTATGCACTTGGAGATAGAGCAAATTGGTCCGGGTGATTGTCCCATCTGTGGAATGGACTTGGAGCCAAAATTCACTGACCCGGGCGATCCCGGCGACGACTCACAGTACATTGATATGCGCCGTCGATTCTGGATCGGTGCGATCTTGTCATTGCCCCTGTTGCTAATCGCGATGGGTCCGATGATCGGATTCCAATCGACCGTTTACTTGTCTAATCGTCGGGCAATGTGGTTGCAATTTGCACTGGCAACACCGGTCGTGTTTTGGTGTGGCTGGCCATTGTTGGTGCGTGGGGCCAAGTCGTTTCGATCAATGAATTTGAACATGTTTTCATTGATCGCGGTGGGATCATTGGCCGCGTATTTTTTCAGCTTCGTCGTACTGTTGCTGCCCAGTGTGATTCCTACGGCTTTCTTGGATCACGGCCAACTGCCGCTGTACTTTGAGGCAGCCGCGGTGATTATCACGTTGGTGCTTCTGGGACAAGTCTTGGAGCTACGTGCGCGTCAACAAACGGGTGGTGCAATTCGCGAGTTGATGCAGCTCGTCCCTGAGACCGCACATCGAATCATTGAGCAAGGAGAACAGGACGTTTCGCTACACGAAGTTCAGCTGGGCGACCGATTGCGAGTTCGTCCTGGCGAAAAAGTTCCGGTTGATGGAAAGGTCCTCGATGGATCAAGCCACGTTGATGAATCCATGTTGACGGGGGAACCGAACCCGGTGAAGAAATCGCTCGGTGATGAGTTAACCGGCGGCACGTTGAACCAAACTGGCTCGCTGGTAATGGAAGCCATCAGCGTCGGAAGCAATACGGTGCTCAGCCGAATCGTTCAAATGGTTGCGGATGCACAGCGAAGTCGCGCGCCGATTCAGAAATTGGTCGATGTTGTCGCACAGTACTTTGTTCCGGCCGTGATCGCCTGTTCGATTTTGGCGTTCGTCGCATGGGCAACCTTTGGGCCTGAACCACGACTCGCGCACGCCTTTGTCGCTGCAGTCGCTGTGTTGATCATTGCTTGCCCATGTGCGCTGGGGCTGGCGACGCCCATGTCGGTGATGGTCGGTGTGGGACGCGGTGCGAAAGAGGGCGTGTTGATTAAGAATGCGGAAGTGCTGGAGACAATGGAGAAAGTGGACACAATCGTTGTCGACAAAACAGGAACGCTGACGCAAGGCAGACCTGAGGTCACGGCGATCCAATGCTATGGCGATTGGAGTGAGATGCAAGTATTGAAACTTGTCGCAGCGGTTGAAAACCAGAGCGAACATCCACTGGCACAGGCGATCGTGCGTCACGCGAAAAGCAAAGATTGCGAAATCGGGCACACAACCGATTTCGATAGTTTCACTGGTGGCGGCGTTCAAGGAATCGTTGGTAGGTCCAGTGTGATGATTGGACGAGTGGAATGGTTGGTTGCGCAGGGCATCGCGGTCATCGACAACGCTCGGCAAGTGGCCCAGACACACCAGCGCACTGGCGGTACGGCGATCTATGCTGCAGTCGACTGTCAACTCGCAGCGATGATTGCGATCACGGACCCGATCAAGTCAAGCACGCCCAAGGCTTTGGCGTCGCTCCATGAATTGGGATTGAAGGTCATCATGTTAACCGGAGACGCAGAAGCAACCGCGAAGTCGGTCGCCCAGTCGTTAGGCATTGACGAGTTCCATGCTGGTATGTCACCGGAAGACAAATACGAATTTGTTCGCCAGATGAAGCGTGACGGAAAGGTTATCGCGATGTGCGGCGACGGAATTAACGATGCTCCCGCGCTGGCCGAAGCAAACGTTGGTATCGCCATGGGGACCGGCACCGGTATCGCGATGGAGTCGGCTGGTGTGACCTTGGTCGGTGGCGATTTGCGTGGTGTCGCGGCGGCATGCCGTCTCAGTCGTAAAACAATGAGCAACATTCGACAGAATTTATTTTTTGCATTCATCTACAACTCGCTTGGAGTCCCCATTGCTGCGGGAGTGCTGTATCCGATTTTTGGAGTGTTGTTGAGTCCAATGATTGCTGCGGCAGCGATGAGCTTCAGCAGCGTCTCGGTTATTGGAAATTCACTCCGCCTGCGGTCGGTTAAGCTATGACGTTCCCTTGCCGACAAGACTGATTGAAGTATTTAAACTCGCCGTTGCTCCCGCGTTAGGCATCCCGACGCCCTAGGAAATCATTGCACTCGCAACTGGTTCCGAATCCGCATTCCGATTGCCAGTGGGCGAATGGTTTCTTGAGCAAGCTGCTTCAGGTAATAAGAACTGACAAAGCCTTCCAGGTTGATCAATCCGTCGTCCAGTTGCACGCGAACATTGTTGAGTCCTGAGTGTCCGCATTGACGCAGGTGCATTTCTAACTCACTCGCCTTGTTATCAGCGATTTGTTGACGTCGATAGGCAGCGGCCGAAACAATGGTCGTTGAACCGGTTTCGGGTATCACAGTGATCAACATAGGGATTACCTGCCAGATGAGAAATCGAGAGCGGCTTCAACCCGCTTATTCACCATAAGGCGAACACTGTACCAACGTCAAGAAAATAATTGCTCGGTGCGAGCAGCAGCGGTATTGCGATTGCTACTTGGTTTCTGAAAAAGGGTTTCCCGAGGTCGACGAAACCGTTTCCTACGAGAACAAAAATGCAAACGCGATCAGCTCCGATACGCCAAAATCGTCTGGCAAATCTACTTATTGAAGCGTCTCCGGTGGCCGTCGTGCTGACAAATCCAGTAGGGACGATCGAAGTTGTTAATAAGGTTGCGGAATCATGGTTCGGCTACGCTGAATCCGAATTGACGGGAGTGCTTGTTGACGTGCTGTTTCCCACCGGCGCTTCATGTGACGGCGAGTCACACCCAGCGAGCGTGTTGTCTCAGTGGCGTGGCGTTAACCAGGAGGAGCGCTGGGATTGGTTGGGGAAACGCAAGAACGGAACGACGTTCCCCGCCCGAATCACGCTGCATCCTTTGGTCACAGTGTGGGGGGATATGCTGTTGGCTAACGTCATGGATCTGAGTGAGACCGAATTGCTCCATGCCAAGCGAATTAAAGGCGAACGGTTAGCGGCAGTGCTGGAAATGGTCTCTGGACTAGCTCACGAGAGTCGCAATGCGCTGCAAAGAGCGTTATCGACATTGGATCTGTTGGAGTTGGATTTGGCTGACCGCGCCGAGCTACTGCATCTGACCGATCGAATTCGAAACGCCTTGACGGACTTGCACAACAACTACGAGGAAGTGCGAAACTACGCCACACCGATTCTTCTGGAGCGTTCGACGGTCGATCTGGCACAGTTGTGCCGCAAAGCCTTTGATGAAATAGCCAATCGTTATGCCCACTTGTCGCCCGAGCTTCACATCAACTGCGATCGCCGGTGCGAACACCCTCACGTGGATCCTCTGCGAATTCAGCAAGTCTTTCACGCGTTGCTCGAGAATGCCGTTCAAGCCACCTCACGGCGTGTTGAAATTGTATTTGCTTGCGGTTCGTCGTCAGCTCCTGACAACTACTTAATCGAGATTTCTATTCGCGATTACGGGTCTGGACTGAGCGAGGACGTTGCGAAGCGGATGTTTGAACCTTTTTTCACAACGAAACAACAGGGAACGGGCCTCGGACTGGCGATATGTCGTCGCATTATCGAAGCTCACGACGGCACGATCGAGGCTGCGAATCATCGTGATGGCGGAGCTATCGTGCGAATCGTCTTGCCCTGCTGAATTCAACTTAATGCGAGCGGTACAGTGTGCCACCGTGCACAAGCGCGACCATTAGCACACACTGCTGATCGGGTCACTGATGCGAGCAATGTGAGTCAAATGCAGTTAAACACTACGTTTCTGTGACCTCAACGGCAAACACTTAACGGAAACCTCCGCAGGGAACGGCGTTCGCAATTTGCACATTGGCATGAAGTCGTGATGACTCTCGAATTAATTTGACATTCGCACCCAGTCGAATCGGATTGCCGCGATGAATGAAGCTCCTATCAAGTTGTTGCTCGTTGATGACGAGGACGACTCTCGACGATCGACAGCGAAATGGATGCAGCGCAAAGGCCACGATGTGACCAACGTATCCAATGCCGCAGAAGCGCTCAGCCTGCTCGAACACGAATCGTTCGAAGTTGGTGTTTTTGATATGAACATGCCAGGCATGTCTGGTCTCGAGTTATTACAGCGTATTCAAGAAGAGCAAATTGATATCGAAGTCATCATGCTGACTGGGCAAGGTACAATCGAAACCGCTGTATCCGCAATGAAGATGGGCGCATGTGACTTTCTCAGCAAACCATGTTCGCTCGGCGATTTGGAACATCATTGTTTCCGTGCCCGCGAGCGTCGAGAACTGAAGAAAGAGAACAAACAGCTCAAAGCAGTCATCTCACGGACTCGGACTGCCGCCAAACTTATCGGTCAATCACCATCGCTGGTCAATGTTACCAAAATGATTGAGAAGATCGCGCCGACAAATAAGCCGGTGTTGATTCTCGGTGAGAGTGGCACCGGGAAGGAGGTCGTCGCACAAGCAATCCAGCAAGCCAGTAACGTGGCGGACAAGCCGTTTGTGACGGTGAATTGCGCCGCATTGCCTGAGAATCTTGTCGAGAGTGAACTCTTTGGTCACAAAAAGGGCTCGTTTACCGGCGCGACGACAGAGAAACCGGGGCTGTTCGAAATCGCCGATGGCGGCACCTTATTCATTGATGAGATCGGTGAGCTGCCGCTAGCGCTTCAGCCAAAGTTGTTGCGTGTGCTCGAAGATGGATCGCTACGTCGAGTGGGATGCCATCGCCAACGGAACGTGAACGTTCGCATCATCGCCGCGACCAATCGCGATCTGCAAAAGGAAGTCGACGCAGGCAATTTCCGCGAAGACTTGTTCTATCGTATCAATGTATTCTCAATCCAAATGCCGCCCCTTCGCGAACGCCCAGGTGACATCGATCGCTTGATTGATCACTTTTTGCCCAAGTCATATCACGTCGAGCCGAACGTTCGCGAAGCTCTCAATCGGTATCCTTGGCCGGGCAACATTCGGCAGCTCCTCAATACAATTGAGCGAGCATCGGTATTGGCCGAGAATTCGGACATCACTTTGGATGACTTGCCAATCGAGATTGCCGAGTACAGCAACAATTCGATCCCGTCTGTATCCAACCGTACTGGATCGTCAAATCTTGAGTCGAAGGCGGCCACGCATGGCACAATGTTGGGAAGCACGCGATTCAAGCTCGATGATATTGCCCGAGTTCATGTACTCGAAGTGCTTGCCACAGAAAATGGAAACAAAGCGAGTGCGGCTCGGCGGCTGGGAATCCACCGACGCAAGCTGTATCGCCTGCTTGATCGCTTCAACGGAAAGACCAATGATCCATCGGCTGACGATGAAATTTAAAGTCTGTCGATTCTCGAGCAAAATGTAGGCCACCGATACGGAAGTGTCAGCAAGTCTCAGTGCTTAAACTGCGCAGGATCATACGTTTCCGCATCCAACGGCTTGGGTTCGAACCAACGATAGATCGCGGGTAACACCAGCAGTGTGAGCGCGGTGGAGGTGATCAGCCCGCCAATCACGACGGTGGCCAGCGGTCGTTGAACCTCCGCACCGGAACTGCCGGAAAGTGCCATTGGGATGAACCCGAGCGCGCCGCACAACGCCGTCATCAGAACCGGACGCAAGCGGTCGAGCGCTCCGTTGACCACGGCATCACGCTGGGAATCGCCACCATCGCGCAAGTGACGCACGTGTTCAATCAACACGACACCGTTCATCACGGCAATCCCGAACAACGCGATGAATCCCACGCCCGCCGAAATAGAAAACGGCAGATCACGCAGCCACAACGCCAGGATGCCGCCCGTGGCCGCGACCGGAACGTTCAAGTAAATCAACATCGCCAGACCGACGGAATTAAACGTGATGTACAACAGTGCGAAAATCAGAATCAACGCGACTGGAACAGCGATCGACAATCGCTCAGTCGCTTGTTGCAAGTTTTCAAACTGTCCACCCCAACGCAACGTGTAACCGACAGGCAACTGCACGTCACGCTCCACGACCTCTTGTGCTTCGGAAACAAACCCCGCCAAGTCGCGACCACGAACATTGCACTGGACCAGCAAACGCCGACGAACCGCATCGCGACTGATTTCGACCGGCCCGTCTTCCGTGACGATGTCGGCGACTTGTGAAATCGGGATTGGCCGACCTTGAGAATCATCAATCTTTAGACTCAGCAATTGTTCGGTATTCTCGCGACTTTCCGGACGCAGACGAATCTGCATCGGGAACCTACGTTGCCCTTCGAAGACTTGTCCGATCGGCATGCCGCCTACCGTACTGATCGCGTCCAACACGTCGCGGGCATTGATGCCATAGCGAGCCAAGTCGGCCCGCCGTACGATCACTCGCAAATACGACAACCCCGCGATTTGCTGCGCCGCGACGTCTGCGGCACCCGGAACCTCGTTCAGCGCACGAACGATTTCGTCGCCTTTCACTTTAAGGGTGTCCAGGTCATCCCCGTAAAGACTCAGCCCGATATCGCTGCGCACGCCAGCAACAAGCTCCTGCACCCGCAGTTCAATCGGTTGCGTGAAGCTATACGAGTTGCCGGGAACTTCACGCAGCAGCGCCGCTTGCATCTCATCAATCAAATCGGCCTTCGTTTTACCTTCTTCATACGTCGCATTCGGATTGATGCGAATGAAGATATCCGTTTGATAGACACCCATCGGATCGTTGGCAATCTCGGGACGCCCGGTCTTGGAGACCACTGTTTCAACTTGAGGGAACTTGAGCAGCGTCCGCTCCATCGCTTTGGTCATTTCAATCGATGTTTCTAACGAAACGCTCGGCAATCGCGTCGCTTGGATCGCGATATCGCCCTCGTCAAGTTTCGGGACAAACTCGACACCAAACCCGCTAGCCAGCACGACGCTACCGATGAACACGACGACGGAACTGGCAAACATGAACATCGGGCGTTTCATTGCAAACAGTAGCATCGGTTGGTACGACTGTTTAAGTTTGCGAACGACGAATGTTTCTCGCTGTTTGACTCGCCGGGCGAGAAACAACGACGCCAGCACCGGCATCACGGTCACTGACAACACGAGCGCTGAAGACAAAGCGGTCATGAATGTGAACGCCATTGGGCGAAACATTTTCCCTTCCATCCCCTGCAGGCTGAGGATGGGGATGAAGACGATGATCACGATTAATCCGGCGAACAGAATCGGCTTACCCACTTCCTTCGCCGACTCGCGGAACACACCTTGGGGTACGTGATCAACGTCGTGTTCTTTTTGATACTGCATCGCCCGACGGACACAATTCTCGACCATCACGACGGCTCCGTCGACAATCACACCAAAGTCAACTGCACCAAGACTCATCAAATTGG
The DNA here is from genome assembly GCA_041751935.1 of Pirellulaceae bacterium. Classification (GTDB taxonomy): domain Bacteria; phylum Planctomycetota; class Planctomycetia; order Pirellulales; family Pirellulaceae; genus JBBSJZ01. Next base: position 629 of record JBGSIA010000085.1, on the reverse strand, counting down.
CCGACACTCCCGCGTATCGCATCGCGATCAAAGCACACATTGCCGACAGCGGAATCGCGGCTGCAACAATCAACCCGGCTCGCACATCGCCAAGCAGCACGAACAGTGTCACGATCACCAGGATCACGCCAAGCCCGATGTTCTCGCCCACGGTGTGGATGGTCTTGGACACCAATTCAGTTCGATCGTAAAACGTGTCGATCGTCACACCATCAGGCAGTGATTTGTGAATCTCAGCGATCTTTGCTTTAACATCGCCAACCACTTGCCGCGAGTTACCGCCCATCAACATCATTACCATGCCGATGACTGCTTCGCGGTTGCCGTCGCGCGTCACGGCACCCTGACGCAGCATCGGTGCAAAGTCGACCTTCGCCACGTCGGCAACTCGAATTGGTGTTCCTTGGCGGCTGTCGAGCACAATCATTCGAATGTCATCAAGCGATGTAACCAATCCCTCACCACGGATCAATCGTTGCTCGGCGTTATGTGCGATATAGCCTCCACCCGCGTTGCCGTTGTTCTGTTCCAGTGCCGTGACGATTTGAGACAACGAGATGTCATAGTTTTGCATCTTGTTGGGGTCCAGTTGCACTTCGTAAGTCTTGAGCGCGCCGCCGAACGTGTTG
>JBGSIA010000084.1:0-34231 GCA_041751935.1 Pirellulaceae bacterium | reverse complement strand
GAACCGTAGCGGAATTTGGCGACGGGTCTGGAATCGTTTACTACCGTCAAAGACGTGCTTGCCGCCAATAACTCAAACAATTGATGGAAAACCCACGCAAATTAAATGAAATGCGATGTTACCAAGCCGACTGCACCCCTCCGGAGTTGGATTGCGGGCGATCGCCAACTGCCAAGCGGTGGTGACTTGTTGATCGATATCATCACCGACTTGGTTCTGTACACGTTCCGCAAAGTACCTCGCCATCCGCAATACGAAGGCGTTATTCATCAAACTCAACGCCTGCAGCGGCGTCGTGGTTACGGTACGACGCGGCGCAGTTGCTGCAGGATCGGGACAATCGAAGGTATCCAATAGCGAGCTGCGTCCACCGCGAGGACTGAAGCGATAAACGGTTCTGCGGCAAAACTCGCTACCATCAACATCGATCGGTTCGTAATAGGTTGTGCCATTGTTCTCAATGACGGAAACGTCCTTTAAGCTCGGTCCGCCCATCGCTGAATTCAGCTTTCCGCTGACGCACAACATCGCATCACGAACCGCCTCAGCCTCCAGACGACGTGTCGCCCCACGCCATAACCAGCGATTGTCGGCGTCTATCGCCTCAGCCTCTTTTTGCGTTTGAGTTGAAACCGAGTCAGTCGCTTGACGGTAAGTACTCGACGTGACGACCAGACGATGCAACGGTTTCATTTGATAACCGCTGTCACGAAAATTCCACGCAAGGTATTCAAGTAGCTCAGGATGCACCGGTCGACCGCCATTGAATCCCAGATCATTCGGGGTGTCCACGATACCGACGCCAAAGTGGTAATGCCAAACTCGATTGACGATCACTCGAGATAATAGAGGGTTGTTGCGGTCCGTAACCCAATCAGCGAGCTTGCGTCGTCGGTCTGGCTCCGGTGCATCTGGCTGCAATCCAAAGTCACTTGCTAATCCAGAAATGGCGGAAACTGCTGCCGGGGATACAACTTCGCCAACGTTATCGGGATCGCCCCGCAGTAGCACATTGGTCACCTTCGCCGCACTCGTTGTTAACGTAAATATATTGCGTCGAGAGTGCTTTGCCTGCTCGTCACGTGCCGAGCGAATGGATGCCACTTCGGACTTTAAATCCTGGCGTCGATCTCGCTGTGCTGGTGTGAGTGACTCGACCAACTGCTGTTCGGTAACGTACGACGATGAACTCTTTGCCGCGGCAGCAACTTCTTCCGGTGAAAGTGCGCGGTCGTATAACGCTGCTTGATACAGCTTGCCACGAAGTAACCGATTTCCGCCTGCTGGCTGATGACGCAGACCGAAAAGTACGCTCGCATGCCCAGCGTCGTACGTTACTAACGCTGCTTGGCGAATCCGCTTGCCGTAGGGAACTCCGTCTCGGTAGCCCTCGATCGACCCATCTTGATGAAACACCACTGCGACATGAACGGGATGATTGACGGCGTCGAATTCCTCAGCACCTGCGAACGAATCGTAACGTGCAAAGTTGTTACTTCCGGCCATCCACCGCCGCTGTTCGCGCTCAGCAAAAACGATTGCATCAAAAACGCCGCGGTCACTCGCGTCCACGGTCATTGCTGCACCGCCACGTTGGTCGAGATCATCCAATTGCACCCAGACAGCAAGTGTTTTCTCGGCGATTGATTTTCCTATCGGCGAAGTTTGCACATAACTGTTTCCATCGAGAATCAACGCACCGTTTTCGACACGTGCCGAACCATGGGCGACGCCATGCAAATCACCGACGCTATCACACAGGTCGTCGTCGAATTCCCACTGAGCAAAAGCTGGCGGAGTCTTCTTCAGCGACAGATCAAATTTCGATGCCTCGCGAGCCGCAAGAACGTTCTGTCTCGCCTGGCGATCGATCTCAGAGAGTTCCTGTTGTCGAGAATTTAACTGTTGGTTTAGCGATTCCAAACGTCTCGTTTCGGCTGGCAAAGGTTGTGAAGAATCGCCGAAATCCAACCCCGAGATCACCGATGCTAATTGGTAGTATTCGGTCTGTGATATCGGATCAAACTTGTGATCGTGACAACGAGCGCAATTCACCGTCAATCCTAAGAACGTTTGTCCCAGCGTCGCCAATACATCTTCAATCTCGTCCTGTCGCGCCAGTTCCTTCATTCGTTTACTGCCACCCACTGTGGTATTGTGGACACCAGCGACCCAAAATCCCGTTGCGGATGCTCCGTCGATTCCGCCGACTACTTGGTCACCAATCAATTGCATCCTGGCGAACTCGTCGTAGGGTATATCTTGATTGAGCGCATTGATTACCCAATCACGATAAGGCCAAGCATTCTCGCGTGGGAAATTGCGTTCGAACCCGTTACTCTCGCCAAAGCGAACGACGTCCAACCAATGACGTGCCCACCGTTCGCCGTAATGCTGCGAAGCCAGCAGTTCGTCGACGATTCTGCGATACGATTTATCGGACGGATCAGCAACAAATTCAGCAACCTGTTGTGGTGACGGGGGCAGCCCAATCAAATCAAAATACAAGCGTCGGATCAAATCTTGCGGTTCGGCTTCCGGTGAAGGTTGAAGCCGGTTGATGGTCAGTCGCTGCAAAATAAAAGCGTCAATTGCATTGCGAATCCAGTTTGATTGAAGGATAGGCGGCGGTACGTTCTGCAGCCGTTGCAATGACCACCAATCACGACCGCCACGACTTGCCGTCGTGACCGCGAACCGATCAATGGTGACAGCGCCCCACGTTGCACCTTCATCAATCCAGCGTTTGATTATCGACTTGTCGGTGTCGCCAAGCGGATGCTGCGGTGGCATTTCATTGGTTTCGATTCGACTCCAAAACAGACTCTTGCTCGAATCCTTCTGCACAATCACCGTCCCACTGTCGCCACCGCGAATGGCCGACGCAGAGTCCTGGAGTGACAAAGAACCAGCAGGCTCAGAACCGCTATGGCACTCCAAACAATGTGATACCAAAATTGGTACCACATGAGTGTCGAAATCGACTCTTTCTAGCGCGGCAATTTGCTGAGCTTCAGCACACGATCCGATGAGGATCAGGCACAGCACCACGCGACAAGTGATTGATTGAAACCTAAACATGAAATAGACCGCTTGGTACCACGCGAATCGGCATTCCTCTGGGCATCGTCATGACAGAATGTTCTTCTATCATACTCGTGATCGCGGCGCCGATGTTCAAACGGTGCCTGGCCGATGCGGCGGAAGGTGAAATCACACGCAACCTTGCCATCGCTTCACGAGCTGGGAAATTCAAACACATCGACAATGCTTGGCGATAGAATGCAGTTCCACCGATCAACGGATCACACATCACCAAAGGGTTTTCAAATGAAACGACTGCTCGTTGTTTTTTTGTTGTTCAGTGCATTCGCCGAGTTGACTCAATCTGCCGAACAACGGCCTAACGTTGTATTGATGCTTGTCGATGACATGGGCTGGATGGACTGTGGCGTCTACGGCTCGCAATATTACGAGACACCGAACATCGATCGTTTCTCCGATCGTGCGATGCGGTTCACCAATGCGTATGCCCAGCCCCTTTGTTCGCCGTCACGAGCATCGATATTAACGGGTCAGTACACAGCACGCCATGGCATCACGACCGCGTCAGGACACCAGCCTCCGCAACCAGAGGGACACGTATTCCTACCGAAAACAGCGCCGCCTCAGGTCGCGATGCTGACGCCCGAGAGCAAGAATTATCTTGAATTGTCACAGATAACGCTCGCTGAAACTTTGCGGTCGGCGGGTTACCGCACGGCACACATCGGCAAGTGGCACGTTGGGCTGACACAGCCACATTGGCCAGAACAGCAAGGATTCGATGTAGCGTTTCACTGCCATCCCGATCCCGGGCCACCTGGCGGCTACTTCTCGCCATACGGTGTTGTTGCTGAGGGAAGACCAACAGGAAAGACTCGCGTCGGCACGATCACTGATGGTCCCATTGGTGAATACATTGTTGATCGGCAAGCTGCCGAAGCGGTGACTTTTATCAAAGAGAACAAGTCAAGCCCGTTCTTTCTAAACCTTTGGTGCTATGGTGTTCATGGACCATGGGGACACAAGGAAGAATACACGAAACACTTCGCCGAGAAGAAAGATCCAAGTGGCCGACAAGGCAATCCGATCATGGCATCGATGCTCAAGAGCGTTGACGATTGTTTTGGCCGCGTCCTGGACGAGCTTGATCGCCAAGGAGTTGCGGAGAACACCATTATCATTTTCTATTCGGATAACGGTGGCAACCAACACAGCAACATTGTACCGGAGGGAGCAAAGTCGGCGAATGAGGATTGGCAGAAGTGGGCAGGACTGCAACCACCGACAAAGAATACGCCGCTGCGAGATGGCAAAGGAACGCTTTACGAAGGCGGCACTCGCGTTCCATTGATGTGGGCTTGGGCGGATAAGATCCCCGCAGGAAGTGTCAATGACTCGGTCGTCGGATGCATCGACATCTATCCGACGCTGATTGATTTGCTTGGCATTCCAAAGCCGACCCAGCAGCATTTTGACGGCGTCAGCTATGCCCAAATATTGAAGGGAACCGGCAAGCTCGATCGACCGGCTTACTTCAACTATCACCCTCATGCTGGGCTAAATCGCGCCGGCGGTGTCTCTGTTCGCAGTGGGGATTTTAAGTTGCTGCGTTGGTTTGGAAATCCGAGCACTTATGAGTTGTTCAATCTCAGCGATGACATTGGTGAAAGCAACAACCTCGCGGAACAAATGCCCGACAAGACGAGGGAACTGGATGCACTGATCGATCGTTTTCTTGAGGATACGGCGGCAACCTATCCGCGACCGAATCCAGCCTATCAACCCGCGAGCAACGACTCGAAAAACGCGACGAGTGCACCTGATGCCTGGAAACCACGTGGCGTTGAAATGACGGTCGCCGATGGAGTTCTCACAGTTGTAGGCACGGGGAAACCGGGCACCGCATTTCTTGGTCACGCGACCGGTCGTATGACGGGCCCGGCCAATGTTATCTTGAAGGTTCGTAGTGCCACCGGCGGAGTCGGGCGAATTGATCAGTTGCCCAAAGGCGCCGACGAGCCGGAGAACATTCTCACGACGCCTCTAGAAGTAGAACCGGGTGACTGGCAAACCGTTCGCGTCGAGCTAAAGAGTAAGGGCCCGCTTGGTGTACTCCGGCTGTATCTTCCGGTGGCTGATGGCCCGATCGAAATTGACCAGATCGACATTGAACCGGCAACCGGTCGCCGCCAAGTCTGGGAATTCTAAGACAGTGACTGACGGTACAGCTGTAACAACCACAAGCAAACGTTGACGTTGGCGAAGCGAGTTGCTGCCTGCAACTTGATATCGAACTGCAACACTCAAGCGAGTAATTCGCTATTGGTGTCTTAGGGCCTCGATCGGGTTCATGCGCGCGGCCTTGCCCGCTGGATAGACGCCAAAAATCACACCGATGAGCACCGAGATACCGAACGCGACGACAATACTCCAGGTGCTCGTGATTGTGGGGATGCCAGCAAAATAAGTGACGGCCCAGGGAATCGAGACGCCGAGAAAGATACCGACCAATCCGCCAGTCGTACTGAGCACTACAGTCTCGACGAGGAATTGACGCACGATGTCACTACGCCGGGCACCAATTGCTCGTCGAATGCCAATCTCTCGCGTTCGCTCGGTCACGGTTGCCAGCATGATATTCATGATGCCGATGCCGCCCACCAGCAATGAGATGCCGGCGATCGATCCCAAGACAATATTCCAGATCCTCTTCTCGTGCTCGGCCTGTTCCAACAACTCCAGCGGCACCACGACTTCATAATCGTTACTGGTGCGATGCTTGGTCGATATCAACTTGCGGACCATTTCGGCTGTTTGCGGCACGAAATCTTCGGAGGTGACAGTAATCGCAATCTCGCTAAGTTCATTGCGTTCGTACGAGCGGCTGCCGGCACTCACGATCCGTTGCAATTCTCCAAAGCGACTGCGAGCTGACGTGATCGGAACGTAAATGTCTTCGTTCAAGTTGTCTGAGCCGATTTGGCCGGCGGATTCATTGCCTGCGGATTGCTGCCGCAAGACCCCGACAACACGGAACGCACCATCGCCCAGCAAAATGGTTTGTCCAAGCGGGTCCTCAAAAGAAAAGAGGCGATTGACTGCCCCTTCGCTGAGGACGGCCACGTTGGAAAAATCAATCAAGTCGCTTGCGTCGATAAATCGACCACGGTCAAGCTTCAAGTTCTTGACTTTTGCCAGCTCAGCAACCGTGCCCAAGACGCGTGCGTTTTCCATTCGATTTTTTCCATGCTGGGCAGTCTTCCGAAGCAACGATATCGGCGCGACGTACTTCACAATCGATTCACTGTCCGAAGAACTGTTCCTCAGTCCTTCCAAGGCACGAAGATCCTCGTGCTTCAGACCATACGTGAGAACGGCAACCGACGAACCGGACGACGCCGAGCTATTGCCGCTGCTGGACGGTTTCAAGCTTCGTACGATGACATTGGTCGCTCCCAGTTGTCGAATCTGGTCGACTGCTGCCTTCTTGGAGCCCTCGCCGACGCTCAACATTGCGATGACGGATGCCACACCGAGGATCGTACCGAGCACGGTCAAGAAACTGCGCAGCTTATGCAGCAACAGATTGCGCACAGCCAGTTTGAACGTTGCAACCCACACTCGATTTCTCGCTAGTTGATGGATGCAATGCCATCTGCCGATGCCACTAAAGTTTCCAGCGGTTCCTCACCCGTCGCATCGATCGGAGCCTCTGTGGGAGCGCCTTCATCAATCAGGTTATCTGGGTTCAGGACAACGAATTCTCCCGCCTGTACACCATCGGTGACCACCACAAACTGGTCATTGCTCTGTCCAAGCGAAACACGGCGTCGATCGACTTGGTCGTTACGCTTGACGTACAACCAGCTTTGTCCCGAACGTTGCACGACTGCCTGGATCGGTACCGCGTTGACGTCCGCAAGATAGTCGACCTTCACTTCACTGACCGCCGTCATGCCCGGCTTAAGCGAGCTGACGGCTTCGTCAATCGTAATCACCGTCTTGTATTTTTGCGTATCCGAATAGTAGTTACGTTCCGGCAGCACTGCGACACTCTTGACTGTTCCGTTATACGAACGATCGGGAAACGCATCGACCGTCACTGTGACCTTCAGCCCTGGTTGAATACGATCCAACGATGATTCGTGGATGCTTGTTTCAACTTGCATTTGCGTAAGGTTAGGAATCGAAAAGATATGTTGTCGCAAACGAACCGGTGTTCCTTCGCCGATATCTTCATCGCGAGACGATATGGAAGGAGCATAGGCAACCATACCGTCTTGTGGCGCATAAACACTGCAATTTGCAATTTGTTGATTCAGTCGCGTCAACCGCTCTTCTTCTTTGGCCAATTGTTCGGTACGCGTCGCCAAGATGCCCTGCATCTGGGCCATCTTCGCTTCGTTGGTCAACTGAACTTGCTTCAAGCTCTGAGTTGTCGTGCGAAGTTTGCCCTCGAGTTGCAGCTCCTGCATCTGTCGTTCAAAGTGATTGAGCTTCTGGAACGAAGCCATCTGTGTATTCAACTTATTGAGCTTGGCGGCGTAGTCACCTTCGGCTTTCAACAAGCTCAACACTGATCGATCCAGTTCGCTCTTGCCGGCGTAACCGAGCTTGAACAAACTCTCGATGCCGGTATTGTCATTGCGAGCTAATTTCAAATTCATCTCGGCGGCCAAGATCTCGTTGTTTAAATCCTCGATCATTCGCTCGATTGCTTCCAGAGCAAGTTGATGCGAACCCGTCTCGGGGTCTTTGAACATTTCTAATTCCAGTTCCGCCAACTTGACGTCGAGAGCAGCTTTTTCCAACGAGGTTGAATTGTCGATATCCTGGTTCTTCAGGTTCGCTTGGGCCTGGATGTATGCGCTCTTTGCTTCTTCGGTATCGAGAATTTGATCGTCCAATGCCGTCTGAATTGCGCTCTTGTCTAACTCGCAAATAAGATCGCCTTTGGATACCGATGTGCCATTGGGAATGATCCAAATGATGGTGGTTCCGTTGACTCCATCGCTGCGATAGTCGTCCACTTCACAGAACACCTGCAGGTTACTTTGGCTCTCCAACTGGCCTCGCTCGATTACGGTAATTGGCAGATCACGCGGCTCAACCTGGAACGTCACCAAACCGGCAGTCGATTTTTTTGACGGGCCGCCCAACCACCCTCGGTGCTTTGCATAGGCCACCGAGCCAACGATTACGAAAAGTGGCAATAACCATTTCAATCGTCGAAGAATGTCTGGCATCCTGATGCGTAGGTTGCCGGGACGGATTTCCGTTTTCAAAGTTTCGACACCGCTTTGCATCGTGGTTTCGCTTTGACTGTGGGTTGAGGTGGGGAAATCGAGGCGGGCGATTGATGAGGCGGTTCCACCGGTCCAGCGACGGATAACCAAATCAAAAATCTGTTTAGGGTGGGGGAATCTCTCTGGATTCATAATCGTTTTACACCCGGCAAACAACGCTTATGTTCGTTCCGAGTGCGGAGGGACTTTCATTGTACAGGTATTCGTCAAGGATTGCTATTTTGAAAACTCAGCCATTTAAGGAAAAGAATCGGCTTTTCAAGCCAAATAAGGGACGATAGCGACGCTGTCCTATTCCGAATGGGATAGATAGCCAGCTAATCAGGTTTGAAACCACGATCGAGCAAGTGTTCTTTTGACACCCTGTTTAGCGTATGGCACAGCACTCTGATTGCTTTGCCCGTGCTTTGACTCCCCTGCGGCTGTTTAGGACCGATTCGACACCGTGCTCAGGCCCTTCGGAAGGCTACCTATTCACCCCATTTTCGCTGACCGTTCGGCTTTGCTGTCAGCGAAACTTGCGTCCGGAAAAAGCCGAACAATCTAGAAAGGCTGTCTAATCAGTCCAAGTTAACCAATGGCATTCGGCCAACGGCTTGGACACCAGTCTTTGGGAGAGTTCATGCATCGATCGTGCAATCGTCAATCGCTACCGAACTTTCGCGAACCAGATAGTTTCGCTGCCTGCGCGCGCGTCGTGCTGTGTCTGATCTGTCTGGGCAGCATCGGCTGCAAGCGAGGTTTTTACCTGCGCACTGCCGACCGAGACGCGTACTGTTTGATTCAAGAGAAAGGGGCTGGACCGAGCTGGACGTTGCAACCAGGTTTCAATGTTACACCCGATCCACGCAGCCGCTTTTACGATCCAACTTGTAAGACGGATCCAACACTACCGATCCCCGCACCCCAGATCTACAACTACGACGTTCCCCCGCTGGTTACCGAAGCTCCCGCGCCGCGCGACTTAAATCGCAACACAACTGACCAGACCAATCCCAACGTTGATTCGACTAGCGAAGACACTGAACCCGCAGCAGTGAGTTCGCCATCGGATAGGAATCCAAGCGAACCCAATTCAGGCAACACGTCAAGTGCTAATAGCGCTGTGGGGAACCTGGAATCAACCACACTGCAAGACATCACAACAACGAGCGAGTTGCAAGCGACTTCGTTTGCGGTTTACGTCGACGATGGTCCCAGCGATCTGCAATTGCAAGGTACTGACCCGGCAGCGAGTCCAGCGCCCGAACGACTTCCCATTGTTGTTGCCGCGATGGTTGAATCCGGCGAAAATTCCAGCGATAAACCTGGCGATGACCAAAACCAAACGTCCGATGGAATCTTGCGTCCGTCGCTTCTGGAACCTCTCGGCCAAACACCTTTGCCACGGCTCGGTGCGGTACCCCAGGACGCTTGGTTATCGCTCCCCGAAACGTGTCTGAAACGCATGCTTGAGTTCGACACGGTGCGAGCGGAATACGAACGTTCATTTAACAGACCTGTCGACGAGTCGCAACTCGATGCGGCGCGACGCGTCAACCTAGAAAACATTCTCGAGATCGCGCTGATCAACAGCCGCGACTACCAAACTCGCAAAGAGACTCTGTACCGCGTCGCCCTGCGGCTATCGCTACAGCGTTTTGCCTACGAAACAAAGTTTCTCTCGCGAGGCAATGGCGCGTCGCTGGGGTACACACACGATCGCAACCTCGGCATTGAAAACAACTCGCTGAGCATCCAAAACGGTGTGGGGTTATCCAAGTCACTTTACACAGGCGGCGATTTTATCGCCCGTTTCGCAAATGATGTCGTCCTCACGTTCAATGGGCCTGCTGGATTTAGCAGCTCCGTTGGCTCAGAGATATTCGTTGATCTTTTCCAACCGATCCTACAGCGCGACGTGCGTTTCGAAGCACTGACACAAGCCGAACGCGACGTCGTGTACGCAGCTCGCGATTTTGTCCGCATTCGCAAGCTATTGTTTCGTGACCTTGCCGCCCAATACTATGCGTTGCTGCTAACCTATCGCGGAATCGCAATCAACACGCAAGATTACTTTAGTAATTTACGAGAGTTCAATCGAGCAGCGGCCACGGAGCGGGCGGGACGGATTCCTCTGTTCCAGGTTGACCAATTTGAGCAGAACGTTCTGCGAAGTCGCGGCAATTTGATCAATAGTTGCAACTCACTCGAAGGCTCGATCGACCGGCTAAAAATCCGAATCGGTTTGCCTACCGAGTTACCGCTCAATATAGCGCTGCAAGAATTGGAAGACCTCACCCAGAGTGACGAAGCGAACGTTCTTCGAGAGCAACTCGCTCGGAAGAGCCGCGTCTTCCTGCAACAACAGGAACGCGAAGGGACCGCGGTTGCAATTCCCGCGCTAACTGAAGTGGCCCGACGGCTGTTAAGCCTAGCGGAAGTCAACGAACGCATCGAAGAAGCGGACCAAGCACAGACCGCTGACTTAACGGTGCTTGTGGCGTTACTGGAAACCGAGGAAAAGCGAATCGAGGCCAGTAAGAATGAAGCTTTGCTCGATAAGAACTCGCGAGCTGGTGACAACGAAGCACAAGTACTGCCGGCACAGTTGTTTATTCGTAACAAGGAAGTGCTCAAGTTGACCCTGGATTCACTTCGTCAAGAACTGCTGCTCCTTAAACTTGTGAGCGATCAATCACCAAATCAATCGGAATCGCCTGAGTTCGACCGGTTGACGGACCAGTGGTACGAGCAAGTCCAACAGTACGATGCGTTGGAAGAGGAATTGGTTAATGTGCCCTTCGCTCAGCAAGCGGCATCGCTTCCGATATTGATCGCCAAGGCCCAGCAGCTACTTTCGTCAGCGAAGAAACTGGACCAGGAAATCCAAACTTCGCTCAAGCAAGCCGGTATCACGCTGGCACAGAACGACGCTGACTTAGAACGGCTGGTTGAAGCCGTGTTTGTCGCGAGAAATGAAGTTCCAACGGGATCTGGATTGACGGCGTTGGATGTTGATATGGACGAAGCCATGTTAACCGCATTGGTCCAGCGTTTGGATCTCATGAACCAACGAGGCGACTTGGCGGACTCATGGCGTCTAATCAAGTACGCTGGCGATGACTTGCGCAGCATCCTGAATCTGAGAACGACACAGTCCATCCGCACGCCGCCTGGTTCTAACAAGCCGTTCGATTTTTCATTCAAAGACAGCACCACTCGGTTGTCAGTAGACTTTGACACGCCGCTGAACCGCAGGAGCGAGCGAAACATTTTTCGACTGGCACTGATCGACTACAACGTAACGCTGCGAAACTTGATCGACGTTCAAGACAATATCAAACTTGATATACGAGACGACCTACGAGCCATTGAATTGGACCGAAATCAATACGACATCGCCATTGCGAGTGCAGCGCTTGCCTATGACCGGGTAACCAGCACCCGCATGCAGGTCGCGCTCGGGCAAGGCAACGTGACCGCGCGAGACTTTCTGGAAGCACAACAAGCTTACACGCAATCGCTAAGCGCCGTGGCACAGCAGCACATCAACTACATCAATGATCGAATCAACTTCTTTGTTGACGTGGAACAGCTTCAAGTGGATCCAGTGAACTTCTGGCCCGAACTGCGAAACGAAGAATATCCGTTCATTCCCAATACGGATTTCCCCAGTGTGTCGCCCAATGGATACGACACTCTGCCCTGTGGCCCGTGGTACAGCCGCCGCATTCGCCGCATGGAGCAAATCCCATCTGGGCAAGCGACAAGTATTAAGCCAATCATCGCTCCGCCACCGACGGTCACAGCCGATGAGTTAATTGAGTAAGCACCGCAAAAAACGAGTGGCTTCGACACTTTGTCGACGAGTCCTCTATCCGAAATCGGTTTCAGTGCTACTCTCCAGTGCTTCGCACAGTGATTGGCGTGGACTGAATATGTTGCACGGAGGTTTGGAAGTCGTCGCCAACAAAGGCCGCGAAACTTACCACATCGCTCGCGCCAACCGGGACGTTAAAACTGACTTCTGCTGTCCCATCACCGCTCGCCGTAATCGTCTTTCGATCCAAACGCTTGCCCTCGGTTCCGCCCTTAAAAGTCACGGTAAGCACCTGTGTGCCCAGATCGCTGGGTAGTTTGTGCTTGATGAATACCGTTACCTGATTACCATTTATCGTCGCCTCTGGAGTTGCGAACGAAATGAGATTCGCATTCTTTACTCGTGGCGTCCCTTTGGACTTCTTGGTGTTCGCCTTGGTTGATGCCTTGTTGCGTTTTCCCTGCGATCGAGCGTCAGCTTCTGCTTCCTGGGCGACAACGTACGCTTCGCGTGCTTTCGCATCGCCACGTTGCTTGAATACCGCGAGCATACCGTCGTTGGTATCGAGCATCCATTGCTGAAGCGTCGCTGTTAGCTTTGCGAGTTCCACTTGATGTTCTGGTGCGTTAATCAAGTTGTCTAAGCAATCAGGATCATTCTGGATGTCATACAGTTCCTCCGGTACGCGATGCTGGTAGAAATCGTGACGCAGATAAAATTTCGTGTCGGTTTTCGCCAGCTCCGCCATGCGTCGATAGGTCGACGTCCCCGATGTCGCTGTCGCCATGACCCGTGTGCCATTGGACCACGGATTGAAGATATAGAGGTACCGGTCCGTCTGTAGCGACCGCATCGGATCTCGCGAACCACCAGCGTTCTCGTTGTACTCTTTGATCACAAAGTCGCGTCCGGTCTGGCTCTCGCCTCGGAGCAGCCCCGCGAACGACCGCCCATCCATGCGTTTCGGGTGGTTAATCCCGGTTAGCTCGAGCAATGTCGGCAATAGGTCCACTGCCGAAATCATATGTTTTTCATCAACGGTGTCTGCTCTCGTTACGCCTGGCACAATCATGAACAGTGGCGTACGCGAACTGTGGTGATAGACCTGGGTCTTGGCGAAGGGTAACGGCATTCCGTGATCCGACAAAAACAAAATAATGGTGTCATCACGCTGACCGGACTCGTCGAGTGCCTGCAGGATCGCCCCAACACAATCGTCGGCTCGCCGTACGCTCGAGTAGTAGTGTGACAATTCTTTGCGAACGACTGGATCATCGAACAGGAAGCCTGGAATGGGTACTTCATCCGGTGTAAAGACACGCGAAGGCACGTTGTCGTCAGGCACCGTAGCACCACCCTTGCCCTCGGCATAAAAAGGCTTGTGGGGATCGGCAACATTGAGCAGCAAGCAGAACCGTTTGCCCGCCTCGCGAGCTAGTTGAATGCCTTGCCTTGCACCGTCATAGTACGAACGTGCCGCTTTCACATCGCGTTTCTTGCCAGTCGCGTCGGTATCAAGATCAACATCCCAGGAGGGATAAGGAGCGTATGGCGTCGAGTGTCCGACCTTGTGCTGAATTCCCGTGTAGTAGCCAGCGCTGCGCAACAAATCAGCCAGATGCAAATGCTTGGCGTCGCGTACTTGGTAAAATCCTTCGACACCGGTGTTGTGCGGATATAATCCCGACCACATCACATTGCGTGAGGGAAAACAATTGCCGACTACCACATGGGCACGATTGAACCGCATCCCCTGTCTTGCCAATGCGTCGATGTTCGGCGAGGTTTCGGTCATCTGGCATCCGAACACGCCAAGTGAATCGGCGCTCATGTCATCGACAGTGATGATCAGCACATTCGGATTCTCAGCGGCGTCACTGGGTTGCTGCGTTACAAACCCAATCGCGAGCGACATTGACACAGCAGCGATGAAGCTCAGCGCATAGTGTTTATCGCTAGTTAATTTATGGGACATGTGTCTCTTCGAAGCGTATGAGTTTCAATGAAGGATGCGCAATCGGTTCTCCGCCGAAGTTTTAGGCTGCGACGCAACTGCCAATATATCACATGGCGTTAGCAACGAGAGAAAAATATGTGGCGGTGAATTTCAGTCGCCAACCCCAGAATCGTCGACTAAAAGTCGACGCCACGTTTACCAACCTGTGGGTCACTTGGCCTGTGACTCATTCAGCCAACCGCCCGGCTGGGGCGTCGCCGTGCGTTGAGTGTCCCCGTACCAGACGTTCAACTGGTCACGCATCCATTGAAGCTGCTGTGGTTCACTCGCCGCCAAGTCCATCTTCTCCGCTGGATCTTGATCTAGGCGATAAAGCTCGATTTGTTCATTGTCAAAGCTACCCGGTTTTGCTTTGGGGTGATTGACGACAAGTTTCCATGGCCCGTGACGCATCGCCTCGTTGCGAGCCCCATTGTTGCTTAGCGATGCCCAAAACAAGCTTCGCTGCTCAGGCGGTTTTCCCTCCAGTAACAACGGTGACATATCCACTCCATCGAGCGGTCCATCTTTCGCGGGAGCGACATTGGCAAGTGATAGTAGCGTTGGCATCACATCGAGAGTAATCGCAGGAACTGGGCTGACGGTTCCCGCACGGATTCGGCCTGGCCACCATGCGATAAACGGAACCTTGTGTCCACCTTCGTATACGCTGCCTTTGTTCCCGCGCCACTGTGGACTGCCGCTCGGAAAATCTGACGACGCACCGTTGTCTGAGAAAAACAGAACCAGAGTGTTATGGTCAAGCCCAAGTCGAACGAGTGTCTCGCGGATCATGCCCACGCCTTCATCGATCGGCAACACCATTCCTCGATACTTCGCAATGCGTTCTTCTTCATTCGCCGGATGCCATCGCGTCCAGCCCTCTGCTTCAGAACGTCGAATCGCATCCCCACGCACCTGAACTGGGTTGTGAATCGAAAGGTGCGGAACGTATAAACAAAAGGGTTTCTGTTGGTGACGTTCGATGAAATCCACGGCGTAGCGATTGATAAGGTCGGTGACATAACCTTCTTCACGTGTTTCCCGACGACCATGCCACCAATCATGCTTCAGGTGGTCGCCTACGTGGCTGACAAAGTCGATATTGCCACTGTGATAACCAATGAATTCATCAAAACCATGGTTCTGGGGGTGGAATTCCTCAGAGTTATGGACATAACCTTGGTGCCACTTACCAATCAGTCCCGTTGTGTAGCCAGCATCGTGAAGCGACTCAGCAAAAGTAGTCTCAATCGTTTGCAATCCTTTTCGATGTTCAGGGTGATCGGCAACTGGATGGATGACAGCCTCGATGCCAGCTCGTTGCTGGTAGCGTCCCGTAAGCAACCCCGCCCGTGTTGGCGAACACACGGTGCCTGAGGAATGAAAGTCCGTCAACCGCATTCCTTCATCGGCAAGCCGATCAATCTCCGGAGTTTGAAAATACGGATTGCCAAAACAGCTCACGCCAGCATAACCCATGTCATCCACCATCACGATGACAAAGTTTGGGCGGTTGTTAGGCTCGGTTCTAGGTGATTGCGAGTAGAGTGTTTGAGCGAACAAAGCTACTAAAGTCGGAATGGTGTGTGTCGCAATTCGTTGGCACAAATGACGGAAGAATGCTTGGCCGAAGCCACGCGGTACCAAGACTGCAAACTGGGCAATAAACTGCATCATTAAGAATCTCTTTGTGTGGATGTCGCATGAACTATTTGTGAGTCACGCAATTCGAATACGCCTCGCACCATTCACTTCAATAGCGATTCTACGATTCTCGCAGCTTCAGGAACCTGGGTCTTCAGCAGCTTCAATTGATTTTTCGCGACGGCGATAGAACGACGTTGAGCCTTCAAACGCTGGCAAAGCGGGATGAGCAAGAATTCTTGGACGCGGCGCATCAGCAATGCGTCCGCTGGTTCTGCCAAATCCAATTTTTCCAGTTCATCTAGGACACCAACTGTCGTACTCAAGGCAGTTTCTATGTCGTTTTCCAGCGAAGCTATTGCTGCGACGGCTATATCCCGATACATCGAATGGCGGCTTGTCACTTTTTCTAAATCGCCAATTGCCTCCGTCAACTGTTTTTTCCCTTGCTTCATCTGCTCGTCGAGACGACGATTCGTTGCTTCGTCGGCAGTTGGTCGTGTCGATCGCACGATGTATGCTCTTAGCAGGGCGTCGGCGAGTAAACCACTGCTATCAATCTGTGGCGACAACTCATGAAATGACAGTGCATCGTCGACTGCAGCGACAATTCGAGCCGTATCATTAGTTGCAACTGCCCAATCCAAAGAGGTCAAAATGCGCTGGCGTCGGACCATCGGTGATGGCTCGTCGATCGAATCGATAATCGTCCAAACCTGCTCTGCCGTTGCCTTGCGGTCGGTACCCGGTTTTCCATATTCGGTTTGTAGATACCGACAGTAGGTTAATCCGACATCGTGCTTGACTGCATCAGAAACCGAGGGGCTTTCATCAGCGATTTGTTTTGCGCGTTGGATGTGCTGGGCGGCCAATGAAGTGTTTTTGGAGAGATCAAAAAAATATGCAACCGCTAACTGCCATGAACAATGCGAGTTTGCGGACGCATCCCGGTTGGCAAGTTCCACAATCGAGTTTGAGTTCGCCGCAACCGAGCCGTCGATCATCGTGTTCATGAACTGCTGAATCTGCTGCTGCATCGACTCACTGCGATTCAATTCGTACTTGGCGTTTAACGAAGCCAACTTTTGGATTTGCACGACAGTGGCCGTTCGACCACTGCCCATGCGAACGTCCACTGCCTGTTCAAAAAGTGAGATCGACTGGTCCAATCGCTGTAGTCGATCGTCGTCGCTCGCTTGTGTTTTTGGTTCGAACAATGCACATCCGCGCGATAACTGGGCCAGCACCACGAGCCGATCATCCATGTCGCGGTGCCAAGATTGGGGCAACTCGACGCACTGCTGTGCTTCCTCTTTCGCTTCCAGCAAAATTCGATACGAGTCTGGTTCCAGCAGAGCAATCCGAGTTTTTAACGCGGCTAAACAACGTCGCACCTCACCTTCGGTCGCATCGTCACCCTCTGATTTCGCCGCGAGTACAGCTGCGATATAAGCTTCAAGTGCCGCGGAATAGTGTTTCATTATCTCAGGCTTCTGACGCTCAGCGAAACCAAGTTGATCTTCCATGCGACCGCGAACAAACGCTAGGTCCAGTGACAGCGGATCGGTGGACACCATCAGCGATTGATAACTCAGTAACTTGGACAACGCTTCGTCAGTGTCGTGTTCATCGTCGGCAAGACTGCTTTCATCAGATTCGTAACGTCGTTGGATTGCTGCTTCAATCGCATACCGTACCATCCGATTTTTTGTGGATGTATCAGGTGAGTGTTCCGCCGCAACCGCAGCGGCGAATTCAATTTGCTTTAACCAGTCGGTGAATTTGGCATAATCACGAATGGGATCAATCACAGAAACGGAGTCAACAAACCGGCGACAAAAACTCGCGGCTTGAAGTTGGTTGAACCGTCGATCAAGCTTTGGCACCAAGGCTGACTCATTGCGAAGTTCCAAGGCCAAAACTTTCATCGTGGGTATTAGTGCCACGGAGGTGACTACGTCCACCAGCGCCCCGTCGTCACTCGCAGTGGCGCGATCAGACGTGCGAATCGCTAGGCTGAGCAGCCGATTGATCGTTGTGATGCGATCGTCTTTAGTTAGGTCAGCCTTTTCCAGACGCAGCAGACAACATTCAAGTTGTCCTCGCAACATTTGTCCGTTGGCTGGGTCCTCCAAGACAGCACGATCGTTCTGTTTGGTAAGCGACTGCAGCTGAGCAAGCGATCTTTCGGCGCGATTCAAATCGCCACGCGCTAAGTTCAACAACAGAAATTCTTGAAAAACCTGAATTCGAATAGCTGGCTGTTCACCTGCCAATTGAAAGGCTACCTGAATAATTGCGTCGATATCTGTGCCGTGGGCAGTGCTGTACCGTAGCGGGTCAAATTGAGAGTCAGCTACACCGCTATTCTCAATAATGGTCGCGAGCAAAGCGGATGCAATTCGTCTGCGCTCGCTTGCTGAAATCGCTTCACGAACATTGGCATTGACAGCAGTAGACAACCACTCGCCAACAGCATTCCCGAGACGATGGTCGTAGTACAATTCCCATCCATGAGCAAGCTGAAAGGCGAGCGGAACATCGCATCCGGCGTTCACGGCAATTTGAGTCGCGTTTTGAATCGTCTCGCCGACTCGCTCAACGGCCTCGGTGCGATGACCAAGGGTAGACTCACCTGCTTCGTCCAACCATGCTTGAACCAACGAACGATCGACGAGCACGATTCGCTCGTCAGAAACAAGCGTTCGTAGCGAGAGGGCTAGCGAATTGCGATCGGACAATGCATCCGACATTTGCTTGAGCAGCTCATCCATTGCGGGAAAATCGAATAAATCATTCACCGGTATCTGTACCCGCGTGACACCGTCAGGTGGAGTTGTGTTGGCTGACTGCACCTCTTCAGGTGGTTCCTCGGCTTTACCGCTTCGCTTCGGTTTATACTCTTGTTTTTCAAGGTTGGTAGCGGACGGAGCGACATCTGGAGAAACAAGAAAACTTGACGCAATGGCAACGACCAGCAGGCAGGCACCTGTCGCCACCAGAGTCCAACGTGACCAAGACTTAGAAGAGTCGCTGTCGAGACTATCTGGCAAGGCAGCAGGTTCCGGCGGCGGCCAACTTAAAACTCCGCTGAGCGTCTCCTCGCTGGAACCCGATGTGTCGCTATTGTGCGTGCTAACGTTTCCCGCAGCGGTCGACATCAGTATGCTTGTCGATTCGCCACTTAAGTTTTTGTTGCTTAGTCCGTTGGCGATCAATCGATCCAGATCATTCGCCAGTTCTTTCGCTGTTGCATATCGCTCAGCAGTGGCTTTTGCACAGCATCGCAGAAACACCGTATTCATGGCGTCGGTGCAATGTCCCGGAGCACGTTGCTGTAGGGGACGCGGATCGCGTTCACAAACCTGGGCCGCAAGTTGCGGCAGCGAGTCGCCGACAAACGGCAGTTTTCCGGTTAACAACTCGTAGTACATCACACCGAGCGCCCAAATATCCGAACGCGCATCAAGCTGGTCGATGTGACCTTGAATTTGCTCCGGCGACATGTAGGAAGGTGTTCCCGCAAGTTCTCGTCGACGGCGAGGTTTGTCTTCATCCGACATTGCCAGGCCAAAGTCTGCGATCCAGACTCGTCCGGACATATCAACAAGAATATTCTCTGGTTTCAAGTCGCGATGCAGAACGCCTTGTCGATGGACGGGCTCCAGCCCCAACGCAATGTCGCGAACCACGCGAGTAGCATCCGCTGGTGACAGACCACCATCGCGGACGAAACTTCGTAGCGAAGATCCGCAAATATATTTTTGGACCAAATAGGGTGATCCATCATCCATTCGTCCGATCTGGTAAATTGGAACGATGCCATCGCTGTCCAATTGGGCAATTTTCGCCGCTTCCAACCGCAGTCGCTCACTGCGCACTTCATCGGCAGCTAATAGAACCTTAATCGCTACCGGTCGTTTCAAATCGTCATCGAAACCGAGATAGACAACTCCCACTCCGCCGCGCCCCAACTCACGCTCGATCCGAAACTTATCGATACGTTCTGGAGGAAGACCACGTGTGTCCTTGTTGTTATTCGTTGTCCTGGTAATCTGGTCGTCCGAAATAGGAAGCTGCAGCGTTCCTTCGCCCCATTCGTCGTTTGCTGAATTGGACGTCGGCGGCAACTCCGTTACAACCGAATCGATCGTGTCAAAACTGCCATCGGACTGTAACTGTTCAATCAGCCACTGGCGGGCGAAAAGTCGATCTTCAGGTTCAATCTCTTCTGCTAACGCAGCTTCAATGAAATCTTCGCCGCCACTATCACGTAAGTGTGTGGCTTTGCGAATCAATCGATCGAGAATTTGAGGCTGAACGTACCTCACCAGAAAATACCTCAAGTGCCATAGGTTCCATCGGCAACAAATTGGTTATTTCATTGTGGGCATTGCCTGTGCGTTCGTCCAGACTTGCCAATGCTGTGCAGTGGATATGCTGTCTTTTTACGCTGGTAATCGCCAGCTTTCACCGGCTACGCAAATTTTGATGCTGAACTAGAATATTGAATCGTTCACGACACTTTTCTCGAATTGAAAACTGAGTTCACGTTGAAGCGTAACTTTCGTCCGCTACTCGTTGTTGTCGGCTCGCTCGCATTGGTGGCGTCCGTTGCCGCTGTTCTTGTTGGATTGGCTTGGTACAAATATCAATCGATCGCCACAGCAGCTGCGCAAGGACCACCGCCCGAGATGCCGGAAGCGATTACCCTTGCGACCTCCGAATTGATTGCTTTTCGAGCTTCGGCAACAGCAATTGGTACCATTCGCGCCCCCCGCTCGATCACACTGCGCAACGAAGTCCCTGGCCAGGTTATCGAAGTTGGTGTCCAAGCCGGTCAGACCGTCACCGCTGGCCAAGTTCTTTTGGTACTTGACCACAGCGTTGAGGATGCCATGTTGCATTCGGCCCAGGCTCGTCGGCAGATGGCGAAGTCAATGCTCGATCGGACGCAACGCGTTGCGAAAGAAAACGCCGCTAGTGGAAATGAGATCGATACTGCCGAAGCGGAAATGGCGCAAAGTGACGCCGAAGTTGCTCGCTTGCAAGCGATCATCAACAAAAAGACACTCACCGCTCCCTTTCACGCCAAAGCCGGTTTACTCAATACACACGTTGGCCAGTTTCTAAGTGAAGGCTCGGAGATCACGTCACTGCAAGGTATTGACGACTACGTTGAGATCGATTTCATGATGCCTCAATCTGTCGCCGACGCAGTGAAAATCAACCAGGAGGTCACGCTGCTTGTCGAGCCGGAACCGCTGACGGCGATTCTTATTGCCTTGGATTCAATCGCTGATCGCTCGACAAGAAATTTGCTGGGCCGGGCGAGACTGCAGGCTCCGCCGGATTATTTACAGCCAGGCGACGCAGTGAAAGTGAATATTGAGTACGGCCCCGAGGTAACAGGAGTTGCGGTTCCTGCGAAAGCCATTCGACGTGCGCCTACTGGTGCATTCGTCTACGTCGTTGCCCCCGATGCATCGTCCTCGCTCCGTGCCCAGAGTCGCCGCATCGTGCCTGGCCAGTCGATCGACGACTCGGTTGTGATCTTCGGAGGGATCGATGCCGGAGAACGCGTTGCGGTGGATGGATCGTTCAAACTTCGCGATGGTGTGTTGGTCATGGATCAACCACCAGCGATTGGCCTCTCTGAGGATGACAACCTTACCAAGACCGAAGTCTCTTCGTCTGCCTTTTGAAGCTGGCCATGCGCAGTATCACTGACATTTTCATCAAACATCCGGTGCTGGCCATCGTCGTCAACTTGGCGATCGTATTGGTCGGTGTTCGGGCAATCTTCCTGTTGCCGATCCAGCAATACCCCAAGCTGGAAAGCACCTCGATTTTGATTACTACCGTTTACATCGGTGCTAGCGCCGAAACAGTTCGCGGGTTTCTCACCACGCCAATCGAGCGGGCGGTGTCGGCGATTGCAGGAGTCGACTACATCGAATCCAGCAGCACTTCCGGGGTAAGTACAGTCACGGTTCGGTTGAAGCTGAACCACAACAGCACCCAAGCACTCGCGGAGGTCAGCGCACGTCTGCAGCAGGTCCGTCGGGAACTCCCGGCCGAGGCCGAGCCACCGGTGATTGAGTTGCAACGTGCCGACCGTCCGTACGCGTCATTTTATTTGAGTTTTACATCGACCGAGTTTGACATCGCTGAGCTTACCGATTGGCTAACGCGAACGATTCAACCCCAGTTGTCCACGCTCAATGGGGTCCAGCGAGTAGGGATCGAAGCCGGACGCATGCCCGCGATGCGAATTTGGCTCTCACCCCAGCAACTGTCACAGCTCAATCTTACGCCAGGTGATGTGTATGCAGCCTTGCAACGAAATAACTTTCTCGCCGCGATCGGCCGTGTGAAGAGCGAGCATGTCCAGGTCGACTTACTCACCAATACCGATCTGAAAAGTGCTAAAGAGTTCGAAGAATTGATTGTTTCCCAGCGTGACGGAGCCACCATCCGTCTGAGCGATGTTGCCCGCGTTGAACTGGGTGCAGAAGAGGCGATGGCGATGGCGATGTACGGCGGTGGTGAAGCCGTCTATCTGTCCGTTTGGCCGCTGATTGGTAGCAACGAAATCGACGTCGCCCATCGGTTACGCGCCGAGATGCAGCGATTGCGGCCGACGCTGCCCGAGCACGTGCAAATGGAACTTGCTTGGGATGCGACAAAGTTTATGGAAGACGCGATCCGCGAAATTTCCAAAACCTTGATGGAAACGATTGCCATCGTTGGCATTGTGGTGTTCTTGTTCCTGGGGTCGATCCGCACAGCGCTGGTGCCTTTGGTGGCAATGCCCGTATCGCTCGTTGGTGCCGTCGTTCTCATGCTGCTAATGGGTTTTTCACTTAACCTGTTGACTCTGCTGGCGATCGTATTGGCCGTGGGCTTGGTCGTTGATGATGCGATCGTTGTGGTCGAGAACGTCCAGCGGCACGTACAACTTGGCAAGTCACGCGTGCATGCGGCGATCGTGGGTGCCCGCGAGCTTGTTGGCCCGGTCATCGCGATGACCATCACGCTTGCGGCAGTTTACGCGCCAATCGGCTTCCAAGGTGGGTTGACTGGGATGCTGTTCAAGGAGTTTGCGTTTACGCTTGCTGCGGCTGTCGTTGTGTCGGGATTCGTTGCCGTGACGTTGTCGCCGGTGATGAGTTCGCTAATGATTCACCCGTCCGGCAAGGAAGGCTTTTTGACGCGATTTGTGAACCGCCGTTTCGAGACGATCCGCCACGCTTATGCCGTGGTGTTGCGTTTCGCGATAACGCTTCGCTGGTCGATTGCATTATGTACGCTATTGATTGCGGTTGCGGCGTGGCCACTGTATGTGATGAGCGGCAAAGAATTGGCGCCTGTCGAGGACCAAAGTGCGATCGCCGTGATGCTTGAAGCTGCTCCCGACGCGACGCTTGAAAGCACAGCCGGCTGGGCTAGTGAGTTAGCAAGAACACTCAAGCAACTGCCTGAGGCCAAGTACATGTGGGCACTGGTGACGTCCAATGGCGGTTTCGGAGGGATGATCACCAAGGACTTCAAAGACCGTGATCGCAGCACCGCGGAAATGCAAGGCGAAGTCTATGCAATGGTGTCGCAGATCCCCGGTATACGGGCTTTCCCAGTTTTGCTTCCCCCGTTGCCGGGAGCCGGACAGTATGACGTTGAACTGGTGATCAAGAATGATCGTCCAGCGGAGCAGATGGCGCACTTAGCTCAAGAAATCGTCACCCGTGCTTCTGCCGTGGGGATGTTTATGTTCGTCGACACGGATATGAAGTTCGACCTGCCGCAAGCTCGTGTCGAGATCGACCGGCAACAGATTGCCGATATGGGTTTGGATCTCACGACGATTGGCCAAGACCTGGGAGTATTGTTGGGCGGCGGCTACGTCAATCGCTTCAATTATTTCAATCGCAGTTACCAAGTCATCCCGCAACTTGCTGATGTCGATCGTTCGTCCGTGTCAGCGCTTGAGGACCTGAAGATCCGTGGCCCCAGTGGCGAGCTTATCTCGGTATCGACGTTCGTTACGATCAGTCCGACAACCGCACCGCGTTCGCTACAACGATTCCAACAGCAGAGTTCACTTCGCATCTTCGCCGGAGTATTTCCTGGCGTCACTAAAGAACAAGGACTCACGCGGTTAGAAGATATTGCCCGCGAAGTCCTCGGCGATGTCGCAGTCATCGACTATGCCGGCGAGTCGCGCCAAATTCGTCAGGAAGGCTCCGCACTGGCACTGACGCTTGGGTTCGCGTTGGTGCTGATTTATCTTGTTTTGTCAGCACAGTTCCATTCGTTCCGCGATCCGTTGATCGTGCTGTTCGGCTCCGTACCGCTGGCTATCTCCGGTGCACTGACGTTGACCTTCCTCGACTTGACAACGATCAACATTTATTCCCAAGTGGGACTGATCACCCTCGTTGGCCTGGTCGCAAAGAATGGCATTTTAATTGTCGAGTTTGCAAATAGCCTACAGGAACTTGGTCGCACCAAATCACAAGCGATCCTTGAGGCAGCGCAAACGCGTTTGAGACCGGTTCTGATGACAAGCGCCGCAACCGTGTTCGGACACTTCCCGCTAGTACTTGTGACAGGTCCCGGCGCCGAAGCACGCAACAGCATCGGAATCGTTCTGGTCGCGGGCATGGCAATTGGCACCATCTTTACGCTTTTCGTGGTGCCGGCGCTGTACCAAATACTTGCCACCAACCATCGCGGCCAATCACACCATGATTTTGACAATGCTTACGACGAAGCGGCGTTGAGCCAGCCTTCACCCATTGAATTGCAAACGTCGTAAACTTGCAAAATCTCCGAAGCGCAGAACGCGGTAGCAAGCTCTGCTGCACGCAGCGTTTATCCTTGATTTCGGCGAGCGTTTAGTTGCTGCTTGGGAAGCTGAAGCTCGGCGGTAGCTCAAACGGTGATTGAGGTGTGTTCGATCCAGTGGCCGGCATCGAACTGCTTGTCGGCGGCAGCGTTGCCGGTGTCGTGTTCGTGATGATGGACGACGTGACAGGCGTTCCGGTCGTTTTGAGCGAGATCGAGGTGGTCGGTGTCGCGGGAACTGTCGCCGACGTAGCAGGTGCCGGTGTGGCTGGCGAGGTTGTCGTTGTTTGGCTGGTTTGTTGCACCGGAACCGAGGGATTCTCTAAGCCCAAGAACTGGCGAGCTGCCATCGTGGCCTGGGGTGCTGCTTGTGCGATGGCCGAGGTGGTTCCGTCGATCGTCGCTAACATTTCGCGAGACCTATCCACAGCGCGTTTGACAGCCGAGTCCGTGGCGCCTTCGCTTTCCATGGCAACGACCTGCGTTAAGTGCGATCGAGCTTGATCCATCTGACCCTTCTTGTAGTGCAGATAGGCCATGTTGAAATGCGCTACCGGTGCCTTGTTGTTCGTCGAAAGCACTTCGTAGGCTCCCGTACTGTTGCCAGCGTCAAATCGCACACTTGCCAAATTGTTTGCATAGCGTGATGTTCCCGGCGCCAATTGCAACGCGCGACTAAGAGCTTGCTCAGCCGCCGCGTGATTGCCGAGTTTGCTCAGCGTCAGCCCTAAGTCGTTGTACAACCCAGCATCCTCGGGTGTTTGCTGGATTGCTTTTTGAAAGAACTCTGCTGCTTGAGCGTTATTGTTTTGACGAAAGTGCAACCGCGCAATACTTGTCAATGCGGGTGCATTGCTGGGTTCACTTTCCAATGCCTTAGTATAGCTTTCCATGGCTTTGGGGAAATTGCCAGTCGATTCCCACAATTGGCCATTGGCAACGAATACTTCCGGGCCGATGCTTGCTGGTTTGTTCTCCAGACTCAAGGGGTCTGTTTTCGAGATTGCGTTTGCATCGTCGGTACTCTTTCGACTGAACATCCCGGCGAAGGATGCTTTCGTTTTGCTCGCCGCACTCTTGGCGGTCGTGCCGACGGTACTGATTTGATTCTTCGCACCTTGAGCCGTCGAAGCGATTGACTCAGTTAAACGCGAGCCCATACCCGGTTCGCTGGATGCGGTGGGTGTAGCTTTCGAGAACGGGTTCATCGAAGCCATCGACAGGCTGCCGGTGGAGCAGCCAGTCGACGTGACTAGCGTTGTCGCAGCAATAACAGCGACGAGCAATTGACGGCGAGATCGGGTTGAGTGATTCACAGCGGGGGTTCCCCTATCGAAGTTCTCGTTGACTGACACCGCGGAGCAGTTAACCGCCGCCAGCTCGAAACGAATGTGCGGATGTTGAGAGTCGTTCCGATTATCGGAATCGGGTATAGCAGCGTTCGAACTTGAGCTGGTTTATGAAGTTGCCATTTAAAAACGAAAAAAGGCGACTTTCTGATAAGAAAGTCGCCTTTTTCGAAGGCTAGACCATTGTGAAACAGGTGTTCCCGGCTTTCATGCCACTGTTTTACTTCTGCGTCGCGCCCTCTTTACCCGATGCACTGGTTCCCGGTAACCGAGGCGGCGGCAATTCTTGCAACCATGTGCGATTGATTTGTGTCGCCCAAGCACCGGAGGCCGTCGAGGGCTCGACATCGGTGACCCAGACCTGAGCTGGCTGACCACTATTGCTCTGTATGCTCGCCAAAGTTTGCCGCACGGATTCAACTCGAGCATCCGTCTCTTGCGGCGTGCGACCACGCATGACAAAGACGTCGCGTCGAGCTTGCGGTGCCTGGTTGGCAAT
Organism: Pirellulaceae bacterium; assembly: GCA_041751935.1. Lineage (GTDB taxonomy): Bacteria > Planctomycetota > Planctomycetia > Pirellulales > Pirellulaceae > JBBSJZ01. The sequence continues at coordinate 7,740 of JBGSIA010000084.1, read as the reverse complement.
CCATTCCACACGTCGGTTTCCTGACGCCAGCAAAACGCCGTCTCCGCGGAACAGTTCATTGCCGATCGTGTTGTGCAGTCGCCACCCGTTATTTTTCATCACTTCAAACGGAGCGACAACCTGCATCGCGTCTGCTTCATTGAACGGGTCCGGCCAAGCATTGTTGCGATGCGAATCAACATGGACGCCGTGCCAGAAGCTGTGCCAATCACCAGCGGCTGTGGACGCAACCATGCCCAGCGCCAATGCAGCGAATACCGCACGAAAGTTATGTACCGTTCGTTTCATCACCGCGCAGTTCCTTCTGCTCTATCGAACACACAATCATCTGACGCTGCTCATTTTTGTAAACGAGCCGTCCAGAAGTGTACTTCGACCAAATCCAACAGGGACTTGCTCGACGTTATCGAACCCGGCTACAAGCCCCTAGCCGGAACAGTTTCTATGATTGGACGAACCCGCAAGTTCGGGCAATCTTCATAGCGAGTCAGCAGTTGCCGAAACTTTTATCGAGTCTCGGCAACTATTCAATCACTGAACCCCCGCGGGCCGGGACTAGCCCAGCAGCAATTCGCCCAAGAATGAACTGTCGGACAACAGTTCGTCAACGTTTTCGGCCACCGATCCTTCCGACGAATCGACGTTGACAACGAGGATTGGCTTGCGCTCGCTCGTGCTGGTTGGCGACTGTGCGGCCATTTGAGTCGTTTCATCAACCGACTCGGAATCACCGAGCGTCGATAAGCTATCGCTGGAGCCACTCGTTGTTGCCGTTGCACCTACGATTTGTTCGCCTTCACCGCCAGCCATATCGCGGGCAAGTTCATGGATAATTTCCAAAGCGTCAGCGGCAGAAATGGTTCCATCACCATTCACGTCATAGAATCCGGCAGCCTGTGAGCCTGGAGCCGCCTGTTCGCCTTCGCCGACAAGTTGACGATTCAGTTGGTTGATGACCATCAGCGCGTCTTCGGCTGTCGCTACACCATTTCCATTCACGTCGGAACGGTTGAACAAATTCGTTGTGTTCTCGCCAGAGATACCGCCTGGGCCAGCGGACGAGCGGAGGAACACGATCGTACCTTGATCATCCACGCGGCTAGAGTTGATGATCAATCCATACATCTGTCCCGCCGTCAACTCGGCTTGGAATACACCGTTGGCATTGCGTCCACCGATTCCGCTAACCGGGTTCAAGTCTCCGTCGAGTAAACGGAGGTTATCGCTAAAGGAACTGACTCCGACTTCGCCGACTGTCAACGTGCTATTGACTTCCGCTTTGAAAATGATCGCTGTTGGAAGTCCATCGTTGGGCGCGACCGCAACGCCAGAAGCCACACCCAGCGAGACGATTCGGTTGCCCAACGGCGCGTCGTTATCGACGATTTGAACCGTTTGAGACAAATTCGTTCCCGGATTGACGCCAGTCGCCGTTCCCAAAGTAACGATCACAGTCTCTGTCGCTTCGATGACCGCATCGTCAATCGTGTTCACCGTAATCGTCGCGGTCGTCGCACCAACAGCAAAGTTGAACGTCGCCGGAGTTACGGTGAAGTCTGTACCGTTGGTGGCCGTTCCAGAGATGGTATAGGGAATTGACAGAGCCGTTGTCGCCGCAGCCGACAACGTCGCCGTAACAACTCGCGATCCGCCTTCGGTGACCGTCAAGTTTCCCACACCCAGCGTCACGGTAGGCGTTTGGTCCACTGGATCATTATCACTGATATTGACTGTTTGCGAAGCATTCGCACCTAGCGTCGCTACGCCAGCCGCTGGATTCAATGTAACGATAACCGTTTCCGGCGCTGCCGGTTCGTCAATCAGATCATCAATCACCGTTACAGTGATCGTTGCTGTCGTCGCACCCACAGCAAAATTAAACGCTGCTGGTGCGACCGTAAAGTCAGTGCCTGACGTCGCGGTTCCGGTAATCGTGTAAGGAATTGTTGTTGCCGCAGTGGCCGCGGCTGACAGTGTTGCTGTTAACGTGACCGTGTTCGCCGTCGCACCTTCGGTGATATTGATAGGGTTTGCACCGAGCGTCACCGTTGGTATCACCCCGACTGGATCGTTGTCGACAATGTTGACGGTCTGCGAAGCATTCGCACCCAGCGTCGCCACGGTGGCTGCTGGATTCAAAGTCACGATGACCGTCTCCGGAGTTTCTGGTTCGTCAAGCTGGTCATCAATTACCGTAATCGTGATCGTTGCGGTCGTCGCACCCACAGCAAAATTAAACGCTGCGGGTGTGACGGTGAAGTCCGTGCCCGTCGTCGCGGTTCCAGTGATCGTGTAGGGAACGGTTGTTGCCGCAGTAGCTGCGGAGGACAACGTTGCTGTCAGTGTGACCGTGTTCGCAGTCGCACCTTCGGTGATATTGATCGGGTTTGCACCGAGCGTTACCGTTGGCACCACCGCGACAGGGTCGTTGTCGACAATGTTGACGGTTTGCGAAGCGTTCGCACCCAGCGTCGCCACGCCAGCCGCTGGATTCAAAGTCACGATGATTGTTTCCGGCGTAACTGGTTCGTCAAGCTGGTCATCAATCACTGTGATCGTGATCGTCGCGGTCGTCGCACCGGCGGCGAAGTTAAAGGCTGCCGGCGTAGCAGTAAAATCGGTGCCGGTTGTCGCAGTTCCGGTGATTGTGTAAGGAATTGTTGTTGCCGCGGTTGCCGCTGCCGACAACGTTGCTGTCAGAGTGACGGTGTTCGCAGTCGCACCTTCGGTGATATTGATAGGGTTTGCACCAAGCGTAACCGTTGGCACGACCGTGACAGGATCGTTGTCGACAATGTTAACGGTTTGCGAAGCGTTCGCACCCAGCGTCGCCACGGTGGCTGCTGGATTCAATGTGACGATGACCGTTTCCGGCGTCTCTGGTTCGTCCAAAGTGTCGTCAATCACCGTAACCGTGATCGTTGCTGTTGTCGCACCTACAGCAAAGTTAAACGCTGCTGGCGCAACGGTGAAGTCGGTACCCGTCGTCGCAGTTCCCGTTACCGTGTAGGGAATGGAGATGGCTGATGTAGCAGCCGCTGACAGCGTGGCCGTTAACGTTACCGTGTTCGAAGCAGCACCTTCGGTGACGTTAATCGGAGTAGCACCCAATGTTACGGTCGGTACGGGCGGAGCACTCACACGAATGATCAAGTCACCAAAGTCGGTGATGTTCAGCGGTGTGCCGTTGACGTCGCCCAACGATGTATTGGTCGTCTCGGTTCCCGTCGTGAAGTTTTGCGTCAAGCGATAATCGCCAGGCGTGGTCGGTGCAATCACGTTGAACGTACCGAACGGGCGTGTTGGGGGAACTGGCAGTTCGTCCGGCCCCATATCGTCAGCAAATCCACCACCGACAAGGAAGTCACCGGCTGCGGAATTCAGCCCGGCATTGAAGGGGAAATTGAACGGCGGATTGGCGATCACAAACGTATTCAGCACAAGGGCTGGATCAGAGTTCGAGAAGTTCAACTGGAATGTCTGCACACCGCGCGCGGCCGACGGAACTTCACTGCGAACATTAACCGTGGTACCAGGAGTAACCGTAATTACTGAACGTCCATTTTCCGTCGTGACTGTGCCGGTTGTTGGTACTAAGTCAAGCGTTGCGGCTGTACCTGCTGGAACGTCATTGTCGACAACGTTCAACGTGAATACGGACGCTGCATCCAAAGTGGCGCCCGAGGGAGTACCCAATGTAACCACAATCGTTTCAGTAGGCGGCGTTTCAATAGCTGTGTCATCAATCACCGTGACAGCGATCGTGCCTGATGTGCTGCCAGCCGGGATTACCAATGGGCTGGTCGCAATCGTAAAGTCTGTACCCAGCGTTGCGGTTCCGCTGGTCGTAAACGGAATGGTAACCGCTGTGGTACTCGTTGCTGAAAGATCGACGCGAAGCATCACCACGCCAGCATTCTCACCGAGCGTATCGGTAACGGTCGTGAACTTAACAACTGGTCCTGGCGGAGGCGTATCTCCCATGACACGAATGATCAAGTCACCAAAGTCGGTGATATTCAGCGGCGTGCCGTTGACGTCGCCCAACGATGTATTGGTCGTTTCGGTTCCCGTCGTGAAGTTCTGTGTCAAGCGATAGTCGCCAGGGGCAGTCGGTGCAACCACGTTGAAGGTGCCGAATGCGCGTGTCGGGGGAACTGGCAATTCGTCAGGTCCCATATCGTCAGCAAATCCACCACCGACAAGGAAGTCACCGGCTGCGGAATTCAGCCCAGCATTGAAGGGGAAATTGAACGGCGGATTGGCGATCACAAACGTATTCAGCACAAGGGCTGGATCAGAGTTCGAGAAGTTCAACTGGAATGTCTGCACACCGCGAGCAGCCGACGGAACTTCACTGCGAACATTAACCGTGGTACCAGGAGTAACCGTGATTACTGAACGTCCATTTTCCGTCGTGACAGTCCCTGTCGTGGGCACCAAGTCAAGCGTCGCAGCTCCTGTCAGGTCGTTATCCACAATGTTCAAGGTGAACACGGATCGCGCATCTAGTTGAGCGCCCGTCGGATTTCCCAAGGTGACAATGATCGTTTCCGAGGCCGTACCGTCAGCAACGGTATCGTCGGTCACTGTAACCGAGATCATGCCCGATGTGCTTCCCGCTGGAATCACAAGCGGGCTGGCAGAGATCGTGAAGTCCGTTCCCGAAGTTGCTGTACCGCTCGTAGTAAACGGAATCGATACGTCAGTCGCGCTCGCAGCCGACAGGTCGACTCGTAGCATCACCACACCCGCGTTTTCGCCAAGGGTATCGGTGACGTTGGTGAAGTTCACTTTCGGCAAATTGGTACTGCCTTCGACTCGCAATATCAAATCACCGAAACTCGTAATTGGAATCGGCTGACCCGCAGCATCCGATAACGCAGTGTTCGTATTCTCATTTCCTGTCGTAAACTCTTGCGTCAAACGATAGTCGCCAGGTGCCGTCGGTACCGTCACATCGAACGTTCCAAAAACACGGATTGGCGGAACCGGCAATTCATCCGGCCCCATGTCGTCGGCAAAGCCACCACCGACAGTGAAGTCACCCGCTGTGGAATTCAAACCCGAGTTGAACGGGAAATTGAACGGTGGATTGGCGATTGTGAACGTATTGATCACTAGGCCCGCGTTCGATCGCGAAAAATTGAGTTGGAACGTTTGCACCGGAGTCTCGGAGGTATTGACCTCTGTGCGAATCCGAGTCGTCGATCCGGCCGTAACAACGACGACCGTGTCCGTACCTTCTTCTGTCGTCGTGGTACCGGCTAAGTTCGGAAGCAAGTCCAACGTCGCCAACAACCGACGATCTTCCAATAGCTCGGTGCGTAACCGTCGGCGATTTGTCCTGCGAGTTTGCATGGAGCGACGCTTCATCTGAGTTATCCTCGTAAATTAATCAAGTAGATGTGGATTGGGGTGTCTGGAAGGTGATGGCTACGAACTTAATACAGTCAATTAACGTGGGTGCGGTATGACCACCCAAAGCCGCTACTGAGACAATAATTGAATAATTGCCTCAAGCGATGTTTTTTCATCAACGAATTCGGTTTTTTGGTTGTCGTGTGTCATGCTTACAAAATCGTCGGTTCCAACAATTGCCTCGTCAACTGCCTGGAATCCCGTATTTTTCGTTGTGGACACAGATTCGATCAGCTCCTCACCACTTCCAGCATCGACCGCTGTCGAAGTAACGACTGACGACAAGGTTGGCGATTGAACACCGACGAAGTCCGAATTGGAATCTCGCTCAAACAGGACATTGATAACGCGTAGAGCATCGCCAGCGGTCACCGAACCATCATGATTGACGTCATACCGCGACCACGGTTGGCCTGCGGTTTCGCCGACTCCAAGTTCATGAATTACATCCAATGCATCTATCGCGGAAACGCTTCCATCGCCATTGACGTCCGGCGGATTAACAAGCGTTCGCAATAAGCTGACGATCATTTCGCCCTCGGGCTCTCCGCCAGCGGGTATAGCTTCGCCGGGGAACACAAGTTGTTTGCCAAAGTTTGCAGCAAATGGAGCGAAGTCATGAATCGCAACGAATTGCGAACCGTCCGTGTTTACATACTCCGGTGCCACCGACGCTGGTTGACCGAACCAGTAAGCGAACGTGGAAAAATCAAGCATGCCGACGCCACCCGTACCGTTCCAGTCACCGGTAAGCTCGAACAGACGGTTCGTCCGGTCGCCTGTGATGGAGAAGGGAGCGCCACCAGTGATCGATGCTGCTAGGTCAATCTTGAATATGCCATCGGCGAGCTGTTCTTTGCTAAAGCTCAGAGTCAACGTCCGTCCGTCGCCGCTAAGCGAAATCTGTTGATCAGTTAGCGGGACGACCATATCCTCGTCGGCGTCCGCGTTCACGCCAAGATTTGTCAGCGTGATACCATTTGCCGGAGCCGATGTGATGGGAGTCGCCAAATTGATCACCAACTGACGAATCGAACTGCGTTGTTGGGCATATGAAGTCGGCTGGGAGCCACTCGGAAGATTCGGAGGATCGGTAATTCCGCCAGGCCCTGTCGGAGAAACAATGATTACAGGTTCGGTGGGTTCACCCAGTTCAACCGCACCGATGTCCAATCCATCACCAGCGTTGGCAACACTCGCATTATCAAAGAGCCGATCCTGGCCTCGCTGATCCAAAGGCAATCCTTCAGTAACGTTTTGATCGCTATCAAGATCGAACGTGTCAACTGGCAATAGCGAACCATCGCCAGCATCGATTGCACGACTGCCGGGAAGAACCAGGTGCGTCAACGTGGGGCCGCCATTATCAAACAGCAACGGATCGACAATTTGATTCAGTGGCAATAATCCTCCACTGCCATCCCCTACAAGATTTCCCGATGTGCCTTCGGCCAATCCACCTGCAGATGCCGGGTCACCAATGAGGTTATTCGCACTTGCCGTCTCAACTGCTTTGCCCGCAATATCACCAGCTACGTTTGTTGTCTCGCTGCCGACTCGGTTACCCGCGACAATGCTGTTGACAAGTAGCGTTGTCGCTTCAGCCGCATTCAGCGTAGAGATACCACCACCACTGCCGCTGGCGCCCCGGTTTGCAACGATGGTACTGCTTCCGATTTCAACAGTCCCCGTTTGGTTTCGTACTCCGCCACCAAAGCCATCGGCCGTGTTTCCAGAGATCGTGCTGTTGATGATCGTTGTATCGCCGTCGACCTGCAGCAACCCGCCGCCTTCGCCAATCGCCGAGTTTGACGAAATGGTACTGGAAACGATATTAAAAGTACCGCCGGCATCATTCAAAACTCCACCGCCACCGCCGCTGGACGATGTGCCCACACCATCAGCAACGTTGTTGGAGATTGTCGAGCGGATGAGATTGATAGTTCCACCAGCATTGAATAAGCCGCCACCGCCCTGATCCGCACCAACACCACTGGCGATGTTCGAATCGATAACGGTGCCGTCGATGGTCATGGTGCCGGTGGCTGAGTTCCAAAGGCCACCGCCTTCTTCTGCCGCTTCGTTGCCAAACACGCTGCCACCGCTAAGCGATACCGTTGCCGCTCCGCTGACATGTAAGCCGCCACCGTTACCTGGATTCGCAGCAGTCGCCGTCACGCCGCCGCCGTTCACATCATTACTGATTAAGTTGCTGTCGGTTAGCGTTACCGTACCCGCGATGACTTCGATCCCACCGCCAGCTCGATTGGCGCTGTTGAATTGCAGCGTCGTGTTGTTGATCGTCACTGCGCCAGCCGT
>JBGSIA010000083.1:0-26587 GCA_041751935.1 Pirellulaceae bacterium | reverse complement strand
GAACCGTAGCGGAATTTGGCGACGGGTCTGGAATCGTTTACTACCGTCAAAGACGTGCTTGCCGCCAATAACTCAAACAATTGATGGAAAACCCACGCAAATTAAATGAAATGCGATGTTACCAAGCCGACTGCACCCCTTCCCAAGTGGTTGCCCGCGGCTGTAAATGAATATCGCTAGCATGCTGAGCCACGCCGAGCTGCAACATACGCTTGACGAGTACGACCGCAAACTGTGGGTCTCGAGGCGACAGATCGTCCACAGAAAGCAGTGACAACATGACTAACGTTTCTTCATCGACTTTATCTCTTCCAAACCACGAGTCACATCGTAACGACGCTCAAGTTCCAACGCCATCCAGGCGAACGCATTTGGCGAACCATCAATGTTCGTCAGTTCGGACGGTTTATAGGGATTTGGCTGTTGATCGTTCATTGAGTGGTCGGATGGTTTACAATGTCGGACACAGCACCTCACGTGTCCTTGCCCACGATCGTGTGATAGGGAGATGGGCAGGAATTGGTTGCACCGATATTTTGCCGCCGATGCGTAAAACGTCGATTGAAAGTCGACGCCTCGTTTCAAATTCGTTACTTATCAGTCGTTCGTTGCTTAGGATAACTCATGAGAATCCATGAATGTTTCTTTTCCTTTTTGAAAACGTTTTGTGTTCTCTTGCTCGGAAATGCCTTGCCCATACCGGCGTTTTCGGCGGAACGTCCCCCAAACATCGTTTTCGTTCTCGTTGACGACATGGGATATGGCGACCTTGGTTGCATGGGAGCCAAGGATATTCAAACTCCCAACACGGATCTGCTTGCAAAACAAGGAATCAAGTTTTCTGATTTCTATGCCAACGCTCCCGTTTGCTCGCCCACACGATGCGGCTTCATTACTGGGCGATGGCAACAACGAGTGGGCTTTGAATGGGCGCTGGGTTTTACGGCAGAACGGCAACGATTGATTGATGGCGAGTGGAAATCAATTGACACCATGCATCACGGAATTGGGCTGCCGGCGGAGCAACCTGGTATCGCTAAGATGTTAAAGGCGGCTGGGTATGCGACCGGTGCGTTCGGCAAATGGCACTTGGGCTACGATGACGAATTCAATCCACTGCATCATGGTTTTGACGAATACTTCGGCGAGTTGCTGGGGCATGCTGACTACTATCGGCACATCTATTACGACGGAACCTATGCGCTTCGTGACGGTTTGGAAATCTCCAAAGCGGAAGGCTACCTCACCGACTTGATCAATCAACGTGCTGCGGCGTTTGTCGACAAGCACGCCAATGAACCGTTCTTCTTGTATGTTCCTCACTTAGCCGTGCACGCGCCGTTTCAACCACCCAACCGTCCCGACCCCAAAGTTAGTCCTGAGAATATGCACGACGGCAGCCGCGCAAATTACAAAGTGATGCTTGAACGAGTTGATGACGGGGTTGGTATGATCATGGAACGACTACAAGCTCATGGTTTAACCGAAAACACGCTATTCGTTCTATCTAGCGATAATGGCGGCGAGCGCTGGTCCAGCAATCTGCCGTTATTCCATCACAAGGCGACGCTTTGGGAAGGTGGTATTCGGGTACCTTGCCTGATGCGTTGGCCGGCAAAGTTGCCTGCTGGAAAAGTCACCTCCCAGCCGGCGATCACGATGGACTTGACCGCCACGTTTGTTGCTGCTGCGTCAGCCAAGCCGCCTGCTGGATACGAACTCGATGGCATCGACCTGTTGCCACTAGTGTCCGGCAAAGAGCCACCGCTCAAGGACCGGATGTTTTGCTGGAGAATTGACCGTTCGAATCGGAAAATGCGGGCGATTCGTATTGGCAAATGGAAGTACCTTGATGACGGGGGGACCATGGACTTGCTGTTCGATCTGGAGAACGATATCAGTGAACACACCAATTTGTGCTACCAGCATCCCGAGATCGTTGCGGACTTGAAGACGCGCTTGCTAGCCTGGGAAGTTGAAATGCAGCGTGAACCAAAGACGTTTACGATTCGATAACATCACAGTCACGGTAACATGTGATTTACGCATGAATTGCTGCAAACGCTCCCGTGCGTCCCACACTGTCGGACTCGGATCACTATGGACTTTCTCAATTGGCCGGAATTCAAGACGCCTGGATCGGCTGCGTTCATTTCGGATTTGCATCTGTTCAGCCGTCGCAGCAACTTTGCACGACATCAAGTCGCGATATCCGGCGCGATCGAGCAAAGCGAAATGTGCGTTTGGGGTGGCGACCTATTCGATTTTCGTTGGGCTCAATTAGGTTGTGATGCAACCACCGTGAGTCGATCGATCGAGTGGCTTGACGATTGGCTGGTACGGTTTCCCGACAAGCCATTTGTGTTCTTGCGAGGCAATCATGACGCGCATGCTGCGTTTGCGACTGCGCTGGAACAGCTGTCACGCTGTCGCGAAAACCTGTATTGCGGCATTGATGCGGTGCGAGTTGCCGATACGTTGATGTTGCACGGTGATTTGATCGAGGGTGAAGGAACACGTGCGTCGCTGGCAAAGTATCGTGAATCTTGGGAAGCAAGACCGACCGCTCATCCGTTTCAACATCGGGCGTACGATGCGATTGTGGCCGCCCGATTGCATACCGCAGTTGCTTCGGCTGCGCATCGACATCGACGAACGTGCCAGCGATTATGGAAATCCATTGACGCCGAACTCTCGCAGGAAATCGTCGGGCTTCGTCGAGTCGTGTTTGGACACACACATCGGCATATTCATGCGATGAAACTTGCGGGGATCGAGTTTTACAATGCTGGCGCTACCATCCGTCATGTGAAATTTGCACCTGTGGTGCTGAGGTTCGGGAAGGATAAGAAATAAAATTGTTGAGCAGTAAAACGATGGGTCAAATTGCTGTGATCGGGTATAGTGAGACGAAAGACTTCCCCGTCGTATCAACTTAACCACACGATCAACATGGCTCTTCCTCCCTGGACCGTCGAACTCCTGCGTCGCGGTATCGCTGATGTTGCCAAGAAGGCAACTGAGCCCGAGACGATTCAAAAACTTAAGTCGCAAGCCAGCGAACTGTTGCAAGAGTTGCCTGAGACAGCGGCTCGTGGTTTGGATCGAGTCATGCGAACGGCGGAGTCAGGTAAAGAGAGTGTCCGTCGTTGGTCGCGGAAGCATACCGCGCTGGCGATCCCGGTACTGAATGCGACCGGCGTGCTGACGCATCCCGAAGGCACCGGCGTTCCGGCTGCGGACGATGCGATTTCAGCGGCTGTGGACGTGCTTCGCGGTGACGCCGTTGGAGGCGATGTTCTGGGCGAGCGACTTGCGCGACGGTATGCGAGATTGGTTGATGGAGAGCACGCGATCGCGGTTGCATCGAGTTTTCCGGCTGCGTTGTCGTGGTTGACGATGCTGCTGGAGCAGTACACGTTGGTGGTGCATCGACATTCGTGCGTACGTTTGCCAACGGGTGTATCGCTGGCAGATGCTATTCCCTTGATCACGGAAGTGGGGGCAGTCGATGCAGTTCATCCAGAAGATTTTGCTGGACTGGATTCATTCGGCATTGTGCAAGCGGATGTGGGTGAATCGCCCATTGCGAAATTTGAAGTGGGCGATGTGCAGATCGCAGTGTTACCCATCGCGACATTCTCTCCACAACAGGTGGCGGGAATTTCCAGCCCGATTCCGTCAGCGCTTGGGATGCTGCAATCCGGGTTTGACTTGGTCGTGATGCCCGGCGACGTACTTGCTGGCGGGCCAAACTGTGGGATTATCGTAGGCAAGCGAGAATTAGTCGACGCGATCACGCGGAGCGAGTCGTGGGAAACGTTGTCGGCGAGCGATGCGGCGGAAGCGATGATGTTGGTCAGTCTGGAGTTAGCGGCAACCAACACCGATTCGTTGCCAATCGTAGCGCTGCTGTCCACAAGCGAGGACAACTTGAAGGGACGCGCCGAGCGTCAAGCGTTGCGGCTGTCCTCAAGCGATTCTATCGCCTCGTGTCACGTAACAGCGGAGAGTGCGAAGTTAACAATAACAGGACGCTGGCAGTTGCCCTCGCGTCAATTACGAGTACGGCACCAATCCATGGCGGCTGAGGCGTGGGCAGCAAAACTTCGTGATGACGCCCCGTCGTTGTGGGTTCGCATCGACGGCGAAGAAATTATTATCGACTTGAAATGGATCGCCCCAGCCGACGATAGCAAAATCGCTGACGCACTTCTGGGGTAAAAAAGCCTGTCAATCCGTAGGTCAAATCGACGGGCGGAGAACCAGTGGCGTCTGCTTTTAGCCGACGGGGCAACAATCGTCGGCTGAAGGCCGATGCCACGTTTCGAAGCCGATACCTTAGCAAGCGGCAAGATCGTTCAAATCGGGAGCGGCAGACTTCTGTCGAACAATTGCTCAGCTGGAGCTAAGTCCTCCCGCCGGTCGTAGGGCTGGCTAAATTTTTATCTGCCGCTCTACATTTGATCGATCGTTGCCTGAGTGAATCGTGGTTGACTCAGTAAATCAAGCTGACCGATCTACAGCAAATCATATAACTTGCGAGACTCCAGTACGGCGACGGCTTCGCGGACTCGTTCTTCGGCGTGTTTGGGCGCAACGAGTGTCGCGTCGGCCGTTTGAACCACGATCATATCGTGGACGTCAATCGTGACCACCGTATGCCCATTTTGCGTATAGACGATTGTGCCATGAGTATCGATTCCAATATGTGAACCGACCACGGTGTTACCGTGCTCGTCGGCGGCATGCAAACGCGATAACGCTTGCCAACTGCCGACGTCGTCCCAATCGTACGGAGCTTCGATGACGACCACGTTGGGATACGTTTCCATGACGGCGTAGTCGATCGACTTACCCACGATGGCTGCGAACTCGCGTTTAAACACCTCGTCGTAATCCAGTTTGCCCATCGCGGTAGCAATCTTTTCTAGGTGCTCGGACATTTTCGGCTCGGACTTAGCTAGTGCGTCCAAGATCGTCTTCGCTCGCCAAACGAAAATACCACTGTTCCAATAGAATGAACCAGCGGCACAATACTTCTTGGCTGTTTCCAAGTCCGGCTTCTCGCGAAACTGTTTGACGGAAAACACTGCGACGGGCGTCTTCGCATCATTCGCACTCGAGACGATTTTGTTGCCGGCCTCGATGTAGCCAAACGATTCTGCGGGGTAACTGGGTCGAATTCCGAACGTCACGATTCGCGTCGGGTCCTCGTCGACCAAGGCCTCGGCGATCCGGATCGCGTGTTGAAATTTGTCATGCTGGGCGATCACGTGGTCCGATGGCATCACGACCATCGTGCCATCGGGGTCGTCATGTCGAACCAGTGCCGCGGCTAGCCCGACGCACGGTGCGGTGTCGCGTTTGCATGGCTCGCCCACCACGTTTTCACGGGGCATTTCCGGCAGCTGTTCGGCGATTGCGTCGCACAACAATTCATTCGTAATGATGCGGGCTCGCGTCGGAGGTACCAATTCCCCAAGCCGATCCACTGTCGATTGGATCATGGTCCGCTCACCGGAAAGACGCAGCAATTGCTTGGGAACTAGCTTGCGGCTTGCTGGCCAAAAACGAGTACCACTACCGCCGGCCATGATGATTGCGTGAAGCATAAATCTACTTTTCCGAGTCCATCTTTTCTTGCAGCAATCGAGCAGCCTGCTGGAACAACTCGACCGTCGGCTGTAACTCCACAGCTCGCTGGATCTGCTTTAAGGCCGAATCATAATCATCTTGCAAATATAACGCTAACCCATATCGATATTGAACGTCGGCGTTGTCTGGCGCCAGCTTTGCATCGCGAGCTAAAAGCGGCAATTCCTCGTCTCTCAGCGCCGCCGCCCGGGCCATCAACTGCATCGACTGGGGCCCAGGATTCTGCTCCGCGAGCTGTTCCAACAGTCCCGCCAAATTCGTTCTTGGACCTGTCGTCAAGGGTTCTAGTCGCATCGCAGTTTCGTACCCCTGAATCGCTGGTTCCGCTCGCCCCTGCTGTTCACACAACATTGCCCAAGCCATGTGGGCTCCGGCGCGATCTGCGGCCGCCATCAACGACTGTTGAACTTCTCGTAGAGCTAAGTCGACTCGCGTCCGCTCCGATGCACTCATCTCGCGATACGCACCCGACGACACCAACACTCGGGCTGCTTCACCACGGATCAATCGCAGCGAATCATCCAGTAAGGGCAACAGAGTCTTTTTCGTTGCCGCCGGTGGTGCCGAAACCATGACTCCCACAGCCGCCGCGCGCACCACCGGATGTTCGTTTTCGTTCTTCAGCAAACTGATCGCGATTGGAATCGCTTCGACAATTTGGTTCATCCCCAACTCACTCAGTGCCGTTGCCCTGGCGATCGCCGGTGCGACGTCTTGTGGTTGTGTCGCTAGCGCCAGCATCTTTTTCACCGCGCCATCATCGCCACGGCGAAACGCTGCTAAGCTCTCTGCGAAATGCTCCGGAGTTTTGCGTTCGGCGCCATACCACTTTTCACAAGCTTCGTCGCACCAGGCATCGGTCTCGTTGATCGCCTCGCGGACAGCCTCGTCACCCGCCTCCGCGGCTTCCAGCCAATCGCCGTACTCGACCAACTCCTCGCGACGAGCTTCGTCCATCGTTTTCAATTGGTCTTGCACATGGCAACCACTGCAAGCGTTGGGTGTACCCAGTTTCACCGACAAATCCGGTCGCGGAACTCGCAACGAATGGTCGCGTCGTGGATCAACTTCCATGTACGTTCGATGCGGCATATGGCAATCAACGCACATCGATCCCGGTGTTCCTGGTGTGTGATGATGATGCGACGGCACATCGTATTTGCCCGCCGCATGCTGGTGACACGATGTGCAAGTTTCGTTACCGGGATGTTTTAGCTTCAGCGAATGCGGATCATGGCAATCGGTACAACGGATATCCTTGTGATACATCTTGCTCTGGATGAATGAACCGAACACGTAGACCTCGTCCTTGATCTGCCCGTCATCGAAGTAGGTGTCTTGGTTCAATAACTCAAGATTATAGTGGTCGAAATACTTGTCACCCGCAGTGAAACCTGCATCCAACAAGCCGCGACGACTGTGACACGGTGCGCATGCCTGCAGTTGCTGCTGGTTGGTACCGCCTTTGAGTTTCGCCAATCCATAGCCGTGGTTCCGGTCCCAGAACAGCGATTTCGCATTCGCCAACTCGACGTGCATGCTGCCCGGCCCATGACAGGCTTCGCAACTGACGTCGATCTCCGAAAACGTTGTGTGATAGCGATTGGTTGCCACGTCGAAACCGGTTTTCAAGTCCGTCGAATGGCAATCGGCACACATAGTTTGCCAACGCTGTGCGATCCCCGTCCAATGCAGTGGATCATCGGGAGCGAGTTTGTCCTCCACGTCGGGCGGACGCAGATAAAACCACTTCTTCGCGTGCGTATCCCAACTGATGCGCAGCACCTGCAGTCGTCCGACGGCTCCCGGCTTCATGTTTTCAGAACGATCAAACTCGACCATGTACTGTTGCAGCGGATCGACTCCGAAGACGTACTTCACCTCAAAGTCCTGCATTTTCCCATCAGGCCCCTCGGTGTGCACCATGAACTTGTTGCCATCGCGAAACATGCGATTGGTCAGTCCGTCGTGTTCGAGCGTTGCGTCATTGAAGTCACCGAGCACGGATTTGTCGGTGGCCACGTCCATTGCCAGGTCGTGATGCGAATCGCGAAAAGCGTCCGCCTGTTCACGATGGCAATCGATGCACGACGAGCGACCAACAAACGTCGCAGTTGCGTCGGGCGGTTTGGCTGACCAGTAATCAGCAAACACGGCACCAGCGATCAGCAGCACGGCGGCCGCGACAGCGATGGCGAACAGCGTCTGGGGCTGTCGGCGAGCAGCAGGCACCGACGGTGTTGCGATCGAGGGCTTAGAACGTGACAAAATTTATTGAGAAGTGGTGGTATGGGACTAAAGATTGAATCGCGTGCGGTTTTTCTGACGCTTCGAGCGCGACTGGTATTGGTGTTATTCCAACAATAACCGAATGGCTTCGCGTCGCATTCGGTTGACAGTTTCTAGCCGCATTTCATCGATTGGACCGATTTGCATCAGAAACCTCGCCGTACGCAACAACATCTCAGCGGCTCGCGCCCGAGCCTCGGCTTCAAAGTCCGCGTCGCCTTGTGAAGAGACTACGTCCATGCCTGGGACCGTGTTCGAGTGCTGATCCAGCTGGCTGCCACGCAGGACGCTGCCTCCGTTTCGCTGGATGATCTGCAACACTTCGTCAAGCACGGGGTCAGACGCGGCCGAAGTTTTTCCACCCTCGAGTGCCTCGCGAATTTTGCGTTCGATGAGAGCTGGATTCGACAACGCAGTGGGAGCCGGGGCGACGTCGATCACAGGCACGTCGTCGCCGGCCGGTGACGTCTGGTCCGTGTTTGCAGGCGGTTTCAAAATCTGTTCCTGAGCCGTTGCCATGGTTGCGGCAAATAACAGCGTCACGGCGGCCCTTCGGCTGAGTCCACTCAGGATGGCGATCATTTTCATTTGAAAACTCCTGCGAAGCGTCGGAAAATGCGAAGCGTCAAAAAAACGGGTGCTGGACATTGGTACTGGGCAAATGCCTGGGATCGGCCGTGCGGTTACTTAGCGATCTCGGTGAATCGTGACTCACGAACGACAGTCACCTTAATCTCCCCAGGATACGTCAATTCCTGCTCAAACGCTTTGGCGATGTTTCGGCAAATCGTTGCTGCCTTTTCGTCGTTTGAATTCTCGCTGGCCACAATCACTCTCAGCTCACGACCGGCGGAAATCGCAAACGCTTGGCTGACACCGTCGAATCGTTTGGCGATCGATTCGAGTTCCTCCATCCGTTTGATGTAGCGTTCCAAACTCTCGCGTCGTGCCCCAGGCCGACTGGCACTGCAGGCGTCCGCGGTTGCCACCAGCATGGTGTACGGGTACTCCGTGACAATTTCGTCATGATGCCCCAATGCGGCGTGGACGACTTCGGCGTTCTCGTTGTGGCGACGCAAAATATCAGCACCAATTCGCGGGTGCCCGCCTTCGAGTTCGTGGTCCGCCGCTTTGCCGATATCGTGCAGCAATCCGCAGCGCCGTGCGAGGTCTCCGTTCATTCCAATCATTTCAGCGATCATGCCTGAAACAAAGGCAACTTCGACGCTGTGACGCAGCACGTTCTGGCTGTACGAAGTGCGGAAGTGCAAGCGACCGAGCATTTGTAGCACACGATCGTGCAACCCCGGTACGTTGACTTCGTCCGCCGCTTCGCGACCTTTTTTCAAGATGAATGCATCAATATCTTTTGTCGTTTGCTCGACGACTTCCTCGATCCGCGAAGGGTGAATCCGTCCATCCTGAATCAACGTCCCAAGTGACTGGCGGGCAATTTCACGGCGTACCGGATCAAAGCCGCTGACGATGACCACGCCGGGCGTATCGTCGATGATCACGTCAACACCGGTCAACTTCTCAAAGGCGCGGATATTGCGGCCTTCGCGTCCGATGATTCGGCCCTTGATGTCGTCGGTGGGCACGTCGACGGTACTGGTGGTTGACTCCGCCGTGTGAGCCGCCGCATATCGCTGGATTGCGGTCAGCAGCATCTCGCGAGCTTGGTTCTGGACAACCTCCGAGAGATGCTTATGGTGCTTGATCAGCACAGAGCCCACTTCGTGATCGAGGTCCTGTTGCAAAGATTTGAGCAGCATCTCCTTGGCCTCATCGCGGCTCATACCGCTGGCATGCTCCAGGATTCGCTGCTGCTCTTTGAGTGTTTTTTCGAGCTGGGCACGCTGTTCGGTCAGCCCCCGCAATTGGGCGGCGAGGCGAGTTTGGCTGCTCTCCAGACCGCGTTGTTGCTTCCGCAAGGCATCGTCTTGTTGGCGCAGCAGGTCATCGCGTCGGTCAAGCGACTGTTCGCGTTGCAGTTGTGTTTTTCGCTGGGCGGCGATTTACTTGTCCGCTTCGGCCTTAGCCTCGATGGCGGCTTCCTTGGCCTCGACAAGCAATTTCGCTCGCTCGGTTTCACCCTGCTGGCGAGCCGCCTGGACGATCCTTTCGGCCTCGGCCTGGCGCTCGGCATGCCGAGTCTTTTCGATCCGTTGGTTCGCAAACCAGCAGGCTGCCGCGCCCACCAGGAACGCGACTAGCGATGAGAGTAATAGTAATGGTTCCAATGTCGTGTCCTCGGTATCGAGAACGCCAAAACCCTCGTGTGTTCGTCACACCCAGAAGTATCAACAAGACGATAGAAGCAAAAAGCGTCCACATCGTTCAATTTGCCGTGGGAAATTTGTGACGTAAATCGATCGGTGACAGCAACTTTTTATCTGGCTTGCCGCCACAGGCCAATTCACGGGTGATTCTGTTGTCCAGAGTTGTTGTTAACTTAGAGGTCAATCAAGAGGCCCTTAAGTTACCACTTCGTACGACCGGGGGGAACAACGGCGATGAGGAAAGATAACTTGACGGGCGAACCGAACACTCGATGTAGCGAATTGGGCGGTCGCGAGGGCCATGACCAGCCAGCGACCGGGGACATCGCTGACGTCTCGAGCGATTGGAGCGACATTTTACAGGCCATCGAAATTGCTTGGCCAGCGGATCGTTACCGCGACTGTGGTGTTTGGGTCGGTTGTAGCGGTGGCGCAGACAGCGTCGCCTTGGCCCTGGCCCTAGCCGAACTGCATCGCGGGGGCAGTGGGTTTATAGGGCTCGTCCACGTCAACCACGCCCTGAGAGGTGCCGAATCGGATGCCGACGAAGAGTGTGTCAAGGAGCTGTCCGAGCGGCTGGCCGTTCGCTTCCATTCGGTGCGGCTAGCCGGCAATTCAGCCGACGAAGCGTCATTACGCTCTCAGCGTGAGGCCGCGTTCTCAGGTCTGGCACACGCCAGCGGCGCGCGATACGTCGCGGTTGCACACACCGCGGATGATAATGCCGAGACCGTTTTGCACCAGTTGTTTCGCGGCACAGGGCCAGCCGGTTTAGCAGGAATGCAGGTGTTTCGGCCGCTGGGCCAAGACGTCGTGCTCGCCCGACCGTTGCTGCAAGTACGTCGGCACCAATTGCGGCAAGGGCTGCAACAACGGGGTGTTTCTTGGCGTGAGGATGCGAGCAACGATGACACGCGTTATGCAAGAAACTGGATTCGTCACGAACTTTTGCCGCTTGTCGAGTCGCGATACTCCGGTGCAACCGCGCGCATTGCCGCAACTGCGAACGCCCAGCGTGATTGGTTGGAGTCAATCGAACGCCAGGCTGCGGATTGGCTCGCATCCAAACGCCTCTCTGGCGATGGCAGCTTGATTTTGCAAGGCGAAGTGTTTCAGCAAGGTGATGCTGCTGACATGTGTATTGTGATCGACGCGTTACGACAATTGTGGCGAGCCAACGCGTGGCCTCGCGGTTCAATGTCCGCATTGCATTGGCATCGGCTGGCGGCCACAATCGCGGGGACTCAAACGGAGCGGTACACACTTCCCGGCGAGATCGACGTTGTGGCAAACGGCAAACGGGTGGTAATCAAATGTCTTGCCGATGGTTTTGCTCCTACCGGATAGTGAAGCGAATTTTGCCGTCCTGGGCCGAAAACCCTGTGGTGCGTTTGGTCATTTTCCTGACATCGGCTACAATATTGGTCCCACCTTTTTTCGTTGCTCTCCGAGCGATCCTGCCGTGCATTTTCCCGCCCAACTTAAGTGGCTGTTTGCCACAATCACCGTTTTTTTGTCGCTGGCGATAGGCCGACCGACATCAGCCGAGGATTCACTGCCAGCGGAATCGTTGGATTTTTTTGAATCCAAAATCCGACCACTCTTAATCAATCACTGTTACGAGTGTCACAGTCTGGAAAGCGGCGAAGCGAGTGGCGGATTACGGCTCGACTCAGCCACGGCATCACACGCCGGAGGCAGCCACGGTGCTGCTGTGGTTCCCGGCGATCTGTCCGCGAGCACACTCGTCAAGGCGATCGAGTACGATGATCCTGAACTGCAGATGCCGCCCGAGGGTAAGTTGCAAGCGGAGCAGATTGAACTGCTTAAACATTGGATCGAGATCGGTGCTCCCGATCCACGCGAAGAGACAGCTCCGAAAACTGTTTCGCCGCTAGAGCGAGATCCCAGCACGCACTGGGCGTTTGTGGCTCCCCAGCGATCAGCACCGTCGGCCACGAATGTGCCACTGGCGACCAGCAACACGAATGCGCGAGACGGCATTTCGCGAGACGATATCGACGAATGGTCGACACATTTCGCGACTGAGATTGGATTGGACATCGCCGACGAGGCGACTCCCCAGACACTGCTGCGGCGGTTGTACTTTGACCTGACGGGGTTGCCACCAAGCATCGAGGCGATCCAGCGGTTTGCCAATTCATCGCGGCCTGACGCGTACACGAGGTTAGTGGACGAACTACTCGTTACACCGGAGTTTGCGGAGCGGTTTGCCCGACATTGGTTGGACGTTGCTCGTTATGCCGACACGATTGGGTACACCGTCGGCGGCAAAGAGCGGCGGCTGACGGGAAGTGAACGCTATCGTGACTGGACGATCATGGCGCTAGCACGCGATATGCCGTATGACGAAATGATTCGACATCAACTAGTGGCAGATCGCACCGATCCCAATAACGAAAACGGCAATCTGGATGCGATGGGATTTCTCACGATTGGTCGTCGCTTCCTCAATAAATTGGATATTGTTGACGATCGAATTGATGTTATCTCGCGTGGATTGTTAGGAATGACGGTGACTTGCGCTCGCTGTCACGATCACAAGTTCGATCCGATTCCCGCAGCAGACTACTACTCGTTGTACGGAATTCTGCAAAGCAGCCGAGTTCCCGAGGACGGCCCCAGTCCACTGGCGATGGTGGACATTGACAAGCCTCATGATCATCGCATTTTGCTTCGCGGCCAACCTGGGAACAATGGCGACGTGGCACCACGCCAGTACCTGACGGCGTTGCGCCAGCCGGATGAACCGAAGTTCGAGGACGGCAGTGGGCGACTGCAACTGGCGAACAGAATCGCTGATGCAAGCAATCCACTTACTGCTCGTGTGATGGTCAATCGCGTTTGGGGAATTCTTATCGGTCGCCCGCTTGTGGATTCGGCAAGCGACTTTGGCTTCCGAACAGAGCCGCCGAAAATCGCTGCAGTACTCGACAACTTGGCAGTCGATTTTGCGACGGATTGGAGCATCAAGCGGCTAGTTCGACGAATCGTGAACACACGGATTTATCGCCAGTCGTCGGCTGTCGATGAACAATCGGTAAGATTGGATCCAGACAACCAGTACCTTGCCCGAGCGAACCGCCGACGACGGGATTTTGAGTCGCTTAGAGATTCGATGTTGCTGACGGCGCACCTGCTTGACCGACAAGTGGGCGGCGAACCGGTCGAAATCACCAGTGATCAACCGGCGCCACGGCGAACGATCTATGCGATGATCGATCGCCAGAACCTGCCAGCGATCTTTCGCACTTTCGACTTTGCCAGCCCCGACACTCACTCGCCTGGACGATATTACACGACGGTGCCGCAACAGTCGCTGTATCTGCTCAACAACGAACAAGTATTCGCGCTAGCGAGATCGACCACGGCAAGCGTGCAAGTGCATGGCGATGCTAACCTGGAAAGCCAATCCCGCGAGATGTTTGTTCGCGTCCTGCGGCGTGAACCGACAGCGGATGAACAGCAGGCAGCGGTTCAGTTTCTACGCCGACCCTCGGTTGAGCCCGAACCCGCAATCGATCCGCGAGCGACCTGGAGTTATGCGATCGTAGACGTCGACGACAAACTACAAACAACAGCAACCTACCCCTTGGATGTTTTCAAAGACAAGCGTTGGCAAGCGGAAGACACATTCCCCAGCAAAGAATTCTATGGACATGGTTTTCTGAGCAACAAGTCGGGTCATACGCCGCGAAAGAATTCGACCGCGACGCGGAGACTGTGGACGGCTCCTGTCGCTGGTCAAGTTCAAGTTCACGGCAATGTTCGCCACTGGAACGAAGCGGGTGACGGAATCCGAGCGGTATACCGAATTAGCGGCGTAACCCGGTTCGACGAACAAGTACACAATTCCGATCGAGCGATTGGTCCGATCGAAGGCAGTATCACGGCGGGACAATCGGTTGAGCTATTAGCCTTGCCCGGAGATGGCGATAATTCCGATTCCTTTGAATGGACGTCGACGATTCGCTTGCTAACCACAGACGGCAGGCAGTTGGAGTTTGACAGCGTCAACGAATTCAGTGGCCCGTTTCGCCCCGAATCCGTGCAAGCGCTTAACAGGCTGCAGCAGTTGGCGCAAGTGCTGTTGATGAGCAACGAGTTTGCGTTTGTAGATTAGCGGCGCAGTGATTGGCGACTCAATTTGCGGATCGGCCGGACTACTCAAACTAAGCTACTGCTACGGCACCGAGATGTTCTGTAGAATCGTGGTTTTTGCGACTGCAAATGTCTCGCCGGAGAGGGGTAACCCCTTTTCGGATACTTAGTAAGGAATCGCCATGACCCAACATCGCTACATTGAACGTCTTGTTGATTTGCTTGATCCCAATGCGAATCAAATCTTCAATATGTCCGTCGAGGAGGCGACCTGTGCGGTAGGCAGTGGCGATGTCCATCGAGTGCGAGCGATCGACGGTCACTTTGCACTGCTGCACAAGGATTGCCAAACGATTCGCATGGCCCGCTCGATCGGTCGCCCGATGCGTTATTTTCTCGCCAAACGTAGCGACGGTCCGTGCTTGGTGGTCGCCGAGCGGATCGACGAGATTTTGACGTTCCTGAAAAGCGAAGGCCTCGACGGACAGTTTCATCCGTCTTATACGCGGATGGTGCCGGCACATCACGTGATCGAACT
Organism: Pirellulaceae bacterium; assembly: GCA_041751935.1. Taxonomy (GTDB): domain Bacteria; phylum Planctomycetota; class Planctomycetia; order Pirellulales; family Pirellulaceae; genus JBBSJZ01. The sequence continues at coordinate 11,698 of JBGSIA010000083.1, read as the reverse complement.
GCAGTTGATAGGCTGTCCGGATCCGAATCCAGTTCACCGTCGCTTCTTTGCACCGGAGCGAAATCGATTGCCTGCGGATTTGGACATCATCGGCCGCGAGTACATTGGCCAGTTAGCCCAAGAGTGCGATCGCTGGCTCGACACCCAGCCGACGACGGAACCGATCGGCGTGCTATTTTCCGGAGGAATTGACAGTGGTGCGGTGTTGGTGACGCTGTACCATCGATTGCTCGCTCGGGGTCAGTCACCGACTCGGCTGAAGGCGTTTACTCTAAGTGTCGGCGGTAAAGGTGCCGATGCCGAGCAAGCACTTGAATTTCTCAGGCCGTTGGGGTTGGAGATGCTGCTGGAGGTTTTCGACGTTTCCCCTTCGGCGATCAATTATGTGAAGGCGGTCGAGACGATCGAGGACTACAAACCGCTCGATGTTCAAGCCGCCGCAATGACCTACGCATTGTGCGAAGCGATTCGCCAGCGATATCCAGAGTGGCGATTGCTCGTTGATGGTGACGGCGGCGATGAGAACTTGAAGGATTATCCGATCGAAGACAATCCTGAGCTAACGATCCGTAGCGTGCTGAACAACTCGATGCTGTATCAAGAAGGCTGGGGCGTCGATGCCGTGAAGCATTCTCAGACTTACTCGGGCGGCCAAAGCCGTGGACATGTTCGTTCGTGGGCGCCCGCGCGACGATTTAGCTTCTCAGGCTTCAGTCCCTTTGCATTGCCGAACGTGATTGAAGTCGCCGAGGGCATTCCGTTCATCGAGCTTACCGATTGGGATCACGACCGTTTGTATTCGCTCAAGGGAGAGATTGTGCAACGTGGCGTCAAGGCAGTCACGGGGTTGGAAATGCCCGTGTTTCCCAAACGCCGATTCCAGCAAGGTGCAGCCAACGATGCGGAGTTTTCGCGATTGTTCCCGGCACAAGCGTCATCGTATCGCCAAGCCTTCATCCAGCTTTATGCTTGACACGGGTCTCGTTCTCTCACGTTCGCAGATCGAATCACGACGCCCAGAGCGAAACCTTGTTGACGCACGGCGACCGTACGGTTTCTTCGTCGAACCGGAGTGCAATGCGCTGGGCGAAGCCGTCGATGTTGCAACCATCCTGCTCACCAATCGCGAATGTCCATACCGCTGTGTGATGTGTGACCTGTGGAAGAACACTTTGACGTACTCCGTCGCACCGGGAGATATTCCACATCAAATTCGTTATGCACTGCAGCGATTACCGCAGGCACGCGAAATCAAACTGTACAACAGCGGCAGTTTTTTTGACCGCAAGGCGATCCCCGTAATCGATTACGAGGCGATCGCTGCAATTGTGCAAGGTTACGAAACGGTTATTGTCGAGAATCATCCTTGTTTGTGCAGTGACTTGTGCTTTCGTTTTCAAGAGCTGGTCGCGCCGGCGAAGCTGGAGATTGCAATGGGATTGGAGACGTGTCACGCAGAGACGCTGCGGCGGCTGAACAAAGGCATGACCGTGGCGGATTTTCATCGTGCGACCAAGCGATTGCATGCCGGTGGAATTCGTACGCGAGCGTTTCTATTGCACTGGCCACCCCTGATGCCGGCGGCCGATGCATCGCTGTGGACGATGCGATCGATCGATTACGCATTTTCCTGTGGCGTTAATTGTTGTAGCGTGATTGCGACTCGCGGCGGCAATGGGGTTGTCGACGAGCTACAAAATTCAGGCCAATTCACGCCGCCTACGGGCACATCGCTAGAGCAGATCCAGCAGTGGGGAATCGAGAAACGGCTTGGGCGAGTGTTTGTTGATCTTTGGGAAGTCGAGAGATTTTTTTCCTGTGATCGATGTCGCGCAGAACGTCTAGCGCGGATGTCGGCAATGAACCTTGGTCAGTCCGTCTTGCCCAAGGTGCTGTGCGAGCATTGTCAATGATTCGTACCTCCTACGATGTTGCTGTTCTGGGTGCTGGGTTTGCAGGCAGTTTGCTGGCGGCGATTCTTGCCAAACGTGGTCTGACAGTGGTGGTAATCGATCGAGGCACACATCCCCGGTTCGCGATCGGTGAATCGTCGACGCCGGCTGCTGATTTTCTTTTGCAGCGAATCGCCAGCGAGTATCAGCTCGATGAGTTGTTGCCGCTGGTACACTTTGGCACGTGGCGCAGGACGTATCCGCAAGTTGGTTGTGGATGCAAGCGAGGCTTCAGTTATCTATGGCATGGCAGTGATCGTGGATTTGCAGCGACCGCTGAGCATGAATGTGAACTACTGGTTGCGGCCAGTGAGTCTCGGGAACTCGCGGACACCCACTGGTATCGCGCCGATGTCGATTCGTTATTCGCCGACATCGCGCGACGAAAGGGAGTCGACTTGCTGGAGGCCTGCGAAGTCCAAGCGATTGAGCACCCGGCAGCAAATCGGTGGCTGATTCATGCCAAGCAAGAACAACAATCACATGACGTGGGTGCCGAGTTCGTCGTCGATGCGACTGGACCGAACAGGCTGCTGCTCAGAACGCTCGCCGTACAGGAGATTGGCGAAGAGTTGTTAACACATTCGTCCGCAGTTTTTTCGCATTGGCAGAACGTTCCCCGTGTTGAAGACTGGTTAGCAAGTCGGAAAGCTGCGACCACCGAGTATCCGTACTCAATTGATGATGCGGCCGTGCATCATGTGTTTCGCGACGGATGGTTGTGGCAACTTCGGTTTGAGAACGGTTGTACCAGCGTTGGGTTCGTGTCCAATGATCCGGACAAGTTCAATGCGAAGAACACGAACTCATGGAAGTCGGTATTGCAGCAGCACGCGGTCGTTTCTGAGTTGATGAGCGGAGCGGATCTTGCCCAGATTCCTGGTCGTATGATCCAGACTTCGCGGATGCAGCGACTGGCGGCGACGGCCGCCGGCGGAGATTGGGCGGCGTTGCCATTCACGGTCGGGTTCATCGATCCGCTGCACAGTACCGGAATTGCGCATTCTCTCAGCGGCGTCGAGCGCTTGGCGGAAATAATTCTCGATGGAAATCGTAATCAGCTCGACGAGTGCTTACAGCGTTACTCGAATGATGTCATCAACGAGCTTCGACACATCGATCGTATGGTTGCGGGTTGTTATCAGGGTCTTTGTGATTTTCGCCTATTTACTGCCTGGACGATGGTTTACTTTGCCGCAGCCACAATGTACGAGCGACTTCAAGCAAGTGGTTCGGCATCGCCAGGCGGATTCCTGCTCGCCGGCGATCCAAATTTCAGCGAAACCGTGCAAGCGATTTCCTCGCGAATGCGGGCCGTTGTTGGCGTTTGGGGAACTAACAACGACAGCGCGGTATCCAATTTCGGTGACTACGTCCGTGATGCGATACAGTCATTTAACCATGTGGGTCTGTTTCGCCCCCAGCGCCCCAACATGTACCAGCGGACCGCGGCCGCGAAAACAAGTGGCGTTGAATTGTGATCCCCGATTGATCTTTTTTGGCGATCAACGATAGTCGATAACACAGCCGCAATACATTTCAGCCGCCAAGTGTTTTAACTGCCCACCGGCGTCACCCCAAGAATCTGCGATGACCGAGAAAACTCAAGCTCCAGCCACCGATGACTTAAGAATTCGTGCTATGAAGGCATTGATTCCGCCGCGCGAGTTGATGAACGAAATTCCGACGACGGCGGAGGTCGCTGAGACAGTCGCCAAGGCACGCGGCGGAATCCAGCGAATACTTCGAGAGGAAGACGATCGACTTGTCGTCGTTGTCGGGCCCTGCTCCATACACGACCCCGATGCTGCTCGTGAATACGCCCAGTTACTCGTTGCCGAGCAGCTCAAACACGAAGGCGAGCTGCTGGTGGTGATGCGAGTCTATTTCGAAAAGCCGCGAACGACGGTCGGCTGGAAAGGACTGATCAACGACCCTGGGCTGGATGACAGTTTCGAGATCAATCGCGGGCTGCGAACCGCTCGTGCGTTGCTGCGTGACATCAACAAGATGGGACTGCCGACGGGTACCGAGTTCTTGGATTTGATCAGCCCCCAATACATCGCGGACTTGGTCGGCTGGGGTGCGATTGGCGCTCGCACGACGGAAAGCCAAGGGCACCGCGAGTTGGCATCGGGGTTGTCCTGTCCAGTGGGTTTCAAGAATGGGACCAGCGGTAACGTACAGATTGCCGTCGATGCCATTTGCTCGGCCCAGCGACCGCACCATTTCCTTTCCGTCACCAAAGAGGGCACGTCCGCGATTTTTGCGACTGCGGGGAACAGCGATTGTCACGTGATCATGCGTGGCGGTATCCACACCAACTACGATGCAGCAAGTATTGACGCAGCGTCGGAATTGCTGCAGAAAGCTCACCTGACGCCGCGAATCATGATCGATACCAGTCACGCGAACAGCCGGAAAAAGCATTCGCGTCAACGCTACGTTTGTCGCGATATCTGTGCCCAAGTCAGCGACGGGGACCAGCGGATCATGGGCGTGATGATCGAAAGCAATTTGGTCGAAGGCAGCCAGAACTTGAGCGACGGTAACTTGGTGCGAGGAAAGAGCGTGACGGATGCGTGTATCGGTTGGGAAGAAACCGTGTCTTTATTGCAGGATCTTGGCGATGCGGTCATCGCTCGCCGCGCAAAGTAGCGAGTTTTCCCAAAAATGCCAAGCACGGGAAACGTATGGTCCGTTGAGCAACGATAGGCTATAATCGAGGGTCCGCGTCTCCCTCCTCGCGAAGTGCCGATTCGTGAACACCCACCTTCAATTTCGACTTGCCGTCTCGCTCGCAGGGTGCATTTCAGCGTCGTTACTGCAAATTCAACCAACCGACGCTGGTGAGCCGGCTGCGATTTCCGCCGACGAACAGATGCGTTTTTTTGAGAACCGCATTCGCCCACTGTTAGTCGAGCGATGTTACGAGTGCCATGCGGAAGACAATGTCGAAGGCGGCTTGCGGCTCGATGTGGCCGAGGCGATCTCACATGGCGGCGACAGCGGTCCGGTGGTTGTTCCCGGGCGGCCTCAAGAAAGTCTGTTGGTTGCAGCGATCCGCTACGCTGACTTGGAGATGCCGCCGGATACTCCGTTGTCTTCTCAAGAAAAAAACGACATCGAAACCTGGATCGCCAACGGTGCTTACTGGCCGCACGAAAAATCGATGGCTGTTCCTGCTCCACAGCAGGACGACGATGGCGAATCGTGGTGGGCCGCCCAGCCAATTGATCCGGGACAGACGCCGCCGGCAATACCGGGCGTGGAGTCCCCATCCGCGATCGATCGTTATGTCGACGTGACTTTGGACAGCAACGGGCTGGTTCGTGCTCCGGCGACGGATCGTGCGAGATTGATACGACGACTTTCGTTTGACTTGTTGGGTCTGCCGCCATCGATCCAGGACATCGAGGCATTCGTTAGCGACAATCGGCCGGATGCCTATGAGCGATTGGTGGATCGGTTGTTCGCGGACCCTGCGTATGGCGAGCGAATGGCGAGATTGTGGCTCGACTTAGTGCGATACGCCGATTCGGACGGCTGGCGCGCTGATGCGTTTCGTCCGCAAGCGTGGCTGTATCGCCAGTTCGTCGCCAATGCATTCAACTCCAAGATGCCCTACGATCGCTTCGTCGCGTTGCAGTTAGCCGGCGATGAATTGGAACCAGGCAATGATCAAGCTCTGGCTGCGGTTCATTTTTTCCGCCTTGGAATCTACGAGTTCAATCAACGCGACGCTGAGGGGCAATGGCAAAACATCATCGACGAGATGACGGACGTTACTGCGGACGTTTTCTTGGCGACTGGCCTAGCGTGCGCCAAGTGCCACGATCACAAATTCGATCCGCTCACTCGAGCCGACTACTATCGTTTGCGCAGCGTCTTCGAACCGGTCTTGTTTATCGATCGGATGCCGCGAGCGATTTCCAATGATGCTGAAACGCTCACTCGCATTGAAACGTTGCAGGCGGAATTACGTGAAGTCGAAGGCGACGACATCAAGCGGATCGGCGATGCCCAAGTGGACCGGTTCCAGCCCGAGTTGCAAGCGATGTTTCGCAAGTCGCCCAGCGAGCGAACGACATACGAACATCAAATTGCCTACCTGATCAATCGCCAAATTTATGAGGAAGGTTTGGGCGTCGACAAAATCAAGAAAACGCTAGGCAAAGAACGCTTCGAACGGCGCGAAGCTCTTTTGAAGGAATTACAAACTCTCAATGCCGACCCGTATGGCCCCGCGGATTTAATGACGATCGTCGATGCACCTGGTGAGATTCGATTGACGCGATTGCCAGGTCGTTCTCAGGGAGCATCGTTTGAACCAGGGACGCCTGCTATTTTCGGGAACGTCGCCTTGGAGCCGACGCCGCCGCTGGATGCCCCCGCGTCGAGCGGTCGTCGCACCGCGCTTGCCAATTGGATCGTTTCGCCAGAGAATCCAGTCACTGCGCGGGTGATGGTCAACCGGTTATGGCAGTATCTGTTCGGGACCGGGTTGGTCAGCAGTGCGAATGACTTTGGTCGGCTGGGCACCTTGCCATCACACCCCGAGCTACTCGATTACCTTGCCAAGCGACTTGTTGATTCGCAATGGAGTATCCAGTCCATTCAGCGCGAGATCGTCTGCAGCGCCACCTACCAGCAATCCGCTGTGTACCCGGATGCCGAGCGGGCGATGAGTATCGATGCGGACAATCAGTGGTTGTGGCACAAGTCGGTGCGACGGATGGATGCGGAACAATATCGTGATTCTTTGCTGGTGGCGACGGACAAGCTGGTCGATCAAGTCGGTGGCCCGAGTATTTCGGGGACTGACGGTCGCCGCTCGATTTATCTGCGGCGATTCCGAAACAGTGCCGACGAAATGTTGGCTGCCCTCGATGTTCCCCCAGGGATCGTGGGCATGGCCAAACGCGATGTCACCACAACGGCGACTCAATCATTGATGATGCTGAATAATTCTCGCATCATTGGAATTGCCAAGGACCTTGCCGAGCGAGTTCGGCGAGATATAGACGCTCGCGAAAAATGTGAATCGAGTAATAACGATGAATCGGCCAGGCGCTGTGATCGTGCAATTCAATTTGTCCAAGTCGCACACCGCATCCTGACGGGCGTGGAGCCAGATAACTCGTTGATCGAATTGCTTGCTCCGTTAGCCAGTCAAGGAGCGGGCGGCGAGGTCGACGTCTGTCACATCCTGCTGAACAGTAATGCATTCTTGTTTATCGAATAAGGCAGTGACATGAAACCTAACCAGTCTGAGCTTTGTCGTCGCGCCGGGGTGCCGCACGTTCAGTGGCAATCCAGTCGCCGCCAGTTTTTGGCTGCGTCGGGTGCAGGCTTCGGCGCCGTCGCACTCAATGGAATGCTTGCGGAAACGCTACAAGCATCGTCGACGCAAGACGCGATATCCGGCGCCGCGAATACGGGGCTGCATCACTTGCCTCGCGCCAAATCGGTCATTTTCTTATTCATGGAGGGTGGCCCCAGCCAACTGGATACGTTCGATCGCAAACCACTGATGAACGAATTGGCGGGGCAGCCACTGCCGTCGAGTTTCAAAGAGCCACTAACGGCAATGGGCGAACGAAACTCACCGTTGCTTCCGACCAAACGCAAATGGGCGCGCTACGGCGAAAGCGGATTGGAAATCAGTGATTGGTTCCCGCACGTCGCCCAGCATGCGGATGATCTGGCGGTGATTCGATCTTGCTACGGCGAAGGCATCAATCACTCCGGCGGCTGCAATCTGATGAATACCGGCAGCACCCTGGGTGGCCGGCCCTCGCTGGGGTCGTGGGTTACCTACGGCCTGGGCAGCGAGAACCAGGACCTACCAGCGTTTGTGGTAATGAAAGACAAAAAGGCTGCTGGAACCAACGGTGTGCGAAGCTGGGGCCCCGGATTTTTGCCAGCAACGTTCCAGGGGACGCCGGTAGGCGATGCGCCGGGCGATGAAGCGATCGCGAACTTGAAGTTGCCCGATGGCGTTACGACGGAGCAGCAATTGGAAAAGCTGCGATTGATTCGTCGCATCAATGAAATGCACTACGCGCGATTGCCAGACGTTTCGACATTGGACGCAAGAATTCGATCTTATGAACTGGCGTTCCGCATGCAGAGCGCGGCGCCGGAAGCGGTGGACCTGGCAACCGAGACGGCTGATACGAAAGAGATGTACGGCATGAACGACAAGCGGACTGCCGTCTATGGTGAGATGTGTTTGCTGGCCCGGCGGATGGTCGAACGGGGTGTGCGATTCATTCAACTGTTTAGTGGTACCGGTAGCGGCTGGGACGCACATTCGAATATCGAAGCCAACCACGGCACCAACTGTGGTGCCGTTGATCGACCGATCGCAGGTCTGCTGGCCGATTTGAAACGTCGTGGTTTACTGGCCGAAACACTCGTGGTTTGGGGAGGTGAATTCGGTCGTACACCGATGAGTGAAAAAGGGGATGGTCGCGACCACAATCCGACCGGTTTTACGATGTGGATGGCCGGTGGTGGCGTGCGCGGTGGCCAAACGATCGGTGCGACAGATGAACTGGGGTTGTATGCCATTGAAGAACGTGCTCACGTTCATGATCTCCATGCCAGCATCCTGCACTTGATGGGATTGGATCGCCTGAAGTTGTCCTACAACCACCAAGGCCGACTGGAACGCCCGACGGTTAACGAAGGCAAGTTCATTGAAAAGCTGATCCGCGGATGACGCGAATCGTTATCCAAGCGATTGCATTTCTGGTTGCAATCACTCTTTCGTGCTCCAAATCGAACGCCGCAACTTCGACCCGTCCAAACATCGTTTTTATTCTCGTCGATGATTTAGCCTGGTCCGATCTGGCCTGCTACGGACACCGATGGCATCGCACTCCCAACATTGACAGTTTGGCTCGTGACGGAATGCGGATCACCAACGCTTACTCACCTGCCCCGATTTGTTCGGCTGCGCGAGCGAGCATACTCACGGGGAAAACTGTTGCTCGCTTGGGCTTCGAGTTTGTCACCAAATACGAAGGTGGAAGCCAGCTTATCGATACCGACGTACCGCTAGCTGCGCCACCGTTGACCCTCAACTTGCCGCTCTCCGAACGAACGATCGCCGAGCACTTAGCACCACTTGGATACGAGACCGCGTTCTTTGGTAAGTGGCATTTGAACCAGCACTTCAATCGTGTGTACAACGCCTGGCACCCAGAATACGGACCTCGACAACAAGGATTCGAAGTCGCGATCGAGGACGTTGGCGCTCATCCATCTACGTGGACCAAAGCACAAAAGAGGGAACCCGCAGCCTTATCCGCTGGTGACTTCCCTGACGATTCGATGGTAAGCAAGGTCGCCTCATTTATCAGAAAACCACACGATCGTCCCTTCTTTGTCGTCGCTTCCTCATTCTACGTTCATACTCCAGTGATGAATCGTTGCCAGTGGCTTGTTGACCAATACGAAGCACTCATTCCGCCCGACGTTCCCAGTCGCAATCGACGCGTACAGTATGCTGCGTTTCTGGAGACGCTTGATCACCATGTTGCGACCATCCTCCAGGCGATCGACGATGCGCAAGTACGTGAGAATACGTTGGTGTTGTTTTGGTCGGACAATGGAGGTCATCCCGAGTACACGGCCAATGCGCCGCTGCGAGGATCCAAATGGAATTTGTACGAGGGTGGAATTCGCATTCCGGCGCTCGCGCGTTTACCTAGCCAGATTGAAGCTGGTTCCATCTGCAATGCACCGGTGATCGGCTACGACATTCTGCCAACTCTTCTCGAGCTTGCCGGTCGTGAGGTCGGTGCTGTTGACGAGGTTGGGGCCGTAGATGGGATTAGCTTTCGTCCAGCATTTACCGACTCGACTTGGAATCCCACGCGAAACCTGATTTGGCACTTTCCCTACTACCACCCTGAGTCTGATTTTTCCAAAGCGATTGACAAAATCGGCCTCGATGATTTCGTCGTTAGTAAGACACGACCTCAGTCGGCACTCCGCCGCGGTAAATACAAAGCACTCTTGTTTGCTGAGAACGATGCGTTGGAGCTGTATGATCTGGAGGCGGACCTCTCCGAACAGAACGATCTAAGTGCTTCGATGCCGACACTGGCTGAAGCGTTGCGTCAGCAATTGACAGGCGAACTGCGACGGATGAATGCCCGCTATGCCGTGCCGAATTCAAAATCGGCAAAGTAACGACCAGGGATCAGGCACGATCATTCGATGCCTGCACAATGGTTACTGATTTTGATACGATTCTTTGAGAAGCCGGCACTCCGCATCGAGCCTTCACGCAATCGTTCATGGGTCATACGAAATGGGAAGAAGTTTTGAAGTCCGTAAAGAGTCGATGGCCAAAACGGCGGCACAGAAGACCAAAGTTTACTCCAAGTACGGCAAGCAAATCTATGTGATGGCTAAGAATGGAGGCGCGCCAGCGGCGAACTCTGCATTGCGGAGCTTGATTGAGAAAGCCAAAAAGGACCAAGTGCCTGCGCACGTGATCGAAAAGGCTCTTGATAAGGCTAGCGGTGTTGGTGGCGAAGATTTCGTTGCCGCTCGCTACGAAGGATTTGCTCCCGGCGGATGCGCGATCATCATCGATTGCTTGACTGACAACAACATGCGGACCATCACTGACGTACGCAATTGCTTTACCAAGACCGGTGCAAAAATGGGAGCCCCAGGGTCAGTCTCTCATTCGTTTGAGCACTTGGCGATTTTTGTATTCAAGGGTGACAACACAGATCAAGTGCTCGAAGCATTGTTAACCGCCGATGTCGATGTTACCGACGTCGAGTGCGAGAACGGTCAGGTGACAGTTTTTGCACCATCGACGGAATTTTTCAAAGCCAAACAAGCGTTGTTGGATGCGATTCCCGGTGTAAGTTTTGAGGCTGAGGAAATCACCTTTGTGCCGCAAACGCGAACGGAGATCGCTAGCGAGGATGTGCCGATGTTTGAAAAATTCATCGGCATGCTGAACGAATGCGACGATGTCCAAGAAATTTATCACAACGGAATTTTGCCAAGTTAATCGCTCGTACATTCTAGCGAATGCGCTTGAGTTCTCAACTCAAGGCACCTTCACAGCGGATGCAGTCGATGATCGCCACATGCAAGAAGCAAAACCGGAGCGTATTTGCGTTTCTGCATGAGTCGATCACAGCGAAACTCGCAGGAACTCTTGCTCCAGCCTCCTGAGTTGAGACAGGAAATCGAATCCGCAACTCTCCCCATCAGCGGAGCTCTCCGCATAAACGGATTGGGATTAGGAATAACCGCTCAAGGGTAGAGCCAATGAACGGTCACTCTTTGACTAAGTTTCCTGCTCCTGCGTTTGCGCTTCGGTAACTACAGATACTCGCTGTTCGCCGTGCGTTAAAATAGAGTCAGGGCGAAAATTTTCCTTGAATTAAGTTGACTTTTTCCTCTCCAGCGTCTTAATCTTATAGTTCACGGTTAGCGACTGAGTGCTACCGTACTACCTAGTCGAAGCTTGTAGGTGCCCTATGTTCTTTTTCAGGTACGTGTGTTCGGTAGTGGTGTGTTGCGCACTGATCGGCGGATGCGGCCAGTCGAGCACGTCTGTTTCCGGTAACTATTCAGCCTGTTGAAATTGATCTTGGCTGAAACGGGGAAATTGATACTGTTGATGCGATCATGGATGAATCGCAGTCCACAGGCGTCGCCGAACCGCCAGTCGATAACAGTCTACTGGAAAAGCTGCTTCATAA
>JBGSIA010000082.1:0-3384 GCA_041751935.1 Pirellulaceae bacterium | reverse complement strand
GAACAACTTCGGTGTCGGCACCACCGAGGCCAATGTCCGCGTGCGGCCGACGGGCGGCTCGAGCCTGACCATCGGCGCGGGGATCACGCTTCGCAATGCGACCAACTCACGGTTCACGACACTGGGCGATGCAACCGGTGGCGCGATCGTCAATGAAGGGACGATCGTTGCTCAGTCTTCAGGTCAGATGCTACGTGTGACGGGTTCGACTTTGACGAACCAGGGAACATTCACAGCGACCGCCGGAACGTTGCAATTGAGTCAGATTCCGACGAATGTATCGTCAGGGACACTGAGCGGTGGAACGTGGTCGGCGATGGGTGGAGACGTCAGTTTTCCCGTGGGAGCGTCGATTCATACCGTGGCCACTTCGGTGCTGCTCCGCGGCTTGGGGGCCGATTTGTTGACGGGCGCGACAAATGCGCTGGCGGGAGTGGCGACGGTCGCTGCAACCGGCCAGTTGACGATTGATGGTGGAGCAAGTTTGTCGACTTCGGCGCTGCTTACAAACAATGGTGCACTGACGGTCGGCAGTGGGTCGATGTTGACAGTCGCTGATGGCCTTGTGCAAAGCGGGACGCTCACCATTGATGGAACTCTGATCAATGGAACGCGACAAACGAATGTCATGGGACTGATCGGTCTGTGGCGTGGCGATGGCAGTGCTGCAGATGAATTGGACGCGAGCATCGGGATGCTGGTAGGTGCGACCAGTTTTGCGCCGGGACAATTCGGTCAAGCGTTCTCTACTTCGACACAAGACAACGTCGTGGAGATACCAAACAACCCTGCACTTACCACCGGTCCGACGGGGCTAACGGTCACGGCATGGGTTCGGCCAAGTGCAGTAGGAGGTGCAATTTTTTCAGACCACTATGGTTGCTTGACATGGGAATCATTCCACCTGACGCCAAGTCAATTCATTATCAATTCTTCCAACAGCCAATCTTCACGGCAAACATTAAATTTCACCACACTTCCTCTTAATGCCTGGAGTCACATCGCAGCCGTCTGGGATAATAACACCGATCAAATGCATGTTTATATCAATGGAGTTGTCGCTGCGAGCCAAACAGCTCCTAATGCGCCGTTCAATCCATCGAATCCCTATGTCATTGGCGGACACAAGGCAACTTTGGATTGCCACGGAGCCGGGACAGGAAACTACGCGGCTGAATTTCCCGGATTGATCGACGAAGTCGGTTTCTTTAATCGCGCACTGCCCCAGTCTGAACTGCAGGCGGTTATGAACAATACGTACGGTTTGTTTTTCAGTGGTACAGAGCCGTTTACTCAAACCAGTGGTACCACGACCGCCAGTGGTTCGATCGCAGCGGACATGATTACCGTCTCCGCAGGAAGATTCGATTCATCGGGAGATGCATTTGGTAACGTGCAGGTTGCCAGCGGCGCCGTCATCGCAACGGGTAACGTGGCGAGTGCTCTCTTGACAGGTAATTTTGATCTGCAATCGGGTGCAACGCTGGAGATCAAGATTGGGGGAAGCATCGCCGGGACACAGTTCGATCAAGTTTTCTCAGCGGGCAGCGTGACGTTGGCGGGGTCGTTGAATGTTTCCTTGACCCAAGTATTCAACGTGCAGGCCGGACAAACTTTCAAAATCATCGATAACGATGGGACCGATAGCGTCGTCGGTTCGTTCGCTGGGCTTCCCGGCGGTTCGATCATCAACGTTGGCGGCATCGATTTTGAAATCGGCTATGGACTGGGTGATGGTAACGATGTGGTACTAACGGCCACGTCGGGCATCGATCAGTGGTCAGGTGCAGCGGGTAATCTGCGTTGGCTTGATCCAGCGAACTGGGCCAGCGGAAATCTGCCGACGTCCGTGGATCGCGCGACGATTGGGGATTTGCCGGGAACTCCATCGATCATTGTCGATGGGACAACGATCGTAAAGGGTGTTAACTCGGCGGAGCGAATTCAAGTCACTGCGGGCGAGTTCACGATCCTAGATGACTCGACGCTTGCCGGTCTGGACGTCGCTGGGGGAATCGCCAACCTGCGCCGAATCAATGTCAACAACGTTGGTACCTCGCTCGCCGCGGGCGCAACCTTGAAACTCGGAAATGATCTGTCGCTGGGCACAGCACCGCTTACGGCCAGCGGCGGTACGATCACCGCTGACGGAAACCCGATCAGTCTCGCGAACGCAGTCGTACTCGCAGGGCCTGTCAGTATTGTCGGGGCTCACGCGCTGACATTGAGCGGTCCGGTTACCTTGTCGACTCAGACGGCTGAATTGTCGATCGCTGCTGGTGCAATCGCGACGGTCCCCGGGGCGATTGCGGATGCTGGCAACGGCCGGCCATTGACAAAATCGGGGATAGGATACTTGAGCCTCAGTGGAGCAAACACGTTCACGGGCAGTTTGAATGTGAATGAGGGGACATTAATTGTGGATGGATCGGTCACACCATCGGTGACGACTGTCGCCTCGGGTGCGACGCTTGGGGGACACGGGACGATTGGAAGTCCTGTCGTCGCGCAGTTGGGAAGTGAAATCGCACCGGGCAATAGTCCCGGAATTCTTAACACCGGCAATTTCGATCTCCAGTCGGGTGCGACACTGAACGCGGAGATCGGCGGCACGGTGGTGGGTTCGCAATACGATCAAGTCAACGTCACGGGGACCGTGACGCTGGCCGGAACACTCAATGCGCACCTGATCAATGGCTTTGTGCCGTCAGCGACGCAATCGTTCACGATCATCAATAACGATGGCTTTGATGCAGTGGTCGGTACGTTTGCGGGCTTAGCCGAAGGAGCGATTGTCACCATCAGCTCTGTCGATTTCGAGATCACCTACACAGGTGGCGATGGCAACGACGTCGTGTTAACGGCACCACCGACGATTGTCACCTGGGACGGTGGCGGCGATGGAGTCAATTGGAGTGATCCGCTCAACTGGGATACGAACACGCTGCCGACGTCGCTGAATCGGGCCATCATCGACTTAGTCGGCTCGAATCCCACGATCAACGTCGCCGGAAATTTCACCGTGCATTCGCTGATCACAGCCGAAACGATCAATTTCGTCAGCGGCACGTTCACCGTCAGCACGATCGCGCGACTGGACGCCATCGGTACGATCCAAGGGGCTACGATTGTCGGTGCCCAGTTCGTCGGCACAGGCTCACTGCAAGTTACCGGTACCGGTACCGCGCTCGACCATGTGACGCTCGGGATCAACACGACATTGCGACAAGGTGCGAGCGGAATTGGTAATCAAGTGAGCGTTCTCAACGGATTGACGTTGGCGAACAACAGTCTGCTGCGTCTGGAGCGAACCAGCACAGCTAGCGGCGGTAATGACATACTAGATGTTGGGCTGAATTTCACCGGCGTCAGTTCCTCTTTGAA
>JBGSIA010000081.1:0-125340 GCA_041751935.1 Pirellulaceae bacterium | reverse complement strand
GCTTTTGCATGGCGTCCGTTCCGAGTGAGTTGTTTGGCCGCGAAACCAAAAACATTCATTAGGACACGGACGCCATTTTCATCCAATAGCAATCTGTGATCTCGCCGCAGGACAGCCTGCTACCAAGCCGACTGCACCCCTGGCAGATTGGGACTAGTGGTATTTTACCCAGGCAAGGTCGTCGTCGAGCACAACGCCGGCGCACTGCGCTCCATGACCAGTCGAATCATTAATGCTCGGCATCAGTCGCCCCACCTCTTACCGCAAAATCGCCGAACACTAACTCCAGCGCTAACTAAGTCAAGTAAAGGAGACGGAAAAAGGAGTAACGGTTTAGTCCCCGTGGGGCCGCTCAGGTGAGTCGATTGCGGTTTGAGTATTGCTGCGAGTTTGGATTTGCCTACCACACAGTGGCATTCACAATCCACTCACCGCCTGCTCGTTACACTGCGCGATGACGCATGTTTTAGCAATGATGGCCTGCGACACTGGGTGGACAAGCCGCCTATTCGCAAGCGTTGTGATCATTCGAGCGGGATTGGTACGGACCATCGAGCGGTTGACTGGCGCGGTGATCGCAGGGGATACTGTTGTCTTGTCGCAGCCAAGAACGATAGTTGTGGATTGTTCGACGTGTATTGATGCAATTGCAACAGATTTCCATGATCGTGAACTCCCCTCTTTGGCAGCTCGTTTCTCTTCGGCAACTTGCGGTAAGTCTCTTCGTTTGGATTAGCTGTGCTGTAACTATTCTGCTTGTTTCTGGCTGTGGAAAAAAAGATAGCCCCACCAGCGAACGTAGCATCGTGACGACGGACACCGCACCGACTTCTGTGGAGGATGACGATGACTCGCGAACGATTGAACGGTTGCTCGATGCGGCCGGAGAAGCCATCCAGCGACAAGATTGGGCGACCGCTCGCGAAAAATTGCGCCAAGTGCTGTTGATCGACCCCACTCACTCAGCGGCGCTTGTTGGGACAGCGAACGTGGAAGCTCGCATGGGAAATTTTGTTGCAGCATTGGAAGTGCTGGAATCGGTTGATCCTCAAGATCCGGAATTCGGAATCGCGTCATTGATGCAAGCCGCAAAATGGTTGGCGGACTCAGGGTCGATTCAAAAAGCAAAGCAGAAATACTCCTTGGCGATCTCGCTAGCACCCAACGACGAAACGCTTAGTCGACAGTATGCCCATTTTCTTAATCAAGTTGGTTGGCGCTACGAAGCCAATCAAGTGCTGAGCGAGCTAGTTGAAGCGGGCAAGGCAACAGAGTTGGAGTTGCGCGCCATGTTGGATCTCTCCAACTCCTACGCTGCTGCCGCCGCAACCGGCTGGGACAAGCCTGTCCGACGTGAAGGTCCGCTCAGTAAGGCGCTGGGGCTGATCAGCAGTCGCCAGCCGCGTGAAGCCAAGAAAGTTCTTGATAACCTAATCGCATCGCGGATTATGGTGGGCGACGCCGCCGTGGATGCCGCGTTTGCTGCCGTGCATGCGGACTTACAGCAATTCAAGGACGTCGACGACATCATCCGCGGTGCGGACCGATCGATTGAACGTTATCCGCTCTATTGGCGTGCGATTGGGGATCGCTTCGTTTTCCAGAACCTGCCTGAACCGGCGGCCGGTGCGTACCTGAAGTCATTGACGTTGGATGCAACGAATCAGGTCTCGCATGAAAGAATGATGGCAGTCTTGTTGCAACTGGGGAACGTCGAACTGGCGCGTGCCGTCGACGACCGTCGCGCGTTGTTGTTGACAATTCAGCAGTCGGCCGCTTTTGTCGGTGCTGGCCAACCTTATGACCTACCCGCTGGCTTGGACTTGCTGCAAGCGCTCGAAGAGGCTGGCGAACCTCTACAGGCCGCAGCTTGGTTGGAGCATCTGCTCAGACGTCATGAACCGGCCAACGAGAGCGACCTTCAATCACATTTAAGTCGCATTCAAGGTTGGCGGGACATGCCTTCATCAGTCTCGTCGCTAACTCGGCGAAGCGGGATTCCCGAATCAATGTTCCCGATCCCCAATGTCGAACTGCTCGCGACGGCGAAGCCATTTGGTTCAAGCATTCTCCGCTCCAACGTCGATCGAACGGTTGCGAAGTTTGTGGACGTAGCCCCGCTTCGCGGCTTGAACCATCAATACAAAAACGCTTCCCCAGAGAAACGTCGCCAGTTTCAGATTCATCAAGCTCTGGGGGCTGGCGTTGCTGCGCTGGACTACGACCGCAATGGACTGGTGGATTTTTATTGCGGGCAAGGTGGGTGCAATCCGCCTCAGGAAACCAGCGAGCTGTCAAACCAACTTTTTCGTAACTTGCTTTCCGGATTCCAGCCGGTCAGCAGTGAAGCTCGAGTAATGGAATACTCCTACACAGCGGGTGTCACTTCGGGCGACGTCAATCAAGATGGTTGGCCGGACTTGGTTGTAGGCAATCTTGGAACCAACCGAATGCTGATCAATCAAGGCGACGGAACGTTTCGCGATGTCACGTCCATCATTGGCTGGGACGTTCCATCCAACCAACACTACACGATGGGGCTGGGCATTGCCGACATTAGCGGTGATCACCTACCTGATGTAGTCGAAATCAATTACGTCAACGATCCCAAAATTTTTGATCCGCTAAAGCTCACCCCAGAAGGGCACGTCCTGCTCTTGCCCGGCCCGTTGCATTATGCGGCGGATACTGATCAGGTTTGGATCCAGTCGGCGTCTCAGTCATGGGACCGTCAAACACTTGGCTCGATCGAGAGTTCCGAGCAACCGCTTGATGACTCGGCGATTTCCGCGACGACACGTTTAGGAGATGCAGCCAATCCCGGCTTGGGACTCATTGTTAGCAACCTGGATAGCGAACCAGGCTTGGAGATGTTTGTCGCCAATGATGCACGACCCAATCAACTGTGGAAGAAAAAGGGGGCTCAAGACCACTTCGAGGATATCGCGGTACTAAAAGGCTGTGCCTTCAGCTCGCGGGGCGAGCCGTGCGCCTGCATGGGCGTGGCGATGGCCGATTTTGACGGTAACCAGACGCCCGACTTGATGATTACCAATTGGATCGACGAGTGGATCAATATGTACTTGTTGAACGACGAAGGCACCTACCGTGATCTCGCACCACGCTACGGACTGGATCGTGTCAGTGAAGGGCTGCTGGGGTTTGGTTGTCAGCCCATCGACTTTGACAACAACCGTTTTGTCGACGTGATGATCCTCAATGGTCATATCGAAGACCTGTCGCACAAAGGCACGCCGTTCGAGATGCCGGCACAGCTACTGGTCAATCGTGGCGATCGATTCGAGGTGGCCGAACATGCCGACGATCAATTTTGGTCGCGCCAGCATGTCGGAAGATGTCTGATCACAGCCGACTACAATCGCGATGGAAAGATGGATGCGTTGGCCGCCGATCTACTCGAGCCTGTGGCACTGCTGGAGAATCAAACGGAGACAAACCACCATTGGCTACAGTTGGTGCTCGTCGGAACAACCAGCGAGCGTGACGCGATTGGTGCTCGCGTGACAATTCGATGTGGTGTGTGGACACAAGTGATCGTTACCGCAACCGGTGACGGCTACCAAGGTCGCAATGAGTCCGGGGTCGCATGCGGCTTGGGCGACTGCAAAGACGACTGTGACGTCGAGATCATTTGGCCTTCTGGCAAGGTCCAGACATGCAACTCTCTAAAACCTGACGCACGTTACCTGGTCATCGAGAATGAGTTACACGCATTTATCGATTCACAACAGAACGCCGGCAACTAACGACCGGACGGACACTCTTTTGTTGCACGATACAAACTGGAGTTGACTGGTTTGGATCGGTTGGTGTCATGCGTCCGATGCAGGACATCATTGGTAAAAAATAAGAGGGTCATCAGCTATTCGCTGATGACCCTCTTATTTTGCATCAATCAGTATCGAGGGAGGAAATTACGACGGGCTAGACTCTTTGGAAGCGTCATAGTTTTCCGGCGTCGAGTACTTTTCTGCTTCGGTTGGATCGGTTACCACCGGTCCACCTGCTTGCCCACCGCAACCGACGGCACATAGCAGCATGGACATACAAGTCGTCAGAATCAAACTTTTGATCATTACAAAATTCCTGGGTCGATTGAAACAAACCTCGCCGCCGAAACAGCCGACGAGGCTCAGTAAATTTACGAACAAGTGACTAATTCAAGACGCTACTAGAAACTAGCGTCAATCGTCTCTTTCGAAGCACGCGTTCCGAGTGATCCCCACAAACCATACGGAGATTGCTTGACCGCTGGAGTAAGGCTTTGGTCAGCAGGTGATGCGTTTTGATCTCCCGATTCAATTGAGTCGGTAATGAACTTGACTGCTCCGTCTCCCATTAGCACATGGCAACCACCCTGGTGGCGACTGGATGGTGGCAACACACCAGCTTCCTTAGGATTCCGCCAGGCGAGGCAGGTGGGTTTATTTGGTGGACGCTGGGTGGTGAAGCCCGTCATCGTAGCACCAGCGAACGCCCACATGTAACCGCGTCCGTTTCGTGCTCGCCAAGTTTCCGTACCGTTAGCCTGTGTACAAAGAGTGTTGGTGGTATCGTTCCAAAATGTGGGTTGCGCCGCGCTAATTTGCGCATCGCAACCGTTAAGGTCAGTGACACCGTCAAAATTCCATTGAATAGCTGCGCTCTCAACCGGGTCCGTTCGAACGTCACGATCTCCAAGGTCGGTCGCGATTTCGCCACACATGATCGTGTTCGCCAAACCATCGAGCACATCTCGGAAACCCATCTTTCCATATGGGACAAACATCCCACGGAGCGAAAGACGTGCACGTTCGGCGTGACCTGAACTCTCAGGAACTATTCCGGTTGCGGTAACAAAACTCAGGCCTTCGTGTTGACGCCCATGGGAATCACCCAAGCAGGCTGCATAGTTAGTTCGACCTTGAGCAGGCAATCCAACACCTGGATCGCTTGGGCAACGGAGCATCGGTGTTTCCGTACTCCATGGCTTGTAGTTTCGACCACCACCGTTAACCGTACCGTTAGCCCCATTGTCGGTGTCTGGAGTCGGACCGAACGCGGGAAATCGGTTACCCGTCGCCGGGTTCGTGGGGGCGTTACCGTTAATCGCCAGTCCGGCATCTCCAGGATTCGAGATCTGCTCCCAAAGTGCTTGACCTTCAACGAAAGGCAGTACCCCGACTAGGTAGCTAAGTTTGGAGTGGGCTGCCAAAGCGCTCTCAGCGTTCCGAGCGGTGCCGACCGCGACGGGTCCGGTGTGCTGGTTCGGCAGTTGGTCGTAGGCTGAGTGATAATTGTGGATTCCAAGCCCGATTTGCTTGAAATTGTTGCTGCAGCTCATCCGTCGCGCAGCTTCACGAGCAGCCTGGACTGCTGGCAACAGCAACCCCACCAAGACCCCAATAATGGCGATCACAACCAAAAGTTCGACGAGCGTAAAGGCTCGTCGCTTTTCGAAACGAAAATGACTCATCTAAAACCTCCAAATGGAAGACAATGTCCACAAAACGTTTGCGGACCAAGAACCTAAGGAATTCGCGAAATCTGATCTGGAAACCTAACGTAGAAAGCGCATTGTTTGTCCAGCGACCGCACTAGTATTGTTTGTTTTGCCTAAAATCCCAGGTGCGACGCAGTATGCACCGCTAGCCCAGGCAAGTCAAGGTTTGTTAAATCAGGCAGTTTCCATTTTTTGGATTAAGCTTCCGGACCGATCCATTGCTTCAGAACCTAACTTTCAGTCCGTCAAGTCCAATTCTTTTGAGCCACATAACTTCGGCAGCAAATCTTATGGAATCGCCTAAAACATGGCGATTATGCTCGATTGGGCCATTTTCATGGCCTGACCGTGACGACTTGCTGCCAAGCCGAATCCTCATTCTCGACAATTAGGTATCGTCGATCGGGTTGCAATTCCGTGAGGTTACTGCGTCGACCACTAGGCCACTCAATCAGTACGTCCACGCTAGTCGCGTCGGTTCCTAATCCGAACTCGGCAACGGATTCGTTTTTTCCCTGATACCCGTCGCCGGTTGACGTCCAATGATGCAATGTCTTGCTGCCTTGGGTAACCGCGACATGGGCTCCGATTGCATCGCGAGAACTCTCCACACCCTTGGTTTCAAGTTGCAACCAGTGATTGGTAGTAATCGTACGATTCTCCAATAGCGCCACGTCTTCGAGCAGGTCGACAACGAGCAAATCCATTTTCCCGTCAAGGTTATAGTCGACGGTGATTGCACAACGACCAAGATGCTTGGCGTCCCAAAACTGACCGTCGGTGTGTTTGGCAAGCTCAAACCTTCCATTGAGGTTGTGTAGTAATTGCGCTGGCATTGCGAGCGCGGCATCGCTACCCGAAACGGCGTCCACGTGCCCGTTAAACACGCCCAAGTCGATAAGCCCATCGTGATCGAAGTCAACGGCTTGGGCTCCAAACCCCAATACGTTCTCGCTGAGTCGATCCAATCCGTACCGAGGAGCGGAATCTCGAAAATGCCCCCCTGGCTGCATCAGATACAGATTCACCCATTCGTCTTGATAATTGGTGACAAACAAATCGGGTAACTGGTTACGATCAAAATCTCCCCAAGCGACCCCCATGCATGCAGTGGCTTCACCACGAGAACTGAGCGCACAGCCTCGAATCACGGCGAGATCACTGAAGGATACTGAATCCGTTATCGAACGATCTCGCTTCCACAGTTGGTTGGGTCGCATATCGTTAGCAACAAAGATCTCTAAATCAGGGTCCTGGTCCAGATTGCTCACGATGACCCCCAGACCCGGGTTAGCTGCATCTCCGATCGCGGCGGAAGCGTTTTTCCCCCAATCGTCCTCGGGATTTCCAAGGGTCTTTGGTTCAAACGCCAATCCGGCGCCACCCGACGCAATCCACACACGATCGACTTCAGCGCGATAGAAAAGAGGCCCGGGAATTTGAACTAAGTTGCCATCGGGCCCAACCGGCAAGGATTCATACATCGAAGGGGAATTGACATAATTGATTTCAATAACGTCGCTCAGACCATCACCGCTGATATCAGCAATCGCCATCGAAGTTGTGAAGTGCTGCAGCGATGGGTCACTCCAGCCAATCCGATCGCTTACATCCTCGAACGTGCCGTCACCATTATTGACCAACATTCGGTTGTTGCCCAAATTTCCGATGACCAAATCGGGAAAACCGTCGTCGTTGATGTCACCCGCTGAAACACCGAGGGTGAAGTTCCGATCAATAACCGACGCCTGCACAGTTCGATTGAGGAACTGGCCGCCAAGGTTTCGGAACAGCTCGTTGCTGTGTTCACTAAGACCATGCGGCGGCTCGCCCCCGCCTTGGCCTAAATACAGATCAACGTTTCCATCCAGGTCATAATCCAGCGCCGCGGCACCAGCACCGATCGACTGATAGATTTGGAAATTTTTAGTTCGAGGCTTGGCAGAGTTCAAATAGCGGTGCCGAAGTCCGCGCTCGCTCGCCACATTTAAGAATGTAGCTGCCTCTGCTGGAGACAACGGCGAAGCATCTTCATTTGCCGGTTCCTGCAAAACGTCAACTGATAAGCCGCCCAACATAAGTTGAATCGTCTCGGTCACAGCAGGGGCCGCACCCATTCCCGCTGTCTGGCGATGCAGCACGATATCTTCGGGTACGGATTGCCATCGCTGTAAGGTCACAGCCACCATCGCTTTGAAAGCAGGATCGGCTGGCCGTTGAGCCGACAACCATGCAAGCCACGCCGAACCGATTTCAAGGAGGCCAATCGATCCAATATTCTCGACAAACGCTTTCAATGCATCCTCGTCAATGTTCCCTGAAGACAATAAACGCGTCGACGCATTCTTGACGTGGATGAGCGCTGCTCGTCTTTCATCGACAGCCCGAGCGGCGACTGGTTGACCGTTCGCCAGCAGTGCCGCCGTCAATCGCTCATGGGCGATATCACTGGTGGTATCCAGCGTCAGTGCTTGGTGATAGGCCGCGACAGCTGATTCGACTTGTCCACGGAATGAAGCAAAGTCACCCACCGCACGCCAATACATTGGGCTGGTTTGCTTTTCTGGAGGCAGTGATTTCAGGAGCGTTACCACATCATCAAATTCTTGCAATTCAGCTTTGGTGGCCGCCAAAATGGCATGCAATTCGTCGTCGTGAGCGACAAAACCAGCCTGAATGAAAGCCTCAAGCAATTCGTTGGCTTCGCGGGGCTGTCGCCGAGCAAGCCAACCAAGCGCTTCGCTTACTGGGCTTTCGAGGACGGTTTTATTCTTCTCGACGGTCGCTTGCGAATCCGCGAAAGAGTTGGACACGTCCAAGATCGCGCGTAACTCCTCTTCGTTCGCTTGGTGCGATTGGATCAAAGGGCCAAGAACGTCTCTCGCCTGATAACGCCAACCCAAGAAATTGAGGTACCTAGCATACTGTCGGCGAATCAGCAATGAATCCGGAGCTAGTTCCAATGCACGTTGATATGCCTGCTTCGCCTCTGCGACTCGCCCCCGTTCCGCTAGCCACTGAGCGGACTGGCCTCGTGAAGCGATGCCGAACTGTGGGTCATGCTCATCGATTCCCTGCAGCATTTCGATAGCAGTGTCCAGGTCGCCTGCACTGGCTTCAATTCGTGCGGCCAAAAAAGTGGCCTGGGAATGACCAGGGGAATGCACCAAGACTCGTTTAATGTATTCGCGGGCTGTGTTCCAATCAGCACCCATCGACGCGTCCTCCGCCGCAGAAATCCACTGCTGAAGTTGCCCCTCCTGAGTGGCGGATTCCGGCTCATAATTCACTTGGCCGTTCACATCAAAGTCATTAACGGTAAGTTCGCTTCGCTTGGCCATACCACTCACCGAAGGTGGATTCTCCGTCGCGTCTTGCCGCGTGTTGCAACCAACAAACGTCAACGCAATGACCAACAAGCACGTACAAGCTGTCGATGCACTGATTCGCGCCAGCCCAGAGAATCGAACGACGCCGCAAGCTGATGGACAAAGTCGATCAGGTGAATAGTTAGCTGTGGGATGCTTCGTGATAACTGACAACGGGTTCTCTCACAAACGATGCGATGACTGTCGCGACGGTGGCGCATAATAGTACACCCAGTCCGATGTTGCATGATCGTGAAGCCAAAGAGAAATACCTTACCACAGGCAACCAGCGGGGTGTATCCTCACAGAGGTGTATGTTTTTGACGCCCATTGAGTGTTTGAAACTGCTCTTGAAGGTTGTTTCACAGGCTTGCTATGCTCGGCCGCGATTGAATTGTCCCCAGAAAGCGACGAGTACGTTAGAGTTTAGCTACAGACCAGACTTTTTTTGGCCGATAACAACACTGTTTCCGCCAATAGTCTGCGCTGACAAAGTCTCTTTTCGCTGACGGATTGCTTCCTGGGACAAGGAATGCGGCGCCGGTGGACCGATGCGGAAACGGTTGTCAATTGCCTTAAAAACGTTAGTTTTTTTGCTATTTGAAGCCCGGTTCAATGCCTGCGCCTATCCACACACCATTGGTTCGTCTAGATCATCAATTTGCCCACAGCAAGTTGTCGTTCACGGCGAGTTCGTGGTGATCACTTCCCCCTCCCGGGAGCCCAATTTCGATGCAGATTTACGGTCCGTTTCGCGTTTCGACGACTCAACCTACCGCTCCCCAGCGGATCCAGCCCCAGACCCAAACTGGCGCCGGAGAAGTCAAACGCTCTTCCACACCGATTGACCAGCTTGATATTTCAAGTTTTGGGTCAGCGGTAAACCGACTCGACGCCAGTTCGCCTATCGCTGGCGGTGGTGAGATTCGAATTGATCGAGTCGCTGAGATACGTCGCCAGATAGCTGGCGGAAATTATGACACCCCAGACAAGCTTGAAGCGGCACTTGATCGGTTCTTGGACCAGATCGGCTAGCAATATTCATAACAAGCCTTGGGAATGATCAAAGAAATTGTGTAGCATGGGCTTTCTTGCCCGTGCCTTTTGGAACCCTACCTTGCTAGATTCATGCCGTCGCCTCCTCTTGAACCGTTGGAAGTCGCTCTCTCGCCTCAGGAGCGTTTCGAGGAGTATCTACAGACTCGTGGACTGCGCCAGACCGGTCAACGTAAATTTCTCACCGATGAAGTCTTCAGCCAGCACGAGCACTTTGATGCTGAGGAGTTGATTGAGCGGCTTCCTCGCCGCGGTCAACCAAATTACGTCAGTACGGCGACCGTTTACCGCACGCTGCGTGAATTTGTGGATGCGGGTTTGCTACGAAGCTTTCAGCTCGATGGCCGAACCGTGTACGAACACGATTATGGCTACCCTCAACACGATCATTTGTACTGTACTCGATGTCGCACGCTGATCGAATTTCAAAGCGATGAACTCGTCAATCTACGCGATCAAGTTGCCAACAAGATCGGTTTCCGGGTCAGTGGTCACCGCATGATCATCCAAGGAGTGTGTCAACAATGCAGCCGCAGCCGACGCACCAAACGTAAGCAAGACTTGGTTTAGAACTCTGTTCAGGGCTAGACTTCTCGTAGTTGTTTTAAAATAGCTGCGAATACCGGTTCACCAGCGTCGAAATCGCGGCTTTCGGCTTGGATTTGGATCAACAGTCGCTGCTCACCAGCGTAAATCACCATGATTCGCGATTGAATCAGCATATCCAAAAAGTAGAACTGCAATTCGACGGCCCGCTCGTTCTCGCCGGCGTCCGGCAATGTGACCGTTTCGCGTTCGACCTCGTCATATTCTGCGGCGACGGTCGCCACGACTTGCTCGATCACCTCATCATCGGACGCACAGGTGTCTGCCAGTTCGATCAGGAAAAAACCTCGTGTCGGAAGATCGAACATGACGCCGCAACTGCCGCGGTCGTCGGCACCGGCGGCGATAATCCAATTGTCCGGATAGAGAAAGCGTAACCCGATATCATCAAAGGTGGCTGGCATCGCCATTATTATTGCGAGTGGAGGAAACGTGGGGCAGCGTGTTCGCACGGCACACTGATGGATCGGTGCTATCCTACCAAACTCGCGTCAATTTGTCTTAGGTTTCAACTGCGGGCTCAGTCGCCAACCGTAAGCAAAGAATTCGACGCGGGTTGCAGCAACTTTGCTTGGCGGAGGTCCAGAAGTTCGAGTCGCAGCTTGTTGAACTCATCGGCTAAATCGTGCCAGGAATCGTGCGAGTCGATCGACATGGGAGCATCACTTTGACCGCTGGCCAGGAGCTGCATTTCTTGTCGCAATCGGCACACTGGTGAAGCAAATCGTCGCGAAAAGCGGAGCATATCGATTGCCAGCGTCGGGACGATGAATAGCAGACCCGGCGCCCAGAAAATGACTTCATCGAAACATTGCATCAGTACTGACGACATACTGAATTCCGGCTTTCCCATGGCCGACGTCGCGAGGCTGATGCAAGCAACGTAGGTTATTCCCACGAGCGCATAGGCTGCGACTCGGCGAAGTAGTGCAAGTTGGAAGCTGCGATCAATGATGAGGAATTGGTCTGAGGCTGCTTTGGGGCGGGGCATTGTGGACATTGGGGGCTTGCTCGAGCGGAATCTAGGTGTTTCGTGGGGCGACGAAGCAATCGATTAAAAAAAGGTGTCCGGTACCATTTTGGTAGCTGCCGTTGCGCGCTTTGCGAAAACGGTACCGGACACCTTCTTATTTAGCTACCCATGGCACCAGCGATAGCATCGCCGGAGTTTGTGAAGCTATCTTTCGTGGCGTTTGCGAGTCCCGAGACTGCTCCAGCGCACACAGCAACAATCAGCGCCAGCATGACGGCGTACTCAATCGCCGTCGCGGCATCTTCCTCGTCGAGGAAGTCTGAAAACTTTTGTTTGAATGACAGTAGGCTCATCGATCGCATACTCTACGGAAAGTAGTCCGGCCGAGCTCGACGTCGATACATCCTGCGTCGGCCTGTGGCGGCTTACTGAAGCATACCGCACGCTTGACTATTGGTTCGATCTACGGCAAACGGAACACACGAACTGTAGCTGCTAGAGTTCCGAATGAACCACGGATTTGCTTGGCATCGATTGTGTCGAGAACAACGATTCGGGGTTCCTCCCGGCTGGGCGTCTGATGCGGTGGCTTGAGTTGGATTAGAATCACATCACCAAGTTATTTTAACTGTCTCTGACTGCTGATTATTCCATGTTTGGTCCTGTTTTTCTGCGTGAAGCGTCCGTGGTCCCCCGACGGACAAAGACGTATTTGGGGCGATCGGTCTATGTGGCCACCCTGTTCGTATTGCTGTGCACCGGCTATTTGGTGCTCGACGGCGCTCGGTCGTTGGCCGGCAATTCGGATTTAGCGCGGTTCGGCGGTTGGATGTTCACTTTGCTTGCCCCCCTGCAGTTACTCGTGTTAGCGAGTCTCTCGGCCGTGGGCTCGGCAAGCAACGTGGCCCAAGAAAAGGATCGGCGGACGCTGATTCTGTTGCTTCTGACTCGGCTGAGCGGGTTCGAAGTCGTCGTAGGCAAACTCGCCTCGACACTGCTGATGCCGCTGGCTTTGTTGGTTTGCGCAGCTCCCTTGTTCTTTGCATTACCGCTCTTAGGAGGCGTCTCACCGCAACAGGTTGCTGGAGTGCTGGTGGTCACCGCAGTAACGGTTGTCTTTGCCGGTAGCGTCGGAACGGTGATCGGCATGTGGCGGGAAAAAACCTTCCAGGCGATTGCAATGACGGTGCTGCTGCTACTGATGTACGTAGGGGTCGGAGAAGTCGTGGCTTCCGTGGCGCCATCGCAAGAGGTCCTCGGTTTAGCATTGAGCCCGCCGCGAGCATTATTGGCGGCTGCGTCGCCGATGGCATCCTTGTCCCGGGCGACGGCAACGGGTGTGATCATTTTTGCCGTATGCAACGCGTTTCTTTCGATCGTCGTTCTCACAATTGGTGTCGCCAAAGTTCGTGTTTGGAATCCGTCTCGCGAGGTGCGACTGAAGGCGCCGGAACCGGAAAGTTCCGAAGATTTGGCAATCGATGGCCAGCCGGCGAGTTGGAAAGTGCGTCAGCCACGTCCGGTTTGGAACAATCCGATTTTATGGCGAGAAGTACGCACATGGGCCTATGGCCGTAAGGTAATTGCAATACGTGTTGCGTTTATTCTGTTGTTTTTGTTGATTGCGGTAGCCATCTATACGCAAATGCAATCCGGCATCGCTTTTGAACCCGCGGGCCGAATCGGTCGTGCATTACCCGCTGCGACTATACCGCTTGCCGTATTGGGCGTAATCAGCCTGGTGCTTGTCAACGCGTTGGCTGTCAACGCAGTGACCGGCGAACGTGATGGCTTGGCGCTGGATTTATTGCTCGTCACGGACTTGGCTCCGCATGAGTTTGTGTTTGGAAAGCTGTTGGGTGTGTTTTATGTCGCCAAAGAGATGATCGTCTTACCACTGTTGCTCATCGTGTTTCTCGGGATCAGTGGTGTAATGACGATCGAAAATATGGTGTATGCAATACTCGGCGGTTTGGTCTTGTATTTGTTTGTAACCGTGCTCGGCATCCATTCGGGGTTGAATTATGTTTCCGGACGAACAGCAACGCTGGCGAGCTTGGGCACAGTCTTCTTTTTGTGTGTTGGGATCGCGATCTGTATGACGATCATGGTCAGTTTTCAAGGCGCGTTTCAACTTCAATTAGCCCCGTTCTTGGTGATGATTCTCGGTGGAGGTGCAGCACTCTTTGCCTCTTTGGGCTGGCGTAATCCATCTTCGGCGATTTTTTTGGCAAGTTTCGTGCTACCGTTGATTACGTTCTATGCGATTACCCAATTCATCCTGCAAACAGATCACTTGTTTGTCTTTTTCTCGCTGGCAGTCGGATACTTGTTTACAGTCGCAGCGATGATGATTCCAGCGCTGAGCGAATTCGATGTGTCGCTGGAAAAGGACCGTGGGCCAGGCGGAGTAGACGCTTGAGTGAGTCCTGGGAATGAGTGCTATCATCGAACATTGGCCATCGTTATTGGCCATGAGTGCACTTATGTTGCTCAGCGCCTTCTTCAGCGGTAGTGAAGCAGCGTTGTTTTCGCTGCATGCAACCGACCGACGACGACTTGCGCGAGGAGGAACTGCCGGACGACTTGCCGCCAACTTGTTGAATGACTCGGAGCGATTGCTTAGCGCGGTTCTATTTTGGAACCTGCTAATCAATATGACGTACTTTGGCTTAGCATCGATTATTGGAGGGAAGCTAGAGTCATCGCCCGAGGCGGGATCGTCGATCGCCGTCGCATTCACGATTCTTAGCTTACTGATGCTTATTTTCTTTAGCGAGATGTTACCTAAAAGTATTGCGGTCCTTGCACCTGTGCCAATCTCGATGTTCGTCGGAGCACCACTGGCACTCGCGCTGCGCATTGTTGGACCGTTGTTACCACTAGTCAAAGTTGCGAATCTCGCAGCGAGTCGGCTGATTTGGCCGACGTTTGAGCCGGAAGCGGAGATCGATTTATCCGACATCGAACGCGCCATCGAACTGGGAACGGACGATGCTGTTCTGCGTCGCCGCGAACGTTTGGTACTCCGCGGGCTGGTTGAAATGGCTGATATGCGAGTGGATGAATTGATGTGGCCCCGCAGCAAGTTGACTCTCATTTCGTTGCCGCTGGATCGTGGAGTGCTTGCTCGCGGCATTCCAGCAAGTGGTTACTTGATGGTGACATCGGGCGATGGTGAAATGATCCTGTCAGCAATTGGAATTCGCATGTTGCGCCCGAGCCAGATGGACGATATTCCGGGCGCTGCGGAACCAGTGATCTATGTCGGCTGGTCAGCCCGTGTGTCGCAAGTTCTGGACCTGCTGCAGAAAGAGGATCGCTCGGTCGCGATCGTCGTTAACGAATTCGGCGAAGAGATCGGCGCGTTGACAAACGATGACATCATGCGTCGGATTTTGACCGGCCATGGTGGACGTGACGAGGAAGCTGGAGAAGGTGCCGCCATCCAGCCGCTTGAAGAGGGTGGCTGTCGGTTTGCGGGAAGTGTTAGCGTTCGCTCTTTAGCAAAGTTTCTCGGACTCGATGTCCCCGAAGAACGTACGGCGACGGTGGCTGGATTTATTCAGCGACACAATGAACGTCGTCCACGGTTAGGCGACATCGCTCCTTTGGAACATTACGAACTTACCGTTGTTGCCCAAGACGATGATTCCGTCATCATTGAAGCACGCCCGATAACGAACACGGACGTTCTCTTAAATGAGGGCGACTCATGATTTGGGCAATCCTGCTGTTTACAATTAGTATGACACTAAGTGCATTTTTTAGCGGCAGCGAGACCGGGATGTACCGAGTTTCGCGAACGCGACTTGTGCTTGACGGATTGAGTGGTTCGCTAGCATCGAAAGGACTCGTGTGGTTACTTAATCATCCGGCGATTTTTGTCGCAACGACGCTTGTCGGCAACAACGTCGCGAATTATTTGGTCAGCCTGAGCATCATCATGGGAATTTCAGCGATGTTCAGCGAGGCGGAAACTGCAGAATTGCTGGGTCCCGTTTTGATGACGCCGGTGGTATTTGTATTCGGTGAGTTACTGCCGAAGTATCTTTTCTTCCATGCACCATATCGTTTACTCAAAGTAGTGCGTCCGTTTTTACTTGCGGCAACAGTTCTGTTTGCCCCAGTCTCGATCGTACTCGGCTTACTCGGAAACGTGCTACGATTAATAACGGGTCAAGCACCGTTTCGCTTGCGGCTGACGATGGCAAGAGGCGAACTGGACCAGCTTCTACGCGCCGGACATGAGGCGGGGATTCTTGCGGCAGGGCAGCGCAGTCTGGCGCAAAACTTATTTGAAGTCGGCAACCAAGCGGCAATATCTTTCGGTGTGCCGCCGGAGCGGTTGTCAATTGTTGACGCGCCCGTGGACGCGGCGACTGCGCGGCATCAAGCGCGGCGACGCAATCACCCAATCGTGCTCGTTCGTCGCGCCGGTCGCATCGTTGGTTTCCTAAGATACGCGGATTTGTTCGTCGATCCGCCCGTCTTGAAGCCTAAACCGGTCATTCGTGGCAAGGTGGCCGACCGACATCTGAGAGTGCTTTTAAGGTTGTACGATCGTGGCAGCGATGTCGCCGTGTTGTATGACGAAAGAGGCGACATGCGCTGTGTCGTTACTCGCCGCCAACTGCTGCAACCGCTTGTCAAGTGAGACGTGTCTCGCGTATCTTTGGCCTAAGATTCAGCTCGAGATTCCCACTTCGACTCGTATGGATCGCTGGTTGCTAAGCGTATCGCTCATAACCCAATGACTGCAGGACGATTAACATCTCGTCACAGGTAATGTAGCGACGATGGTGTTCCAGTTTGTATTGGTCGATTGCTAATGCCAATTCACGACCAGGCTCCGAAAGTCCCGAGTGCGAACTACCGAACTGCCGACGTTCACTTGCGGTACGTGATGGACCAGTCAAACGACGATCCACAAACGGCGCAGCCTGGGACGGGGTCGTCGAAGACAGAGCCTGTGAACCGACAACGAACGACTCGATAGACGCCGTATTGGCAGGGTTGGTGTTAGAACTTGAAATCGACATCAACAGTGACCTTCAAAGAATCGAGAGGAGCGATTACACACACGCCCCCGTGCGAAAGGCTTCCTTTACAAGTTTAGCTCACGAAACCTTGGGAGGTCCGCATTGATTCAGTCAATTCCGCGATGACGAGCAAGATATCGGCCCATTTCCCGTCATGATTGCGATGCACGACCGCTACAATCGGCAAAGAACGAACTTGAGTGACGCACTCAGTCCACGACCCGGCGAGCGAGCGATAAAGAATTGTCAGTCGAAGCGATCCAGGAGAGAGCGAAGCTGAGAGCAATTGTTCGGCTGGAGCCTCAAACTCCTGGTAGATGCAATTCTTGCAGCGCGACTATCGACGAAGTGAAGGTTGCAGGAAATCGGTGCCGTTGGCGATGGATGAAGTGCCGTTGAGTTGCTGAATCAAGGTTGTGTTCTGACCGGCCAACGGGTCCAAATGTACGGCGGTTGCTAGGGAAGCGCGAGCCAATTCAAAGTCGCCACGATTTAGAAGCAGCGTTGCCAACTGCAGATGCGGTGTGGGATCGCTGGGTTCCTTGCTTGCAGCAAGCGTGAAACATTGACGAGCCTCGTCGGATCGTCCCAATTGCTGCATCGCAATTCCTCGCAAAAGATCGGCTCGTGCCGGTATTTGTTCGGCACCCACTCCCTCCTGCATGCAATCCAAGGTGGCAATCAGACGATCGAAACGACCTTGAGCAAAATAAATCTCCGCAGCCTTTAGTTGGACATTGGGAAAGTCTGGTTGGATCGCTAACGCGCGATGGTAGGCCGCGAGAGATTCGTCGTTCTGGCCCTTGGCGAACAAACAATCACCGCGGAGAGCCCAAACTTCCGCAGAACGTCGTTCGCTTTGCATGGCGAAGTTGCACTGCTCAATTGACTCTTCCAAACGCCCGACTTCGAGGTACATCCGACCAAGTCGTTCGGCGAGTTTAGGATCGCCGGCGCTGAGCCGTACCGCTTGCTCCATGTGTTGTATTGCCGCGGGACGCTCGCCTCGTTGCCACAGCGATTCCGCGAGTCCCCAGTGCGCCCGATCGTCACTAGCGGAAACCTCAAGCGCGTTCGAAAAATGATTTTCCGCAACGGACCAGTCGCCTTCGTGCATCGCCTTGAGTCCCTGTCGGGACAATCGCCGCGAGGCAATGGTTTGACGACTTTCGCTAAACCGCCCTATCGCACGACAACCCGTCTCGGCGATGGAAATCGCCAATAGGAGAAGGCAGCCAAGGTGTCGCTGGAGAGAAGATTTCATGCCGAAAAATGGACCCGAGAAACGCTAGGTACATTTCTTAATACCAAATTGTTTGACGCCTACGCCAGATTGATCCGTGAAACTAAGGTCACGTGTCCGCTAGTTCGCGCAGCACGGTGGTGGCATAGGTACCCTTGGGAAGATCAAAACTCAACTCGAGCGTGGCGTCCGTTTCCCAATTTAGCCGAGGAGATTTGGGCGTCAGTCGCATCACGCGACGCTCTTGACTCAAATTCAATCGAGCCAGCCCCTGGCAAAAATCGGGATAACAACTTTCCAAGTTTGCCTCGATCGCTTTGACGCATCCTCGACTGATCAGTTCTCCAGCGCCCCACAGCGGAGCGGTCAGTTCAAGCGTTCCGTCGCAAACTCGCTGTGGCTCGTCGCCACGGATGTTATCGGGAAGTACGAGGCTGCGATTGTTGGCGAAGCCATAGACTTCTCCGTCCAGCGGTTGCCCCCAATTCCCGACTTGGACACGCTGGCCAACACAGGCATTGAACAGAAAACTGCGTGCCGCCGAAATAAGAATTCCGCGAAGTACCCGGTCCTGTACTCGCAGTTCACCCGCCAGAAATCGTCGGGCCAGATCGACGTTGTCACCGTTGAGCCCAAAGCGTTGGGGACCGAAATAGTTCGGCACACCCCGTTCTGAGATTGCCTGCCAGCGTGTTGCCACCTCTACTTTTGAGAAGCCGCACTCGCGCAAGCGAATGACAAAACGATTGCCGAAGTGGGAACCGCGATGAAGCTTGCGTGTATTTCGAGTCAGTGTCAACACCCGAACGCCCTCAGCTTCAAGATCCTTGGCGATTGGCGTTGCCTGACCTGGTAAGTGCATACTGAACCATTGCCGAGTCACCGCGTGTTTGTCTTTCAATCCGCAGTGGCTAATTAGGCGTCGTCGAATTCCAAGTTTGTCGGCCAAAAGACTAGCGATGTCATTACTGTTGCGATTCGTCTTTTCAATCCACGCCAAACAATGTTCGCCTTCACCGGAAGGATCGAACCCCAGGATCTCTTCGACTAGAAAGTCCTGAGGATACATCTTAAATTTTGCAGATCCAAGCGCATCGCCAAACACCCTTGGCGGATCGATAGGATTCATTGGATTGATGACCCGTTCATACTTCGTACTCTTGTTCTTGAGCGTGAAGTAGATCGACGATGTTCAGGTATAGCAGGTAAAAGACCGGTATGAGAAGCAAAACCAACACCGTCGAGACCATCAATCCGAACGCCAAACTTGCAGCCATGGGGATCAGCAATTGTGCTTGAAATGACTTCTCCATCAACAACGGCAACAAACCAGCGATGGTGGTCAGGCTGGTCAGAATGATCGGACGGAAACGGCGCTCGCCAGCATCGAGTAATGCTTCTCGCGCCGGCAAACCATCGCGGACTCGCGAATTGATGAAGTCGATCAAGACAATCGAATCGTTGACAACGACGCCCGCTAAAGCCACCAAACCGAACATACTGAATAACGTCAGCGGCAGCCCCAGCAGCCCGTGTCCCCAAACAGCACCAATCATCCCGAATGGAATCACGGCGAGAATCAACAGTGGCTGAGCGTAACTGCGGAACTGCAATACCAGCAGGACGAACATGCAAAGTATCGCGATCGCGAATCCAACAACCAGACTACCGACGGATTCATTGCTTTGTTCCCGCTGTCCTTCCCACCGCAACTTCAATGACGGATAGGCGGCAGTCAGTTGTGGCACAAAATCACGTTGCAACTCACCGATGATCAGATCCGCATTTGCCGTGACCTCATCCACATCTGCCGTGATTGTAATGCTGCGCATCTGATCAACGCGGTTGATTTCCGAGAACCCACGGTTGGGCTCAATGTCAGCTAATTCCGTGATTGGACGTTCGATTCCGTCAGCTGTTCGAACACGAATCTCTCGAAAGTCCACCAAACTTTGTCGCTCCTCGGGCGGATAGCGGACCATCAATTTCACTTCATGTCGGCCACGCTGCAAACGCATGACCTCGGCACCAAAGTAGGTGTTACGCACGGTTTCACCCAGATCCATTGGCGTTACGCCCGTGGCTAGTGCTTCATCTTTGACTTTAAATTGATACTCCCATTTGCCCGGGGTGTTGTCGTCGGAGATATCGTAGACGCCCGCAAACTCACTCAGTCGCACCTTCATCTTCTCAGTCGCGGCCAATAACTCGTCAACTTTATCGCTAGGAGCGAGCAACTTGAATTCGATAGCTTTGCCACCGGGACCGACATTCACGCTGCCATAGCTAATCTTTTCGACGCCGGGAAATTCACCGGCTTGAGCTCGCCAAATTGCTAGCAATCGATCGCTGTGTACATCACGAATTTCGGTGTCGTAAAGCTCGACGAAAATTTGGCCAATGTGCGAACCGCTGCCGCCGCGGTTGGACATTGGCCCTTGGTTGTTGGTGATGGTCCCCACTTCGCGATAGGTCAAGCGAACAGGTCCGACCAAGTCACCAGAGCCTTGAGGATAAATCTCGTTGATCGGGGTACCCGTCGCCGCGCTGCGTTCTTCAGCAACTTGACGGCTAACCTCACGCACTGCTTGTTCCATGCGGCGAGTTGCCCGGTCGGTCACATTAGCGGGCGTTCCGTCTGGGAATGTGATCGTCGCCTGCAGGTTATTGCTATCCGTCTTGGGGAACAAAATGGTCGTAACCACACCGCCACGGATCATCCCAGCAGTCACCAAAAACATCGTGATGGCGACGGCGATTGGGACCGGTGGATGTGACAGCGAGAATCGAAGCGATGGCATATAGACGTTACGGCAGAACCAATCCATTCCTCGCGTTGCGTGTTCGCTGAGCCAAGCTAGCAGGAAACCCAAAGGCCGAATCGGATAAGTCAATACTTCGAGAACGCGAAAGAACCCGGAATGCCGATGAGCTAAGTGGCAAGGCAATACGAACGTGCTTTCCCAAAGAGAAATGACCAGCATCGCGATGACTGCGAATGGGATCACGGCCATGAACTTACCCATCACTCCCGAGACAAAAAACATGGGCGAAAACGCAATCACGGTGGTGGCAACCGACGCTGAAACACTTGGCAATACTTCGGTTGCGCCATCGACGGCAGCTTGCCATAGAGGTTTGTCCATTTGGCGATGAGAGTAGATGTTCTCGCCAATCACGATCGCGTCATCGACGACGATCCCCAAGGCAATGAGGAACGAGAACAAACTGAGCATATTCAGCGTTTGATCTCCCCAGGCGAGCGCGGCACCAGCACCAAAAATCGATATCGGGATTCCCAGAGCAACCCAAAATGCGAGTCGTGGTTCGAGGAACAACGCGAGCACCAAGAATACTAACAAGAGTCCCTGGGCACCGTTGCGAAGCAGAAGCGAGAGACGATCGCGAACGTCCGTACTGGTGTCGCCCCACAAAACCATGCGGTAACCTTCGGGCAACGTCACGGTGTCGGCGTAGTCGCGGACTGCATCCACCAGCTTCAACAGGTCTTCGGTCTTCGTACGTTCGACACTGACAACCAACGCCGGTTCGCCATTGATTTCACTGGTGCTCGTCACGTCCTCAAAGTCATCGCGAACGGTGCCCAAATCATCGACTGTAAGTACAACCCCACCTTCTTGGGTAATCAGCGGCAATTGGGCAATCTCTTCACCGACGCGGCCTTTGTTCTTAGCACGCAACAAGATTTCTTGGCCTTCACTTTTCAGTTGACCTCCCGGCAATTCAATATTCCGCTGGCGAAGAATCCCCGCCACGCGTTCTAACGTCAGACCGTAACTACGTAGAGTTGCCTCAGAGATTTCGACATCGATTTGGTAGGGACGGGCACCCATGATTGAGGCCGAAGAAACCGCAGGAATCTGTAACACGTCATCGCGAACCTGTTCGGCCACTTCACGAAGCCGTACTTCACTTTCTCGGTCACGTGATTTTGGGCCAACAATGCCAATGCGAATCGCTGCTTCACGAAATGTGATCTGTTGGATCTGGGGATCTTCGGCCAATACTGGGAAGCTCGGAATGCGATTGACCTCACGATCAATTTCCGACATCACCTTTTGAACGTCACGGACGTCACTGCGAAGTTCTGCGAGAACGAACCCCGCACCTTCTTGGGCAATCGATGTGACTTTCTTGATTCCATCGATGGAGCGAATCGCTTCTTCGATTTTCTGGCAAATCGCTTCTTCGGTGTCTTGTGGAGTGGCTCCCGGGTACGGCACAGAGATCATCACGATTTCCAACTCGAAGGCCGGAAAGGTCTCTCGCCGCATCTGCCACAACGAAACTCCTCCGATCAGTACGAGTGCGAGCATCAACACGTTCATGCCAGGTGCATTGCCGATCGCCGCCGTGATTAAACGCTTCATCGCTTGGCCTCCGGCTTCGACTGCGTTTCGGTGGCAACAAGCGAGGAAGTTGATGTGGGGACTGGCGCACGCGCCGGTACGGCATCTGATTCAACATTGCCTAGTGGCGAAACAACCACCAGCGAATCCGGCCGAATCGTGCCATCACGAACTTCGCATACCCAACTGCGATGTTGATCCGAAGCATCGTCGCTTTCGCTGAGATGATTTTCTTGGAGCTGTTTCGTAACCGTTGTCAGGTTCGATTGATTATCCAGTTCCAGTGAGTCGACCGGAATGATGTCGCGACGCACGATGACTCTGCCAGGCATCCATGCGCTTGGATCAAACGTATCCAGTGGCGAATCCGACGCCTCGCTCGTTAGCGGATAAGTCGACACGGTTAATTCATGTGCTGCGTCAGCTACTTCGCTTGCCGGGTCAGCATCACTCGGAAGTGTTTCAAGTACGGATTCATCAGGCAAAAATTGCCACACACGATTGCCCGGTTTCAGCGCGCGAGCCGGGATCACCACTAGCGGCGTTTTCGGCTTGATCAGCAATTTCACTTGCACAAACATGCCACGTACCAGTGCCGAGGCGCCGGCCGTTTCACGAATGTTACCCTGCTCGTCCAGATAATGTTGTGGATCATCGACCAGGACACGCACGGGAACGGTTCGCGTTTGAGGATCGACTCCGATCCCGCTATAGCTGATCAATCGTCCGTTCCAGCGATACACTACGCCACTCCGACCGGCGACTTCGTATTCAATGACCGCAGGAGTTTCCGGAAGATCGTAACCGCGCATGGCATCGCTCGCCGCGGCCCCAGGCTGGTCTAGAATCCAATGCAATTGGTCCATTCGTAAACTGGTCGCGACTTCGACCTTGCTCGTATCGTCCATCGTCACGATCGTGCTACCGCGGGCGACGAACGTATTCAATTCAGCGTCTTCGTTGACAATGACGCCATCCATCGGTGCTTTGATTTCTGTGCGTTGTAGATTGACCTCGGCACTGCGCAGTTGGGTCGCAGCAAGACGCTCGGACGCTTCGAGTCGGACTCGACGTTTCTTGAGCAGGTCCAGTTGATTTTCAAAGCTTAGTCGTTGTTGTTGTGCGGCAACCACAGCACGGCTGGCTTGATCAATCTCGCCTTGCGATGAGAATCCACTTGGCAGCGACCTGCGTCGCTCGAGTTCACGCTCTTGCAGCTTCAAGTCCTTGTCAGCCAACTCCAACAATCGTTGCGTGTTCACCTCTTCTTGGTCTAACTCGCGAAGTGATTGATACTCTTGCTCTTTTAAGCGTGTCAGTCGCTCGATTTCGAACTCATAGTCCGTCGGATCAATCCGCATCAATACCTGGTCGTTGCGAACGTAGCTTCCCGCTTCGCACTCGGGACTCTTATAAATGATCTGACCAGCCACCTCCGTGGCGATTCGAACTTCGCGAAAGGGAACGACCGTCCCGTCCACGCGAAGCTGCAACGTGGCCCCGGTTGATTCCAGCGACTGCACGCGATCTACGCTAACAGCGGGAAGCGAGCGAAGTCGGCCTGAGCGTGTTGTATCCGCTGGCGGAAGCGTCTCTGGCTCGTCTTTTCCCAGCGCGATCACCACGGCAATTCCAGCAGCGATTAAAAGCAGTGGAATGACCAGATTGAACAACAACGAGCTGCTAAACGAACGGTGTTGACTCGAGGCCGATATTCGGGGCAGTGAGCTCAAGGGTGATGGGCGACTGTTGGCAGGTGGGAAGTTTGACGACGCATCGGATACGGCTACAGGTTGCGCAGCATCACCCGTCGACGAAATCGACACGCGCATACTTTGAGGTTGGTCAGTCATCGATACGGATTTCTTAAGCCAAGGGGTGATGCGAATTGCGTCGTGTTTGTGCTGCAGCCAACATCACGCTGGTCACATGCTGGCTGAGTTGTTCAAGGTCGTAGGCTCGTTTCCGAGTTGTCTCAGGAACCAAAATTTGGATCACACCGCGGCCGATGCGAAAGTACAGACACTGACCAATGGTGCTAAACGCGAACTTTTCCAATTCATCGCGCGGCACGTCCGAGCCAATGATTAGGCGAAACGTTTCCACGAGCTGCTCAAAAAGCGGACGGAACGATTCTTGGACCAAGTCACCAAAAATGGCCGTCGGTTGCTGCATCTCACGCATCATGAGTTGCGACTCCCAGCCGCTTGCGTCACCAGCCAGCATCCTTGACAACAATGTGTACACGAGCAATCGAAGCGTTTCGGTCGGTTCGGATTGACGGGCCGCTGGCGATGGAAACCGCCGCTCTTTGCTGTCATGAATTTGGCGAATGACTTGCCGATACAGCCCCATCTTGTCGCCGAAGTAGTATCCGACTGCGGCAACGTTGACGTTGGCTTGGCGACAAATCTCACGGACAGTTGCCCGGTCGAAGCCATGCCGCGCAAACACCGGGCCCGCAGCCGCCAGAATCCGAGTGCGAGCGTCATCGACTGTGGGGTCGTCGCCAAAGGAACTACTGGACAAATCGGGTTGGGAATCAGCCATCGATCGAAACAAACACAGGTAATCAAATGAAAAAACTCGCAGCAAAACAACTGTTTGAAACAAGCGTTTAACTGCGAGTTTAGTCTCTCTAGATTGAATCGGTCAAGCCAGAGCGAGATTTTGAATTACCAGACAAACCCGGTCATGATCGAGAAACCGATCAAATCAAAGTCCAGTGGCCCACTAGTGGTTTCGACCAAGCCCTGGCTGATCGGACCGTTGATTGGGTCGATTCGTTCGACAAAGGAGCCAGCTGCGGCGAACTGGTCGTCCAGCGTGTTCCAGAACTGGTATTCAAACCCGGC
This sequence comes from Pirellulaceae bacterium, assembly GCA_041751935.1. Lineage (GTDB taxonomy): Bacteria > Planctomycetota > Planctomycetia > Pirellulales > Pirellulaceae > JBBSJZ01. The sequence continues at coordinate 100,324 of JBGSIA010000081.1, read as the reverse complement.
TCGTGCAAACGAACGACCGTTGAACGAACGGATATAACGAGAGAACTGTAAGCCAGCTTGCAGTTCGGTGATGAACATCGTCTCGTTATCGTCAAAGTCAATTGCACCGTTGACACTATTTCCTGATGCGGTTGAGCCGTTGAATGTTGCGCTGGTGATAGCCCGTGCTTCGGCTCGACCACACAAAGCTGAGCTGCGAACGCCACCGTACCATGCTAAGCAAGGATTGCACTTCAGTGACCGAAGCGCAGACAAGCTGGATGTAACACCTGTTCCATGGAATGATTCGCCCTGTTGTGCAGCAAGTGCAAACGTGCTTCCATTGACAAAGCCGAACGCAGATTCAGACCGCGCATGTTCCAATTCGGCATAACGGACGCCGAGGGTACCAAACAAGTTCCACAGACCACACGAGAGCTGCTTCGTACCTTCTAGGTCGACGGTGTAGGCGTCGAAGGTATCCGTGCCACCCAGGAATTCTCCGAAGTTGGTTGCTGGGGGAACTGCTGGGATAAACAATCCCTGCGACACGGGCGTTCCGTTATAGTCCCAATATCGACCTTGGATGCCGAATCCATCGATTCCACCAAAACCCAACGTCAGTCGCGGTGAACCATTCAATTGGTTCACGGTTCCAAGCGTACTGTCCAGCAGCAGCCCTGTGTTGCCAACGACGTCGACTAAGGTGAATTGACTTGCATTGGCGTTGTAGATCGGGGCAAGAAATACTGCCTCGACTCCTAAGTACAACCGATTGTTGCCGCAGCTGCAACCACCACATCCGCGGCACGCGCCGCACACATCACAGGCCCCGATCGTGGTCTGGCAACTGTCGCAAACGGCATTTCCTATCAGGCGATCACAGGCACTACCGCATGTGCTGCTAGCAAGGGTAGTGTGATCGGCAAGGGCAATTTGATCGTCCAAACCTAAGCCGTCTTCAGCGACAGAGAGTGAGTGCAGGGCAGTCGAGAATGCGATGGATAGCAACCACGCGTATACAGAATGAGAAATGTTCAAAATTCACTCCCTTGTTCGTTGAGGTGCCCGCTCTTGGCAACGTCCTTGCGTCCTGCGAGAACCATTTTGCCGTTGAGGATGTAGAACCTTAGAAACCGGTCTCACCAACTCATGCACCCGATGTTCACCTATTATCGACTTGCGTGAAGATTTTTGGCAACGAATGTAAGCCTGCCTGCAATATTGGAAAATCTCAAAAATCAAGAATAACCGCTTCAGCTTCCCCAGTTGGTTATGCTGCCCAACGAGCCAATAAAAAAGCGTCGACTGAGATCGACGCTAAAAGACGTTCGTGGAACTTACCGGCAGCTAAGCCCAGCTGGTGTTCGCTTGTGGGAAACTGCCGCAAATTCGACAGGAATCATCACTAGTTAGTGAATGTGTAGCCGCTGGTGTACGAATAACCTCCAGCGATAGCAATCGTTCCCGGCTTGAACTTCTGGGCTTTAGCCGAAGTGGATCCGAAGCCAGCGGTACTACCGGTTAGACTGTAGCTGGACGTTTTGGTTTGAGATCCAACTGTGTTTCTAGCGTAAGCAATTGCACTTCCCCAAACGATGAAACCCTGACCCCGGATCTGGTTTGCTTCATCGTGGGAGAGTTCCTGCATGCCGCCCAGGCCCATCAGGTCCAACGAGTTGGCCGAGACAGACGAGTTGTTAGCGGTCGAGCGGAAAGGATCACCGGCTTGAGCCGAAACACTTAAAATTGACAGCGCGGCTGCCACACCAAGAATTCGCAAAGTTTTGAACATCAGATGGGACCTATACGTCGGGTGTATGCGATTTGCCCCCTTGCACACCAAGGGAGGTATGCAGATCCATCCTAGAAGCCGCTTAACCGTAATCAACGACAGCCATCTCAAATATCCCATTCTTTTTGTCTTACCAGTTCCGCTCGTTCCGTCATCGTATCGTATATTGCCCGCATTAAATCGCCTTGGCTGTTGACATGTTTGTCGTGGGACGTCCGTCGTACGCATCGTCGTAGGCCCAGCCATAGAACCTGCTAAATCAGGTGCCCTTAACGATTCGGCTTCGGTGAGTCATAATTCGCCGTTTTTCCCGTCTGTGCTGTTTGGGATTAACGACGCATGTTTGATGACAAAATCGGCAAGATGGGCGTCACTTTCGATGACGTGTTGCTGTTACCACGTTACAGCGAAGTGGTGCCCAGTGAAGTCGATGTCAGTACTCGCCTGACCGAGCGTATTCGCCTGCAGATTCCCTTGGTTTCCAGTCCCATGGACACGGTGACTGAAGCCGAAATGGCAATTGCTTTAGCGAAAGAGGGCGGTTTGGGGATCGTCCACAAGAACCTTTCGGCAGCTCGCCAAACGGAAGAAGTCCTCAAAGTCAAGCGATCGGCGAACGGGATTATCGTTGATCCGGTAACGCTTTCGCCTGAAGAACGTGTGGGACGAGCGGCTGAATTGATGGACCAAGCCAACGTATCGGGGATTCCGATCGTGCACACCAACGGCGTCCTTGCTGGAATATTGACTCGCCGCGACCTGCGCTTCCTGGAGAACCCAGACCTCCCAATTTCCGACGTGATGACTCATGAGAACTTGGTGACGGCCGTAGGGAATGTAACGCTTGAGGAAGCTGAGCGAATTTTAACGGCAAAAAGAGTCGAGAAACTTTTGCTGGTTGACGAAGATAGAAAACTGACGGGGCTCATAACGATCCGCGACATCGACATGATGAAGCGGTTTCCCAGAGCCTGCAAGGATCTTCAGGGCCGACTTCGCGTCGGTGCGGCGATCGGTGTGGGTGATTTTGCTCGTGCTGAGAGTCTGATTCGCCAAGGCGTCGACCTATTGGTCGTCGATTCGGCACATGGACACAGCCGCAATGTGATCGAAACGGTTCGCGAGATCAAACAACAACGAGGTTGGAACATTGACGTCGTGGCGGGAAACGTCGCTACGGGTGAGGGAACGAAAGATTTGATTGACGCCGGTGCGGATGCCATCAAAGTTGGCATTGGCCCCGGTTCAATCTGCACGACACGCGTTATCAGCGGCGTTGGTGTGCCACAGATAACGGCGATTTTAGAAGTGGCGAAGGCCGCACAAGAACGGAACATACCCATCATCGCGGACGGCGGTATTCGCTTCAGCGGTGATATTACGAAGGCCATCGCGGCCGGAGCGAGTACCGTGATGATCGGCAGCCTGTTCGCAGGACTGGCCGAGAGCCCGGGCAAGATGATCCTGTACCAAGGACGTACATTCAAGGCGTACCGGGGGATGGGATCGATGGGCGCGATGGTGAAGGGAAGTAGCGATCGGTATCGGCAAAAAGGAACAGAAGCTGGGAAGCTTGTTCCCGAAGGTGTCGAAGGCCGAGTGCCTTTCAAGGGACCACTAAGCGAATTTGTCTACCAGTTGGTAGGCGGGCTTCGGGCCGGAATGGGCTACGTTGGAACACGGACGATTGAAGAGTTGCGGTGCGACGCGAAATTCCTTCGCGTATCGGCCGCGACGGTTAGGGAGAACCATCCGCATGATATCGCGATCACTCAAGAAGCACCGAACTACAGCCCGGATGTTCATGCGGGCGAAGCCAGTTAGCTTGGCTCTTCTGTTGGCTACGGCCCCAGTAACAGCGTGTCTTGCTGATGTGCCGATGAACGGGCTTCGTCCTGTACCCAAGACCGGATCGCAAATCATAGGCGGACAGCCGGCCCATCAACCACAACACGATGGCTGGAACCTGCAATGGCGCAAGAGTCCGGCGTTAAACCAGGATCAGCCGGAGCAGCTAGTGGCTGGGCCATCGGACGACTCAGCGACAATGCGTCCGGGCTTGCGACAAACCAGTTCCATGCAACCAATGCGAGGAAGCATTGCGCTGTCGCCTGCTCCTGTCGCAAGAGCAGCATTCGCCCAGCCTCAGTTCGGAATGCCGGACGTTGCTCCAATTCCCGCAGATGAACCCAACGCTCTCCAAGCACCGGTGCCTTCCGCCGAGGATGCCAACGACTTTTTTAATAATCCGTTTGGCGACGAACCGAACCAGACGGCACCCAATGCCGAGTTGCCTCCACCTCGCGCTACTGTGCCCAGCCCAACACGTCAGCCGGACCCGGCATTGCCTTCGGACACCCGCCCAATGAACGACCTGCGGCGCGAGCTGGATTCATTTGGTCGCAGCAACTCAAACGATAAGGCCTCAAGCGGTTCCCCGCCAAAACCTCGATCTTCACAGAGTGAGGGGCCATCAATGCGTGACCTGCTTGAGCGAGAACGTGCCCCCAAATCGCCTAAAATCGACGATATCGATTCGCCTTCGGATCGCGATGAACCCTTTGCCAACCCGTTTGGTGATCGCTCACAGCAAGATCGTAGCAGCAAGGATCGTGACGCCGATGAACAAAGCCGCCAAGAAGCCGAACAACCGCGTGCCTCTTTCCGAGACGAGGACGATGAACAACTGCGAAAAATTGGTGGGCTATCGTGCGAAGATTTTCGCAAGCGGCTTGCCGAACTAACCATTCGCGATGTGTCATTGGACCCCAGTCCACCGTTCCGTCCCGATATTATCGAAGAGGACGAGTTTAAAAAAGTCAAAGAAAAATTCGACGAGAAGCAACAGATTCGCCAATGGCGTTCAATCGACGGCCAGCCACTTGCATCGGGTCGTTTGGTCGATCTCGCGTACGAAAAGGCAGTTATCAGAACAGAGTTTGGAACCAACGAAGAACTGCAAATCAATCGGCTTAGCGAAACGGACTTAGCGTTCATCTCGGAAAACTGGGGGTTGCCCACAGAGTGCCTGATTGAACAAGTCGCCTATCAACCGCGAACATGGACTCCGACCAAGATGACCTATAAGGCGTCGGAACTGTGCCACAAACCGTTGTACTTTGAAGAAGTTAACCTGGAACGTTACGGACACACAACTGGACCGTTCCTCCAACCGGTAGTTTCGTCGGCGCACTTCTTCGTGAACATTGCGGTCCTGCCGTACAAGATGGGAATTCATCCGCCAAGCGAATGCCAGTACGCATTGGGGTACTATCGCCCGGGCAACTGCGCTCCGTGGATCGTGCCTCCGGTGCCATTGAGCCTCCGTGGCGGACTTTCTCAAGCGGCCGCTATGACCGGCGCCTTCTGGTTGATCCCATAACCATAGTGGTTGGTGCAGGTTTAGTAGTCGCTGGTACTGTCTGTACAACAATTACTGCGATCGGTAAGACGCTTGCGGCGAGCGATCGCATTACAGTTCAGAATCGAAAGGAGGGTCGCAAAGAGTGATGTGTCAGCGATGACGTCACGGAGAAACGGGATGATCCCCAGACTAGTGCGGCGGAGCGTTCGATTGGACAACCGCCTGGGGCGATTACACTGAGTCGTATATAACGCGAATCCCTCGGCCTTCTCCAAGCACCAATTCTCGCAAAGACGACAATGACGTTCGCTCTCCGCCAATTACGTCGCAGCGAGATGCTGCTCGGCATCCTGCTCGCGGCCATACTTTTTTTGGCCTATGCCCCGCTGATCCGCGCGACCTATGGGTTTGGCGATGACTTTGTGCTGATGCTTTCAGACGTTGATCCGATCATCTATTTGGGCGAGGGCCGGATTGGGTATGCCGTGGGTGACTACCTAATTCATCAACACATTCATCATGTTAATCAGCTTGGGTTTGTACGACTCGGTGCGGTTGCGGTGATTGCCGCCATTGCTGTAATCTTCTTTCGTCAGTTTCGAGTATGGGGAGGTGCGAGGGTCGAACATTTCGCTGCAGCCATTGCCCTGGGGACCCTACCTTGCTTGCACACGTACGCATGCCAGGCTTACCTGACTCTTGGGATCTGTGCTGCGATCCCGGTACTTCTGGCGGCCATGTTGACTTATAACGCAACCGACCCGAACCAGCCCGAAAAACGCGGGCGGATTGTCCGCTACGTGCCACCCTTTATTTTAATGCTAATCGGATCGGCAACCTACCAACCGATGCTGTCCTATTTTTGGGCAATTGTAATGATTTATCTTCTTGATAGGCGTTTTTTAGTTTCAGCTGAGTACCGCGTCCGAATTGCCAAGACGATCATTGCGGGCATCGTCTATTTGGCTATCTGTTTTATTGCTCTCAAATTTTATATTTCGTTTTTTGATTGGCAGGGAGAACCACGGGCAAAATTAACCAATGACCCAGTCGATAAACTGTACTGGTTTTTTCGGGTCCAGTTGCCGCAAGCTTTGAATTTCTGGCACCTAATGGCCCCGTCACAGCGTCTGTTGGTCCTGGGCATTGCATCCTTTTCGTTAGCCTTTATTGCGCTAGGGTACATTGCTTCCTGTTGTCGCTACCTGCGCGGAAACGCTTACAAACTCAAACGGGAATACAGGCCGATTCTGCAGCAGGTGCTGCTAGCTGCTTTGATTGTTCTGCTTTCGCACGCTCATTGGCTCGCAGTCAATATCTCTCCTCAAAGCTATCGAATCATCGCACCGCTGGGAACAACGGCATTCATTTTGCTCTATTGGGCGTGGCGACAGATTTCGTGTATCGTCTCTAATGTTCGATTTCGATTGTTCTGGCGTCGGACAGTGCTAGCACTCACCGCTTTTGCGACGTTGTTCACGTGCCAGTATTACAGCGAAAAATACTGGATACTCCCCCACTCGACAGCATACGGTTACTTGCTAATGACCCTGCGTTCGGAACTAAATCCCGACACCGAACGAATCCATCTCATTCGCCAAGGTCAACAAGACAACTTTGTTTCCGAGTTCTTTATTGAGTGTTTTGGTCGGCCCTCAACTGAACGCGAGTGGATGATTACGAACTTGGTGGAGTCGGCCTTGCGGGATTCTGGCGTCCCGCATGAAATCGAAGCGATCAGCCATGGCGGCAGGGATGAACCGCCGCCAACCTATCCAAAGACACTCGTCATTGACATGCGAAAGCTGGCACTTTTTCGCGTCACAAGGTAGCACTTGTTCAAAAACGTTTAGAGCAAATCGCCACTGTTCGTATTTTGACAAGAAAGGATGACTTGATAGGCCAGCAGCCCTTTGAATAGACGGGTCAATTGAAAATAGGCAGCATGAATCCATCGACAGGGACCGCGTCTCAAAAATGGAAATACAATTGCCAAAGGTATCGCGGTAACCCATTGATCCAGCACAACCCAGCCAGACTTTTTTACTAATTTTTCGGCTGTCGAAAGAGTGTAATGATGAAGATGCGTCGCATCAAGAATTCCTTTGCGATGAACTGGAAAGCGACCAAGCAGCAAGTTGAGCCGCACGTATAGGTTCGCAATATTGGGAAGTGATACAATGACATACCCACCTCGTTTGGTATGCGTTTTCAGCTTGGAGAGAAGCACATCTGGATGAACCAAATGTTCGAGAATGTCAGCAGCTAAAATAATATCATAGTCCCGATCGAGTTCCTTAAACGCTTCGATGTTTTCAACGTTTCCTTGAACAACATGTCGAGCATAAGGTGTCGCAAGATGAGCGAGCGCCGGGTCATATTCCACACAGTCGAGCACGGCAGCCCGCTCGGACATGATTTTCGTCATTGATGCATCACCAACACCAAGCTCAAGGACCTTCTTTCCCTCAAGTCCAATTCGAGTAATTTCTTTTAAGATCAAGGAATGGCTCGAGTAGGGATCGTCGAATTTCTCGAAGTATTTCCGTCCATCGAGAGTTACGTCGAAAGCACGGCAGTAAAACAATCCGTAGCGATAGAGGGCGAATCTCAGCGAAAGCAGGACACAGTTGGCCGCATAAGCCATCCCGTTGACGTAACAAATCTCGTTGCCGTAGTAAGTCGGGATCGGCACTTCCTTGATCCAAACTCCCGAGATTAAAGCTTGCAATAAAATTTCTGTGTCAAAGTGCCATTCGTCAGTATTCTCCCAGAACGGAATCTCTTTAAGAAAATCAACCGCATAGGCTCGATAGCCAGAATGGAATTCGGAAAAGTCCGTTCCGCAAAGTGTGTTTTGGATTCGGGTCAAAACGATGTTCCCGAAATATTTGTACTTCGGCATGTTCCCTTGAAGAGCGCGACCCGACTGGAGCATTCGGCTTCCAAAGACAACGCTTGCCTGATTTGAAATCAATGGCTCAAGCAAGTCAGGCAAGCACTCTGGTGCGTATTGTCCATCCGCATGCAGCATCACGACCACATCGAGTCCACGGTCGATCGCGTATTGATAGCCGACTTTTTGATTACCACCGTAGCGTTGGTTTATCCGATTTCGGATAATCTCCATTTTGCTGTAGCGGTTTCTCAATTCCAACGCGGCCGACACGGTATTGTCGGTGCTGCAATCGTCGATAACAAAGGCTACCTCAATCGCATTCCAAATATCGTCAGAAATGCGTTCAAAGACGTTCTGAATGTGAGCTTCAGCATTGTATGCGATAACAAAAATTCCTATTCGACGTCCACACGCATCAAACGCAGGCCGCTTCGCCACTTTCGCATCGACTGCACTCGTCTCCTGTGGAATTGTCGTCATCATTTTTCACTAGCAATTCGCGTGGACATTGTGCATATTTTGTGGCAATGGAAAACAGTGCAGGTAAAGCCAAAGGGTGTTTTGGCTATAGCACGCCCTTTGTGCTGGGGATGCTGATGTTTCGAGGATCGGTCTCGCAGGCCATGCGAATCGCTCGAGCGGCAGCTTTGAACACCGCTTCGGCGACATGATGGCTGTTTTTTCCGTAATGTAATACAACGTGAAAGTTGCACTTTGCGTTGACTGCGAAAGATTGCCAAAAATGCTCTACCAACTCGCTGTCAAAGGTGCCAATTTTTGCTGCACCGATTGGCGCGTTGTATCCAAATGCGTAGCGACCACCCATATCAACAACTGCCGTCACCAAGCATTCGTCCATAGGTAACGTGAAGTGACCGTAGCGACGTACCCCAGCACGATTGCCAAGTGCCTCATGCACCGCTTGCCCCAACGCAATCCCCACGTCTTCGCTGGTATGGTGGTCGTCAACGTGCAGATCTCCAATCGCTTTCACATTAAGATCGATGAGCGAATGCTTGGCGAATAGATCAAGCATGTGGTCGAAGAAACCGATGCCAGTTTCTCGCTTGCCCGAGCCATCACCATCCAAGTCAACCGTGACACGAACTTCGGTTTCGCCAGTTTTGCGATGGATCGTGGAAGTACGTTTCATAGTATCTGACCTGAGTACCTTTCAAGCATCATCATAAGTGCGTCAATTTGTTCATCGCTTCCGACACTGATTCTTAGCCCATCGCCCCAATCGGTAAAGGCCATGTAGCGGACAAGAATTTGATTCTGTTTTAAGAATTCGTACCGTTGTTGGTGCATGCCGTCGGGATGCTGGCACCAGACGAAGTTTGCATGTGAGGGAGTTACGTCGAAGCCAAGCGCAGTTAACCGGGATTGCATTCGCTCACGTGTTGCGTTCAACTTGCGGCAGACGTCGGCCAACCAATCCTGGGAACAGATTGCTGCAGTCGCTGCTGCAATACTAATCGCATCACAGTTATAACTGTCCTTGATCTTAATCAGCTCACGGACAACGTGAGGCTGGGCGACAAGAAACCCGAATCGTAGTCCGGCGAGCCCGTATGACTTGCTGAGCGTGCGAGTCACCAAAACACGTTCGTTCTCGCTCACCAAGTCCAGACAAGTCTGGTTGGCGAAATCAACATACGCTTCATCAACCACCAGTGGGCAGTCGAGAGAATCGGCGATCTGGCGCACTTCATCCTTGGCTACTAGGGTACCGCTGGGGCTATTGGGATTGGGTAGTAAAACAAGCCGCACGTCATGTTTCGGTACTGAAAAACTGGCGGGCAGTTTCCATCCAGCTTCGAACGGAAGCTGTTCCCAAAACGCTCCCTGAATATCCGCTAACGTGCGGTAGAGGATGTAACTCGGGTAAGCAAGACGCAACCGTTGGCCTTCCCCGACAAAACCACGCACCAACAGGGTGAGGATTTCGTCGCTGCCATTGCCCGGTAGAATCCATTCAGGACCGGGCAGCCCGATCGCGTCGGCGGCCGCGCGACGAAAGCTTGTTGCCAACGGGTCGGGGTAGCGGTTCAGCGGGCCTCTGGCAGCACTGCAGATCGCATCAACAACCGACTGTGGCGGCGGATAGGGGTTTTCGTTGGTATTGAGCTTGATGAATTTTCCAGGCGGCGGTTGCTCGCCGGGAGTGTACGGCAACATCTTCGCCAGCGCGGGGCGAAACTTCGCCGGGCAAGGCGGGGCTGCTGGGGTTACGACAGGGCGTTGCATCGAAGGGTCGGACACGTGTTTGTTCTTCTTTTCAGCACTTTGTACTAGCCATGCAACATTCAATAACTGCTAGCTTGGGAACGCATCGAGCCCGCCAGCAGCCGTTAGTTTTAGGAGTCTAGCAACGATCATCAAGTTCGGCGAATGCTGACGCTTTTACCGTGTCCAGTCAATCCTTCCTTTTCTGCGACCAACTCCACGTCCGCTGCGATCTCGGAAAGTGCCGACGCCGTGAATTCGGTCACACTGCCACTTCGCAGGAAGCTGTTACTTGAGAGCCCTGCTGCCCAAGTACACGTACCACCGGTGGGCAAAACGTGGCTGGGGCCTGCTGCATAGTCACCCAACGCAACCGGGGTGTAATGACCTAGGAAGGCAGCGCCACTGTTGCGAATTTTGGCAATCAGCAATTGCGGGTTCTGCGTCTGGATGTGCAGGTGCTCAGGAGCGAAGGAGTCTGTCAAATTACATGCCTGTGCGGCGTCACGAACCAGAATCAATGCGCCGAAGGAATTCAAGCTATCGAGAGTCAGATCGCTACGCTGAAGCGTTTGGAGTTGGAGTACCAGTTCGTGGTGTACTCGATCGATCAACGATTCATCCCAGGTAATGAGGATCGATGAGCCCGGTGAATGTTCCGCTTGGGCGATGAGATCGGCAGCAATATAATCTGGGTTCGCCGAAGAATCAGCGATCACGATGACTTCACTGGGACCAGCGAACGAGTCAATATCGACGGTGCCAAACACATGTTTTTTGGCCAACGCCACAAACAAGTTGCCAGGACCAACGATCTTGTCAACCGAAGGCAGGCAATCGCATCCATATGCCATCGCCGCGACGGCCTGTGCTCCACCCACTCGATAAACCTCATTGACGCCAAGTTCGTAACAAGTTGCGAGCAGATCCACATTGTAGGAGCCAAATTTTGTTGGCGGCGCGACGATGGCGATTTCGCCGACGCCGGCAACCTGGGCGGGAACCACCGTCATCAGAACCGTCGAGGGATAGGCCGCCGCGCCACCAGGTACACACACGCCGACTCGTCGAAGCGGCACGTATCGCTGTGTCAAACGAACGCCCGGTGATGGTTCGATGCTTACATCGCGGTGCAAAATTGCCTGTTGAAACTTGGTAACATTCGCCTGAATGCGACGGATCGTGGCGAGAAATTCGGGTGCCGCTTGGGCGTGTGCTCGGCGTAGTTCCGCCTCAGGAACACGTAGTTCCGCCGCCGACAGCGTGACGCCGTCCAGGGCGGCACCGAATCGAAGTACCGCTTCGGTGCCTGATTTGCGAACCTGTTCACAGATTTCCATCACGACTTCACTTGGCATAAGTGGTTTACCAAACACTTTTTTCGTTAATTCTCGGCTTTGCGGACTGACAACATCGCCGCGTGGGCTGAGCTTTTCCCGCAACTTGGCTAGAATTTCCACGGAGCCCGTACGAGCATCGACATGTTGAATGTTTAGGAGGTGCGGTTCAGACTCTGACATGACTCGCCGTCGATTTTGCAGATTGGATCAAGGACTCGATAGCGGCAGTTTTACCTTCCGGTTCCAGGGACAACAAACCCATGATTGATTTAAGAAGCGATACCGTGACTCGGCCCAACCTTCCAATGCGTGCGGCGATGGCCAACGCAGTCGTAGGAGACGCCGTGATCGATGTCGATCCCACCACGCAAGAGCTTGAACAAATGACCGCGGAGCTGCTCGGCAAAGAGGCCGCCGTGTTCATGCCAAGTGGATCGATGACCAACCAGATTGCGATTCGCGTCCATTGTGACCGCGGCAGCGAATTCATTTGCGAAGCCGACGCACACATTTATCACTACGAACAAGCCGCGTTTGCACAACTTTCTGGTCTCGTTGCACACACCGTCGCCGGCGATGGTGGAGTGTTGCGAGTAGAACAACTAGTCGGTTTGGTTCGCCCCGAAAATGATCACATGGTCCGCACACGATTGGTGTGTTTAGAAAATACGCACAATCGCTGGGGCGGACGAATTGCTCCACAAGACGAGGTCGTGCGGATCTGTGATTGGGCTCGTAGCGTGGGCCTGAAGTCGCATCTGGATGGAGCCCGGCTATGGAACGCGGCCGTCGCGACAGGACTCTCTGAACGCGAACTTGCTGACCCGTTTGACTCGGTCAGCGTTTGCTTCAGCAAGGGACTTGGTGCCCCGGTTGGTTCGATTCTGGCTGGTTCTGCGGATTTTATTCGAGAAGCTCGACGAGCACGAAAGTTGTTCGGTGGCGCGATGCGTCAAGTTGGCATCATCGCTGCGGGTGCACTGTATGCGCTGCGAAATCATCGACAACGGATGAGCGAGGATCACGCGGCGGCACAACGTTTGGCGGATGCTATAAGCGATTGTAAGCCTTTGCATATTCGCGGCAGCAGAGTCGATACCAACATCGTCATTGTCGAAGTTGATCCTCAGTTTGGTACAGCCTCTGCGTTGGTAGAAAAACTTGGCGAACATGCCATCGCTTGTCTTGCAATTGGTCCCCAAGCTGTTCGTTTTGTTACCCATATGGATGTTAATGAGGAACAGATTACGACGGCTTGTAAGGTGCTCCAGCGTTTGACACAGGCACCGCTACTGGCAAGCGTCACGTGAATCACCGCGGACGTTTATCGTTGGCATCGTTCGTCGTTTTCGTACTCGCGCTGTTGATTCGGCTACCGGCATGTGAGGAAAGCTTTTGGGTCGATGAATTACATACCGCATGGACGGTTCACGGCACTTTTTATGACGTTACACCTCGAGCGAGAATTGGCAATCAGCAGCCCACTTACTTCTGGCTACTGTGGTTATGGAAGTCCGCGGTGGGTAACGGTGAGGCGTCGTTACGATTCTCCAGTGTGTTGGCTGTTGCGGTATCTAGTTCGTTACTCGTAATCGCTGTCTCGCGGATGAGCGAGCACCTTGCTGGCGGAATCGCGGCGGGCTTGATGCTAGCCATCGAATCGAACTCGCTGTTTTTTGGCACCGAGCTTCGCCCCTACGCAGCGGTCATGCTGGCAACAACCGTTAGTTGTGCCTGCGCCGCAGAGCTTTGGGTTCTGCCTGCAAAAGAACGCGGTCTTTGCACTTGGGGGCTACTATTCTTCTCTATTGCCGTGGCCGCGTCGATGCAATTAACTTCGCTCGGAGTCTTGGTTTGGCTTCCCATTGCCGTCGTGATTCACTGGCTTCTCTGCGGCAGTCATTCTGAGTTACGGCTGAAAAAAATTGACGCGATTGCTATCGGGATCGTTGCCGTTACAGCATTTGCAATCGTTCCGGGATACCTTCTACAAACCTGGAACAGTCGCCAGATGTGGGCAAGTTTTGGCACAGCAAAATCGTTCGCTGACATATGGCGAATGTGGCCATGGCTTTTTACGTTAATACTGCCACTGGGCTTTCTTGCATTCACTCAAGCGATCCGCGTTCACTATCATCACTCCAAAAACGCTTCGTACGTTTGGTGCTTAGCAATCATCGTCGTGTGTGTAACGATATTGTTTTGGACACTGTCTTACTGTCACTTGTTACCGCTCTGGCATCGGCGGTATCTCATCGGCGTACTTCCAATGTTGGCCTGGTGCTTTGGTGCTTCCATTGCCGCCGCGACCAATCGACGGATCCAGGCCGATCGATATCGAGTCACGGTGACATGCACAGTTTCACTTGCCCTGCTTTCTTTGATGCTCGTTTCGCAAGGCACACTCAAGAGAATTCTCAAAGGACAAGTTCAGCTAGTAACGCGAGGAGAAGACTGGCGAGCTGCGATCAGCTACTTAAACCGTCATGCGAAGAGCACCGATGATGTAGTGATTGATCCTGGCTTGATTGAGCAAACCCAATGGCACAACGAACTTGCAAGATTGCCGCAGTCTCTCGAATTCGATGAACGCGAATACCTAACGTTTGTGGTTGGTGGGCCGTACCAACTGCTTTCAACTAACCGTGTGATACCGCTGGCAGCAAATCTTTCACCTCTAAACCAGATTTCTACGGACATGCCTCATCGTAGGTGGGTATTGTCACGTCGAACGGCCCAGCGACTGCGAGCGGTGCTAAGAAACCATGGCGTTTCGACGATCCGTTCGTTTGGCCGTGTTTCGATTGCAGTTGTTCAGTAATAGGTCATTTCGGATTCGTAAATCTTAAGCGTCACGTCACCATCGAGCCGAGGCATTTGTGCTAATAGGGGCTCAAGAGATATTGAGATGCGATTGTGATGCAACAATGCATCTGTGATGTCAATTTCTACTGGCGGATCGGATAGCGTGAACAGTTGGCCGTTGACTTCCAGGCGAATTACTGTTCCGCTCCAGTGTGATAACCCCAGCAACACGCGTGTTGCGGCCTGCAAACCCGTGGGGCGATTGAACCGACGTTCGTAAATCGCCAGCGATCCCGCACTCAGAGCAGAGGTTGCCAACACCGGCGAGGGCGTGGGTTCTGGAACATCGATTGCGACAGTTGAGCCGGCAATCGTCTTGCTCCAGGGTCCGCGCAGACGAATAACGTGCATCAAAGTTCGCTTCATCAACAGGAACAAAACGAAAACCCGGTCGAGCCGCAATGCCGAATCGACCGGGTCAATGTAGTTACAAAAAACATTGCGGATGAAATCACCACCGCACTGCCATACCTCGCGAATTAGCTTCCAAACATCGAGGTCAGAATCTGGTCGATCGCTGCACGATAATTTGCAAATTCGGTATTCGTCGAGTTGCCAACTGATGGAGTGAATGCGAAATCCTCAATTCCTCCAAAGAATCGTACGGCCCGACCATTGTCGCTGACAACAAATTGGTCATTTGAAAGCCGGGCAGTTCTCTCGATACCGTCGGCACCAATGATTCCAAGCAGTGCCGCATCATTTGTGTCGTTCAAGGCCAACACGGCAAATCGAGTTCCTTCAAAGCCGCTGCTGAGCCGGACGAATTCTTGATTACCGTTCGAAGACAGCGATACCAAACCGCCTTGCAAGCCACTTACACGGTTGCCGTTAGCGTCGAGCGAAGCCGCCACGCCATTTCCAGTCACGTGAACGGATGCCAGGATATCGAAGTTATCGATTGCTGGATCGGCCATGCCCAAAAGGGTGAAGTTCATTCCGCTTAGCGTGGCTCCACCAGCGGCACCAATCGTCACGGACATTTGGCCATCGGCGACTCCGTCATCACCGGCGGTTCCAGCGATCTCACGACCGGCAATCACGCTGCTCGCAGCTCCGTAGCTGATCTGGTAGGTTCCCGGCGGCAAACCGTCGAAACGGAAGTTTCCGTTTAACTGAGTGAAGACTGTACGATTGATCGCCTGGCCAGTGCTGTTCTGGCTGGCCGACGAACTCAATTGAACAGGGACAGTACCCAGTCCGCGTTCGCCGGGAGTTTGAATGCCGTCGCGGATTGGAGAAGCACCGTGGACGAGACTGCTGATGTTATTGATACTGTCAAAGAACACGCTGCCGGAGATCGACGAGGCGTTAAAGTTTTGGACATTCACCGTGGCCGACGAATTGGCCGTGCCACCCGCCGCATCACGAATCGTGTAGTTAAACGTGATATTCCCGCTGAAGCCGGCGGCTGGTGTCAACGAAACCGCTTGACCGTCAGCCGTCGGAGCAACGGTCCCTTGACCACTAGTTAGCGTGGCCGAGATCACTGTTAACGTCTCAGTTTCACCGCCCGTGTTGTCATTCGCAAGAACCTCCAACCGAGTCGTCGTTCCAACGATTGCCACGAGATTGTTGTCTGGAACAGCAACTGGCGGAACATTCACCGCCGTGTCAGTAATTGTGCCCGTTGCCGAGGAAGTTCCGACATTGTAAACGCCAGCGTTGGGGCTGATGGTCAACAACACGGTCTCAGCGTTTTCGGTCAGGGTATCTGGAGTTGGATCAACTGTGACGGTAGCCGATGCAGCACCTGCGGGTATTACGACACTGGTGCCAGTTCCGCTGTAATCGGTATTCGCGGTCGCCGTGCCACCTGTGGTGTAGTTGACCGTCAACGCCGAAGTTGTCGCTCCGGTGCGAGAAAAAGTATAAACCAAATTGACGGTACCGTTCTCAACAACACTGTTCGGACTGACCGCGACGCTAACAGTCGGTAGAACGGTTTGGTCATCATTGGTGATTGTTCCAGTGGCCGCGCCAGCGGTCGTGCTTACGCTATAGACCGTGGCGTTGGGGCTGATCGTTAGTACGACCGTTTCGTCAGGCTCGACCGTGGTATCGGTAGTCGGATTCACAGTAACCGTAGCCGATGTTGCTCCAGCAGGAATGACCACGCTATTGCTGGTACCGGTGAAGTCGGTACCAGCAGTCGCAGTACCAGCAGTCGTGTAGTTAACCGTCAACGCTGACGTCGTAGCACCTGTTCGAGTGAAGGTGTAAACCAAATTGGTTGCACCATCTTCCGTCACGCTACTGGGGCTTACCGCCACGCTGACCGTCGGTGGTGTGACCACGGTGTCATCATCCGTGATCGTACCCGTGGCCGCAGCAGTACCCAAATTGTATACGGCAGCATTGGGGCTAATCGTGAGCACAACGGTTTCATCACCTTCGACGGTCGTATCCACAATCGGATCGACTGTAACTGCTGCTGAAGCTGAGCCAGCAGGGATCACGACCGTCGTGCTTGTTCCCGTGTAATCCGTACCAACAGTGGCCGTGCCACCAGCGGTGTAGCTCACGGTGAGCGGAGCTGTCGTTGCACCTGTGCGACTGAAGGTATAGACCAAGTTGGTCGTGCCGTCTTCGACAACACTGCTGGGGTTAACCGCTACGCTGACGGTTGGCAAAGTTGATACCGCGTCATCATTGGTGATCGTACCCGTGGCGACTGCTGTTCCCAGGTTATAGGCCGCGCTGTTGGCTGTGATCGTCACGACGACTGTTTCATCGCTCTCGTTGTCGGTGTCCGCGGTCGGGTCGACGGTCACCATTGCCGTAGCGGACCCAGCGGGAATGACGACGCTTGTCGCTGTTCCGGTAAAGTCGGTACCTGCCGTGGCAGTGCCGCCGGTTGTGTAGTTAATCGTTAAAGGAGCGCTGGTGGCACCGGTTCTTGTGAAGGTGTAAACCAAGTTCGCGGTGCCGTCCTCCAGCACACTGCTGGGACTGACTGCCACGCTAACCGTTGGCAATGCGCTGTCATCATCAGCAATGGTCCCAGTTGCCAAGCCAGCCGTCGAGTTGATCTCGTAAACACCGGTATTGGCAGAAATTGTGAGAACAACCGTTTCGTTACCTTCGGACGTCGTGTCAGCGGTGGGATCGACCGTTACCATTGCTGAGGAGGCACCGGCAGGGATCACAACGGTTGCACTGGTTCCGGTAAAGTCGGTTCCTGCGGTAGCAGTGCCGGTTGTCGTGTAGTTGATCGTCAACGGAGCAGTCGTTTCACCGGTCCGTGAGAAAGTGTAGACCAAATTGGTGGCGCCGTCCTCGGCAACGCTCGTCGGGTTGACCGCGACACTGACCGTTGGCACGGTGGACGAGCCGGCTGCGTTGATCGTGAACGTGCTGGTCGAATTGATCAGAACTTGGTCCTGCGTCAACTTTGTTCCTTCGCCACCAGGGTAAAGCAGAACTGCTTCATTTGCTTCAGCTTTGTTAAGCGAGATTGTGAAGTTCGTCACCGGGCGAGTGAACATCACGGGGATGCTGAAGACATCGAACGGTTCGAGGAATTCTTCCAAATCGGCTTCACCAGGAATACCACGCGGCGAGATCCGTCCAAGTACGCCAACTTCATCGAATGCATCCGCAGTTGCGGCAGGATCAAATGTGCCGAATCGACGCTGGTTGTAGAATTCTTCATTTCCAGCACCACCCTCGGTGGTAAATGTTCGGCTGCGAGTGTCATACGAACTGGGCAGCGCCAAGCCGTTGATCGAACCATCCGGATTTCGCGGGGCTCGTGCCGTTACCGTAGCAGTATCGTTTGTATTTAGTCCCGAGAATACAGGGTTCGGCAAATCCATTCCACCCAAACCAAGGTCGATGTAGGCAATTTGAATGATTGGAGAAGGGAACGGATTCTCTGTGGTTGGACTCGCAGTCAAGTTGGCAACACGGAACTGATCTCGTGTGTAACCAAGTGACTGTAGTGCGCCGGTCAGTCGCGCCACTGGGTTCTGAAAGAATGCTTCGCGATTGATCGTTACCGCATCGGTTGCGGGACGACCTTCGAGATTGAATAGGAAATCACCTGTCTGGCCGGGCATGTTGAAGGTGTTGCTCAGGTTAATCGTTTGCAACTCGGTCAACACTGGGACCAGAGCACCTGTTTCGCTAACAGAGATATCTCCGGAAATTTGGAACGCACCTAAGTCAGCGGTTCCTGGACGAAGGTCATTGTAAGACATCTCTAAGAAAAATATTTCACCAACACCGACATTGAACTGACGATTGGTTGGTGTCGACCCAGCAGCAGCCTCTAACAGAAATCCATTTTGATCGATATTCGTTGCAGGCGTCGGAACGAGGCTTGCCGATTGGATCGGGTTCAAGAACAGCTCAACCAACTCACCTTCGCCCTCACCGGTATTGAGTGAATTGATGACAGATAGTGCATCAGCAGCCGTTACGACGTGATTTCCGTCTACATCGATCTTACCAGGCAATTCCATGCCCTCGGTGATCTGAATTCCGCTGCCGTGTAGATTCAAGAAATTGATGACCGCCAAAGCATCGCCAGCTGTAACTTGCCGGTTCTGGTCAACGTCGGCTGCAATAAGATAGTTGTGTGCTAACGCCAAACCATTGGTCGGCGTAGTCCCGGTATCGCCAGCGAGCAGCTGACGCTGTTCCAATGATTCGCTGATCAATCGACGCGACTTATCTCGCCGACGTTGTCGCTCGGCTTTTGCCCGACGGGCTTTGGAACTCAGCCATCCAGTTTGAAACAATTGGCTCAGATTTCTCATCTGTGGTCTCGGAAAGATGAAGTCGGTGTGGGTTTTACTGGTGCCCGATGACAATGACCCGAAACGTGCTCGAGGTACTATCACTGGACGTTCTCAGGCGATCCAAAGGCGAACTTTGGAGGGCTGGGACCAGTCAGGAAATTCGGAGTAGTGGCCCTATCTTATTTAGACTTCCCTGTTTATCAACAATTTAGCGAAAATCCTTTCCCAGGACCTTTCTAGGCGTTCGTTAGACGCCAGTTTCATGCCTCAGTTCCCCGAATTTCGGGTCAAACGGCAAAATCATTGCAACCGGCGAATTCGTTATTTCCCCAGAAATCCGAGGGTTCCTTGGCAACCGCCGTCTATTTTGGGTATCGGGTGACACTGGGTTGGGACTTTCAACACCTACGCCGCATTCCTTCCTTTTTCCCCAATTTCCCAAATCTCCACCGGCACCATAGTGACAAGATTCAGAAAAAGTTGGTGGATTCTCTGCAGGCGGCTCGTCCGGCCACTGAGTCAACGCTGCATCGATGTTCGAGTAAATCTTGGTCGAAAGATGTCCAAAAGAGGTCCCAGGCAACTCGGGTTCACCTTCGCCCGACCCTCCGGAGTTACCCTTGGAGTCCATGAAATTCAAGTAATTGATAACCGCTAAGGCATCTGCCGCGGATACGCGACCATCGTTGTTGACGTCGACTAATTCAAAAACGTTTTCACCATCGACGATCGACCGGGTTCCGTTAACGTTTAGGTCGCGGATGACACTCAATGCGTCGGCGGCCGTGATATCGCCATCGGAATTAACGTCCTCAGGAAGTTCAACGTTGTTCAGCGGGCTATCGACGCGGCGAATTGCTAACGCTTGTAATTGACCAGGCGCCGCGGTAACGTCCACTGAAAAGAAAGCAGCGATTGGCTGAAGTGTCACATTCTCGGCCACAACGTGAATGCGATACGCTGCTGCAGGCAGATTGCTGAGCGTAAATACGCCGCTATCACCAGTCACTGCTGATGTCGCGGGACCGAATTGAATTTCGCTGACCGCAATCCTCGTTCCGGCATGCCCAAAAACCCGTAGTGACGTGATTCGACCTTGAGTATCTGCAATCGAAATTTGTGCTGAATCGCCAAGACTCAATTCCTGACTCGTTGCTCGGCTGATCAAATTCCCGGCTGCATCGTAAGCTTCGACGCGAGCAAAACTATTACGAGACAGCCCTAATACGGTAAGTTCCGCCTGCCCGACCGGCGCGTCAAAAGCCGCTTTCAGCCTGAGCTCGCTCCGCCAGCCATCGGAAAATGTTCCTTGAACAGCATTCAAGCTATGAAAGACTCGTTGTCCACCGAGAACGGTAGATTCGTAGGAGTAGACTTCACTGCTAAGCGTTGGAGAAACAGCAGATAACGTCACCACAGGCAAATTAAGAATTTCGCCATCAAGTTCAGAGGCAGCAACGGATCCCTGTGTTACCGGCGCCCCGTCAGCGAACGTCAGTCCAAACTCTGCATCGGCCAGCAGACTCTCGCCCTCATCAAGAAAACCGTTTCCGTTTTCATCAACAAATGCGAGGGCCAATAAACTCGCTTGCGACAAAGCAGGAACGAAATTTGAGCCTTCGATGGTCTCGCTCGTGATGCCCGTCACATCATCAATCGCGCGCCAGCGAATCGAACTGAACGTGCCCAAGGGTACCGACACATCAAACGAATCGAGCACTTGCACGTCGGGCGATAAAGCGGCTTGCCAGGGTCCGTCGTCGACGCTGTACTCAATTCGACTGATCCGATTTAGCGTTATGTCGCTCTGGTTTCCCGACGAATTACGATTGATTAGCGGCACGGCAGAGGCGCTGCCCACCAACCGATACATCGACGTGCTGGGGTCAAAACTTCCTTCCGCAGTCAACCGCAGCGGAACGTCCGCAAGATCGAACACGCCGTCACCATCGCTGTCCTGCCAGCCAATCATCGCCAAGGTTGACGCGGGACTGGTGTGCGCGGCGTAGGCCTCATCTAATCCATCGCCCCCGCGCATGATACTGGGTTCCTGCACAAAACCTGGCGTGGGATTGTCAGCGGCATTGAAGTTCTCGGTGTCGTAATAACCGCGACGCTCGTTCCAACTGCCGCCGCCAGGATACTCGTCGCGCGCCCAGAAAATATGTCCCGTTTCGTGAGTGATTGTCGATGCCGGACGAACCGATGGCATGACAATGAATTGACCGCCAGCAAACGCAAAGGCGCCGGTAAACGAACCACCGTCCGCAAAGCGACCATTGAACGGGTCCGATGCAGCTACGAAAATAGTAAACGCCCAGTCAGCGTTTAGACGTTCGCGCTGTGCATGGTTGAATTGATAGACGGCGTCTTGGAAGCCACGTACATCCTGTAAACCCTGTGCGTCAAGAAAATCGCGACCGTATTTCAGGAAGTCGTCACTAACGCGACCGATCGGCTCATACCCGGTTGAGAATGGTGTGTTAGCGAATGTGGGGTCGATGACGAATTCGAGTTCGTGTCGATTCGTGATTCCCGCCAATGTATCGGTCCACCACTGCAATCCTTCGGCAGTCTTGTCTAGAAAATCGATGATCTCTTGGCTGGTCCAGTCTTGGGTATCTGGGTCGATGCTTCCGTCGCTCTCGAACAACACGGGAGTTACCGCCACTCGACCGAGCATGAACTCGCCTGTGTCGGCTGGAGTAGCGCCGAGCGGCAGTGCCGTTAGCATCGCCCGAGCCTCTAAAGGCTCCGCGACCAACTGTCGAAATCGACGTCGGCGTGGCCCAACAGCATTGGAGACCTGACGGAACATGGACAAAGCAGGGCAAGACGAAAGGGACAAATATCCGACGTCAATAAGTCCGACGTTAGTGAGTAGTGATTATCGGGTGAATCGCGCCGGACGGCTTTTAGACGCGATGCTTGTCCGAAAGGTCCCCGAAATCAGCCTTTTCCATGGAATCGGCAAATCCTGAGCGTTGCTCAGGATTTGCCCTACTGGTTGCGTCGTGACTGATAAGTACGGTCGCAAAACGATGCTTGTTCCCCCCAGAAGCGAAAAACAGCCGTGGTCTATATACTTGCAAACAACTCGTCCAATGAATCCAAGGGGGAATTCGACGTCTGACGCACCGACGCGCTGTCCTCGGCAAGAAGATCAACGACCGAATCGAGTTCCACGATCGCCTGGTGGTCAAAGACACTGGTCTTTGATTCTTGCAGGGCCACGATAGTCGACACAGGTTCATCTCGCACCACCGAGGACTCATCTGCGATGAGCGAGTTACCGACAAGCGTTGCTTGCGAGACTAGCACGCCACTGATGGTCGGAACAAAACTTGTCGCCAGAGACTCACCCTCACTGGACGCCTGGGACGAACCCAGGCCGTTGAGAATACGGATAACGTCTGCAGCATCCGATGCGGACACCTGGCCATCACCGTTCACATCTGGAAACGGTGGCAGTTCAAAAATCGCATTGGAGTCGCCCGTTTGAGCGATAACAGCATTGTTTGCTTCGAGAATACTCGCGGCATCCAACGGGATCGTCAAACGATTCGGGAACAGACTCGTGTAACGATTCATCGCATTGATGATTAACAACGCGTCCAGCGGCGAAACAAATCCGCTGCCGTTAACGTCGCCCTTCAACAGCACGTCGGGATTGTTGAAGGGATTGTTAGAGACTATCAAACGATAATCTTCAACTTCCCCAAAACCGCCATCTCCAATGGAGATCAACGGGGACAACAGTGCTCCCGTTGGATCGAGGTTGCCATCATTATCGCGAGCACGAGCTTCACTGAGACGGAATCGAGCGTAGATTTCGCCAATCTTAGCATCGGAGGGAACATCGATTAGAATCGGCGGGTTCTCGCCGACCCCCAGAACCGAGCGATTGTTGCCGGTGGCTCCGTTGGATGCGAATCGCTCAACCTCGTTGGCTTCGAACACTCCGTTTCCGTTCCAATCGAACCAAGCATCCACGTAGAAGGCGCGACCGTCCGGATTATTAACGTTGATTTGAACTTCGCTAGCGAAACCGGCATTCAATACCGGATCTATGCTGATACCATCATCGTCGTCTTGATTCACAAGTTTCGCATCGGAATCGGCCGACACGGCGCTGCCAAGCGAGAAGGACGGGTCCACTTGGTGTCGCGGCCCACCTTGAGCAAGCGTAGTGATATAGCGCGTCGTCGGGGTGCTACCGAGTGCCGGAGCATCTCCATAGTCAAAGCCGCTGCCAACAAATATCGTCAACTCCGTATTGCCGTCGATTTGGTTGCTCTGCAAACGATTGCCGACTAAGTCGGAAATCACCGCCGATGAGACGGCTCCGACGCCGCTGATGCCTTGCGTTCCCTCAATAAAGATTCGCTCGTTGATTAACGAAGTGGTAACACCCGGTAAGTTTCTCGCATCGATCGTCGTTTGAATGGTTTGTGCGACTTGCACGCTGGTTTGACCAATACCAATTTGGATTGGTACCGTCGGACCTTCGCCAGCAAATCCGAGTTGCGTCAAGACGCTCGAAGCCAATCCCAGCGAGTAATTGACGTCTCCACCCAAGAACACACGTCCGAAACCAGCATTGGTTGGACTCAAGCCCAATCCCGTACCACCAATCACACGGACCATTTCATCAGCGATCTGATCGAGTGTCGAGTTCTCGGTGAATCGAATTGCACGAGCGCCGGGCGTGTCGATTACGTTATCCGAATCAAACTCAAACGTGAACGAGAGGCTAGCACCACGAGAGATTGTGAATGTTTGGCCATCCTCAAGCGTATCGGACGGACGCGCTCCATCGGTTGGAATCTGGATTCCGAAGCCGATAGAGGTACCGATTGTGCCGTTGGACAGCGCACCACCGGTGGCACTAAATGCCGAAGATAACGGCGAGCCACCGAATAATTGAATGGTTGGACCACTTGCGGTCGCTGTGAACGAAAGTCCGCCAGCGTTATTGATCGCCGTAGCGACCGCCACCGCTATTTGATCGACTGTCGCCGTTAGCGGGATTGGTAACTGCGCATTGAGCGGACCAAAGGCACCATCATTATCCAACTCAAAGGTGACGACATTATTGCCATCAAATAATTCGAGCGTAGTGCCGTCAGCTACATTGGGATCCGCAAGTGTCGTAGCGAACGATATTGTCAAACCGGTTTCGTACTCAAACGTCGTTGTTTGACCAGCGGAATCGATGATGCGTACGCGAGTACCATCGACATAAGTATCACCGCTATCGGCCGAGATAATGGCGTCGCTCGAATCGATCAAGCGAATGACGTACGTGGACTCGCGAGCAAACACACCAGCGACCGGCGTCAAACGAATGACGTTGGTTGTGGGGTTGTATCCGAATCGATAATCCACACCTTCAACGAGTGGTACGTTGTCCTTAAACAACAACACGCTACCACTATTGACGGTACGATCATCAATGCCCGTGCCCGGTACGACGTCGGCGGGCGCTAGTCCGTCAATCAATTGAATCTCAAAGAATTGCGGAGCGTCGCCGAAGGCATTAACGATCCCGGACCCGATTCCCAAATCAAGTGCCTGAGGTGACAGCAACACCGCACGCGGTCCCACGAGATCGCCACGATCAGACGCACCACGATCTTTAAACACTCGTTCGCCAAGTCCACTTGGCGTTTCGACATTAGGATCATCGATTCGCAATTGGCCGTTAACATCCAATCGCGGGGCAAGAATCGGTGACGGTGGCAAACCCAAAGGATTCTTGACTGTCGTTAAGCTTGAGCGATCCTCGACCGAGTCAATCGAACTGTCGATGATTCGCGAACCAGCTGCCGGTGCAAATACGAAATCTGCTGGTGCAACAAACACCGACTCACTATCAGAAAGCACGAGCGAGAACTGACCGAGCGATGCGCCGGTTGGAACATTATTCGTGTTGCGATAGTAAGCGTTGCCGCCCAAGATTGGCAGGTTATTTCCGGTGGCAAGCGATATGCCCGTCTCGGAATTGGCAACGACATTATTCAACAGTGCCGGAGCCGCTCGACCAAGAACATTGATGGCAATACCACCCGGTTCAAATACATCGACTGGAACGGTGGTTAAAGCACCAATCGCGTCGATGTCCGCTCCCAGTGAGCCGCCTGTCGTGCCGCCTTGTCGCAGATCGACTAACCGTACGAATGCAAATCGGTCTTGCGGTCCGAATCCCGAGGCATCCAAATCGATCTGGTTGGTCAGGCCGCCAAGAATTCCGACCGTTACGAAATTGATTCCGTCACGGCTAACCTGAACCTGAACGGATTCAACTTCACCGGTTTCAAAGACGATCAAGTCGGACCGTGAATCACCACTTCCGGTCAGCAGATTGTTCGTGAACTCAACCGTGAGTGAGCCACCTCGACCAAGTGAGACGGTGAATTGACCGTCGACGGGCTCGTCACCTCGCCCCAAGCAATCTGGGGCACCCAGCGCTCGAGTCGCATTGGTAAAGAGACTCGATGGCGCGTCAGCGTTTGTGCCTGGCGTGAAGTTAACGACACGATCGGCAAAGGAAATCGCGCCGCTGGGAAACAAGGTTCCTTGGAACGTTTCCGCTGGCGACATAGCACCTTCAACAATTGAACCACCGACGATCGTGTTATTGACGATCCGTTCAAACGGAATTGGATCGCTTTGCGATTCCCCGGTCCCGGTGAAGCCAGCGACTTGGATTCCACCAACGCCGTTGTAGGCGAACAGATTGCTCTGGACGACAACACCTGGAACGATACTTTCCGTGTTTAATTCGACGAGGTTACGCGGATAGCGAACGATCGATGGAGTGTCTTGCGTGGCCACAATCGCGCTCGTATCGTGCGAAATGTTCAAGCCATAGTTTTCGTTAAACAGGAATCTCGTATTCTCGATCATGATCACGCCTTGACCGGTGCGGTCACGGTTGTCGTCACCGCGACGGACGCTACGATCAATCGACGCCAGCGAGCCGGTAGCGTCACCGACCACGATGTTGCCAAAAAGGTTAACTCGTCCGTCTGTAGGCGAGTTCACCCCGCCGGAGCGAAGTGCCGAAACCTCCAGGATCGAACGCACATCATTTCGATTGATGGCATTGATTACATTGCCAGCAACCTCAGCCGCAGTTTGCGGGCGAAGCGTCGCTGTGCCAGCGATCGGCAGACCGCTAATCGGATCCAGTCGTTCGCTTCCAGGAACAGCAAGCTGTAACGTGAACGGAATCGCTACGTTACCCGGAGTGACACCACTGCTAGTACCGTTGACGGTCTGATCAAACTCAAACACAACCGTAGCCCGACCGTCGGTGATCGAGAACGTTTGGCCATCACGAATTTCTTCGGCCGGACGAATCGTTATGCTGCGAGAATCAGTTAGACGATCGTTAGTATCAAACGTGCGGAACGGTCCGGTCAGCAATGACACAGGATCGACTGTTACATATTCGCTGGCGTCGCGAATCTCAACTTGGTACGAACCAGTGTTGATTCCGCTCAACGTATCGTCGGGATCGGGATAGGCGAAGCGATTGTCCTGGATGAAAGTCGTGTCGACGACATTGGAACCGGTGGCTACTTCACCGCGTTCAGCAAAACCGATGATAAAGTCGTCAAGGTACACGCCCTCGAATTCGTTATTTTGAGCTCCAGCAACGGGCCCGGCACCAAAGTCATCGCTGAAACGAGTTCGCTCGTCGACGAACGGCCCTGCATCGTTGATAAAGACGCCTGTCAGTTGGATCGACGAATTGTTGGTCGGGAACAATGCCGTATTGCCACCAGCGAATCGATCCGCAATTGCCTGGCGTACCACGGTGGCAACTTCCGTCGAGTCCATTGTGCGGCTAAGCAGGACCGGGATTCCGATCAGATTTTCCTGACCGGAAACAACAAACAGATTCGGTGAGGAGACCTGGACGTTGGCTAAACCACCCAACTCGACCGTTGATCCGTCAACAATAACTGCCAATGCTCCCGAGACACTAATTGTCGCCCGATACTTAGTGACCGCGTCGGGCAGTGCGCCGGTATCATTGACGGGATTGTAAACATTGTTATCGTCACCGCTGATTCCTATGAATACTGCACCCGTAAAGTCGGTAACCAACGTGGCGGAGTTAATATCCGATTCCGCAGGAATCAACTCATTGCCCGCAGCATCAAAGAATCGTACAACCGCGCTGATCGGGAAAGTACTGGTGGCAGCCAAGTTGACAACGATTCGAGTTCCTGCTTCGACCTGGATTTGAAGCATGTCAACATCGTCAACGTTACGTTGCTGCAGCGATGACCCTACTGGAACGTCAAGGTCACCATTGGTTCCGTCGTTGCCGAGTTGGCCTTCACCGATAAGCGTTGCGTTACCGCCGTTATAAGGCAACAAGAACGCGTCGGCGAGCTGATCATTGCGACCACCGATAACCGTAGGATTCGTATCCTGGGCGTCGGCAAATTGTAGCCCTGTAACTTGAGCTCCTTGCGGTGGCGTGAGCGTGATCGCAGCCGCAAACACATTCGCCACATCGGCAGCCGACAAATCACTCAAAGTAGTTCCGACAGGCGATCCGGCTAGCAAGTCAATGGATATTTGATTCGCCCCGATCGGACGCGTACCATCATTGAGTACATATTCCTGGCCCTGGATCGTGATCGTCGCAGCGGTTGTTGACCCAGTGTACAACGTTGCCAATTGTGGTCCCGAGGGGAACGATACTGTGGGTGAGAAATCGATCGAGAACGTCTCACCAGCAAGAACGAACATCTGGCCCTCACGAAGCACACTGGCTGGCGTGGTGCGCAGCGAATCGGTACTTCGCAACGACGCATTATTGATGCTCGGATCGTTGGCACGTGCAGCCGAAACGTATGATCCCGCTGTTGCATATTCCACTCTCAATCGCAGATTCTTCTGACCGGCGAACTCGCCCAAGGACACACGTGCTTGGCGCCAAGAGTTGGTGCTGTCAAACAGCGGCTGAGTGGTGACATTGATATTGTCGTTGTACTCGCCTACTGGGAAGGGATCGTCGTATTCATCCAAGACACTGTTGATAACGTCAACGTTACTGCTGGCGTCCGTAGTGTTTGGTCCAGGGAATTCATTGTTGGTCGCCAACAGGTGCTGTACGCCGTTTTCGGCAATCACAAAGACTCGCAGTGAGTCAGTAACTTGACCGCGACCACCATCGTCGTCGTCGGTTTCCAAGAAGTAGTTAAAGTACAGTACCGGTTGATCGGTGACCGAATATGTTTCCAAAGAGAACGTGTTGCTTTCAAGCGCTCCCTTGGCACCGCCTGGGAAGTTGTACGTGCCATCGACTAGCTCGCCATCCAATCGTGGATTGGCGATTGTGCCATTGCTGTTTTGACGTACGGGAATTTCAGCTGATGAGGGGAAATTGCCGTTGAGCAATCCGTCGTAGCTGAACGCCAAACTGGATCCACCTAAGAACCCAGTCCGTGTGCCGTTGTCCAGCGCATTAATTCCGTGGCCAGGGTCGGCACTTCGCCGTGGCGTCGCATGCCACATATTGAAGGCAAGGGTACTGAAGTCCAAGCCGATCGCCCCGCCGGTACCTTGCAATTGGATCGATGTTCGACCACCAGCAAATACTGGTTGCAGTTCGCCCGCCGTGTTGAAAGCATAAAGAGTTCCGTTAGCGGTGATGCCGAACAGCGTCTCCCGCAATTCACCATCGTTGTAGCTGACCGGTCCTCCTCGCAGTCCGGTGAACGGAATTCCTAAGAGATCGGTGGCGCTATCGACAAGGGTACCAATTCCACGAGGAGCCGCTGAGTTCAACGTACCAGCCGGGATGACGTACAGCTCGCCGCGATCAGTGACGGCAAACATGTTGCCATTGTTGAGGACTTCGATACCCGTTACGGTTCCAGCTAGTCTAGCGCCGCCGGTGCGAAGCGCGCCGTTAGTCGTGACTACTGGACCGACAATCCCATTAACGAAGCGTACGCTTCGACTTCCGCCGGGAACCAACGAGGCCGTAACATTGGCCAATTCAGGAATGCCGCCGTTATTCACCGCGTCGACAATTCTTGTGGCGATCGATTGTGCCGTATCACCAGGTTCGAAACGAATCTCAATGTTACCCGCTTGAACGCCAGCGTCCCCGGTTACGACCAGGGGCGGAGCTGCCGTCGTCCCTGGAGCTGTACTGACGACGATTGATGTCGCCAATGGGAACGCGATCTGGTTACCTGCACTGGCAACACTAATCCCTTGCAGGCGAGCCGCTTCGGCAAGTCGCGAAATCAATAGTTCGGGGCTGATGTTGGAACTCACGGGAACGGGAATCGAGTTGGGAACTGTCGTTCCTGCCGCGCCAACCAAGGTGATTCCGGTGCCCGTATTAGTAATCGTGGGTACGACCGGGCCGTTGAACAAGACATCGTTGCCGGAGGACGTCGCCGAGACATTCGCCACGGATAAGTTGATCCGAAGCGCTAATTCAGCCGCCAACAGATCCGACGTCCGTGGCTGTCCAGCAGCATCCAGCAAATCGATGGCGATATTGCCCGTCGACGCCGTTCCACCCCGTACGAACTGGAAGGTCGCTTGTTGTCCGTTTTCACCGACGACATTTACCGTTGAACCCGCTGTCGGCGGTACCGCTGACAACCGCAATCGCTCACCGGTGTCAAATTCAAATATCGTAGAGGTAATTGTCGCACCAGACATGGTATCGACACGAACCGTCTGGCCATCAAGAACTGGGCTAGCACCGCTGGCTAACAGATTCAATCCACTGTTGAACTCAAATGTCACTCGATTGGTCGCGCCACCAGCACCCGACTCAGAAATCGTGAACGTATCGCCATCGACAAGTCCCGGTATCGAAACTCCATTGGGACCGATCACATTTGGAGCAGTGATTCCGAGGACGTTCACGTCTTCGGGAACGACAGTACCCGCTGGAACGTTGGGATCATCTGCTGGATCAGTATTGATCTTGCCAATTTCCTGGACCCCGGTCGCAGCTCCTGAAAGCCGATTAAGGAACGTTACGGGCGGTCCAATCGCTTGTCCAGTCTCGGGAGAAAATTCATATAAGATATTGTCATCGTAGCGGGCGCCCGCAGCCCGCGCGTCAGCACTCAGTTGTGCGGTGCGGTTGCCAACCAGGAAGCCACGTTCGGTGCCACTGGCGGCGGCGATTGAAATCGCCTCGACATCGATACCTACGTTCGCCGCCACAACTGGGAAGGTCACGACACCGGTGGTTGGGTCCACATTCTGTGTCGCCTCGAACGTCGTAATGCCTGCGCCTGGACTCAGCGGCGCTGAGAGAGCTGCGGTACCGCTGTCAACGGTGTAGTAGAACCATGTCGTGTCGGTCGTTTGGCGGTTGGGCGCCGGGAACATGCTGTAGCTGAACATCTCTCCGTTACTGCGGAATGCAACTTCCGACAAGTTGTCCGTGAAGTTACCAACCGTACCGTAGTTCTGGCCCGTAAACGGATTCACCATGATCAGGCCAGTCGGCGTATTGACGTACAGAATGACGTCACTCAGCGTGTACGGAACGACTGAATTATCGTCGAACAACACGGGAACGATGGGGGCCGAAGCGGTGCCACCGCCGCTGAAGTCGATACGGTCTTCAACGATCCGCTGTACTGATGGTATGGGTTCCAGTCGCAACAACGGATTATTTGATCCGGATTGAAAAAACTGACTCAGCGGTTCTGGAACCCGTTGTTGGTTGGAAACGGCGACGAAGTAATCACCTTCGGCAAGTTCTGCTGCGCCGATATACGGGTCATTGCTGCCCGCACTACCGCGCGACAGATCACCAGTATCGTTGCTTTGCGTTCTGCCAGATTGATCGTCGGCGATATTGCTGTCGCCCCCGGTCATGATGAGTTGACCCGCAGCATTGAACACGTACAACGCCATGTCCGCACGAGCAAAGTTATCCGCGTAGTCCAAGTCGAACACAGTCGACAAGAACAATGCCGCGTTATCTGGGGTGATATTGTCGTAGTTGATCGAGAAGCGATACCAATCGACGTCGGTAAGCGAATCCAATTCGCCAGCAAACGATTTTGCCAAACGGTCGCTCTGCAGCGGACCTACAGCATTGATCGTGGCATCGTTGTTAACACCAAAGTACCCCAGCGGCTGGGCATTGGCCCGCACCTCATTGGGTGAGACTGTCTCGTAATCTTCACCCAACAGCGGCGAATGCAATGGTTGACCAATGACCTGAACGCCGTTGACCGCGTAGCGAATGTCGCCGAGCCGTATTTGAGTGCCGGGAGATTCGTCCGTTTCTTGCAAACGAATTTGCAGTTCGTATCGACCAAGCGTCATGCCTTGCGACACCAACGCTGGATTGATCACCGTAGCAAAATCTAGCGGATTGGTCGTGTTGCTACTGCGAACTCGTACGTGATAAATGTTTCGCGTGCCGATTTCTCCCGGCAGAATAATTCGCATCCCAGCATCACGTGGATTGAACGAATACGTGTCCTGTAACTGAGAGTCTTCAATAAACGTGACGACTGAAGCGGTGACAAACGCACCGACTACACCCGAAGTTTGGATTGCGATCTGTGGTGGTTGACGACCGACGAAGAACGACTCGTTGAACCGCAGTTCGATTTCGAATGGGTCGCCGCCACGAAGAATGACACCAGGGTTATTTGGATCAACAATACGAGCATTGCGCCGCGCCAAAGTTGCCGTCACCAGTCCCACGGCTGTGGGGAACTGCGACTCGATCGCTTGCTCAATTGCAGCAGCCGGATCGGTCACAAAGGCATCAACGGGAATCATCAATGGATCAACCACTCCCTCGATCTGTACAGCCAACTCACCGCCAGTGGCCGCGACAATCGACTCACTGATTGTGATTCGTTGACTCTCCAGGCGATCTTCGACCACCGATAGCGGTTGGGCAATATCTGTATCGACGCCCGGTCGACCAGGGAAATTGGCATTGGGGTACAGCGCCAGTGGGTTGCTTTCGGCAAGCACGGAATCATTGGACGACGCCAATACATTGCCGTTGACGTCGATTAACTCAACGATACTGTCAAGCCGATTTCCGGTCTTGTCGATGTCCAACCAGACTTCAGTTCCGCTTTGACCGATGAACGAATACACGTCCAAGTCACTCGTCTTGGCAATAGCTCCATCGACGATAAATCCAAGTCGACGATTCTCGTCACCACTTTGTAGGTCCGGTGCCAATTCGCCCAAGAATTGCGATTGACTGGGGATCATGTTTTCGTCGACGACGCTGGTGCGGTTGGGTTCCTGCTCTGCGAACGCGGCGACATTGCGATCGTTCGCACCTTCGCGAATGGTGACGCCTTCCCATAACCCAGATTCGATTTGTTGGTTTGGCGCGACAACGGCTGGGTCAGCCGCAAGTAGCTCCAGGAAGCTGGTGACTTGCGAACTCGTTGCGGTCGTATCCACGTCCCAGGCGAACGCCGTGGTAATGTCGTTCGGGCCGAACACGGTACCAAAGGTTGGGTCCGGATTAGCGGGCAACGCGAGCGCATTGATCGTTCCGGGAATCGTAAAGTTTGCCGTATTGCCAGTAATCGCAGCTTGCAACGCCGGGAACTGGTTTGCTGCCCAGCCCACGTACGTCGCATTCTGTTGGTTCAAACCATCATTGCTGTAAAAACCACCGTGAGAGAATCCGACTCGGAAGGGTCCATCAATGGTGAACACGCGGAAATCGGCTTGACCGGGTGTACCCACAGTATACAACACGTCGTCGGAAGCACTAACCACGTCTTCATCCAGGAAGCTAATCACGCGAACATCGCCGAGTGTCGTGCCCGCTGCAGCGTCCATCGTCAACGATGTAAACAATGTTGCAACGCCATCAAGGAAATAGCTGCGAGCTGTCCAGCTAACGAGTCCGTTTGCTCCAGCGAACGTACCGCGACTCTCCACAACGTCGTCAGCGACCAATGTCGCTGGCTGAGTGATCGTCGTCGCTGACAAACTCGTGACAGTGGTACCGACTCGGACATAAGTCAAGTATTCGAAAATGTAGTTTTGATTGATCAGCAATTGGCCGGTTGCCAAGTTCTCGACCGTCACACCGCTTCCGGTAAGGAACGAAACATCATTTCCGTTGCCGACCGTTGCTTCGAAGTAGCCTCGATTGCTGACCAACACGTCGTTATCGATCGTGGTTCCACGGTTGACTTCTGGGCCAGTAGGCAACAACGCGAAACCGTCCGCCGCATCACCTTCGTTCGCAGGCGTAAAGCCGTCGTTGTTGGTATCAACTTGCGGTCGTCCGTCTGGCGTAAAACCGGCCCCGGAAAAGTCATCTGAAAGTGTCGTGAGAACAACAGGGAAATCTGGATGCCCGAGGACTTGCAGCGAACCGCCAATTCGATCAGCGATGTCACGGAACTGGTCCCCAGCCGAAAGGAGCGAACCGCCGACGACGATTCCAGCATTCTCGTTTTCGTCGCTTTGGAATTTAACAACGAGGCTGCCACGCGAGTCACTACGAAGTTTCAAGCCACCGAAGACGTGTTGATTCGGTATTTCGATGGATTCCGTCGCGACGTGAACGATGTCGACGTCATCCCATACTCCTGCCGTCGCCAATACGCCACCGCGAATTTGCATCCCGTTGATCGTGTTATTGTCCAGCGTGTTGCCTTGAACAAGCGGCCCAGCGTTACCGACCACTTCCATACGATCAATCAGCCCATTGGCTCGCCCCATGTCGACGACTTCCGTGCCATTGAGCGAATTGATATCGAACGTTAGCGCCGGACCGATTCCGCCCAGGAAAGTGTTCTCGATCACAATCGGCGTCGAGGCTCGAACGAATACGGTTCCCGAGGCATTGTCCCCACGTCCGACACGCGTGCCGTTAATGGATTCGCGACCATCGGCATTGAACTCGAATCGGCTGTGCGCGATCCGCAGCGTTCCTTGATGGACCTCGACTGGATTGAACGAAGCGAATCCACCTTCAATTCGCGTCGAACCGCCTGCTCCGGCAATAACCACGTTATCCAAACTGGCTGTTGATCCGTTGCCGATATACAGCCCACCCCAATCGCCACGAATATCCTCGGGGGCTGGTGCGGCTTCGGTACCTACGTTGTTGGTATCAAACGTTCCACCGCCACCGTAACGTTGGTCTTCCAAACTGGTGAACACAATTGGATTTGAAGGTGAACCCTCGATAAGCAAATTCGCACCGAAGCGAGCTTCGATTCGCGCGCCGTCAATCTTCAGCGTTGTTCCGGGATCGATCGTCAAGCTCGCATCCAGACGACTGCGGAGTACCGAACCGTTGGCCGTCAGTGGCGTTGTTCCCGCAGCAAGGCGATCAACAAACGACGTGCTGCTGGCATTCAATTGGCTGACCAATCGGAACTGTCCCGGCAATCCCGTGATTTGGTCCACGGTTGCACGATACAGTCGTCGGGCAACGAATCCGGTTCCGGCACCGGCGGTCGGCAACTGGGAAAGTTGCACGCCACCGGTGCCAGTGAGTGTCACAGGCAACGTGGGTTGGCTGGCGGCCGATTCAATGCCGGAACCATCCACGTTAGTGATACGATAAACATAGGTGCCTGCAGGAATGTCTCCGGTGGGCGAGGTTGCCGTGCGGATGAGCAGCGATGAGGGTGCCGAGGACAAGATGATCGGACCGCCGGGGGTTCCGTCAACGACAAGGTTCTCTGTCAGAACGTGCGGAATATCCGTGTCGTCAAATCTTGCTGTAACGCTTACAGTCTCCAAGTTGTCGCCGGTTCGCGTTACCACGCGGACGAACAGCCCGTTGATACTGTTGTCAACAATAGTATTGCCGTGGATCTCTGGGCCAACACGAACAAAATCGGGAGTGAAAGGCGCCGTCGACTGAAACTTCGATTCGGTAAAACGCGTTTCCGCAAACGTATTGGGAGTCGCTGCGATCGCCGCATCGGCGCTGAGTGAAATGCGAGAATTGATAATCGTCGGTCGAGTGACAGCCATATCAATCGGCGACACAACGACGTTGCGTCCACCAATCGAAACAGCGCCGCCACCGTAACGCATGTCAGCGAATTGAATATGGTTGAGGAACGCGCCTTCATCTTCGCGGTTACGACGTAACTCATCGGCATTGTCCAGGTCACCTCGGAAGTCGATCCCGCCCCAGTCACCGGAACGAGGTGCAGGCGAAAACGCGGGAGCGTTGCCAATACCTACACTGCGATCGTTAACACTTGTGAAGATGACGCTACCGGGGATGATGGCATTGGTGACATCACGGGCTGGCAAGCCACCCACACCGATAATCGTCGGCGTGCCAAGCACCTGTAATGACGCATCGCTTTGATCGACCAGCGCGGCTGTACTACCAACTCCCAATCGAGCACGGCTGAACTTCAGAATCGCGCCGCTGTCGATCACCATGCGCACGCCTTGCGGCAAGTCCAACGAGGAACCGTCCTCCAAGGGCACTCCATTACTAGCAAATCCGATGTTGTAGGCGAGATTATCTACCAACGTCTCGACACGATTATCGGCGCCACCATTGCCCACGATTCGAATGGTATCGCCAGATCGTGCCGCCGCGATCGCTTGATCAATCTCGCGATAAGGATTTCCAATGGTTCCAATCTGGTCCGTCGTCACAGGACTGGCCGCCTTATCGACGTACAACGTGCTGTCCGCGTCAGCGGGCACAAACCAGAAGTCGAACACACCGCCGGGTCGATTGTCACCATCACCGTCCAAGGACACGCCCGTTGTATCCTTGAGCGTGTTGGCAACCGTGGGACGGAAATCAATTCGCAACTCGTACTCACCTTCGCTGCGTCCACCAAAGCCAGTCCCCGGGATCGCCGGGTCATATTGCGTGTTACCTTTTGCGCTAACACCAATGACGTAGGTTCCCGGATCGACTTCCACATCGATCAGCGAATCGTTACTGAAGTAATCGTCGTTTTGAGCAACTTCCTCAGCGGAAATGACTTCACGCGTCGTTCCATCAACTTCCACGCGATACAACCGCAGCGCCGTATCCAACAAGCTGGGTACACCCAAACGCTCGGCAATCGTTTCGATCGAGATCCGTCCGGATGATTGAACTTGAAAGCGATACAAATCGACATCGACGCTGTCCGGTCGATACAGGTACTGTCCATGCAGGATATCCGCCGGCGCCGGGAACGACGGCTCGTTGTCGGTTCCTGGTGTAAACACGAATGCAGAATTCTGTGTGACTGGCTGGGGCAAGTCGTCGGCATACCCGTAGCCAAGCAACTGGCCTACGACGAGCATCGCGCCACGGAAGAACTCGCCGCCAAACTGGTCATCGATCGATTCGTCAAAATCTTGGAAGTCCATGACACCCAGGTCCGCGATACCATCACCGTCACGATCGCGTGTGACGACCGCGACGCCGCCTGGGCCGCTGTCCACTCGCTCGTCGCCACCGTACAGGTCGCCCACGGCGATTGAGAAGAACGCATCGCTGGTCGGCTCACCTTCGACTTCGACAAACTGCACGCCGAGGTACTCGCTGTAGAGCTGCAGTACTTCGCGAACACGTTGTCGCTGTTGTTGACTAATTACATTGAAGTATGTGGTGTCTGCGGCGATTCCCGGACGATTCGGATCGTCACCGAGCCATGAAGGAGCAAAGTTGTATTGGATCACTGAAATGCCATCGACCACGTCCGCACTATTGCGAACGTAATCCAGCGGCACCGTCCGCAGTAAACGAGTTGGATCTTCGGGGCGAATGTTTCGAGTGCCCGGCAGGTCCGGACCAGGCAACTCGAGCGTGAACGGATCGGGATTAAAAATCTCGCTCGACACCGTCGCTGAACCTGTCAGCGTGTTACCGCCGTTGTTTGCCAAGTTCACCAACTGAGTAAAGTCAGTGCCGAACGTATCACTCGGTTCGATCGGATTGTTGGTGCCCAGCGAGATCTGCGTCGGTGGTGCTGGGAGTGCCTGTGTCGTGCCAACGCGAAGTCGAGCCGATCCCGTTAGGAATGGTCGGCCTGGTTCCGTCGCCGCATTCGGATTCGGAATCCGGGACAGCGGTCGACCAAAATCCAATGTCGCAATATTGGTGATGTTATTGTAATTGACGCTGACCGGACGGAGAGAAGGTGTATTGGCGCGAGTGAAGTCGTCGGTGTTGGTTGCCGTATCATTGGTGAAAATCAGCTGATAGAAATCGGCGTTATTTGCCAGCGCCGGGTCCAAATCATCGTCGTTGAAGTGAACTTCGATTTTTCCTATTTGGGGCGCCAACGCCCCGCTAGAAGTGCGACGGATTGGCTCCGGTACCACAGCAACAACTTGTGGGCCAAGGTTCAGTTTGAATTGCCGAGTAAAACTAGTCCCATCGCGAAACAGTTCGCCATCAACGTTGCGCAGTGCAAGCGGGCCTGAACCCAGGATATCAATTTGGTAGGTATCATCGGGAAGCGGTTGAGCAAATCGAAAGACGACTTCACGAGGTGAATCGCCCAGACCGATAAAGCCCGGCTCAACGACCACATCACCGACTCCGCTTAGCGTAACCGGTGAATACAGGCTTGGCGCCCGGTTACCAATGCGAGTGGTACCGCTTCCGGTTTCAATCGCCACAGAAATTAAACGCGAGGAATCAGGGTTGTTATTGATCGCAGCGATAAAGTCGTTAACAGTCGACTCGTTTCCTGCGTTGCTATTGAGCTGTACGCGAATCGTGCTATCGGTCACAACCACGACAGGATTAGCGACTGTTCCGAAATCACGTTGCTCAACAATTAACTGTGTGCCGCGTCCGTCGACTCCAGGAAGCTGCGAAGTCAACCGCACTCGCACGGCGCCGCCTGTGCCAAAGTCGGTCAACGCTTGCGCAGCGTTCGCCCCCTGAAGTGTCAGCGTCGTGCCGCTAATGACGGTATCACCGATCACACCCAGCGACGGACCACTCACTTGAATTGCTTCGACTAGACTGCTCGCCGCAGCCGAGTTGTTGACGGCTGAAATCAAATCCTGAACTCGCGTCGTGCGAATGGAATCTCGATTGAGTTCGATATTGACAGTGTTGCCGGTAACGGTCACGCGCGGTAGCGCCGTGTCAGTTCTTACCGCCGAAGTGAGCACAATCTGGATGCCATTGCCAACTGTGCCCGACTGACGTGCACGAAACTCGACAGAAATCTGGCCGCCAGTATTGAAGTCCGTTGACGCCGACGCCGCTTCGAACGAACCGTCGTCGCCAGCGCGAGTGATTCGAATCGCTGATAAGGTCGCCGGATCGATCTGTGTGTCATCATCGAAGCGGAACACCAATTCATTCGGAGCTACGTTCAGGACCGTCGCACCGGAGGCGTTGGGCTCGAATAACAACTGCCCCTCATTGGGCTGGATACCGATCAATTGAGGTCCTGCCATCAGATGTCGCGTCTCGAGCGACTCTAGGAGCGAACGACGATCCTGTCGTCGTTTATTGTTCCTCAATCGATCGCGAAGTCCCCACAGACTCGAACGACGTTTGGACTGCGATTGAGCTTTGCGGAAGGTCATCCAAGGGCCTCGTCAATTACCGCGCTGTCGCCAGGGCGGCTCATGGTGCTTGAAAGTGTGGAAAATTTGTAGCGAATGTGGTCAGCAAATCGTCGATCCCGTGATCAACGACCTAGCGAGTTGGTCGTAAGTCTCGTGCTCTAGCTCGACAATTATTTTTTCGATAAGTCAGGATGTTTAGGCAAAATGCGCAAACACCTGGTTTTGAAGTGTAGTTGAAGGCTGGGGCGAAGCAACGAAAATCGGCTCTGGGACGGGGTTTAGAGCGTTCGCAGCCGATTGTAACAGTGGTAGCGCCGGTCATACCGACCCGGGCGTCTTTGACGCGGGGAAACGCCCGAAAGTTCCGCTATTGCAAGCTTTAGCGCCGCGTTGGTACGGTGAACGCACGGAGGCTCCCTCGTTCTCGGTACCCCTTGTGTCAGGATGACCCGACCCATGCACCGCCCTTTATTTCGATCTGAAAACTCACTTAACAGGGGGCCGGCAACGCTTGCTTGGGGGGCTTGTTGTGTAATCTTCTTGACCTGCGGCTGCCAATGGGCTGCCAGCGGCCAGAACGCGTCGGGAGCCAGGCTGTACGAACAGGGACAGTACACGGCGGCATTGCAGCAGTTTCAACAAGCGATCTCTTCTGACCCGCAAAACGCCGACGGATACTATAATCTTGCGGCGACCACGCATCGGTTGGGCCTGCAACGAAACGAGACCAACCTGCTCGAACAGGCCGAGGCCCTGTACAATCAGTGTCTGGACCATGATCCGAACCACGTTGAATGTCACCGAGGCTTGGCGGTGCTATTGGTCGATTCAGGGCGTCCCGATCGGGCGTTCGCCTTGATGAAGAACTGGGCGTCACTAAACCCGAATTACTCGGAGCCTCGGATTGAGTTAGCGCGGTTGTATGAAGAGCATGGCGAACCGGCAACGGCATTGAAGTACCTCGAGGACGCGGTGCTGCAAGATGCAAATAATTCACGGGCCTGGCTCGCACTGGGCCGATTGCGAGAAAAATCCGGCGAACTGACACAAGCGTTGCAAAACTACCAGCAAGCATTGGCTCTGAATAACTCACAGCCGATGGTCTCCGAGCGCATCGCTGCTCTAAGCCGCCAAATCAATTCGAACCTGGACGCTGCTCGGGCTCAGGGCGGAACGCAAATCGCCACCCCACTCCCCTACGGCAACTCGCGGTACTAGCCTTTTGTGCAGTTGATTTTGGGGCGTTATTCCGCACCAGGACCATTGGCATCTCCATGGCAATGACCAGTCCCCGTCGAGTGCAACCCTCGCCGTCGAAGCGATAAATCTCTACATTTTCGCTGATGACTCTCCTTCGTTCCCACTTTGAAAACGCCTGCCATGAAATCGATGGACAAGATTGTCTCGCTCTGCAAACGACGCGGTTTCCTTTTCCAATCCAGCGAAATCTACGGCGGAATTCAAGGTTTTTGGGACTATGGCCCATTGGGTGTCGAACTCAAACGCAATGTAAAAGATGCCTGGTGGCGAGATATGATCGCTGGCCACAATGAACTGGTCCAACCTCAATCAGCTCCCAGCACGTTCGAGATGGTGGGTCTGGACTGCACGATCATCATGCACCCGCAGGTCTGGAAGTGCAGCGGTCACTATGACCTGTTTCACGATTTCATGGTCGATTGTCGTGAGAGCAAGAAGCGTTACCGTCATGATCAGGTTCGTGGTCGCTTTGTGTCGCATGACGGCATCGAGATCTTTGTAACGACGATGGCCGAAGCGGAACAGGAGCTCGACGATATCACCCGCCGAGGGATGAAGTATTTCAAGTTGCGGCCCAAGGATGCTGGGAAACTTACCGTCGGCGGGGAATCAATTACGCTGGACAAGGTCGACTCCCACGACAATGTCCTCGGTCCAGACGCCAAGTCGCTTGGTACGTTGACGGAGCCTCGCGAGTTCAATTTGATGTTCAAGACCACCGTCGGCGCCTTAGCCGGTGAGGAGGGAACCGCTTTCCTGCGTCCCGAAACCGCTCAAGGGATTTTCGTTAACTTCAAAAATGTTCTCGATAGTAGCCGTGTGCGAGTTCCGTTCGGTATCGGCCAGATCGGAAAAAGTTTCCGCAACGAAATCACGCCGCGAAACTTCACCTTCCGATCGCGAGAATTCGAGCAGATGGAAATTGAGTTCTTCTGCCATCCCGCCCAGTCTCAAGAATGGTACCGCTATTGGCGCGACCGCCGCTTGGCTTGGTACACGTCGCTGGGACTGTCGAGCGAGAATTTGATCATGCGTGAACACCATGTCGAGGAACTTGCACACTACAGCGTCGGAACGGCCGACATCGAATACGCGTTCCCATTTTTGCCTCCAGGCGAATACGGTGAACTCGAAGGAATTGCGCATCGCGGCGACTTTGATTTGCGTAGCCACATGGAAGGAAAACTCGATCCAGCGACTCGTCCGATGAAATTAGAACTCGACGAGAACGGAAAGCCCAAGCACAAGGGCAGCGGTCGTGATCTGAGTTATCGCGATGATCTGACCAACGAAAAGTTCGTTCCGCACGTTGTCGAGCCATCCGCAGGTGCCGATCGAGGGGTACTAGCGTTCCTGTGTGAGGCCTATACCGAAGACGAGGCACCCGATGAAGATGGCAAGTTGCAAACTCGAACGGTGATGAAATTCCATCCGCGGCTCGCTCCAATAAAAGCTGCGGTTTTCCCGTTGGTCAAGAAAGATGGCATGCCCGAATTGGCGATGGAAATCTATGCCGCGCTCAAACGTGACATGGCTGTGTTCTATGATGAAAAGAGCGCTGTTGGCCGTCGTTATCGCCGTCAAGACGAAGCGGGAACGCCCTACTGTATCACTGTCGATGGCGAATCGCTGACCGACAACACCGTGACACTTCGCGATCGTGACACTTTAGAACAAACAAGAGTGAAAATCTCGGAACTCGCCACCGAATTACGACAGCGTATCGGCTGATTTTTGTTGAGATGAACGGGTCGACTCCACAGCATATTTTGACGAAGACAAACGATGAAGATTTACACTCGCACAGGCGACGCTGGGAGTACCGGTCTCTTTGGCGGACCTCGAGTTTCCAAAGACGATGATCGCATCGAGGCTTACGGGACGGTCGATGAACTCAACGCAGCCTTGGGAGCAGCTCGTTCGGCCAAGGTTTCGGCGAACATCGATTGTCAATTGGACCAGATTCAACACGAATTGTTTTCGATTGGCGCCGAACTGGCAACGCCGGACCCCGACCAACACGGATTACGATTGATCGGCTCGTCCCACATCGCCAGACTGGAACAATGGATTGACGAGCATGAAGCGGTTTTGGAGCCTCTGAAACATTTCATCTTGCCTGCTGGATGCCCGGCGTCGACCCATTTGCATCTGGCACGAGGTGTTTGTCGTCGAGCTGAGCGTCGCGTGGTAACGCTGGTGCGACACCACGAAGCGAACATCTCGGAGGAGTTGATGATCTACTTGAATCGACTCAGCGACCTGCTGTTTGTGCTCAGCCGAGTTGCTAACCATGAAGCCGGCGTCAGCGAAACGCAGTGGGTACGGCCGAGCTGAGTGAACATTTTTCCCGATTTTGTCGCTGCCTCACGGTTCAGGCGGGCGATTCTCGCCATTTCACCAGCCCCGCTGGCTTGGCTACGTCATGGCGGTACAATGCGATCTCACGTGATTGATTGTGATAACGCCAGTGCCGAGGATAAATCGTGAAAAAAGTTGAAGCCATCGTCCGCCACTTCAAACTCGAAGACGTTAAGAACGCGTTGACTGATCATGGCATCCACGGAATGACGGTCAGCGAAGTGCGCGGCTTTGGACGCCAAAAAGGACACACGGAAATATATCGCGGAACCGAATATGCGATCGATTTTGTTCCCAAGGTGAAAATCGAAGTTGTGTGCGCCAATGAGAATTTGCAAACGGTGATCGACACCATTCTGCAGACGGCCCAAACGGGTCAAATCGGTGACGGAAAGATTTTTGTCACCAACCTGGAAGATTCCATCCGCATTCGAACCGGCGAACGCGGCGAAGACGCGCTGTAAGAGTGTGACCGCTTGTCGTCGACCAATTTGCTTCGAGATGTTGTGCTGCGCTGCCGAGCTCGGCTGCGTGACGGACGGATAAAAATCCGCGAGCAACACGATTCGGGCTCCGCAGGAATCCAAGTCTCCACGCGACTTGCTGACCTCTATGACGATATCGTGCTGCAGATTTGGGGCGAGGCGACCGCACCCTACGGTGACGAGCCAAAACTGCGCGGCATCGCCTTAGTCGCTCATGGCGGTTTCGGCCGTCGTGACTTGGCACCGTTTTCCGATGCCGACATCATGTTGTTGGCAAATCGCAGTAGCACGGCGCTCGCGTCAAAACTCGCCGGTATTCTTTCTCGTGATCTGGTCGATGCGGGGTTGCAGCTTGGATTCGCTATCCGCACGCCAAGCGAGGCATGCTCGCTGGCGTGGCATGACCCAGTCATTTTCTCGTCACTCACCGAATCGCGATTCCTCGCTGGCGGATTACAGGTTTACACCGGTTTCTTCCGCGCACTGCGTCAAGGCACCAAGCGCCGTCGACAAAGACTGTTACGCGATCTCCTGGCGTCCCGCCGCGAAGAGCGACACAAATGGGGTGAGACGAATTACTTGTTGCGGCCCAACGTTAAGCGCTCGCTCGGCGGACTGCGAGACATCCAACTGATTCGCTGGATTGGTTTCATCAAGCATGGTGAAACCGATTTAGAAAGGCTACTGAAGCTGGGGGCCATTCCCGCAGAAGACTACCAGTTCGTTCGTCAAGCATTTGCCTTCATGTTGCGGTTGCGCAATGAGTTGCACTTTCGCGAAAACCGTAGCCAGGACGTATTGGACCGACCAACTCAAATGCAAATCGCCGAAGCCTGGGGATACTCGGGCAGCGAAGGTGTTTTGCCTGTCGAACAATTCATGCAGGAATACTTTGAGCATACTCGCAATGTTCGTTACGCAGCGTCGTTCTTTGTCGATGATGCTCAATCGCGATCGTTCATTTCTCGTGGGTACGAGCACGCACTCTCGCGGGCAATCGACGAAAACATTCGCATGGGGCCAACCCATATTTGGGTGCGTGAACCGGCACTGGCACAGTTCGCGACAAGCTTGCCCGATGTCCTACGATTGATGAGCTTGGCAAACCAACATCAGCGGCGAATCGATCACAAAACTTGGCATGCGATCCGCGAAGCGATGTTACGGCGAGATCCTACGCCTCCCGACCAGCAGTCGATCGAGGCATTCTTGTCGTTGCTCAGTCGCGGTGGTCGGCTTGCTGACCTTCTGCGACGATTGCACGAATTGCGAGTGCTGGAGCAATTGATTCCAGGCTTTAAACGAACGCGAGGGTTACTGCAGTTCAACGCCTATCACAAATACACCGTCGATGCCCACTGTATCCTCGCTGTCGAAGCCGCCTGTGGATTTGAGCACGATTCAGGGTCCATCGGTCGCCGCTACCGTCGACTGAGCGACAAGCGATTACTGCATTTGGCACTCTTGATTCATGACTTAGGCAAAGGACGCGAGGAAGATCATTGCGAAGTGGGTCGCGAACTTGCCTTGGAAACGGCTCAATTGTTGCATTTGGATGACGAATCCACCGATACACTGACATGGCTGATTCACCGGCACCTCCTTGTCAACAATGTCGCGTTCAAGCATGACCTCAATGAAGCGGAAATTGTGCATGCGTTTGCTGCAGAAGTCGGTTCGATACGTCGCTTGGAGCTGTTAATCGTTCATACCGTCGCCGATTTATCAGCCGTTGGTCCCGGCGTGCTGACCGA
Source organism: Pirellulaceae bacterium (assembly GCA_041751935.1). GTDB lineage: Bacteria > Planctomycetota > Planctomycetia > Pirellulales > Pirellulaceae > JBBSJZ01. The sequence goes on along the minus strand of JBGSIA010000081.1, from coordinate 55,718 downwards.
TTGGAAGATGAACTTGATCGAAGATCTGTACCTAAGGACGCGGCGATTCTTTGAAACTGGTAATTTACCCGGCGATCAAGATCCCAAACTGGATGAGATTCGTAACGAAATTCGCAAGCACTTGGATTCTCGAAAATGCGATTCGGAATGCCATGAGTTGCTCAACGAATTACCGCTGTCGCTGTTGAGTCGCGGTTCGCCAGCGGAATTGGCCGACGAATTGATTCAAGTCACAACTCATTTTGCCGGTGGGCAGCAAACGTTCTGTACCAGCCGCTTTGACCCCAGTTTGTCTGCGGTTCGGTACACGTTCGTCCGTCGCGAGGGCGAGCAAACGATCGGTACGTTTGCTCGGGCCACCGGAGCGCTGAGTACCGCAGGATTAACGATCCTTCGGGCTGACATTGAAACGGTCGGCGATCATCTTGCATGGGACGACTTTTGGGTCTTCGATCCCGACTTTCCAGATGCGCCCCCAGCGTTACGTCAAAAGGAGATCTGTGATCGCATTCGTCGATTGCTCGACTCGCCCGACGCGGCGCTGCCGCCGCATCGACAAACATGGGCGACGAAAGGAAACAAGGAACCAGCAACCGTCAACGTGTTGCCGACCAAGGTCACGTTCGATAACGAGACGTTCGGTCGGTACACCATTCTTTCGATCTTTGCTTACGATCGAGTGGGGCTGTTGTACCACATCGCCTCGACGCTCGCTGAGCATCGTGTCGTGTTGCATTTTGCCAAGATCGACACGCACTTGGATCAAATCGCCGACGTGTTCTACGTCACCGAGGTCGACGGCAGCCCTATCTTGGACACCTATCGTCAAATCGAGTTGCGCGACGCGCTGTTGAAGTCTGTTTCAGCGAACTGATGAATCACGTGTCGAAAGAGGTGCCCTGCACGAAGGCATTGCCCTGAAAATTTACTATTGCATCTCGGTCGCGGCAATTAAGCGAGCGGCAGATTCGTGCCTCGGAGAGACTCGACTACGTGGGGAGGGATACTTTTTCCTGACGCTCGTTTTAACTCTCATGTTGACTGTTAGCGTTTTGAAAATCGATCGAAATCACATTAACTCGCCCAAGAGTTTTGTGAAACGCCGCTCAAACCGTGCAACTACTCGTGGTCGGTGCGAAATGGTGATGCGGGCAACCCTTCATTATTGTAAAGATTGCAAGTGGGATTATTGGCCCAACCATAACGGACGGCCGTGGGATCGGCGACGGTTGGCGATGAAACAATCACCGTATCATCTTCGATTACTGCATCACCCCAGACAAACTGTTTGTCCTTTCCCGCTATTGCAAAGCCAACGAGTTTGTCTCCCTTGGCTTGCATGCCGCTGCCAAGGTGGCGGAATTTGACGAACACCTTGCCGTCCCGAAAATCAGCAGAGGCATACTCTGGACCGCTGTACACAATGTCTTTTCCGTAAGCGATACCCAGCGCGGATAAAGCAAGACGTCGCCCAACTTCCTGCTTGTTACGAGGATGAATATCGGTCGCTTCACCTATATCGATCGCCAGCGCCAGTCCTACCTGCTTGTCGTTGCGCGCAGTGAGAAACTGTGCCTCGCGTAAAGCGGGCCAGCCAGCTTCGACCGGTTGCTTCTGCACATCCATAAAGTTCGCAAGTTGAACGATTAGAAAAGGGAAATCGCCAACACCAAAGCGTTGTCGCCAATCGCGAATCATCGTTGGAAGCAACGTACGATACTGCATCGCTCGGCCAGCGTTCGATTCACCTTGGTACCAAATTACCCCTTTGATTGCGTCTCGTTGTACCACACATCTTGAGTTTCACGAAAATGGTGGTTTGCGGGGGCGGGTTTACTTTTTTCTGAGCGGCGCGAACGATTCTATCTCGAAGATCCGCGTGGGTGCTGCGGGTCAGTTGGATTTGTCTGCACGGAGGTGCTTCAGTGACCGCTACCGCTTTGTCCGATGAGTTTGTGGGTTGCCAGTTCGGTGATGGTCGGTTGACCAAGCGAGTAGCCAAGTTGGCTGACGCGCTGGGGCAGAAGCCAACCTTCAGTATCCCCACGGCGATGGATTCATCCAAAGCCGAGATTGAAGGCTGTTACCGGTTCTTTGACAACGAAAAAGTCACCCCGGAAAGAATCCTTCAGCCGCATATTGAAGCGACTTACAAGCGGATGAACCAACTCCGTTTTGTGCTGATGGCTCAAGACACCTCGGAGATCGACTTGACGCGTCCCGAGCAACAAGTCGAAGGCGCCGGAGCGATGGACAGCGAAGCGCGGCGAGGTGTTTTTTATCACCCCATGGTCGTGTTTGATGAAGCGGGTGTGTCCGTTGGGATCGTCGGACAAAAGTGTTGGACTCGAGAATCGATCAGCAAGGCAAGCAAAACAGAGAAGCAAACCAAGCGGCGACAAACACCGATTGAAGATAAGGAAAGTTTTCGCTGGCTCGAAGGATTGCAATGGGCGAAAACTGCCGCAGCGGCTTGCCCAGATACCACCTGCGTCTGTGTTAGCGACAGTGAATCGGATATCTACGATCTCTTTGTCGCCGCCCTTGCAAGTGACCAACCGAATCTACATCTGCTCGTTCGCGCGGGGCAAAATCGCAACACGACCGATCAACAAGACTGGGCCGATCAAGTCCGCAAGACCGCGAAAATTGCTGATCAAAGCGTCGAGATCCGTGCTCGTACCGCGAAAATCGGTGAAGGCAAGTCAGCGAGAAGTCGCTCTCGCCAAGGACGTACAGCGCAACTAGAAATACGCAAAGCGACGATCGAAGTTTGTCGCCCGCTGCATGGTGACAAGAGCTTGCCAGCGAAAGTCACGTTGAACGTGGTCCTCTGCGAAGAGGTGAATCCTCCCGCAGGTGAAGACGCGATTTCTTGGATGCTGGTGACGACACTGCCGATCGAAACCAAAGAAGATGTCCAGCGTGTGATTTCATCGTACTGCATTCGCTGGCAAATTGAATGTTTTTTCAAAACACTCAAATCTGGATGCCGGATTGAGCATCGACGCTTTGAACACGTTGAACGCATCTTGAACTGCTTAGCGTTGTACAGCGTGGTCGCTTGGCGGTTGATGTATCTATGTCATTTAGGACGCCAGTGCCCTGAGATTGACTGTGAAGTGATTTTCGAGCCCAGTGAATGGAAGAGCGTGTACGCGGTACTGAGGAAAGAAATACCCGCTACGGGTTGTCCCACGCTCAATGACGTGATCCGCGCGATCGCCAGCCTGGGCGGATTCATCGACCGCAAGGAAAACCATCCCGGAACGCAAACTCTGTGGATCGGCTTACAGCGATGCTACGACCTGTCCAACGCCTGGAACGCATTTGGCCCGGGGTCGAAAAAAATTTCTTCCGACTAACTTGTGTGGTACAACGAGTGATTGCGTAGGGGGCCAAGGGAGCCAACATCCCGTTGTAAAGTACCGTAACGATATTGGGATTACTGACGAGTTGCTGCGGTGCCGGCGTCGTCTTATTCAGCGGCGTGCTGACGGAATACTTCCAATCGCCGGCCAGTGGGATCGAATCGGAGTCGGTAATGTCCAACGACATCTGGTTGCTCTGTCCATGCAATCCACCTCCACCTGCGGTATCGAGTACACGGATAGCAACCACGTTGCGGCCAGCCTTGAGTGTTCCGACAGGCAACGAGTAATTGCGGTTCGCTGCCCAATCATTCATTGCACCGACTTGCTTGCCGTTAACCCACGTGGTGTCACGGTCGTCGATTGGCCCCAGATGCAACACGGCCGCTTTCCCAACGTCAGCATCCGTCACTTCAAATTCCTTGCGAAACCAAACAATACCATCGAACTCATCTAGCCCGCGCGACTCCCAGTTTCCCGGTAGCGCCATCGTTTTCCAATTGTCTGTGGCGACACTCGCAGCGGACCACGATTGATTCGATCCAGGGTCATTCGCGTTCCACCATTTCTCCATGGCGGATTCAAAACCGTTGATGCTATGACGCTGCGCAGCCGACATTTCGCGAAACGCGGCGATTGCTGGCAAAAAATCATCCATCGTGCTGAGAGCTTCGTCGCTCGTCCAAGCCTCGGCCAACGTACCGCCCCAAGACGTATGAATCAGTCCAATGGGCACATCCAACTCGCGCTGCAAGTCACGTCCGAAGAAGTACCCGACTGCGCTGAATCCTCGAATCGTCTGTGGCGTGCAAAGTTGCCATTGACTGTTAATCGTTCGATGCGCCTCAGTCGACACACGTTTCGGAACCGTGAACAGTCGAAGCCGCGAATGATCGGCTGCCGCGATCTCTTGCTCAGAATTGTTGGAAGCAGCGACTGGCCATTCCATGTTGGACTGTCCAGAGCAGAGCCAAACATCTCCCGCCAGGATATCGCTGATCGTCACCACGCGAGACCCGGTCACCGCCAGTTCATGTGGTCCGCCGGCTTGCAATGGCGCAAGTTTGACCTGCCAATGCCCGTCCTTACCCGCCGTCGCGGTAGCCGACTGACCTGCCAAGGTCACGGAAATTTCTTCACCTGGATTTGTCCAACCCCAAACCGGTACTGAGATCTCGCGTTGTATCACCATGTGGTCCGTGAAAAGCGGATGCAGGAATGGCAGCTCTTGCGATCGTGCCGTACTGACCAATGAAATTGCCGAGAACAAGCAAATCACGGCACAGCCCTGTAGCTGTTTCATCATGTAATCCATAGCGAAGGCCATTTGCATGAGATTGAATCACGAAGCGTTTTTCTTGGGACCAGGAACAAATCGAGTCTACCAACGCATCAAGGAAGTTCGCGTAGCTTCAAGTTGCGCCAACGAACTTCGTATGGACCTTGACCCGCTCCGATACCGTGAACTTGCAAGCCGACGAATCCTTTCGGGTGCGATTTGAATCGTTCTTGATGAGTCAAATCAGAAATCTGAGTTCCGTTAATCCACGTTTGGATTTTTTCTCCCTTGGCCAGCACTCGATACGAATTCCACTGCCCATCTTGAAATGTTTCGTGCGGTTTGCGATCTGAATCGGGAGTCATCCAACCTCCTGCAGCTTCGCCGTAAATGTAACCAGCCATCTTATCTAGCGATATTTCGACCTGTGGCCCGTTCACACGGCCGCCAGGTTTGCCGCCTTCACTTTGCGAGCGAATCTGAACTCCGGAGTTCAAGGCGGAATCCACCTTGACGTCAAACGTCAGTTCAAAATCGCCGAAAAGTTTGTCCGTACAAAGAAAGGAGTTCGGACTTCCTTCGGACGTCTTGCCCACGATCGCATCCCCTTCGACCCGATACGTTGCGGTACCGTTTCGTTGGGTCCAGCCGTCTAAATTGCTACCGTTGATCAATGACACCCATTCACTTTCCGCTGCGAAAGCAGGCATCCCAGTGCATAGAACCAGCAGACAGAAAAACAATCGATCATTTGCGATGAACATAAAATAAACTTCCAGTAGATGTAATTGACAACGATGTCACTGAGGGAAGTACCGAGCGGCGACTAACGAATCTCGTGCAATTCTACTTTGAAGTGCAAGCGTGCCGACGGCGGAATGCTGCCTGGGGAACCTGCATCGCCGTAACCGAGTTCCGGTGGAATTTCCAGTTCGATCATGCCACCTTCAGAGACCAATTGCAGTCCTTCGGTCCAGCCAGCAACGACACCACCAAGATTAAACGAAGCCGGTTCGCGTCGAGTGTATGAACTATCGAATTCACGACCGTCATCCAGCCACCCGACATAGTCGACCTTGACGTCGTTGGACGCTGTCGGATGATTTCCATTGCCGCGCCGCAAAATGCGGTAGCGAAGTCCCGACGCGGTTGTCGAGAATTCTTTCGGGGCATCGGGATCTTCGGGACCAGGAATGCTTGTCGGTACAGCAACTTTGCAACCGACCAGCGAAACGGCTAGCAGTCCCCAGGCAGTAACCAAAATGGAGCGACGAAAACCAAAATTGTTAATCACGAACCATCATCCAGCAGGCGAGAGTGTAATGATACATACCGAGCCATGAGTTTACCTCGAACGCCGGTCGTCGTCGAATAGCCTTGGATAGCGGTCGCCGATGCGATACCGCAATCAATTTTGGGCTTCTAACAACGTAAGGCGGCAAAGCTGCAGAAAGATCCACTACGGAAAGCGCAGCATCACATCAATCAAGGCGATAACTGATGAAGCTTGGTGCTCAAATAGGCATCGTTTTTTCAATTGACTTGCCGCGCGCCGAAAGAAACAGATGTCGCTGGCGCGAGTTGCTTTGAACGTGGAACGCCTATCACGATCGCTAGGGTGCTTGAAAAAAACGCTGCTTGCCAGGCGGCACGGCTTGATCACGAAGTAACAACTCCGCGAGTTCACAAGGCAAATCGGTTTCAATCACATCCACGCCCCGCTGGAACAATTCGAGGTATTGGTTTCTCAGGTTGACGCGATCTGTTTCGAGCAACGCCCCGAACGTTGTATCGAGGTTGCGAGACGTCCCAATCATGCAGCAGGCACCTCGATCGTGGATTGCTTGATAAAGTGAACGATCCGTTGGCGGCACATGCCCAACGAAGGCAATGACATGCGACCAGGGAACACCCGTCGCATCGAATTGTGTCACCTTCTTATGATCACCCATCATGACTTCCATCATCAAGTCGCCATTCGCTTCATGACATGCCTTGGCGTCCTGGAAACTGTTCACGATCAACATCACGTACGATTCGGCGTCGTGCTCAAGTACCTTGCGAATGCGAAGCTCTAGCGGCACGTCCTTTTGATCCAACACCAAAATCGCCTTTCTGCGAGCCCACTGAATTGCTTCATCGAGTGTCGGTATTTGCTCGTTTGTGACATTGCCGGCCGTATCTTTGAGCCGCAACTGTTTCAGCTCCGCTAGCGTATAGTCGGCGAGCTTGCCGGTTCCCGTCGTCGTCCGATCCAACGTTGAATCGTGGTGCAATACGACGTACCCGTCCTTAGTCATACGAGGATCAACTTCGAGCATCGCAAAGGTTCGGCTCAGCGTATGTTCAAACGTCGCAATACAATTCTCTGGAAACCCTAGCCCGGCACCACCACGATGCGCACTCACAAGCGGCATCGACTCTTCCGAGTAGAGAAACAACTCTCGCAGATCTTCGGGCTTGCTGGTGACGAGTCGGTGCAGCGAAGTTACTGCTGGCACCAGCGTTTCCTGGCCGAAACCTTCTGCGGTAAAGGCAAAGCTCAACAGACACAACAAGATCAATCGAGTATTCATTTCGTCGGTTCCTTCGAAACCAAATTGCACATTGCTGGAATCGCCTTGTTAATTATGGCGTATCGAACAAGTGATGATCAATGTTAAAGCCCCTGCCGTAACCGATCCGGCAAGAGTTTGGAAATCAGCGGTTTCGACGCCCGATGTACAAGATTATTCGGCTTGGCCTTGATTCCGCGGTGAGAATCTGGCTAAAAGCAGTTTGAAACCACCACCATTCGCACTCCATTGGCCGCAGGGCAACGTATGCCGCGCCTTCACCGACGCTTAATTTATGCCACGATTTTCGCCGTTTTTCCGGGGATATCGTCGCGTTCCGAGGTTCCCACGCGCGACCAAATTGATGCCACGGTCACGGTAGAACTGCCTACCGACCCGGCGGCGATCGTTGCCATGGTGGGCCAGTCACCGATATTACTGGGTGAGATTTCGCCAAAAGTCGATGCGCGGATCAACGATGTGCTCAGCAAGACTGAGGAGAAAGTCCCTGAGGACCAACTCAACTATGCCAGAATTAACCTGACCCGCGGTGCACTCGCTCAAGCGATCCAGAACAAGATGATGCGGGAATCTTTTTTGCTCGATCAAGTCGCCACACAATCGGCCGATAAGCGCCGCGAGGCGGACCAGTTGATGCAAAAGAAAGCGCGAGGGATGTTCATGGAAAGCGAGATTCCTGAGTTGAAGAAACAGTACAACGTCGACGACCTAAATGAGTTGGATCGATTGCTGCGGGAAAAAGGTAGTTCACTGCTGGCACGTCAAAGAGAGTTCGTCGATGCGATGCTCGGCCATTTGTACATTCGAAGTAAAGTTGCCAAAGATCCGGAAGTTTCGATTGCTGAGATCAATGAGTATTACTTAACGCATCGCGAAGATTACCAGCATCGTTCACGTGCACGCTGGGAACAACTTTCGGTTGTTTTCTCTCGATTCGGTTCGCGTGAAGCCGCAAACCAAGCAATTTCCGAAATGGGCCGCGAAGCATACTATGGTGGCAACATGCAGGCAGTCGCGCGGGCAAAAAGCCAAGAGCCGTTTGCCAGCAAGGGAGGTTTGCACGACTGGACTGAGCAGGGTTCCTTAGCATCCGACGTTCTCGACTCGCAAATCTTCTCCTTGCCAACTGGCGAGATGAGCCAGATCATTGCTGATAACGATGGGCTGCATATCATTCGAGTTTTAGAACGCGACGATGCGGGCGTGACTTCTCTCGCTGACGTCCAGGACGAGATCCGTGCGAAAATTCGTCAACAGAAAATAAACAATTCTCAGCAAGCTGTGATGGAGGCGATGCGTGATCGCGTGCCGGTGTGGTCGCTGTTTCCTCAAGACATCCCCGGGGCTAAGCCGCTCAAGCCGGTAAACCTCTTCCCGGTCGCAACGCAACCGACACTTCCCACGCCGCAGCTACGTTGAATCGCTCGCGACGAGCCGTAACGCCATCTACCAGCATCGACGAACACTCAATGCCGCCAATCGCTTTTCGGATCGTACCACTGGCGCTGGTTGTATCATTGGTCGCTATCGTCGGCTGCGGGCAACTGCGATATCGTTTGATCGCCCCGGTTCCCACAACTTACATTCCCAACCCGCTGGAACTGCCACCTGCGGAAGATGGTTTTGTTTGGTCGCAAGTTGTTGACGCGGTTGATGACTATTTTCGTATCGCGAGGGAACAACCGGTCCAGAATCGCGAAGGCCTAGTGCTCGATGGAAGTATCGAAACTTCCTACAGAATTGGCTCGTCCATCTTTGAACCCTGGCGCAAAGACAGCACTCAGGGCTTTGAGCGATTGCAAAGCACACTGCAATCGATTCGCCGCCGCGCCATCGTCACCGTACGACCCTATGCGGCGGCTTATCAAATTGAAGTCATCGTTCAAAAAGACTTGGAAGATACAGACCGCAATCAATTTGCGACGGAATCAGCGACGAGTACAACGATGCGCCATGATGGCACCATCATTCGTAAACAAGACGGCGTCGACGATTTCCCTCAAACGCTGGGCTGGATACCGCTCGGACGCGATACCACTCTCGAACAAGTCATCCTGCAAGATATCGTCGGTCGCATCACGCAACCGGACAGCGAGCGTCTGTTGCCTGAGCATTGACCACGGCCGTTCAGTCACTCCTGGCGTTCGCTCACTCGTCAATTAACTTGCGAACTAAATCAAGCGAGAATGGCTACCCTGGAGTCACGCGTTCTTTGTACAAACGATCCAAAACTCCGTTGACGAAACGGGGACTGTTTTTGTCGCCGTAACGTTTAGCGAGCAAAATGGCTTCGTTCACCGCGACTTGCCCCGGCGTATCGCTGAACAAAATCTCAAAGGCGCCCAATCGCAATACGTTGCGGTCGGTGACCGGCATTCGCGGCAACGCCCAATGCGTCGCTAGCTTTGTTAGATGCTTGTCGATCTCTCGACGATGCTCGAGCGTCCCAACCAACAGCCGGTTGGCGAAATCGGTGAGTGCTTTACGACCTTGCAGCCGCGATCGGATAAACGCGCGTGCGGAATCGCTGTCACGAGTCGGATTCATGTCCGCTTCGTACAACAGTTGCAGCACGATCTCGCGGGCTCGACGGCGAGTGGACATGAGGCGCCAGGGACTATCGTGAGAAAAATCAAAGAGGGTAACTTGCATGTCAGTTTACGCTTCTTTGGATCAAGCGCCGATCGGGGTGCGCCGGTGATGGCTACGGAATTCTTAGCCGCTGAGGTACATTCAAAGCGGTTTTTCCAATTCCCAATGGCCTCCGCTTCTCATGCTCTTGGTACACCATGTCTACTTGTGATTACTTTGCCGCGCCAGCGGAACCGGATGCTCTCCAGACTTCGGCTACCGGTCCCGCAGGATCGCTGCCCCTGAGCGATGAAATACTGCGAACTTGGAGTAGTGGCGATTTGTTCGGGTTGACGCAAAGCGTTGGCATGGGGTTTGACCCCCGCCGCGTACTCGGCGATCAGTACCTCATTCTCAGCACTCAAGGTGGCGTTCGCGCCCCAGATGGTACTCCGGTTGCCTTGGGATATCACACCGGACACTGGGAAGTTGGCTTGCTTGTCCAGGCTGCTGCGGAACAAATCATGTCGTTTGACGGTGTCCCCTTCGCCGCTTTCTGCAGCGATCCCTGCGACGGACGCTCGCAAGGCACGCGGGGCATGTTCGACTCACTGCCCTATCGCAACGACGCCGCAATCGTCATGCGAAGACTCATTCGCTCATTGCCACGGCGAAAAGCGGTCATCGGTGTCGCGACCTGTGATAAGGGATTACCGGCCATGATGATGGCCCTGGCCGGATGCGGAGACATCGCCAGCGTTCTTGTCCCCGGCGGTGTGACGTTGCCTCCGACCGAAGGTGAAGATGCCGGAAAAGTGCAAACGATCGGCGCCCGCTATAGTCGTGGTGAGATGACGCTTGAACAGGCTTCGCTTGAAGGATGTCGTGCGTGTGGAACCCCTGGCGGCGGTTGCCAATTCCTGGGGACGGCGGCAACCAGCCAAGTCGTCGCCGAAGCCCTTGGCATGACGGTGCCCCACGCAGCACTAGCGCCGAGCGGCCAGCCCATCTGGACCCAATTGGCTCGCGATTCCGCAACCGCCGCCGCAGCAATGGTCGCAGCAAAAATATCGCTGCGAGATGTACTTACGGACGATGCCATATTCAACGCCATGCTGCTCCATGCGGCCGTCGGTGGCAGCACCAACTTACTTCTCCACATTCCGGCTATCGCTGCTGCCGCGGGTCTGGATCGGCCCGGTGTCGCCGAATTTCGCCATGTGAATTCGCTCGTTGCTAGGTTTGTTGATTGCTTACCCAACGGTCCTGTCGGGCATCCGACGGTTCGGGTGTTTCTTGCTGGCGGAGTTCCGGAAGTTGCTTGGCACTTACGTGAACTCGGATTGCTTCGCGCGCAAGCAAAGACAGTTACCGGAATGACATGGGACGAACTGCTGGACCGATGGAGGAACAGCGATCGTCGACAAGTCTGTCGCGAACGTCTGTTACACAGCGATGGGATCGATCCCGACGACGTGATCATGCCTCCAGCCAAGGCGAGACTTCGTGGTCTGACCAGTACCGTGTGTTTCCCTGAAGGCAATCTGTGTCCTGAAGGCAGCGTAATTAAGGCGACCTCGATCGACCCCAGCGTTGTCGGTGACGACGGCGTGTATCGGCATCGAGGACGCGCTCGGGTGTTCACGACCGAGCGCGGCGCAATCGCGGCGATTAAGAATCAAAACGGACCACCAATTAGCGAAGGAGACTGCATCGTGCTCATTGGTCGCGGCCCAATCGGATGCGGGATGGAAGAGACCTATCAAATCACGTCAGCATTGAAGTACTTGGCGTTTGGTAAACAAGTCGCGTTGGTTACGGACGCAAGATTCTCCGGCGTCAGCACCGGTGCATGCATTGGTCACGTTGGCCCCGAAGCACTCGCGGGCGGACCCATCGGCCGTGTTCGTGATGGCGATATCATCGAAATCACGATCGACAGAAACTCGCTTGATGGACATGTTAACTTGGTGCAAACGGCATGCGGCGAAACGGGTGCCCAAGCCGAGGCAACCTTTTTGGCGCGACCACCACATCCGGAACTCGCAATGGAACCAGAGATGCCCGACGACACGCGATTGTGGGCGGCACTACAACAGATCGGTGGCGGCGCCTGGGGCGGTTGTGTGTACGACGTCGACGAAATCATCGCCACGCTCCAGGCTGGAACAAAAGCTCGCGCACTGGCAAAGTAACCTCGATTCACGAGGTTCTGAAACAGCTTAGCGAGAGACTAAGTCGCGTCGAGTGAACTTTTTAGGTGCTTCGATGACGCCTTCTGTGGGTGCCACAAATGTATCCAAGAATGCGAGAATCGCTTGTTGGTCATCGTAGGACAAGGCGAAGAATCGGTTACGTGCCCCGCGTCCTTCACCATCGTGCATCGCGATCGCTTCAAGAATCGTCTCGGCACGACCATCGTGCATATACGGTGCTGAATCACGCACGCCCCACAGCGGCGGTGTCTTCCATTCTTGGTTGACAAATGTCTGTTCGAACTCGGTGATATGATATTTTTGAGTCTCGATGGTTTCGGAGAACTTACTCGAGCGCTTCGTCTCAATTCGTCCTGTAACACCAGTTTGACGATTGGTAGGAGTTGTTACTTCAGTCACTTCCGGAGTCTCATTTTCTTTGGTAACCACGAATCGATCACCGAGTGGAACGACAATAGTTCGAGGCGGCATGTTGGGACTAAAAAGTCGCGTTCCGTATCTGGTGCTGACGATCCCTCCCGTTGCGTTTGATCTCGGCACTGGATTTTGGAATCCCGTCGAATTTTGACTGGTCGACATCCGACTGGAAGTTCCGTAATAGGTCACTGTCATTTGGGTTGTTTGTGTTTCAGTCGCTGAATACCCTACCAATTTTTCCGTTACCGTCACATTTTTTACGTACGGTGGCGCACCGGCCATATCAATGGCGTAGGGTCCCATGTCATGCAACAACAAGTCGCTATACAGGTCTTGCACGCCAGCCAGGCTAGGGACATGGCACTTGGCACAACCAACCGCTTCGAATCTTTGTTCGCCTAGAGCGACGCGTTGACGATCGTGCGAATCTGTCGGTATCTCGCGGACTGGACGTGGTAACGTAGCAACGAACGCTGTCATTGCGATAATTGCATCGTTACTGATGTCTGGATTCGGATTTACGTATGCGAGATTCGCCAGATCCTTGGGTTGTGGTACGCGTTTCGATTGCAAGCCAAGTTCGGCGGAGCACGCGTTTTCATTAAAACTACGTAATGTTGCAAAGTTGGCACGCCAGCCAAACTTTCCGACCGTACCGTCAGACAGAGTGCCTGGACGACCAGAAACTTCATTGTCCGATCGTTGCGTCTTCGTGAGCAACCAAAGTACAGAGTCAGGGATTTGATCTATGAGCCCCGCACCAAAAAGCGGCGTCGTGTTCCTGGCAAAGACATGAACCTTCATGGACAGACTTCCGTTATCATTGGAAATCTCACGAGGTGTTCGTTCTTGGTGAACCGTATCACACGAAGCATGATTGTCATCGTTCCAATGAGGGTTGAACACTGTAAGTGACTGGTCCCTTAATGCAGCAAATGCCGGTGATCCGCCACGTCGATGGAGGGGAAATGATGACTCAATGGAACCGCCTGGTGAGATAAAAGCGGGGCTGAATTTTGCTACCGCCTCATTCATCCTACGATCTCTAGGGTCCAATTCAGGACTAGCAATCCCGCTCCGCTGGCGCATCTGCCATTGTATCCGTTCTTGATTCATACCGATCGGATCCAATTCGCTGTATACCAACTCTTGCATACCTACCGATCGCGCATTGCTACGAACATCGCCGCTACCGCCGACGCCGCCAACATTGTGACAGGCAACGCAGGACGCTTCATTGAAAACGGGGCCGAGTCCGTCGCCGTTGAGCCCTACTGGTGTGGACTCAAACTCTTGAGTGAACAATTGCAAACCCGCAGCAACTTGAGCTGGGTTGGCAGCGAAGACAAACGTGGGAAACGCAAAGCTTGCCAAAGCACAGAGTAGACGCTTCATGTCATGCCTTTGTTGGAAGTTGTGATGTTTTCGTGGTAGAAGCTTACGGTTTGAGTGACGTGAGTACGTCGATGAGTCGGTTTTCGGCACCCTGTGGAATCAGCTTGGGTTCGCTATCTGGCTTGTCCATGATGACCCAGCGAATCGTTTGCGTCTTGGGACTACGAAGCTTAATCGGGGGCTGTTTCAGTTCTCGTAGAAGTACAGCGAGCTCGCAAAGGTCACATCCTTTTGCTTGTGCCTTTTCCAGCGCCGTCGCAATCGCGGCTTCACGCTTCGTTTCAGGTGCATCGAGTCGCTTCTGGACTAAACCGACAATCGACTCCGCATGAACGTAAGATTTCGTTAAATCCAATTCACAAACCAAACTTTTTTGCTGTAGCGTTTCGCTGCAGTCTGTTGCGAAATGCTGCACCTTTTCGCTTCGATGCCAAGGTGCAGCCCCCCAGACACTGGCCGCAAGTTGTGGCCAAATCTCGTCGATGTTTTTTCCGACAATGCCGATGAGCATTGTGTCACACCAGTATCGACGTGCCTCCGCATGCTGTTGGGCCGAGATCCAACGTTCGCTCTCAATCGGAGAATCAAACAGGAATCGTTCCTTGATGTCACTTGCCAAAGCATCTGCAATCAGATTTGCCGAGGCTTCGATGTTGAGCGACGGATCAATTTTCGCTAGCAATGGGCGATAATGTCGCGTAACACGTTGCGTGGCTCGATCACGAACCATATTGGCGAGTCGTGTCGCATTCTCCGCGGCTTTGTCGGGTTGAGTGTCAAGTCCCGCCGTTTCGCTTAGTGTCAGCGACACTGCAAGTTCATCAGCATCTTCAGAAAGTGTCAATAATTGCCGTGTACTTGGCACTCCCACACAAAACGACAAAATCTGGCGCTGTGCATTACACACAAAACAAATCACACGGCGCGGACCACCAGCAATCGACCGGCCTCCCCGCAACAGCGCTGGAGACCCCGCGCGAATGGCCTCGGTTTTCAGATAGGTCGCGCGTCGCTGTTCGCGGCACGAGTCAACAGCCTCCTGAAGACTTACGTCGCACCAAATCCGCTGTCCGGTCTCCAAAAAATCATCGTCCGTGACAATTACCAGTAACCGAATCGCTGAGTCAGAGGGTATTTCAAGCCCAGCCAACGGCATTTCGTCAGCGGCTGCACTCCCGAAACAGTGCATCATGACTATAAAAAACAGCTTTTTCCCAACGGTCAATTCGACGCCCCCGCAGATTTAGCGAATTCAAGGGTAGGGATCCCCACGAGCCATCATAGCACTTCGCGTACCACCGATGCCAAGGACACCAACCGCCGATGAAGCTGGTGGGCTGCACCACGGATTAAATCGTGGCAAACTGCGAGTAAATCGATATGGGTCAGTAGTGAATGGCACGAACCTGAAACAATCAATGTTCGCCAAGGTTGGTGGCCAGCTTTAGACGCTCTGTTTTGGGAAAGAATCGGCTTACGCCTAGACACCAGCGGCTTATCCTTTTGACATTCGGGCCAGCAGCTTGTTCTTATGGAATTATGTTGCGCTATTAAATAGTTCTACATGTAAACGGTGGATTTCAGAGAATCTACTGCATGGGCGTGTGATGGCGGAGTTGATGCGGAGACGTGTGGACAACGGGTTGGACGATCACCTTACGGCGCCGATGCTTGGA
This sequence comes from Pirellulaceae bacterium, assembly GCA_041751935.1. Lineage (GTDB taxonomy): Bacteria > Planctomycetota > Planctomycetia > Pirellulales > Pirellulaceae > JBBSJZ01. The sequence goes on along the minus strand of JBGSIA010000081.1, from coordinate 40,217 downwards.
GCTTGTACAGGTGCTCTTTACCGCGCACAAAGATGGCTCCGCCGGAAACTGCGGGACACGCTGTGGTACTCATTTCGGGAACATCGTTCACAGCTACCACTTCTGCCACGCGTTGTGCTTTGAGGATTGATCCCAGACCCGTTTCGCTGAAGAAATACAGGTTTTCCCCGGCTAGAATCGGCGACGATCGGTAGTCACCGGACAATCGTTCCTTCCACAACTCCGTACCATCCGTGGCGTCAACACAGGACAAGACTCCGTTGTCAGTAGTTTGGAAAATCAACCCGTCGTGAAAGATCGGCTTTGCGAAGCGAGGATTCCCTTGCTCGCGTACCCACACGACATGCGAATCGGTAATGTCACCTTGCGTGGTTTCATCCAACCGGACGGCAATGTGTTCCCCACGAGATCCAGTGTTGATGACAACCAGTTTCAAATCAGGCACCCACAAAGGTCGAATTCCAGCATTGTACGTGTTGTGCCGTAGTGTCCAAATCTCGCTACCCGTTTCGAGATCGTAGCTTTGCATGGCTCGCGCACCGACAGAGAGCACCTGCATTTGGTCGCCTACCTTGACAATTGCTGGAGTACAGTACGCCTTGCGCAAGTCACCGTCACGCGTCGGCTTTCCGTTCTCATCCAGATCGCCGTAGTCGGTACTACGGTCAGTTCGCCAAAGCGTTTCGCCGGTCCCGGCGTCCAGCGCCGCTGTGTATTGTTGATCGATGCCGTCAAACGTCAGAACTAACTTTCCATCATGAAGTACCGGTGAAGAACCTGGTCCACGGAAGTGCTGGCACGGAAGATCGCGCCGCTGCCAAACGATCTCGGAAGTGTTCGAATCCAGTTTCGCCGTACCATAACTGCCAAAATGCACGTAAACAGCGCCTGGTTCGACGACGCAACTTGGGGCCGCGTAATTGTTGAAGCCCTGTGCTCCGCCCAGTGGCTCTACCTCGTCATTCTCAAACACGACTCGATCATGAAGAATTTTTCCCGTCGCTTCGTCAACGGCGATGATCGATTGTTGTTTGCCATCAGGTGTCGCGGCGGTCAGCCAAACCTTGCCTTCGCTAATCACCGGCGACGAATGACCTTCGCCGTGCAGCGGTGCTTTCCAAGCAACGTTTTCTGACGCTGTCCAACGAATGGGTAGCCGCTGGGCATCACCGGCGGCAACGACACCGTCAAAGGTCGGCCCGTGTCGATCAGGCCACTGCGCCGCGCAGAACTGGCCACGATTGAACGAGAAAATGGCAGCAAATAAAACAAGCTGGGCCAGTCGTGAGCGTCGAGTCATGGAGGGAAGCGAGTTAGAATGGATGGGGTGAAAACTTAGCTAACAGGCAGCCATTCTAATCTACTGGCAACGTCATGTCGTTGCCGCTTCACTCGTCTGGCGTTTGGCGTTGCGAATGATTTCTTCCGCTGCGTCCCGCGTGACGACCTCGTAGTGGCTTAACTCAAGCGAATACGTCCCTTGTCCAGCAGTTGCACTGGAGATTGCCCGGTCGTAGTGACCAATGCAGCGCAGTGGTACTTCACATTCGATCGATTGCATTCCCGCTGCGGCGGTTTCAGTTGCCAATACGCGTCCACCGCGACTACTCATATCGCCATAGATATCGCCGACCGCATTTTCCGGGCAAGTGATCGTGACCTTGGCGATTGGTTCAAGAAGTGCCGGTTTTGCTTTATCGAAGACTTCCCTCAGTGCATGGCTGGCGGCGATGCGAAACGCATTCTCGTTGCTGTCGACTGGATGGTGCTTACCAAAGAACACTTCGACAGCAAGATCCTGGATCGGGTATCCCGCCAAGGAACCGTGATGCAGGCACTCCAAGAACCCTTTTTCGACGGCGGGCATGAAGTTACCTGGAATGGAAGCACCGACGATTGAATCGACCCACAAGAAATTATGCTCGGGATGGTAATGGTGCGACTTCATCGAAGTAAATCGCTCTTTATTGGCGAAAGCGGCGATGTCGGTCCCGCGCGGCAGTGGCATCACACGGCAATGCACTTCGCCAAATTGTCCGCGACCTCCGCTCTGTTTCTTGTGGCGATACGAACCTTCGGCGGACGACGTAACCGTTTCGCGATACGGAATGTGCGGATCGTGGGTGTCAATCTCGACTTTGTCGCGTCGGAGCATGCGCTCTCGGAGTAACTGCAGATGCAACTCACTCATTCCCGACATAATCCATTCGCCGGTTTGCGAATCGAGCGACAGGCTAAGCGTTGGGTCTTCCTCGGCGAGTTTGTGCAGCGCCGCTGAAAGTTTATTCTCGTCCCCGTGGCGCGTCGGTGTGATTGCAACACCGACCATTGCCTGGGGAAACTTGATCGCATCAACTTCACTCGGGCCCAGCGAGGAACCCAGATGCAATTCTTCCATCTTGCTCATCGCAATGATCTGGCCCGCGACCACTTCGTCCGCTGGCGATAGCGTCTCGCCCAGAGCCAGCATCGGTTGCGCTGCCTTGATGTCTCTGCGCACACCCGTGACATGGATGGGCTCGTCCTTGTGTATCTTGCCACCAAAAATGCGAATGTAGTTGACACGACCGACGAACGGATCGACGCGAACCTTGAATACCTGCGCCGCCAGCGGTCCATCGGGAGATTGGTCGATTTCAATATGCTCGCCGTCAGCTGTAGTAGCATAGCGAGTGATCTCGGAAGGCTCTGGCGCTAGTTCCGCGAAAACATCCAGCAGCAACTCCAGTCCATTTCCCTTGAGGGCTGATACGCACAACACGGGAATCACTTGTCGCAACAAAATCGCATCATGCAAAAGTCTCGCAAGAGTTTCTTGGTCCGGTACAAACCCCTCGAAATACTGGGCCATCAGAGTCTCGTCAGACTCCACGAGTTTCTCGACAAGCTGTTGGCAAACCGTTTCCAAGTCCATCACCGCGCCGGTTGCTTGGTTCGGATCTTGGGGAGGATGCAGTACAGAAATGCTTCGAGAAAACTGTTCTCCGGCTCCAACGGGAATTTCAATGGGGACAACCATCGACCCGAAAGCTTCTTGGCACTGCTGCAACACTGAGGTGAAGTCGGCGTGCGGATCGTCGAGCTTGGTGACGACTAAGAATGTTGGAATGTGCGCCTTCTCGGCCTCTTGCATCGCGCGGCGGGTTGCAACTTGGACTCCATCTCGCCCGCTGACACACAACACGGCCGCATCTACAACTGCGATTGCGCCGACCATCGCACCGACAAAGTCAAAGTAACCAGGCGTGTCTAGCACATTAAAATGCAGGTCGCCGCGTTGCCAATGCACGAGTGCTGAGTCGACGGAGTAACCGTGAGCCTTTTCTTCGGGCTCAAAGTCACAAGAAAAGTTAGCCAGTGGTGGGTCGCCTGGCATTGCTGCCGCGGCCAGCAAGCGATTGACCAACGTCGTCTTGCCAGCCGAAGCGTGGCCGCACACGGCGAGGTTTCTCCAGCTCAATTGCGATTGATGAACCATCAGACGAACTCCTTCACAAAGGGAGCCGGCGAAAGCACAAATCACAGGCATAACAAACCCGGTTGCATCCACCGGACAGGATCGACATCCGTTCTAATCTAGGACTACGAGATGCCAATTGCAACTTCGCAGTGAGTGGGAAAATGTGTCCAGTACCGATCGGGCGAGGCACCCGCAGGGCTAGAGTTAGGCAAATTGTTCGAGATTTTTTCTCCAGCGTTCCCGATTAGCGATACTCTCACGATGCATTCCTGTTGGACGTGCATGTTCGGCTTGGCTGTGATCGTTATATTCATCGCTTAATTCGCTTCTTCCCACCGACCGGCTGCTCAGCATGCAAACCAACCCAGACTCGCCCCCCCAACTTCTCGATACACGTCCTTGGTGGAAACAACTGGACCGTTACCACTGGTTCGTCTTTGCGATGGCATCGCTGGCGTGGCTCTTCGATTGCCTGGACCAGCAATTGTTTTTGATTGCTCGAAACGACGCGATCAAGTCCTTGCTACCGCCTGGGACCGATCCTGGCGATATAAAAGCTTACGGTGGCTATGCGACATCGATCTTTGTCATGGGATGGGCGACCGGCGGATTGATCTTTGGTGCAGTTGGGGACCGAATCGGTCGCGCGAAAACGTTGACTCTCACTGTTCTGATTTACTCGGTGTGCACCGGCCTGTCGGCTTTCGCTAGCGGCTGGATCGATTTTGCGTTCTTCCGTTTTGCCACCGGACTCGGAGTAGGCGGCGTCTTTGGGTTGGCCGTGGCACTGGTCGCCGATAGCGTCCCAGATACCGCGAGGACTGGCGCGTTGGGCATGCTGCAAGCATTGTCAGCGCTAGGGAATATTTCCGCGGCGCTAATCGGAATGTTGATTGGAAAGCTCGTGCTGAGTGACAACCTATCACCGGAGTGGTCATGGAAGGCGATGTTCTTGATCGGCTCGTTGCCAGCATTCCTGTGCGTGTTCATTCAAGTTCGATTGAAAGAGCCGGAAAAGTGGGTGCGGGCACGCGAGGCCGGACGACTTACCGGCGTGAAATTCGGCTCGTACGTTTCGCTGTTCAGTGATCCTCGCTGGCGACATCACGCCCTATTCGGCATGGTATTGTGCGTTGCCGGGGTGATCGGGTTGTGGGGGATCGGCTTCTTTAGCCCCGAGCTTGTTGGCGACGTTATCGGCAACTCGCTACGAGACAAAGGCGTGAGTGAAAAGGAAATCGCCGGAGCCAAAAGTTTTTGGATCAGTGTCAACATGATCGTACAGAACACCGGTGCATTCTTTGGGATGTTGGCGTTCACACGATTGGCTCAAACCATTGGACGCAAGCCCGCGTTTGTTATTGGATTTGTTGCGGCACTGGGGACGACACTCGCTTACTTTCGGTTATTCAACGGAATCGGTGATATCTGGATGAGCGGCGTGATGGGTTTTTGTCAACTCGGATTGTTTGCGGGGTTCGCAATCTATTTGCCGGAATTGTTCCCCACGCGATTGCGAAGTACCGGTACAAGCTTTTGCTACAACGTCGGCCGTTTTGTCGCAGCTTCGGGACCATTCGTGTTCGGCATCCTGCAGCGAGCGTTGATTCCTGAAGGTGCTCAAGCGGCCGAACGGCTCGAAGCGTTCCGCACCGCCGCCAGCTACATGACGGTGATTTTCTTGCTCGGCATCGTCGCGATCATTTTCTTGCCGGAAACCAAAGGCCAACCGCTGCCCGAAGACGTGTAGCCGGTTATTGAAGCATTCTCACAGTTCGTGTGACGACATCACCCCACTCGCCGAGCTGTGTTTGTCGGATCAGTTTCATTGACTGATACCACGGTGTCGATTCGCCATGCATCAACCACCGCCAATCGGGAACTTTGCCAAGCATCAATAGCACTGGCTTGCCCAACGCTCCGGCGAGGTGCGCAATCGATGTGTCCGTGGTAACAACTGCGTCCAGCGATTGCACGATCGCCGCCGTGTCCATGAATGCACCTCCGGAAACATCCAGCGGTGTCGGCAGACTTGTTACTTTATCGGCAAACGAGCACTTTGACAGTTGTTCACTTCCCGAACCGAACTGCAAACTGACCAAAGACGTTTCGGAAAGCGTCACTAAGGGTGCGAGTGCCTGTAGCGGTATGCTGCGGTAGACGTCTGCGTGATGCTCTGGATTTCCTTGCCAATTAATCCCAATTCTTCGACCATGGGTATGTGACGTCAACCACGACTTCCAATATTGAGCTAGGTTCTCTGGTAAGTCGAGATAGCAACCAGAATCGGACATCAGTCTGGTTCCGTAAGCAAGTTCGCCGGTTTGTTGAAAGTAGCAGTCGACCGCCTCAATGAGTGACGCATGGTAGTCAACAACAGATGTCGATATTCCTTCGGGAACAATCGTGTCGACGCCACGAACACACAACAACAGCGGCATCATGACGGGATCGCACTGCAACGTGACCCTTGCACCAAGTGATTTTAGAATGGGTACCATTCGTGCGAATTGAATGGCATCACCGCGACCTTGCTCGGGATACAAAAGGATCGATTTGCCGTTCAAGTCTTCGCCTTTCCAAACGGGTGCTGTGCACGGCTGGCGAACCAGTCCAGGCATTCGCCACCGCCACCGGTATTGCGGCCAGCCAACCTCGTAGTTTCCCAACAGCAGGTTGATCACGCCGAGATTGCGGTGCAGTTCGGCGTGATTTGGGTCGACGGCCAAACCGTGTTCGTACCACTTCAATCCGCGTTCGACTTCGCCGCTCCACACCCACAACGTACCGCGGTTCTTTAATGCGGATAGGTATCCGGGTTGTTGTTGCAGTGCCGTCGCGAAACACTGTTCCGCGTCATCGATCTCGCCGAGCATCCGCAGAGTATTTCCCAAATTGTTCCACGCAATCGGAAACTCCGGTTGCAGGTTGAGCGCATCGCGATAGCTTTTCGCTGACTCTTTGAACCGGCGTTGATCAAACAGAGCGATGCCAAGATACACCATCGCATTAGCGTGTCGCGGCAGATGCTTGAGTACGTTGCGATAAACGGATTCGGCTTCGTTAACGCGACCGGCCTGGTGCAGTTGCCAGCCTTGTTGCAGGACTTCTTCGGCGGTAGGCATGCCAATACAACTTTCTTGGGTCCTAGCGGAGTTATCCCTAGATGGTGTTTAAAAACAAACGACGATCATTGGTGGGCGCAATAAAAAGGGCGGCACATCGGTGATGCGTCGCCCAAGATGTCACTGGAGTGATCCAGTTGCTAGCCGAGTTTGATCTGGTTAATCGAGGAAACCAACCAAGTCTTGGCTGCGACTGGGTTGTTGCAGTTTTCGCACCGCTTTCGCCTCAATCTGGCGAATTCGTTCGCGAGTCACTTTGAAAATGTGGCCAACTTCTTCGAGAGTGTAGCTGTAACCATCTCCCAGGCCATAACGGAGCTTGATGATCTCGCGCTCACGGTAGGACAGGCTCTTCAGAACGCCATTGATACGATCGCGAAGCATTTCTTGAGTGGCACCGATTTGCGGACTTTCGGCGGTTCCATCAGGCAGCAAATCGCCGAATTGGCTGTCTTCGCTGTTTCCGACCGGACGGTCCAAGGAAATCGGGAACCGGCTCATTGTCAACACGCGGCGAGCTTCTTCAACGGTAACGTCGGCCCGGCGGGCGGTTTCTTCGATCGACGGCTCGCGACCAAGTTCTTGCAACAACTGACGAGCGACGTTGCGAACGCGGCTCATCGTTTCCACCATGTGAACTGGGATACGAATCGTACGGCTTTGGTCAGCAACGGCACGAGTAATCGCTTGGCGAATCCACCACGTCGCGTAGGTACAAAACTTGAAACCACGGCGATACTCAAATTTATCGACCGCACGCATCAAACCCGCATTGCCTTCTTGGATCAAATCCAAGAACGATAGCCCACGGTTTCGATATTTCTTGGCGATTGAAACAACCAAACGCAAGTTGCCTTCGCTGAGTTCTCGCTTGGCTTGTTGGTACTCGCCATAGACTGAATTGAGCATTTTGACTCGGTTGCGAAGCGACGTCGGTGTTTCTTGACATGCGGTCAAGATCTGGCGGCGTTCGTGCATCAGTTTGTCGCGAACTTCGCGGCCATGTTTGGTGCGTTTTTGGTCCTGGATGGCGGCATCGATCTCGTCCAGACGGCGAGAGAATTTTTCCAGCAGTTCGATTCGTGTTTCGATCCGTTGCGTCCGCAAACCCAATTCTTCGACAAGTCGCACCGCACGTCGGCGACGGCGAGCCAGAGCACGCCATGCTTCGGCGCGACGACGTTGGGATGCACTCTTGGACAGGGCGATCTTCCAGTCGTGACGATTGCGACGCAGCAACGTTTGCAAGGTTCGCAAGTTATGCGGCAGGCGGCCGATGATCTGTTCTTTTTCCAGCCGATCGGTCACCGAAACCTGGACCGTGCGGTCAAACGGCAACTGACCTCGGTAGACCTTTTTAAGCGTCTTGTAGGCTTCTACGAGAACGTAGTGATTTTCCAGCAGCTTGGTGCGGAAGCGACGGCGGGTCTCTTCGATTCGCTTTGCCAGCTCGATTTCCTGTTTCCGCGTCAACAACGGAATCTCGCCCATTTGGGTCAGGTACATGCGAACAGGGTCGTCGGACCAAGATTCGTTGTCATCGATCGACATCAATTCATCGGGACTGTCCAGTTGGACTTCTCCATCGGCCCCAGAATCACTGACGTCGACGCCACCACCGTCTTCGTCCTCGCTATCGTCCACAGGCAGCTTACGAAAACCGCCAGTGACGACGTCGGTGCTTTGCGCTGTGACGTCTTCGAATTCGTCGAGAAGGGTATCGAACAAAGTAAAAACTCCTAAACGGAAACGGATGACTGTATTGATTTACCGAGTACGACAGTGAAACCGAGACACCGATCGTAATCGCGATGGAAACGGAAGTTGTATGTTCTCACCAAGCTTGTCCTCGCCAGCACCGAACCGCACACCTACGCAAAATACGTGGCTCAGGTGAATTCGGTGGACTGGCGCTGGGTCTGTGGTTGCGAGTCGGAAGGCGATGCGAGAGGGAACGTGAGAGGGGAAAAACGGTTGTCAAATTTCTTAAGGGCACGTTATGCGGTCACGAACGAACGTTAATTCACATGAGGACTGCTTGATTTTCACATGATTTGAAGTTGGTTTTTCCAAGGTTCCCTAGGATAGTCGCTGTGTAGTGCGGCCAGTTCCTCGCGGCGATCGGACAGAAATCCGACTGTGCGTAATTGCTCAACACCAAAGTGTATCTCCAGACGTCCTGACACATACGTCGATTGGATCGCCAGAGAACTCTACCACTCTGTCGCAGCGCTACTGTGCTCAAAATTCGTCGCCCATGGGATTTGGAAAAACATTCCTACTGAACCGACGATTCCCATTGCCGTGACTTTTCTGTCAAATAAATTTTGACAAAAAAACGACAGCCCTCATGAACGTGACATTTTCACATCGCGACCATGAAAAATCGAGAAATCCCCCCGGTCCCATCAACCCGCCGTCCCCAAATTTCCTGCGGACGTCGGTTGCCATCCTGGCGGCATACGGCAAAATTGACCACTCTAGAAGCGAACCCAAATCCATTGGGCCGCGAATGACGAACAAAACAGTTCGTTATTTTCGTCGCGGATCATCTCGAAAGATGTTCCGACTGGGTTGGAAGCGTTGCAAGAGCATGGTGTCAATGGACCAGATCTTGAACAAACTTGCATTCCAGAGGAAGCGACGCAATTGGGCGGTGGTGCCGTTTGCTTAGTTGGATTCTAGTCACCACTAAAATCTGGTCTAGTCGATCCTACTTCAATTCTTCGTCATTTAATCCCTATGTACTTGCTTAGCTGCCCTGGATGCGAATCCTCCACTCCGGTTTCCCCCGCTCAAGCTGGGGATTCCATGGCCTGCCCATCCTGCGGCCACACGATTGCTGTGCCAAAACTCGGTGAGCTGCGACAATTGCCCCCGGCTACGACCCAAGACGATGTCCCGCTTGGCAGTTCAGAGGACTCCTCGTTACCGCATCGGGCGGCGTTTGTCCTTTTTGGTTTGGTGGCCACCGCAAGCCTGATGATTGCCGGTTTTTGCGGGATTCGCTGGGCTTTGATCACCGTTCCCTTGACGACGGATCAGCATATCGCCCAGTATCGCGACGCCTACCAAGCAGCCGCGCCAGCAGAACTGATTCGCGAATGGGAGTCCATGGAAAAATATGGTGTGGACCTTGCCGCACCTTACCAGTACCAGACGATGGCGAACGAAAAACGAACTTGGGGAATCAATACCATCGTCGCTGGATCGGTTGCCGCAGTCAGTGTGGTGCTAGCAGGGGCATTCGGGCGGTCGCGCCGACGATCAGCATCCGGGCCAACAACCAACGAATGAGACACTTGGTTGAAGCGTCGCGAGGTCCTTGCATGGGACCGGCACTAAACTTTGCGCAAAGCGTAAACGACATCTTCACTTGCCGAGTCAACTTCGATAGGCGCGTCGATGTGGTAGTGGAAATCAAACGTCTGGATACGCTCCCAACAGCCGCTCGATTTAATCAAACGATCCATCTGCGGCGCCGTGTAACTTCGCAGCACTAACTCGTCGACTATCCGAACGCTTTGCGAAGGCCGGTGAACATCAAAGCGGATTCCGTATCGTTCAATTCGTGTCTTGGAGTTGCGATCAACTGTCCACATGTGCGTGTTGATGGAAAGGTGCCCACGTCGCGCCGACCAGGATTCACCATCGCTCGGTGCAGCATCCGTTGGCGTGAGATGTACTCCCAGCAAATAAATGCCTCCGGGCCTCAATGCGCTGCAAACGCATTGCAGATGCGAGCGTGCTTGTTTCTCCGTCAATAAATGCCGAAAGCTGTTTATCGTGTTGAACGCGACATCGAACGGTTTCGCGACGGTAAAATTCGTCATGTCATCGACGGTCGCCCGCGATTTTACTCCCTGCCGCTCCAAACGAGCATTGCAGAATTCCACGGCCTTGGGATTCAAGTCCAATCCGCCGACATCGCACCCTCGCTTTGCCAACGCGGCTAACAGTCGCCCCGTGCCACAAGCCGGCTCGAAGTAACGCTTGCGTTTACTCTGAACGTAGGCTTTGCCACAGGCCAAGATGAACTTGACCTCAGCCGCACAATCGGCACCAAAGACCAAGTCATAGTATTTCGGATGGTCGTAAATCGATTCGTTGATCGTTTCCATTATTCAATTAGGTCCCTTAGCGGATTGGGTCCAATTCTAATCCGCGGCGGATAAGCCCTAAGTGGCCCGCATGAATCTGCTCGTGAAGTGGACAAAACAAAACAGCCCCAAGCTTCACCGGATAAGCAGCAAAGGGCATCTCGACGGGCTCTAAAAGGACTTCCGGCGATGTTTCTCCCAGAACCGCGATTGCCCGCGTGTTAACTTGGGCAAGCCGCTCCAGCAATTCCTCAGGTGTCGGTTGGCTGCTGGCGTCGGAGGATGGCGAGCTGCCGCGACCGTATGCTTTACGAAAGCGGCTGGGAATCAACTCCAGATCCTCAGCAGCGCGGCCGCGAATCCGAAACAGCAATAATCCGTATTGGCTGACCGCTAGATGCCCGACATGCCAAGCGATCGGTGCAGGAAATCCCGCCGGCGTCTCGAACCAGCGTTGCTGTGGAACCGTTTCCAACAGCTCAAGCGTGTACCGGCGAGCGAACTCCATCTGCCCGATCGCAGCAGCGAGCATTGCGGGCACTTCGTCAGCGGTAGGTAGGGGCGTTGCATTCATCCAGAGAATGATAGCAATTAGCCAACGAAGCGGTGATCTCGGTCGTGGAAAAACGACGAGAATAAAATTGTCAAGCGATAATGTCGCCAGCGACGTGACCAGCTACATCCGTCAAACGAAAGTCACGCCCAGCGTAATGGTAGGTCAAACGCTCGTGATCCAGTCCCATCAAATGCAGGATTGTGGCGTGCAAGTCATGCACATGCATTTTGTTCTCGACCGCGTAATACCCGTATTCGTCAGTCCCGCCGTACGCATAGCCAACTTTGACTCCACCACCGGCCATCCACATTGTAAATCCATGTGGATTGTGGTCGCGACCGTTATTGCCCTGGGCCGTCGGCGTGCGTCCGAATTCACCGCCCCACAGCACCAGAGTATCCTCCAGCAAACCGCGTGATTTTAAGTCGGCCAAGAACCCGGCGATCGGCTTGTCGACCTCCGCCGAATTCTTTGCGTGACCTTGATACAAATCGCTGTGTTGGTCCCACTGGACCTCACTGTCGCTGTGCGTGACTTGGACGAACCGTACCCCGTGTTCCAAAAAACGTCGAGCCATCAAACATTGACGACCAAAATCCTCAGTGACTGGATCGTCAATCCCGTAGTTGTGAATCGTTGTCGCGGTTTCTCGAGACAGGTCTTGTATTTCCGGCATCGTCGCTTGCATTCGATACGCCAACTCAAAGGAATTCAGGCGACCGCGGAGTACCTCCTCATCGTCGGCACGTTCCAAATGTTCACGGTTCATTGCCGCGATCAAATCCAACTGACGTCGCTGATCGGGGAGAGCGATTCGGTCATTGCGAATGTGCTTCACTTGAGCATACTTTGCGTTCAAGCTTGCGTTTCCGATGGGAGTACCTTGGCAGTGGGCTGGCAGGAACGCAGCTCCCCAATTATTCACTCCACCATGCGCAAGCGTCGGGCAAATCGTCACGAATGCAGGCAAGTTCTCATTCTCGGTGCCCAAGCCATACGTCACCCACGACCCCAGACTGGGACGCACGAATTGGTCGCTTCCGGTATGAATCTTCAACAATGCTCCACCATGAGCCGGATTGGTGCCATGAACTGACCTTAAAATGCACAAGTCATCGACGTGCTGTGCGACGTGTGGAAACAAATCACTCACCGGCAAACCAGATTCGCCGTACTGGCGAAATCGCCACGGTGATTTCAGCAGATTGCCTTGCTTGGCGAACGTCACTCTGGGCAGATCAAATGGAAGCGGCTTGCCGTCGTCGCGATCCAACATCGGCTTGGGGTCGAACGTGTCCACATGCGATGGCCCACCTTTCATGAACAAGAACACAATTCGCTTGGCACGCGCAGCAAAATGGGGTTGCGATTGCGCCGAGGGCATTCCTCCCGCAACAACATTCGTCAACGTCGTGTGCTGCAGCAATGCGGTGAAGGCCAAGTGCCCAAATCCGATCGCCGATGTTTTCAAAATTTGACGGCGAGATTGCAAACCGAGATCACTCACCTTATCACCTCACGTACATGAATTCGTTAGTGACAAACAGACTGTGACAAAACAGCGTCCATCCTTTCAGTCGCTCCTCGCCAGAGTCGTTCGCCGATGTAGGATCGATGAAACGCAGCACACGCTCAATCTCCGCTGCACAGGGTGGACGTCCCAGAACGCGGCGATACGCGGACTCCACACGTGAAGTATCGCTGGACGACTCAATCAGCAATTGGTCCGCAAGTGTGGCGGCGGAATCCATGATCCAGTCCGCATTCATCACCAGCAGCGCTTGCGGAGCGACGACGGTCGAATCGCGATCGCCGGTGGGCATCGTCGGGTCGGGAAAGTCGAATTGTTCAAACACCGTATACAGATTATTGCGGATGATCGGCAAGTACGCGGCACGTCGTAGGCTGTCGTATTTGGTGTGGTCAATCGACGTGTGATTGAACACGAACTGGCGATTGCGAAGCGCAACGGTCTTACCGCCCAACGATGCATCTAAGCGATTCGAGACCGCCAAGATGCCATCACGGAGCTGTTCCGCTTCCAATCGCTGTAAAGGAAATTTCCACAATAGCCGATTCTCGGGATCAATGATTCTGGCTGATTGCGAGTCTATACTTTGTGACGACATGCGGTAGGCATTGGAATGAAGCAATACTCGATGCAGCGACTTTGTCGACCAACCCGATCGAATAAAATAGTTCGCCAGCCAATCCAATAGAGCCGGATGCGAGGGACGTTGGCCGAGTACACCAAAGTTTTCGGTCGATTTGACAAATCCCTGGCCGAAGTGCCATCGCCATATGCGATTGGCATGCACGCGTGCGGTCAAAGGGTGCTTGGGATCAACCATCCAGCGAGCAAGTTCCAAACGGCCGCTTTGCTCAGCAGAGAATGTCGTTTCTTGACCAGGCGTTTGCATCACTACGGGCAAGCCACGAGCGACATTTTCGCCCAAGTTCAAGTGACTGCCGCGAATGTGAATCGGAAGCTCGGTAACGATCGTGTCGTCCACAACACCCATCGCAGCATGCACATCCGGTGCGGCACTTTCGACAACTCGTGCCGCCTCCATCAGCCGGTCGTATTCAGCAAGAGTCTGCGCATCAAACGCAAACTCCGGCTTGGCGGGAACTGTCAAAAAGCCAGATGTGTCATTGAGCGCGGCGCGAGCAAGCTTCACCAAGGCGTCATCGGCGGCGGATTCAGCCGCCGCTGCTTTCTGTAGCAAGGGTCGATAGTAGGTGTCGATCGCCGTCGAATCTTGTTCAGCGGTCAGCTCGTACCACTTCTTGAAGAATGGATCATCGACATGAAAATGCAGATGGCGTCGGCAATGATGCAAGATTCGAGGATGCAATCCCAGCGGCTGGGCAATTCTCTCGATCTCGTGAAGCGGCATATCCAATTCAACATTCGTTGCGGCAACCAAGTAATCGGTGGCCTGGCCTCGCGCTCGTTCACGCAGCTTGGTTACCGCTTCGGACTTGAATTTGCTCGCGGCACTTGTGAGCTTGGCGATCTCAGCGTCAACTTGTTTGACTGCCTCGAGTTCGTCTTCGTCAGCAAAAACATGTTCATTCCAATGCTTGATTGCACCGGTATTGCTGTCAGCAAACGTTTTCGAGCTTTTGAAGATGGCCGCTAGCGCATAGTAGTCGCGTTGCTTGATTGGATCGAACTTGTGATCATGACAACGCACGCAGCCGAGTGTCAAACCGAAGAAAGCCTTGCCAATCGTATCGAGCTGTTCATCGATCGTGTCCATCAGCAATTTTTCACGATCTGGTTCAGCCAATACTTTTGCGCCAAGAACGAGAAACCCGGTCGCAGTTTTTGTTTGTTCGTCGGAGTCCGGTAGCAGATCTCCAGCGATTTGTTCGACCAGGAATTGATCAAACGGTTTGTCCTCGTTGTAAGCGTTGATGACGTAATCACGGTATCGCCAAGCGTTACCGAAGGCGAGGTTTTCGTCCAAGCCGTTGCTGTCAGCGTATCGGGCAACGTCCAACCAGTGACGTCCCCAACGAACTCCGTATTGAGGTGAAGCCAACAACCTTTCAACAAGTCGCTCGTAGGCGTGCGGGGACTTGTCGGTAACAAAGTCATCCGTCTCTTTCGATGTGGGCGGCAATCCGGTGAGATCGAGACACAATCGACGAATCAGCGCGACGCGATCCGCTGGAGGCGCCGGCTTAAGCGAGTTCGCTTCCAACGATGAAAGTATAAACGCGTCGATAGGCGTTCGTATCCACTTGGGATCACTGACGGCGGGAACGTCGGGTGAGGCGACTGGTTGAAATGACCAGAAATGGCGTCCCTCATCAATGGACATTCCTGTCGCTGCCATGGACGCTGCCGTCGAGCTGCGCGGGTCGGGTAGGCCGATCTTGATCCATTTCTCTAACGCCGCGATTTGTGATTCATCGAGTCGGTTTTGCGGCGGCATTTGCAAATCGCGATTCTCATAGCGGACCGCCTGGATCAATCGGCTTTGCTCCGGCTCACCAACAACGATCGCGGCGCCCGAGTCGCCACCTCGAATGGAGTTCACACGTGAGTCCAACAGCAATCCACCACTGGACTCATCGCCGGCATGACACTCGTAGCAATGCTCGACCAAGATCGGTCGAATTTGCTTCTCGAAGAATTCAACGTCTTCGGCCTGGGCGACAGACGCAGATGTGATGCCGAGGGCTAGCCAAGCGAGGAGGCTTGCGGTGGGTAGGATTGAGTGTGACATACAGACGATTGTAAACGAAGCAATACCTTGGTGCAGCTTCCTCGGATCGCCTACACTTTGGGCACCGTCTCCAGCGTTTATTGCTGGCGAGCTGCGTTTAATTCACGCATATCATTCCCCCGCCCACGACCGGTAACTCTCGAAACGTTGAACTCAAAGCGATGTTGAACTCAAAACGTTGGTTGCTGCTGGGGTTATTGGTCATCTCAATCTTGGTCAATTACATCGATCGCGGAGCGCTGTCGGTGGCGATACCAGCGATGGAGTCAGAGTTTTCGATTTCACCATCGCAGAAAGGATTTTTGCTATCCGCGTTTTTTTGGACTTACGCGATTTTACAGATTCCCGCTGGCTGGCTCGTCGATCGGTACGACGTTAAATGGGTGTATGCTGGCGGCTACTTGTTATGGACCGTCGCCACGGCGTTAACCGGATTTGTGAACGGATTTGCCTTGTTAATCGCTGCACGTTTGTTGCTTGGAATCGGCGAAAGTGCGGCGTATCCCGCGATATCGCGATTGGTGGTGGAGAACTTTCCTGAGGAACAACGCGGTACAGCGAATTCGCTGATCGATGCCGGAACCAAAATCGGTCCTGCACTGAGTATTCTAGCAGGCGGATTGCTGGTGGATCAGTACGGCTGGCGACCGCTGTTCATCGCCTTGGGAGTCGGTGGCTTGTTTTGGCTTGTGCCGTGGATTTTTTGGATTCCGAACAGGAAAAAACACGAGGCCGAAAATGCTAATGCGGAACTCGATACCGCAAGCCCAACGTTTCTGCGTGTGTTGGCACATCCGAGCGTTTGGGGTACTTCGCTAGGAATGTTTTCACTTGGGTACGTCTGGTATTTTCTGCTGACTTGGTTGCCTTCATACATGATGGACGTGCATCACTTCGATTTAAAACGTACCGCAATGATGGCTGCGTTACCGTTCTTGGCGATGGCCATTGCGACTGTGATCGCTGGCTGGACTTCGGATCGATTGATTGCTGCCGGTCGATCACCAACGCTGGTGCGAAAGAGCGTTGCCCTCGCCGGACTGATATCGGCTGCGATATGGATGGTTGCTGCTTCGCTTGCCCAGTCACCGACCACTTGTGTCGCCTTGTTTGTCGCGTCGTGTTGTTCACTGGGCTTGTTCACAGCGAACGTTTGGGCGATGACGCAAACGTTGGCGGGGACGGCTGCGGGATCATGGACCGGCATTCAAAATTGCGTTGGCAATTTGGGCGGCGTTGTCTCGCCACTTGTTGCTGGGTGGTCGGTGGAGCAAACCGGTTCGTACCAAATGGCGTTTTATGCCGCTGCAGTCGTGATGGGCTTGGGTGCGATCTCGTACTTAATTTTCGTCGGTCCCATTGAAGCTGTCGTATGGAACGACGAGGTGCAAGAATGAGTGAAAGCGTGATCCAAACGTTGTCGGATTTGATTCGCATCAACAGTGTCAATCCGAACTACGACGGTGGTGTGCCGGAAGCCGAACTGGCTCGCTATGTCGAGAGTTTTTTTGGCCAGCGAGGCATCGATACAGTATGGCAGAACGTCTATCCCGACCGACCCAATGTTATCGCCCGTATCCCTGGTCGTGATTCTTCACGGCGGATCGTTTTTGAAGCACACCTGGACACGGTTTCGGTCTCGGGGATGACGATATCACCATGGAATCCTGAGATTCGTGATGGCAGAATCTATGGACGCGGAGCATGTGACACGAAGGCTGGGATGGCGGCAATGATGCACGCGACGGCTGGTCTCGCCGCCAATCGCATTGTGCCAGCTTGTGATGTCCTTTTTGCTGCGACCATCGACGAAGAGTTTTCCTATCGCGGAGTGGTCGCGTTGTGTGCAGGCATCGATCCGGGTCCACGATTTTTCGCTGCTGATGCAGCAATTGTGGCAGAACCCACCTCCCTGCAAGCAGTGATCGCCAGTAAGGGACTAGTTCGCTGGAAGATTGAAACTATCGGTAAAGCCGCACATTCAGCCAAACCGCATTTGGGACTGAACGCGATCGAGAATATGGCTCGCATCGTCACCGCACTTCAAATTGATACTGCTGAGTTGGCTAAGAGGACGCATCCGTTGTTGGGGCCAGCGACTTGTAACGTTGGCGTTATTCGTGGTGGCGTTCAAGTCAACTTTGTGCCTGATCGCTGTGAAATTGAAATAGATCGCCGCATGCTTCCAGGCGAAACCGTCGAGTCCGTACTGTATCACTATCAATCATTGATCGATCGTCTCGCGGGTGAAGATTCATGTTTCCAGGCCACGATGCATCCGCCCATGTTAACCGATGTACCACTAGAAACAGATGCGAATTCGCCCGCGGTTCGCACGCTGGTTCAAGTCCTGCAAGACTTGCAGTTGGATACATCGCTTGTCGGAGTGCCGTTTTGCAGTGATGCCAGCAAGTTTGGAATGCTGGGTATCCCCAGCATCATTCTGGGGCCGGGCAGTATTGACCAAGCGCACGCAGCAATCGAGTTTGTTGAGTGTGAACAAGTGTTGCTAGCCGAGCAAATCTACAGCCGATTCATGAGTACATTTGAGTAACTGTATTTGGTCAACGGAGACAAGTCTGCTTTCTCTGTTGGAGTATTTCTGTTCGAGTCTCTCTGTTCAAGGAACTATCCAATGCAACTCTCTCGACGTGATTTCGCAACCCTCGCGGCGAGTGTTGCTACCGCTGTGGCCAGCAGCGGGCTGGATGCCGCCAATGACTCGGCACCCGATGACTCGGTATCTGCGGACTGGATCGATGCTCATGTGCATGTTTGGCATCCCGATACAACCAAGTACCCGATCAGCGATCGATTCAGGAAATCGGACATGCAGCCGGCGAGCTTTACGGCGGAGGAGCTATTCATGCACTGTCGCCCGGTCGGCGTCAAACGAGTGGTCCTGATTCAAATGAGTTTCTATGAATTTGATCATCGCTACATGAATGAGGTTATCGCTGCTCATCCGGGTGTTTTTTCCGGAATCGCAATTGTCGATCCCCACAGCGATCAGTTGGAGGAGCGAATGCAAGAATTGGCGAGCCAGGGTTCACGTGGATTTCGTTTGCACTCTCATGGCGCGGCGAATACTTGGGTGAATGATCCTGGCATGGCGAAGCTATGGAGAATCGCCGCAGAGAAAAACTTAGCCGCCTGTCCGCTGATCGATCCCCCAGAGTTGGACGCCGTCGCGCATCTGTGCGAGAGGTTTCCCGATACCACCGTCGTGATTGATCACTTTGCTCGAGTCGGGATCAGTGGCGAAATCAAGCCCAATGAATTGAATCGATTGTGCAGTTTGGCAAAGTATCCCAAAGTGCACGTGAAAACATCAGCGTTTTATGCGTTGGGAGAAAAGGCTCCGCCTTACGATGACCTGGCCGATATGATCCGCCGAGTACTGGATGCGTTCGGTCCCGAACGGCTGATGTGGGCCAGTGATTGCCCCTATCAAGTGCAGGGCAGCCACACTTATGCCGCGGCGATTGGATTGATCCTCGATCGTTTGGATTTCTTGTCCCCAGGCGACAAACAGTGGTTATTGCGCGGTACCGCTGAGAAAGTCTTTTTCGGATAGGGATTTCATTGCCGGTTTGACTGGTATCGGCGCTGTCGCGAGGTTACCCTAAATAGCGGGGTTTTCTGGGTACTTTCCGCCGCTGACGAACGTTTAGGATGAGCGTTCAGCAGCCAGCTCATGCGAATAATATTTCTCTCTTTGGATTGTCATTGTGAATCGCTCGTGGTTTCGCTTATTTGCACCGGCACTTTTGGGGATCTTGGGCATTGTGCAGGTTGTTGCTGCAGAGACCACGGTGGAACAAAAGCGAGCGTTCACGTCGATCCAAAAACACGTCGTCGATGCTGGTAACCTGTACAACCAACAGAAATTCGAGGACGCAGCCTCAGCCATTGCTGCGGCGACCGATCAGCTCAATGAATTGATCGAATCCAGTGCGCCAGAAATTTACGACGCGCTGCAACCCACCATCGGACGGATTTCGAAAGCGTATACGATGTTGGAGCTGGAGGGTGTCTCGCTGCCGCCACTGATCATTTCCCCGCGTCCAACGTCAGCGCCGGCTGAGACTTCGATGGCTAAGACGACGAAGCCGATTTCTCGCCCCAAACGTCCTGAAAAGCCAAAACCTGAACCAACTCCGATGCCCCAGGCAAACGGAGTCAGTTTCACCTCTGCCGTAGTACCGATTTTGGTGGGTCGCTGTGGTCAGTGTCACGTCACTGGCAACAAGGGTGGCTTTCAAATGACAAGTTACGAGTCGCTGATGAAGGGCCCTGCCGAGGGCGTCGTCGTTTTTCCGGGCGATGTGATTGCAAGTCGATTGGTTGAGACCATTGAATCTGGTGACATGCCCCGCGGAGGTAACAAAGTCCCACCCAACGAACTTATGTTGCTAAAAACCTGGATCGCTCAAGGTGCCAAGTTTGACGGACCCGATCCGAGCGTATCGTTTTCTGGTGCTGTCACCGCAGCCGCCGCTGTACCAGATGCCCCAATGGTTCGTCGTGCAACAGGAAATGAAACGGTAAGTTTCGCTTCCGACATCGCCCCTTTGTTGGTTGAGAATTGTAACGGTTGTCACATCGATGCAATGCAGACACGCGGCGGGTTGCGAATGGATACGTTCGCACAATTGCTTCGCGGTGGCGACAGCGGTGCGGTGGTGGAGCCGGGAAAGGGCGCCGCAAGTTTGCTTGTGCGTAAGCTGCGCGGCAGCGAGGGTGACCGGATGCCCGCTGGTGGAAGACCGGCGTTGGCGGATGATTCGATTGAATTGATCTCAAAATGGATTGATGAAGGCGCAACGCTTGACGGGGCTAGCGAGAATCAACCGCTTGCCGTCATGAGTCAATTGGCCTGGGCTTCCCAAGCAACAGCCTCGCAAGTCAGTGAACGTCGTAAACAACTCGCTGGCGATCACTTGGCTCTTGCAAACGCAGCGAAGGCGCCAATCGAAGAATTACAGACGGATCACTTTCAAGTCCTCGGGACTTCCAGCGCCGGCACCCTCAAGCTCGTTACCGAACAGGCCGAAGAACTGCTCAAACAAACCCGCACGCTGGTCCCAGGTCCCGATGGTGAATCCTACTACCGTGGTCGTGCAACGATTTTTGTTTTGCCAAAACGGTATGACTACAGCGAATTCGCGAAGATGGTCGAGCAGCGCGGTATACCTGCGGAATGGCAATCGCATTGGCAATATGATGGAATCGACGCGTATGTCGCCTTGGTCGCGACCGAACGCGACGAACCCGAGGCGATCGCCAGCCGCTTGTTGACTCCGATTACAGCACTTGCGGTGGCAACTCGTAGTGGCGACGTTCCACGCTGGTTCGCCGAAGGACTTGGTGTCGCGATGAGCGCACGTGGTCGTACGCTTGATCGTGAGGCACGGAGGGAACTGGAGGCCCAAATTTATGAGTCCACCGCTGCGATGAAGGAGGCCAAGCAGTTCCTTGAGGGCAAGCTGACGCCTGAGCAAGCAGACCGGATCGGGGCTGCACTCGCTACGACGATGATCGATCGCACGCGACGTCGCCAGTTCGACGGACTGTTACGAGAACTCGATTCGGGAACACCGTTTGCCACCGCATTCACCAAGTCCTTTGGTGTCAACGAATCGGATTACATCAACGCTTGGTTGCGCATGGTTCGCGGCGGATAAGAACCATGACGATATCGTTAAGTCACCTCGAATCGAATGCCTTGCGCCAACGGCAATGCGGATGAATAATTGATCGTGTTTGTCATCCGCCGCATGTAGGTTTTCCAGGCATCCGATCCTGATTCGCGACCTCCGCCGGTTTCTTTTTCACCACCAAAAGCGCCTCCGATTTCGGCGCCACTTGTGCCGATGTTGACGTTCGCGATTCCACAATCACTGCCCACCGCCGAGCAAAAAAGCTCTGATTCGCGAACGTCGCTGGTAAAGATCGCCGAGGCTAAGCCTTGGGGCACGCTATTGTTCATCTTAATTGCATCCGCAATCGCGTTGTAACGCATGACGTACAAGATCGGTGCAAACGTTTCCTTCTGGATAATCTCCGCTTCGTGCCCGATCTCCACGATCGCTGGACGAACGTAAAATCCGCCCGCTGGTACTCCGGCGGTTACTCGTTCACCGCCGAACACCTTTCCGCGCTGAGCACGGGCCATTGATAACGCCGACTGCATAGCATCCCAGGCGTGCTGGTCAACGAGCGGTCCAACTAAAGTCCCTTCTTGTTCGGGATGCCCAATCGGCAAACTCTCATAGCTCCTTGTGAGTCGATCGACCAGCGAGTCAGCGATACTTTGGTGCAAGATCAATCGGCGAAGTGAGGTGCAGCGTTGACCACAGGTTCCGACGGCTGCGAACACGATTCCCCTCAATGCCAACTCGAGATCCGCCGTGGACGTGACGATCGCCGCGTTGTTGCCACCAAGTTCTAATAGCGAGCGTCCCAATCGTGCAGCAACGGTTTGTCCCACGGCACGCCCCATCGATACCGATCCCGTAGCCGAAATAAGCGGCAGGTCTTGGCAAGTGGCAAGCGAGTGGCCGACATCCGCAGCCCCAATTAGAACGCTCGAAACAGCGACAGGGACCTCCGGTGCATCGGCCAGCACTTGACAGACGATCGATTGGCAACCAAGTGCACACAGCGGCGTTTTCTCTGATGGCTTCCATATCACTGGGTCACCACAGACAAACGCCAGCATTGCGTTCCATGCCCAAACAGCCACGGGAAAATTGAACGCGGAAATCACGCCGACTGGACCCAGTGGATGGTATTGCTCGGCCAGTCGATGTTGTGGCCGTTCACTGGCGATCGTCAACCCGTACAGTTGCCGACTTTGGCCGACGGCGAAGTCGCAAATATCAATCATCTCCTGCACTTCGCCGAGTGCCTCCTGTGTGATCTTGCCTGCTTCCCATGTCACGAGCGTTGCCAAGTCGGCCTTGTGCACTCGCAAACGTTGGCCAATCCTTCTGACGAACTCACCTCGTTGCGGTGCTGGCACTTGGCGCCAAGTCCGAAACGCCTCCTGTGCCGCACGTGTGGCGAGTTGAACATCTGACTCCGTCGCCATCGCAACGCGGGCAAGTGTAGAACCATCAATCGGCGATTTTGTTTCTCGCAACTCGCCTTTCCCGGAACTCCATGTACTGCCGATCGCAACGCTCACCGGGGCACCGTTCACACCCAATCGTGTCAGGGCTTGCTGGACAGAGGACATGATTCTCTCTTTGTTGAAATTAACTCGACGAAGTGTTTCGATCCGTAAGTGGAAGGGCGTTTGCTGGAGTACGATCGCTTTAGGTTAATGCTTGCTATAACGCGTTGACGAATCCGATAGGTAGTACTTACCGAACCGATTGGCGAGAAAATCACTCAAATCAATCTGCTCCTGACGGACAAATCCCGTGCCCCTGAGCTTGCCTTCTCTCATCAGATCCAAGGCAGCGCATACGCTGGATGCCGTTGTGATTTGAATCGCGCTCCAGGCCTCGTTGTCGATGGTGCTGGAGTAGATTTTGCGTGCGTCGCTGACTTGCACCAACTGGTTATTTCGCTGACCCGTTACCGTGCAAAATATGACCACGACATCTTGAAACGTAATGGGAATTGCATGTTCGAGAATCTGTTTCAACGTTTCTCGCTGACCATTGAGTTGCAATTCATTGACGAGAAACGCAGCGAGGTCACGGTGTCCCACGTAGCGAATGGTCTTGTAGTTCAGTTCGCGAACGCGTCCTTGCAGCGAATCGCACAACGTGCCCAGTCCCCCGGAAGTATTGAACGCTTCGTATCGAACGCCATCGAGTGAGAACGACTCTAGTCCTTCTAACGGAAGGACCTCCACTCGGCGATGGTGATGAATTGCTTCACAGGGGTTGCAGTATTCGTTCACCAAACCATCGGTAGACCAAGTCAAATTGTATTTGAAGGCATTGGACGGGAACTGCGGTAGGGCGCCGACACGCATGTGAACGGTGTCGATCGCATCGAACTGCTTCACCAAGTGGTTAGCAACAATCGAGATAAAACCTGGAGCAAGCCCGCACTGGGGCATCACGAGTCGGTTTTCTCGAGCGTTCAACGAGATTCGTTGGACCTTTCGCGTGGTTTCAACATCCTCAGTCAGATCAAAATAGTTGACGCCCAGTTCGACGGCAATTCGAGCCACGCGGGGATTGAACCGGAAGCTCAACGCTGAGATCACACTGTGCTGCTCACCGATCGCAGTGCGTAACGTTGTTTCGTTACCAGCATCAATCTGCAGCATTCGCAAATTCTCCTGGTCACTGTATCGCTCTAACGCTGCGGTATCCGCATCAGCAATGGTGACGTCATAGTCACCCGAACGTGACAAGAACTGGGCAATCATGCGACCGATCTTTCCAGCTCCTAATAGCAACACTCGGTGCATTCGAATCTCTCCTGTGTTGATTGGCCCCTATTTCGATTAGCCCGTGAAACGGCGAAACGGTATAATCTCTTCACAAGTATTGTAGACATTGCAACACATCCGTTTGTTGCGTTTTCGAATTTACATGCGTACTGGTTTTCATGCGTACTGGCGAGGAGGTTGCGATGCTGCGGGCCATTCCCGAAGACTTTCAATGGAAGACAGAAGCGGGGGCAGCTCAGATTGTCTCCCAACTCGTTGCCCATTTAATTCGCGGTATTCCCTTTGCCAGCGAACTAGCCGAACGAATGCTGGCAGAATCGGGCACTCGAATCATCGATTTTGTAGATCACGTGCTGGTGAAGGTTGATGCATCGCTTGTCCAGCGCCTCGCTGAGGCTGGTTTTACGCGTATTCAGTGCGATGCAGAAACACGTTGGCAACACGCTCGAGGTCTCTTTCCGACAATTCGCTGCTGTACGGCGACGATTGAACAGTTGGTTCTGAAGGTCGAATCTGTAGCCGATTTTCTGATCGCGCACCGACTTGACGAGACCATTGAGGGGCTGCCTCTAGCGGCCGTTCGTCGAGCAAAGATTGCGAACTCGCCTCAAAGTGAATTGTGGGTGATCGAACGACATGGATGCCGCGATTTTGTGGCGGCGGCGGTTACAGCCGACGAAGTCGCAGCCATCCTTAAGCACCAAGAATCGTTCGATCGTCGCCAGCGGAATTTCGCTGAACCGAATGCGGGATTTGCACACGCCAGCCGGCTCATTACTGCCGCCATCGATGATTTAGGTGTCAATCGAACGTGCGATATTTTTTTTGCTTCGGAACGTCGTTACTGGCAAAGCCGCAATCGCGCCGCGCGCGTTCAAAAGATGCGTCAAGATCTGCTCGGCTTCGGTTGGGCAAACCACGACCACCATACCTATCGTAGCAGCCGCGAGCATTTCACTGCATTGATTCGCGTCTTGGAATCGCTGGGGTTCGTTTGTCGCGAACGGTTCTATGGCGGTGCAGATGCCGGTTGGGGAGCTCAAGTCTTGGAGCATTCTGCAACGGGAATGGTGATCTTTGCCGACGTCGATCTGACTGCCGAGGAAGTCACCGGCGACTTCGCCCACCAAGGTCTCGAGTCTCAACATGATCTGGGCACCGTGGGATTGTGGTGCAAGCTGCATGGTGAAGCATTCCTACAAGCGGGAATGCATCACTTGGAATGTCAATTCGATTTTGATGCCGCACGAGAGCAGCTAGCTGGCGAAGGAATCAAAACCATGGCACCGTTTACCGATTTTGATCACTTGAAGCAGGCATTCACCGAGGGTGAGCGCTGGTTAGTGGACAATCAAAACGTTGATCGAGCGTTGAGCGATGGGGCAATCACGACAGCCCAGGCAGAAAAATTTCGCTCTGCCGGCAGCATTGGATCTCACTTGGAAATCTTGGAACGCAATCAAGGTTACAAGGGTTTCAATCAAACGGGCATCAGCGAAATCATCCGGCAGACCGATCCTCGACATTCCTTGTCTGCGCGACCGTCTTAACGTCGGCCACCGTTTATTCAATGCGGCTGGCGACCGCAGTTGCCAGCGGTTTTGGCGGTGATTGCTCATTCACTTCCAGAACCGTATTCACCGCGTCAATGAGTTGATCCAAGCGGAAGGGTTTGGAGAGAACCGCTTTCGCGTGCAATCCGTTTTGCCTAGCTTTGACAATTGAGTGTCCTGGGTCGTAACCGAATCCGGTCATCAGCACCATCGGTACACGATCCATGATCTCGCCTAATCGCAACATCAACTGATAGCCACTGTAATCGGGCAGCCGAATGTCGCTGATGATGACATCGTAGCTGTGGGCACCGCCGCTGCCACGGACCATCAACACGGCTTCATCACCCTTATGTGCGGTTTCGACAATACAATTGTATCGTTCGAGCAATTGATGGGCATCTTCGCGAACTTGATTGTCCGCGTCGACGACCAGAATTCGTTTGCCTCGAAGCAGCGAGTGCTGTGGCGCTTGCACTCCGATTGGGATTGCCTCTAGCGGCGTCATCCGCTGCCCAATCTGTTGAATCGTTTGCTTGATGTGCCGCGTGTTTTGCAATATGCGTCGCAAGCGGTCCATCACCTCGGGGCTGTGCCCGATGTAACCTTCCATCACATTGACCGCATCGTTCAGAATTTCATCAACTGGCATCGCCACGGCGCTGTGAATGGCATCGCAACTTTGCAGAGCCGTGTTTGCTTTTTGGGCGACCAGCAGTTCAAGCGTATTTAAAGCGAAGGCGATATCGCGGGCAAAGATTTCCAGGAACTGCAGATCACTGTCACCGAACGCTGATGGTTCAGGGCTTTCGACGTTCACGGTTCCGAGTACCTGATCGTGCAAAATGAGAGGCACGGTAAGAGAACTGCGAGCACCTGCGACGCCGGGAATGAACAGTGGATCATTGACGACATCTTGGCATACGTAACTCATGCCGCTTGCGGCGACATAACCGGTGATGCCGTTCCCTTGAGGGTGGGCGAAAAGTTGCCGATCGGCCGCCTGTTGATCAATACCGACGCTCAACAACGGCACGAGGTTACCGGTTGCGTGTTCTAACAGGCGGATCTCGATCACTTCAAAATTCAGGAGGTCGCTCAAGTAGTGCCGAATGTTTTCTTTAAGCAAGTCGATTCGCTCGTCGACTTCCATCATGAAAATTTCGGTAGGACGTAGATCCGCGAGTTCGCGTCCTGCTTGGTGAATCGCAGCGAGTTTTTGCTGCTGTAGAATTTCAGCGGTGATATCGCTGACGGTGACAATCAGCTGGCGCGTCTCGTCGGGGTAAACAATCGGCGCCGCATGAACTTGAAAATAGCGATTGTCACCACTGTGCAGTGTGCTGTTACTCTCATCACCGGTCGCCAGCGCCGTATGAAACGGACAGTAGTCCGGACCCATGATTTCGGGGTTAGAGAGCAAGTCATAAAAGCTTGCGCCAAACGTCGAGTCTTCGCCACGACCGGCCCATTGCAGCAAGCGCCGATTCGCCCACAAAACACGCACGTGTTCGTCCAGCAACGCGACACCTTCGGGCATATCGCGAAGCATCGCACCGCTTTGCAATATCCCCTGCAATTCACTTACTTGGGGCAACGAATCGCTGCCGATCCAGATTCCATCGACTTCAATATTCTGGTCAGCTGGGTTACTGAGCAGCGAAATCGCATCTTCAGCCGACTGGACCACCAGCAATTCGTCGGGATGTGCCAGCAGCGTCTGGTCATCCGGTGTTCCCACACAAATGATTCGATGCTGAACCTTTGACACGTCAAGCGTCTCTCGCGGTGAACGATTCACCGAATTTCTCCCACGGCAAAATGAGTACTCCAGAACGGCGAAGTCACAAGAACTGCACTTCGACACTCTTGAATCATCATAAGGAACGTTTATGAATCTGTCACAAGGCAAATTCTCTCGAATTGACGATTTTGACCGTCAATTTATCTCCTCTTGGGGGTGCCCGATGGCGGTAATGATCGACACGAACACGGCTTCAGTATCGTAAAATCCGTCCATCGCAAGCGAATGAACAGAAGAAGGCCAGTAGGCTGGACACCGAACATCACGTCGAGCACCCAACAAGCTTTACGCACATATCAAGCCATTTTTCGCGACTTAGTCGCGAATGCCACGACAACTTCAGATAAAACTGCGGTATGGCAGCAAAAAAATCCGAAAAACTTGTGGTCCAATGCATGACATCAATTCGATGGCTTTCTACCCACATACTCATTACGCGATGGTAGTCGTCCAGACCCGCTGCAAATTAAAAAATTTGAAGCGACTGCGGTCATCTACCCCGAATTTCGCGTGGGATAGCAAGTTAAGCTCGAATGGTTCTTCAAGAAGCGGGAAAATGGAGGGACGACGCGCTTACCTACCGAAACAGCGGCGAGTGGTAAGCAACAACAACAAAACTCAAAGCGACGACACATGTCAAGCCGAAAAGTTGCTGTCGCTGTCTAAGTTTGCCCCTTTTTCCCTAATTGCGTAATCAGAAACGTTGACAGGCCATTCGAACTGTTTACATTCTCTTGGACCTGGGTAATGGTGCCTGGGAAGACGCAGCCGTTAACGCTAACTCGTTTTTCTACTTCTGCCTCACGGGCTGTGAGACGTTTTGGAGGGTATTCAATTGATGAAAGCACAAGTGCTAAGGTATCTGCTTGGAGTATGTGCGGCGTTTGTGTTCGCCATCAACGTTCAAGCTGGATGTGGTGAATGCGGCGGCTGCGCGAGCGGTTCAAGCTGTATCTCCGAAGGTAGTATGTCCGGTGCGGGGGCATGTGGCCCGACCGTGTCGTATCAAACTCAGACAGTAATGCGCAATCAGATGACGACTGAGACACGCATGGTTCCGGCGACGACATATCAACGTCAAACTCAAACTCGCATGCGAAATGTAACGCGTCGAGTAGCACGTGTACAAACTCGTCAGCAAACGTACACTGTTAACGTGCCGCAGACCCAGTATCGAACTGAAACGTACGATGTTCAGGTTTGCGTACCGTACACACAGGAAGTTCCGTATACTGTACAAGTACCGGTAACAACCCAAGTAGCTCAAAACTACACAGTTCAGGTTCCTGTTACTGAACAACGTACGGAAACGTACACTGTCTCGGTTCCCTACCAGGAAACCCGCACGCAAACCTATCAGGTTCAAGTGCCATACACCGAGCAAATTGAGCAAACGTACACCGTTCAGGTTCCGGTGCAAATGACTCGCGAAGAATCCTACCAAGTTTGCGTTCCTTACACCGAAAACCTTGAGCAGACGTATACTGTTCAAGTTCCGGTGACTGAAACCCAAACTCAAACGTACCAAGTCTCTGTTCCTTACACCGAAACAGTGACGCAAACGTATACCGAGAACGTCCCGTACCAAGAAACGATGACGCAAACGTACTCGGTCAGCGTTCCTTACACCGAAACTCAAGAAGTTCCCTATTCGGTAACGGTCCCTTACACTGAGCAAGTTGAACAGACTTATTCGGTGCAAGTTCCTTACACCGAAATGGTTGACCAAACCTACACGGTTCAAGTTCCGGTTCAGGAAACACGTACCGCTTACCGCAACGTCACCAAGTGCGTTCCAGTAACGACGATTACCACTCGTACTCGGGACCAAGGTAGCTATCAGTGCCAAATGGTTGAAGTCGGTAGCGGCTCAATGGGCAGCTACGGTGGTGGTGTTATCGGCGGTTCAGGCTGTGGCTGCGCTCCAGCCCCAAGCTGTGGTGGTTGTGGAAGCTGTGGCGGCTGTGCCGCTCCGGCTCCAAGCTGTGGCAGCTGCGGCGATGGCGGCAGCTACGCCGGTGCTTCGATGGGCGCCAGCTGTGGTCCTACTTACACCTACCGTCAAGTGTACGTGCCGAATCTGGTAACCGAACAGGTTCCGGTTACTACCTACCAGCAGCAAACGACTCAAGAACCGTATACATATACGGTTACCAGCTGCACGACGCAAACACAAGTTCGCCAAGTGCCAGTTCAACGTTGCCGTACCGAGACTCGATCTCGCATGGTCAATGTCACTCGCTACAACACCGAGCAACGCACTCGTACCGTGAACGTGACTCGAACTCGTACCGAGCAACGTACGCGTGACTATACGGTCACCCGTTATCGCGCTGAGCAACGTACTCGCGAAGTCCCCGTGACTCGTACACGCCTGGAAGATCGTACCCGTGAATATCAAGTCACGCGTATGACGACTGAGCAACGTACACGCAGCGTACCTGTACAACGTCAACGGATGGAAACACGTACTCGCACTGTTCCCTACACGGTCATGCAAAGCGAACAGCGATCGCACATGGTCACGGTTCAGCGTTGTCGCACTGAGGATCGTACTCGCGACTACCAAGTCACGCTGACACGCACCGAAGAGCGTACTCGCACCGTTCCTTACACTACGATGACATCCGAGACTCGTACTCGTATGGTACCGCAAACGACCTACACAACGGAAACGCGTACTCGCACTGTCACCGCGACTCGCATGGAAACCCAGCAGCGTAGCCGCCAAGTGGCTTACACTGTCAATGTTCCGCAAACCCGTACTCGCACTTACAATGTGACCGTCTATGACAACGTCACCGAGCAAGTGCCAGAGACCTACAGCGTTTGCGTACCAGTACAGACAATGCGAGCTGTTCAGGTTCAAGTTTGTCGTCAAGTTCCAACTACGGTGACCGTTCCGGTTTGTTCCGCACCGGCCGCCTACAGCGCTCCGTCTTACAGTGCTCCTGTTATGAGCCACGGCTACGACGCGGGTATGAGCAGCGGTCACAGCGAAGGTGCAATCATGCACTCAGCTCCCGCGATGCAAACGGGTGCTGGGTGCACCAACTGCCAATAGTCCACTAAAGACTGGCACTCCTGCCCTCCAAACGCCGCTCTGCGGCGTGAGGAACTGAAATGGCCCCAGAGAGGTTTTTCCCCTCTGGGGTTGATTGTTTGAATCAGAATTGACCTATGTCGGTAGCCATCGATTCGCCACGAAGTCGTCGACAACCGATAGGTTCCCGCTCACCAATGCAATAGAATAGGAGGGCCATTGGCATGAAGTCGGTCCCAATGGGCTAACGCTTTTTTTGATTCTTTTCGCAGAGCGGTCTATGTTCAAGTGGATGCCGTTAGTGATTGGCGTCATTCTGGTGCTGGGTCCATTGCAGGACTCTGCGGCCGATCCAGGTACGGGAAAGAATGACGTTGTTACCAACTTTCCTGGAGGCGGGATCACGAACGGCACGAGCGTCGCCAGCCTGATCGGTGCAACTCGCTTCTTCAACGCGGGCTTCACGGGTCAGGGAACGATCGCCGCGAATGTCGAAGCCCGACACATTTGGTCCGGTCACGACTCGCTGACGCATTCAGTTACTGTCATGAATCCGTCCAACACCAATCAATTCGACCGACATGCCACCTGGGTTGGATCTCAAATTGGCGGTCGCGGGACCCAGGAGTACCAGCGTGGCATCGCCTACGATACCGACCTACGATCCGGCGCCATCGCATCCTCATGGGTCAACCCGGGAAGTCCCAGCTATGCATTGAGTTTTAGCTTCACCTACAACAGCTTCCGCAACGGCTATCAACCCTTTTTCGGCACGGCGGATGTGATCAATAGCAGCTGGGGCGGAACCAATCCGTCAGGGAACAACTTCTATGCGATAGAATTGGATGGTCTTGCGAACCAAAACTCAGGCTCGACGTTTGTCGTTT
The DNA here is from genome assembly GCA_041751935.1 of Pirellulaceae bacterium. GTDB lineage: Bacteria > Planctomycetota > Planctomycetia > Pirellulales > Pirellulaceae > JBBSJZ01. The sequence continues at coordinate 9,029 of JBGSIA010000081.1, read as the reverse complement.
CGGCGGGAAATTCCGGGCCGAGCAGCAATACGATTGGGTTTCCGGGCTCGGGGTACAACGCGATCACGGTTGCGGCGCTCAACAACGGTAGCGATAACTCGTACAGCAGCGTTGCGAGTTTTAGTAGTCGTGGACCGCAAGATTTTTACAATGGCGCTACCAACTCGATAGTGGCCGGAGTACGCGCTGATGTTGATATCGCAGCTCCAGGCACGAGCGTGTCGGGGGCGAACTTCGGTGGAGCGACAGGTGGGAATGCACTTGGTGGTTCGACATCATCTTCGACTAATCAGTATTCACAATCGCTTGCCGGCACTAGCTTTGCCGCACCTATAACCGCCGGTGGCGTGACTCTTTTGAAGAGCGCTAGCTACAACACACCGGAAATCGACAGTGCCGCAGCACGGGACACGCTGGTCGTTAAGTCAGTGCTGCAAAACAGCGCCGACAAAATAGCTGGATGGAATAACGGCCAAACAGACGTCAGCGGTGTGGTGACGACGACACAGTCGCTGGATTATGCCGTAGGCGCAGGAAAACTGAACTTGGATCGTGCCTTCGATCAATATGTGAATGCGACGACGCGGGATGTCGCGGGGATGGGAAGTGGATTGCTTGGAACTGTAGGTGCGGTCGGCTGGGACTTGGGGCAGGTTGCTTTGGGGATGAGCAATTTGTACGAGATCGGAGATCTATTGCTGGGCAATTCCACGTTGACAGTCACACTGAACTGGTTTCGCGACCGTTTCTACGACGCAGGGCTTAATCAAGCTTCCGACGAACGTCAGGCGGATTTGAATTTGCAAGTGTTGAATCTAGATACGATGACAGTGATTGCGGAATCGAAAAGTTTTTACAACGTTACCGAACACCTTTCGTTCCTGCTGCCGTCAACCTCCGCTCACTACGGATTACGAGTCGACTATGCGAGCGATACCTACCTCAGTGCGGGATCGACTTTACCGAGTAACGTCAATTATGGAATTGCGTGGAGTTCCTTAGCGGCGGTTCCGGAACCAAACACGATAGCGATATTGACATTATTGGGTGTCGGATCATTGCTTATAAAACGGCGATCGCTCGGAGGAACTGGTGTTTGTATGGATCGGTATAAGTTGGCTTGATTATGTGCGCGACGAATCCAGGCTGCGTCCTGGGGATAATCCTTTTCGTATCAGCGATCTTAGTACCGTTGGTCCCGAGCTATGCTGACATTGTATTTGGTGAGGGCCTGTTGGAGCCCAACTCGCTGGCCGTAGCTGTCAATGGGCGATTACAAGCCGTGGGTCTGCGGGACGAAATTCGACTCGGCTATCGTGACGGCCGCTTCGACCAATGCGCTGAATTTCTGGAGGTAGTTTCTAAATCGTCACCCGGCTTGCCTCCCGCCGGCGTGATGCTGGTGTGGATGCATTTGGAAGTCGGCCGAATCAACGATGCCAGATTGGCTTTGGATAAGGTGGCTGCACAGCATCTCGATGACCCGCAGGTAACGATGACATTGGGTCAGGTCGCATTGTCCGAGAAGCGGCTGGCGGACGCAGCCGCACAGGTGGAACGTGCTGTCAACTTGCAGCTGCCTGATTGCTGGTCGGTTACCGAGAACCACGATTTTGCATGTTGCGCAATGGACACGCTTGCCGCAGTGTATGAGCAACAGAATCGCTGGAAGAACACGAGTCCGACCTTAGCCAGTTTGATTAAGCTTAACTCTGCGACCGTAGGGTATCGCATTCGTTTGGCTCGGTCACAGTATCTTTCGGGTCAGCGTCAGGAAGCCAAATCGACTTTGATTGAAGCTGCACGCATTGCCAAAGCAACGGGCGAATTGGATGAACCGCTCGTGACGTCACTGGCGCTAGGTGGATTTTCGCTACATGAAAACGACACCGATACAGCAGCAACGCTATTTCGCGACGCGATGTCAACGAACCCCACGGACCCCCGACCGTTCTACGCAATGGCAAGGCTGGAGCTAAGTCTAGGGCGAGCCGAATCGGCATTGCACATCATTGATTCATTCCAAGACCAGGAAATGAACATCGGAATATTTGATGCAGTCCCGGGCGACGCAAACATGCTGTTGGGTAATTTTGGTCAGGCATCACGTATTTACAAAGCCATTCTGGATCGAGGACCAGATTGCAATGTGACTAGGCAAGCGATTGTACTCGTGTTATTGGGAGAACAGTCAAACGAATTGCAGCAAGAAGCCAAGGAGCGGGCCCAAGAGTTAGCACTGCAACAGCCACATGATGCCACCGCGTTGGCGCTGCTTGGATTCGTCCATCTACAATTGGGCCAGCCGGAGTTGGCAAAACCACTTTTATTGCGAGCCGTTGAAATCTCTCCGCAGATGTCAGCCGACGTAGTCTACTTCTTAGCGGAACTGGCAGCTCTTGATCCGGAAGGGTCGACCGACGCGAAACGGCTGCTTGTCGCTGCCCGTCAGGGAAGTCGCGGGGTCTTTTTGTCGAAATTCCGAGCTGACCTGCTCGCTGCGAAACTCGGAGTTGAATAACCAGCCTTGATAGTTATGGCGTCCGTCGGCGTTGCCGCAACAGTCGCCTTTGCCCATTTATTGATCTGCCGTAGCAACCTTACGCTAATACCGAGGAAACGTCGATGAATCGCATTCGCATGCAACAAACACATGGTTTGAGGATCTGTTGTCTCCTAGCAAGCATCGTGTTGCTGGCTAACGTGACAAGCGCTTCCGATCGACCCAATATCCTATTCATCATTGCCGACGATGCCTCCCGGGACAGCATGGGAGTTTATGGGAGCACCTATGTCGAAACGCCTAACTTTGATCGTATCGCGAGAGAAGGTGTGCTCTTCACGCAAGCGTATAACTGCAACCCAAAATGTGCCCCGGCTCGCGCGTGTTTGTTGACCGGTCGCTACTCCTGGCAACTCCAGGAGGCATGCAATCATCAACCGATCCTGTCCGAACGCTGGGTTTTTTATCCGTTCTTACTGGAAGATGCCGGTTATGAAATTGGGTATACCGGCAAGGGCTGGGGTCCAGGCGAGTGGAAGAACTCTCGCCCGTTACCCGGCAAAAAAACTCTGAACCCGGCAGGACACCCATACAACGAAAAGAAGAAGTCTCCGCCGTATGAAGGAATCAGCAGCATCGATTATGCCGCCAATTTTTTAGCTTTCTTAGAGCAGAAGCCTAAGGATAAACCGTTTTGTTTTTGGCTGGGAACGCAAGAACCCCATCGTGTGTATGGGAAAGACAACTGGAAACTTGACGGACGCGATCTCTCCAAAGTAACCGTCCCAGCGTACTACCCCGACAACGAAACGATCCGCGGTGACTTAGCCGACTATGCCATCGAAGTGGAGTGGTTTGACACTCATATCGGCCAAGCGCTGGAACATCTGCAGTCGCACGGACTTCTTGACGATACCTTGATCATTGCGACAAGTGATCATGGGATGCCGTTTCCTCGCGTGAAGGGCCAGATCTACGACGATGGTTTTCACATTCCGATGGCTGCCCGCTGGGGCAAGCAAATTCAACCTGGACGCGTGGTAACGGACTTCGTTTCGTTTCCCGATCTCGCTCCCACGCTATTGGAACTTGCGGGAGTCCAGGCACCCGATCAGATGACCGGAGCAAGCTTCAAAGACCAGTTGTTGTCTGGTGATTCAGGTCGAATCGATAGCAAACGAGATCATGCACTGTTGGGCAAAGAACGTCATGACATCGGACGTACTGATGGCGACTTGGTCAGCGTTGCCTACCCGGCTCGCGCATTACGTAACGATAAGTTCCTTTATGTACGGAACTTCAAACCCCATCGCTGGCCAGTGGGTAATCCAGAATACGATTTCCCCAACTGCGACGCCTCGCCGACCAAATCCTACCTGACCGGTTTGTCGATGGCCGACGAGAATTACCGTTTTTATGAGCTAGCCTTTGGCATGCGTCCAAGCGAAGAGCTATTCGATATCGAGAGCGACCCAGACTGTGTCAAGAACCTCGCCGACGACCCACAGTATGCTGAAACGAAAACGCAAATGTGGCAGCAACTGAGTACCGAACTGACCGCCCAGGGTGATCCGCGGCTGCTCGGCAACGGCGACATCTTCGACTATTACCCCAACGTCAGTATCGAGCGTCAGCAAAAGTTGTATGGCAGGCCCGACTATGACCCGGTGAGAATATTCAAAGAGAAGTACGGTGATCAACCGTAGGAAGTGTGATGCATATGCCACTGAGCGGTTTTTCCATACGGTGGCGGCTGAGATTTTGGTTCCCAAGCACAAGTTACTTGAGCGATGGGATGACGCTCGAGCCACCGCTCGTCCTTTCGCAAACATTGGGCGATGTTTTAGAAGAAAAAAGGTACCGGGGGTAATTATTTGTGCGGATTCGCATCTCTATCTGCGACTCTGGACTGATAGCGTCAGCTCATTTTTCGGACTCAGCACAATTACCTCCGTCACCTTTATTCGCCTCCGCAGCAGACGAAGTATCGCCGCAGGAAGTCCGCAAAGTTCCGCTCCACGGAAGATGGCCGCCTTAATTGAGCTGAAAAGAATTTCTACGATTTTGTTGAGCACTGCTGACAATTGACCAGACGTGTCACTGCGATCGATATAATCTTCGCAATCAAGGAGTGAGTGTAACAACATCACCTCAATGACGAGGCATCCAATGGGGGCGATTACATGGGGTATACTTGGCCCAGACACTCTTTCCAGCCAACGGCGGACGCGAACACTGCAACTTGGTGCAACTGTCCGAGCGTTCAACGACCTAGCGGTGCCTGGAATGGGCGGCGTTTGGTTCGGAAAACAACTCTTCTTAGCCACTCTTGGAGTTTGTATTGCTGAACGGGTCCGACAAGCGGGTAAGCAAGTCACTAACATCGAAACGGCCAATGCCATCGAGGCGCTCGGTTGTTGGTTGGCTCTTGACGACAACGGTTGGCATCGAGATCCGAGAGTCCGTGGAGCCACAAAAATGCGGCGAGACAATCGGCTCGACTTCGCTTATGTCCGCCGCCCGCGTTTTTATGTCACTCAGCCGATGCGGCAAGCGACAATCCAACCGCTACGATCGCTCGGCTTGGTCGAGTCGTCTGGCGAGCGTTTCAATGGATTCTCCATAACGAATGTTGGGCGAGAATTCATTGAGGATGTTTGTGGAGGCGTGCAGTCTTTCAGTATGAAGGTGGAAAAACGCTTGGTGAGTTGGGCAAGCGGCGTTGACGATCGGGTGAAGTCGAGCCCGTTACGAAAAGCTCTGTCACCGATTGAGGTAATGCCAATCGATGGTCGTCGATTTTTACGTGAGAGATTGGTTGCCAGTGACGATACGGACGCTTCACGTCGTAAGAACGCGCTCGCATGGGTCGATTCTTGCCGGGCGAATCCCTATTTGCCGATTCACTGGAACGACAAGCCGACGATGATCGATGACGAGCATTGGCGCAATCTGCATGCCGGGGCTCGATTCTTTCTTGCTCGTGATGCGGCGATCACCTTGCTCGACAAGATCGAAGAACTCATCGGTTCCCGCACCGTCAAGAAGCTTTCACTTACAGAACCTCTCCCCACAGCGATCGTAGATCATTGCGAAGAATTGCTAGCCATAGCGAGTGAGTTTCTGGCTGATGGTTGCGACCCATCGCCGCAAGATGGCGCCACCGTTTTTTGTCAACAGTGCGTGGTGGATTCTCCAGCTATCGCGATACGTCATCTGCTCGCCCGTGAAGGTCGCGTCTTGCAACTCAATGGTGATGAGATTGTTCCTGGATCAGCCTTCCGAGGAGTGCCAGCCGATGAAGCTCCGGAGATCGTCAGTGATGAAGATGGCGGGACGGAAACGCCGCCACCGGAAACCGTAAGCTGGCCGCCTGGAATTTCTCAACGTGTTCGCAATTTGTTTCTATTGAACCTGGACTTGCGAGGTGAGTTGGGTAATCGGCTGAAACCCAACGACGAAAGCGAGGCCCAAACATCATGAGCAAGCAAGACAAGACGTTCTGTCCTCCATCACTCGTCCAGCAGTTTGATGCACCGGACGGTTTCATCGGTAACTTTGCTTGGATGTGTGGCTACTCCGCAGACGCTTCGTTCATGAATGACGCCGCCTTTCGATTCACTCGCTTAACTGAGGCCTCGCGAGCCAGCCAAGGCGTTGTCTCAATCGCCATCATGTTGGACCCGCACAATGAACAACTGCTGCCAACAGTCGTTCCGGGCGTGTTGCATCTGCCGATCAAGGACAGCAGTCGCTTTCGACTGATGCACGCCAAAGTCGCTTTGCTTTCGTTCCGTAGCGAATCGGATGATGGGAATTGGTTGCTGCGGTTGATTGTTTCGACCGGCAATTGGACTCGCCAAACACTCGAGGAAAGCCTCGACCTCGTTTGGGCATTGGACATGTCTCGCAACGATCTAAAATTTGCTGGCGATTCGCTGGGACAAGACTGTGCGGATATCGTTGCAGTGTGGGATCTAATGCGTTGGTTGCAACAGCGATACGACATACGCGGGCTGGACGCCGCTAACGAGGCGCTACGCCAGTCGCAACCACAAAGCGGCAGTGAGTTACTCAGAAAGTGCATTGGAAAAGCTAGACGTTTTGCCCAAGGCGTCACACCGCGATTCTTTGACAATCGTCGCGCGTCGCTTCTGGAGCAGTTGCCGACGCTCATTCAAGAACATGCCGGTTCCGCCGACCGTAACTACTTAGCCATGGCGTCTGGGTTCTACGAGACACCCAAGAATCCAAACACCGTCCCAGTGGTGCTGACGAAGATCGTAGCGGAACTGCGAGCGGAGAAACTCCTCACCAATAAGCCTGAAGTTGCGGTGTTTGTGAACCCAGACGCCTGTCAGGCAATTGCTAGTTCCGTCCGCGCAATCAAGTCCGCGAATTGGACGGTACGAAAGCCGTTGATACCGAAGTTTCTCTCGTCCGAACGATCCCTGCACGCAAAGTTCCTGTTCAGCTTTTATTACCAGGGAAACTCAAATCTTTGCAACAGTGCTTGGTTGTACCTCGGTTCAGGCAATCTCACGGGTCCCGGGTTCACCCGCAAAATATCCAAGAACGGGGGCAATCTCGAAGCGGGGATCGTTTTCGGCCCCAAGAATTTGCAATGGAAAAATCGAAAAGGAGTTGCCCCAGCACTGCTGGTCGCCAACCTGCTGCCGATTCACGATGATCAGGAAATCGATCCTGACAAACACGATTTGCAAGCGGGCTCAGAAATGCTCGAGCCGGTGCTGAACTTCGTCGCCGCGCCGGTCGCTGCGTTTCGATGGCACCGAGTCGATGGTGTCGCTTGGCTGCGTGCCAGCAGCGTAGTGGAAGCCGCCATAGAAGTGATAGACGAGAACGGGCAACCGTGTGTGCAAGATTCAGACCTTGGCTTTCGCTGGACCGTGGCTCAGCCTCGACAAGTTCTCGTTCGTTGGATTCAGGATGGAGTAAAACGTTCGGCGTTTGTGCCTGTTATCGACGAGTTCGGTCGCTTTGCTGCGGCAGCATTGAGACCTCTCGCGATCGACGAAGTTTGGAGTCAACTCCAAAGCTTTCCAATGCCACCTGCTGATGGCGAAGACGATCTCGGTGGTGAACCAGTAGGTGTTGCTGTAGGACACGAACCTGGAAACGGTGCACTCATAGCCTCGCATTATCCGATCCGCGAGATGATGCAGCTCGTTGAAAACATCGCAGCAAAACAAACCGAGATCCGTCAAGCCGATTGGCTGATGTGGTGCTTGCGGTTGGAGCAAACTCTATCGTGTGCGCAGAAGTCCGACAGCGTCATCGAGGAATTTCGCACGTTGGATCTCAATCCGCTGAGCCCGTTGACTCAAGCTCCGTTTCGACCTGACTTCGCAATTGATGATGAATCGAAGGAAGGCCAATACTATTCTGCCGTAATCACGAGAATTGCAGAGACGTGGGACGTTAACAATCTCAAACCGTTAGGAGGATAACCATGAGCCAAAAATTCAAGGGATGGGCCGACGTCGCATCGCGTTTGCGAACGCAAGCTGACGCACAGCAGCGGTTGGAAATCGAGAACCCCAGTGTGAAACAGCGACTGAACAAAGGGCAACGCGCGAGCTTGCTAGCAGTCGCCAAGCGGATTGGCGAGAACGGAGTCGTGATCGCTGACGAAGTGGGAATGGGCAAGACTCGTATAGCGGTTGAAATTGCGAAGAGTGTGGTGGGCAGCGGCGGTCGTGTGGCAATCGTGGTACCACCAGGTTTGGGCGATCAATGGCAGAAAGAACTTCGCGACGGAGGTCTCGCCGATGTGCCACCGATTTTGAGAACGTTGCGGTCGTTTCTCGATGTTTGGAACGATGACGATGTCATGAATCATCAGCCGTGGTTCAAGAAAGATATCGTTGTCATTTCGCAAATCCTGTCGCGGTGGCGTTTGGGAAGTAGTAGTGATAAATGGCGTTTTGCTCTACTGCGAGATTTATATGCGAGATGGCGAAAGCACAAAAAACAATGGCCCTGGGGGTACCACGCTACTGAAAAGCGTCGAAAGAAGTCCACATTTCGAGCTGCCGTAAGCATCGTCGATTTCGCGATAAAAAACGGAAATACCGAGTGGTTTGATCGACTGTGTGCTGCAACAGATTGGCCAACCCCCAGCAAACCGAGTGCATACGGCAAAGACGGACCACTACGAACTTGGCTAGAACAGGGAGTCGGCCTGGGACTCGGTGCATTTGATTTAATTATCATTGACGAAGCTCACAAAGCTCGCGACGAACAAAGTAGCCTATCGAGTTTATTGAATAACGTCTTGTTAGTTACAACATCGACTCGCCGAATTGCGATGACAGCCACACCGGTCGAACTCGATGTGAGTCAGTGGAGAAACACGCTGAGTCGAGGGTGCAGTCGGCTTGGTAACATCGCATTTCATTTAATTTGCGTGGGTTTTCCATCAATTGTTTGAGTTATTGGCGGCAAGCACGTCTTTGACGGTAGTAAACGATTCCAGACCCGTCGCCAAATTCCGCTACGGTTC